>NZ_JALBWV010000022.1 GCF_022678645.1 Saccharopolyspora soli | reverse complement strand
GCTTGTTTTCGTGGGGGGGGGTGGGGCTTCGGTGTGCGTATATGCCGTGGCGCCGCCGGCTTGCCTGTTGTTCTCCTCCACACGGGGGGCGCCTGCCGGGATCGCCCCGGCAGGCGCACGGACCTTTCGAAGGGAGCGCAAGTGGCCAGAACCTCGCTGGAAGCCGCCGAGATCACCCGACGGCTCGCCCGACTGTCCGCTGTGGACGAACACGTCGCCCGCACGTATCCGGGAGCGCGCGCGGCTCGGCAGCCGGTGCACACCTGCTACGTGCCAGCGAACAAGGTGGACGCTGAAACGGTGCGGCAGTGGGGTCGTGAGGCGCTGGCCGCGCTCGACCGGGACGCGGCCCGGCCCGAGGACTTCGTCCAGATCCTGGGCCTGGACCCGCAGGTCGCCCAGGCCGTGCATCCGCGGGTGCAGGCGAAGCTGCGGAACGCTCCGGTGGAGGACCTGCGCATCGACTTCGAGGACGGCTACGGCCGCCCCGCCGACGAAGTCGAGGACGCCGACGCCGAGCGCACCGCCGGGGTGGTCGTCGGCTGGCTGCGCGACGGCGCGGAGCCAGCGAACTTCGGCCTGCGGGTCAAGTCCTTCGACACCCCTGAGCTGCGGACCCGTTCGGTGCGCACGCTGGACATCTTCCTCACCGCGCTGCTGCAGCAGTGGGGCAGCTTGCCCGCTGGGTTCGTGCTCACCTTCCCGAAGGTCGTCGACGTCGCGCAGCTCGACGTGTTCGTCGAGCTGCTGGAGCTCTTCGAGCAGCAGTTGGGCCTGCCGGAGAAGTCGTTGCGCTTCGAGATCCAGGTGGAGACCACGCAATCCATCGTTGATTCGCAGGGGCGGTTCGCGCTGCCGCTGTTCCTGCGGGCTGGCCGCGGGCGGGTCACCGGGCTGCACTTCGGCACTTACGACTACACCGCCGGCTGCGGGCTGACCGCCGCGCACCAGCACCTCGCGCACCGCGCCTGCGACTTCGCGCGGCACGCGATGCAGGTGTCGGCCGCCGGAACCGGGGTGTTCCTGTCGGACGGCTCGACGAACGTGCTCCCGGTCGGCGACCAGGTGCACCACGGCTGGCGAATCCACTACGAGCTCACCCGCCGCTCGCTGGAGCACGGCTTCTACCAGGGCTGGGACATGCACCCGGCGCAGCTGGTGACCCGCTACGCGGCGGTGTTCGCGGCTTTCCGGGACTCCGCCCCGGCTGAAGCCGCGCGGCTGGCGGCGTACGCGTCGGCCAGTGGTGGCGCGGTGCTGGACGAGCCCGCGACCGCGCGAGCGCTGGCGGCGTCCTTCGTGCGGGCGTTGGACAACGGCGGCACCGATGCGGACGAGGTCAAGCAGCTGACCGGGCTGTCCGAGTCGGAGATCCGCAAACTCGGGCGCCTCTGACCACGTTTCGGTGAACAGTCAAGGGCACCTTCGACCGAGTAAGCCGGTCAAGGGTGCCCTTCAGTCGCCGTAGCCGCGTGCTTCTCGCATGGTGGGCGGCCCACTGGACAAGACCCGTTCGGCGTGAGCGGATGGGCGTGGATCCGCTGGCGAAGGAGCGTGGTGATGAAGATCAGGGGTGCGGTGCTGCAGGAGTGCGGTCGGCCGGGGCCGTGGGAGAAGTCGCAACCGCTCGCGGTCACCGAACTCGACCTCGACGAGCCGGGGCCCGGTGAGCTCCTGGTTCGGCTGGAGGCGGCCGGAGTCTGCCACTCCGATCTGTCCGTTGTGGACGGCAACCGGGTGCGGCCGGTGCCGATGCTGCTCGGGCACGAGGCGTGCGGCCGGGTCGACAAGGTCGGCGCCGGAGTCACGGATCTCGCCGAGGGCCAGCGGGTGGTCCTGTACTTCGTGCCCCGGTGCGAGGAATGCGACGCGTGTCGCGCGGGCGGGCGGCAGCTGTGCTCACCGGGCTGGGCGGCCAACGGTGCGGGCACGCTGCTCTCCGGGGCTCGCCGCCTGCACTGGGACGACCGGGAGGTGCACCACCACTGCGGCGTTTCCGGATTCGCCACGCACGCGGTGGTGGACCGCCACTCCGTGGTGCCGATCGCCGACGACGTGCCGCCGGAGATCGGTGCGCTGCTCGGGTGCGCGGTGCTGACTGGTGGCGGTGCGGTGAAGAACGCGGCCCGGTTGGAGCCGGGCGAGGACGTCACGGTGGTCGGCGTCGGCGGAGTCGGTATGGCCGCGGTGCTCGTCTCGCTCGCCTGCGGGGCCGGGAGCGTGACCGTCGTCGATCCGTTGCCGGGCAAGCGGTCCCGCGGCCTTGAGCTCGGTGCGGCGAAGGCGTTGACGCCGGAGGAGGCGGTCGAGTCCAGGCACAAGACGTCGGTGGTCGTCGAGGCGAGCGGCAACGCGAAGGCGTTCGAGACGGCCGTTTCGGTGACCGCACCCGCCGGTCGGACGGTGTCGGTCGGTCTGGCTTCGCCGGAGGCGCGCAGCAGCATCTCGCCGTTGGCGCTGGTCAGCGAGACCCGCACGATCATCGGCTCGTTCCTGGGCTCCGGGCTGCCCGCCCGTGACATCCCGGAGTACGCGGACCTGTGGCGGTCGGGCAAGCTGCCGGTCGACCAACTGGTGTCGGGCACGATCGAGCTGGACGAGATCAACCACGCGATGGACGAGCTCGCCGCTGGCCGAGCCATGCGCCAGGTCATCCGCTTCTGACCCCGAGCGGTGGTTCGCGCTGCCTGGAGCTTCTTCGGTCCCGATCAGCGCAGGCGGTTGTCGGGCTGATGACGGCTAGGAGGCTTGCCGGTTTTGCCTAGAACTGGCACCCGGCGGGCCGTGGCATTGGCAGTTTTGGCTGACTCCGCGAGGCATTTCCCAGCTTCCGGGTGGTGTTCCAGCGTCCGTGCGGGCGGCGGAACTGGCGATTTCGCACGAAATCGCTGCGGTCATACCTACGGGTGGCTTCCAGTGGGCTGGGCGAATCGTGCGCGCCGTACGACTGGAGCGGCTAACGTCGCGCTTCGGTGCCGCAGGAGGGGATGATCATGGCAGAGCAGACCGATCGGGCCGACATCCTGGAGACGCTTGCCGAACGGTTGGGCAAGCACCAGGTCTTCGGCGAGCCCGTCCAGCAAGGCGACACCACTCTGGTGCCGGTGGCCAGCATCCGCGTCGGCGGCGGTCGCCGGGGTCGCCCGAGCGACGACGGTCGAGGTGTCGGTGTGGTCTCCCGCCCCGTCGGCGCGTTCTCGATCTCCGCCGACGGCGAGGTCGCCTGGCACGCGGCGGTCAGCGTCAACCGGATCGTCTGGGGCGGCCAGTTCGCCCTCGCCGCCGTGCTCATCGCCTTCGCGATTGCCTTCCGCCGCAAGCGCTGAACAACTTTTCGAGGTGAGGGGCACCCGGGACCAAGTTAGAACTCGCGCGGATTGGGCATGTCGAGGGGGTCGTCAGGCAAGCGGCGTCAGCCGCTTCCTCCCACCCTCGCAGCTTGCGCCGCCGCGGGTTCTCAGAGGTTTTCTCGCGAGGACAGCCCCGACGTGGTGTATTTGGACATACATGATGTCGGGGATCCCACAGCGAGAAGACCTCTGAGGTTCCGCTACCCGCACCGCCACGCAAGCCAATCCGCGCACCCTCTTAGTTGGTCACGGGTGCCCCTCACCTGTGGTTTCTTCGGACGGTGGGGGTTCTTCGGTGCCGATGGTTTCCGGGTTCATGCCGGACCAGGCGATCAGGCGAGCCGAGACCTCTTCGACGGTCGGGCGGGCCTTCGGATCCGGGTCTAGGCAGGCGTCCACCGTCCGGGACAGTGCCGCGGGCAACCGCCGGTGGGTGCGCAGCGGCGCGGCGGTGCGGTCCCGTTGCGGGTAGTAGCGGGTGCCGTTGGCGCTGCGTTCCCGGTGCGACACGTCGGCCCACGGCGTGGTGCCGGACAGGCCCTCGTACAACGTGATGCCGAGCCCCCAGGTGTCGACCGCCGGGGTCATCTCGCCGCCGTTGGCCTGTTCGGGGGACAGGTAGTCGAAGGTCCCGGCCGAGCTGTGCTCGCCGATGCGGCACGCCAAGCTGAGGTCGAGCAGCACCGCGCGGCCACCGATCTCGACCACATTGGACGGTTTCACGTCGAGGTGCACCCAGCCGCGCCGATGCAGGTAGCCCAGCACCGAGCACAGCTGGATGCCCAACACCGCGGTGTCGATCGGCCGCAGTCGACCGAACTGCTCGATCAGGTAGCTCAGGGTGTGACCGGGCAGCGTCTCGGTGATCACGGCCGGGCGCACCGGTTGTTCGGTCTGCACGATCTCGTAGCCGCGCACCAGATGCGGATGCGTGAACTGGGTCAGCAGCACACCTTCGTTGCGCAGCCACCCCACCGCCCGCTCGTCCGGGGCACGTTCCGGCCGAACGGTCTTGGCGATGCAACGGCAGGCCCGCTGTTCGCTCCACACGTCGTAGACGTCGAGCCGACTGCCGCGGCGCAGGTGGTCGACGACCCGGTAACCGGGTGCCAGCGATTCACCTGGTGTCAGCGGCGATCCCGGCGGTCCCCAGTCCAGGTCCGGTTCGCCGTAGTAGTAGGAGTCCAACGAGTCGATCAACACCGAACAGAGCCGATTTGCACGCGATCAGCTGTGGCTGCGACGCCGGTAGTAGCCGCCGCTGCTGCTGCGGGAGCGGTGCCGCCGATGGCCGTGGCCGCTGCTGCTGTCGTGCCGACGGCGGTGTCCACTGCTGGAATGCCTGCGGCGGTGACCACTGCTGGAGTAGTGCCCGTGCGAGTGGTGCTTCGCTGGCGACACCATCTTGAACAACTTCGAAAGGTCCATCGGCCCACGCTCCCGGATCGGTCGGTACCCCGCGCGGTTACGCGGTGCACTGATCATTGTCCCCAGATTCGGACGCGCGGTCGAGGAATTTTGCACCTTTTCTGCCGCGGCGCGCCGTGCTGCGGGTCGTGAGTGGTAATAGCCGCAAGAACGACCAGCACCACTCACGACCGATCAATGCCTGGTCACAGCGGTTGTTGGACGGCTGCGGCGGCATCGACGACGCCGTAGCCGTACAGCGGGGTGAAAACGCCGCGAAGTTCCAACAGCGGTGTGCGCGCACTGTGCATCAGCGCCTGCTCTACTCCATCTGCGTTGCGGCCCTGTGCACCGAGTAACGCCGCGACGCCCGCGACGTGCGGGGCGGCCATCGACGTTCCGGCGAACGCGTCGTAGTCGCCCTGCCCGCAGTCCGGCGAACCGGCACCTCGCGGCACCGTGGACCAGATGTCGCCGTCGCAGTCCTGCAACGACGAACCGCCCGGCGCGGCCACCACCTTGGTGTCCAGCTTGATGCCGAGGTTCGAGTACACCGAGTGGAGCTCGTCGGCGTCCGTCGCGGTGACGCACAGCGCGCCCGCCTCCCACGACGGCGTGTCGCACAGCGGCGCGGTTTCGTTGCCCGCCGAGGCCACCACGACCACGCCGCGCTCGCGTGCGTACGCGATGGCGTCCTTCGTTTCGGTGGTCAATCCGAGCAGCGTCAGCAGTTGCGAGCCGGGCTGCGCGCCGAGGCTGAGGTTCACCACGTTCGCGCCGTGATCTGCCGCGTAGCGGATCCCCGCGCCGATGTCGGCGAAGGTGCCGGAACCGTTCTCCAGCGCCTTGATCGGCATGATCCGCGCGTCCGGCGCGACCCCGGCGATCCCGATCCCGTTGTCCGCCACCGCCGCTGCGATGCCCGCGACGTGCGTGCCGTGGCTGTCGACCTGCTGGCCCACGCCGTCGACGCCCCGCCAGTCGCCGTTGCCGCACGGTGCCGGTTGCGCGCCGCAACCGGCGAAAGTCGCGCCCGGCACCAGTTTCGGTGCCAGGTCCGGGTGTCCGAGGTCGACGCCGGTGTCCACCACGGCGATGATCTGGCCAGCGCCGGTGCTGCTCGTCCAGGCCTCAGGGGCCCGGATCTGCGCGAGTCCCCACTGCTTCGCACTGAGCGGGTCACCGGCGGACTGCGCGGTCGCGGCCGTCTGGGTCGCGAAGACCGACAAGCCGACCAATCCGGCGGTGATCAGGGCCCGCATCCGCATTGCGTCTCCCAACGTTGGCACGAGATTCGATTGATCAACGAATCCGAGCCGACGTTGTTGCGCGGGCAACGGCAAGAGCGGCCGTTCGCCGAGGCAAGTTCGGACGCCTGGCCCAATACCGGTGCCGGGTATGCGGTTTTCCTCCGGGAACTCCCACGCCGGTGCGGCGCGAACCTGCCCGGCGGTGGGCTCGTTTCAGCCGGTGAAACCCAACCGGGCGCTGAGGTCGTCGGCCGCCGCGCGGCACGTCCGGCCGAGTTCGCGCAGGGCCGGTTCGGGTAGCCGGTAGTCCGGCCCGGTGATGTTGAGCGCCGCGACGCACTGCCCGCCCGGCCCGAAAACCGGTGCGGCGACACCGCACATGCCGGTTTCGAGCTCCGATCGGGCGGTGGCCCAGCCGCGGCGGCGGATCTCGTCGATCTCGTTCTTGAGCTCGTCCGGGTCGGTGATGGTGTGCTCGGTGAGCGCTTCCAGCTGACTGGATTCCAGCGGGGCGGCGAAGGCGAGGAACACCTTGCCGTCGGAGGTGGCGTGCAGCGGATAGCGCCGACCGATCCACTGCCGCGCGCCGATCACGTGCCGACCGGGCGACTCGGCGATGTCCACCGCCTGATCGCCGTCCAGTGTGGACAGTGCGACGGTCTCGCCGACCTCGTCGACCAGCCTGTTCATGATCTCGCGCGCCTCCGAGACCAGGTCGTGGTCGAGGAAGCCGAGCATGCCGAGGCGGCGCAGCTCCGGGCCGACCCGGTAGCGCTCGCTGCCGGTGGCCCGTTCCAGGAAGCCGCGCAGCGCGAGCGTGGCCGCCAGCCGGGAGGCGTTGCTGTGGTGCACCTGCAACGCCTCGGCGAGCTCGCCGACGGACAACTCCCGGTGGTCGCGGTCGAAAGCCTGCAGCAGTTGCAGCGCCCGGTCCACCGTTTCAAGCGGCTTCATGGCTCCGATTATGCGTTCCTCGATCGGATCATTGACAGCTGTATCGTGCGATATCAGCATAGTGGTGCTATTTGCGCACAACCGAGGAGTCGGCATGATCGACTGCGACGTGCACAACGGCTGGAACTCCGCCCGCGAGCTGCTGCCGTACCTGGACCGCAACTTCCGCGACTACCTGGACCGCGGTGAGCTGCCGGGCGGCGCGGATTCCTTCCCGCACGCGCACCGCCCTTGGCTGCATCCCGAGGGCTACATCCGCTACGACACCGTCCCGCCGGATGGCGGCGCACCCGGCACCGACTACGCGTTCATGCGCGAGCAACTGCTCGATCGCTACGACGTGGACTACGCGATCCTGCTCGGCGAGGAATCCGTCGAGGTGTCCACGCTCGCCAACCCGTACTACGCAAGTGCGCTGGCCCGCGCCTACAACGACTGGGTGCTGGACACCTGGGCCCGCTACGACGAGCGGTTCCGCGTCTCCATCGTCATCGCGCCGCAGGATCCGCACGGCGCCGCCGCGGAGATCCGGCGGCTCGGCGATCATCCGCAGGTGGTGCAGGCGCTGGTGACGTCCGGATCGCAGCGCCCCTACGGCGACCCCTGCTACCACCCGATCTGGGCGGCCGCCTCGGAGATGGGGCTGCCGATCGCCGCGCACCTGGGCGGCACCAGCGGCGTCAACGTCAACCCGACCGGCACCGGCCCGCCGACGTTCTACTGGGAAGCGCACGCCATGCTCTGCGAGTCGGGCATGGGACACGTCGCCAGCGTGCTCGCGCACGGCATCCCCGAGAAGTACCCGGGCACCAGCTTCGTGCTGGTCGAGTGCGGCGTGGCGTGGTTGCCCGCGGTGCTGTGGCGGCTCGACGCCGACTACCAGGCGCTGCGCAAGGAAACCCCGTGGCTCAAGCGGCTGCCCAGCGAGTACGCCCGCGAGTTCGTCCGGGCCACCACCCAACCGCTGGAACGGCCGAAGAACCCGGACGCGCTGTGGACCGCGCTGGCCGACATCGGTGCCCAGGACATGCTGATGTTCTCCTCGGACTACCCGCACTGGGATTTCGACGACCCGTACAAGACCAGGTTCCCCGACGAGTGGCGGGACGCGGTCCTGGACGGCAACGCGCGGCGGCTCTACCGGCTCCCGGTCCGGACGGAGGCCGCGAGTGCGAACGCTTGAGCCGGACTCGGCCGGTCGGGTGGTGGTCTGCCGGTCCGACGAACTGCGCGACGGTGACCGGTTGCTGTTCCGGGTGGGGCGTCGGAAGATCGGGCTCTTCCGCTCCGGCGGGCGGTTCTTCGCGTTGCACGGCACCTGTCCGCACGCGGGCGGCGCGTTGTGCGAGGGACCGTTGACCGGCACCGCGCTGCCCACCGATTCCTACCGCTACGAATACGGCAAGGACGGCCAGGTCCTGCGATGTGCCTGGCACGGTTGGGAATTCGACATCACCACCGGCCGGTCCCTGGTCGATCCGAAGATGCGGGCCAGGACCTATCCGGTGCACGTCGACGATGGCGATGTCGTGGTCGAGCTGCGACGGCGGCAGTAGCGCGGGACGAGAGGGGAACAGATGCGCACGGTCAGCTTCACGCAGATGTCCGAGGGGACGCGCGAGGACTACCTGTTGTTGGCAGAGTTGGAAGAACGGCAGGTGCGCGAGCTGCCGGACCGGCTGCTGAAGGCGTTGGAAGCGCTGCAGAACAGCTTCGACGGCTACCAGGTGTCCCGCTACGAGCACAGCCTCCAGGCGGCGACGCGAGCGCACCGCGACGGCCGCGACGAGGAGTACGTCGTCGCGACGCTGCTGCACGACCTGGGCGACGACCTGGCGCCGGAGAACCACAGCGAGTTCGCGGCGGTGATCCTGCGGCCGTACGTGCGCGACGAGGTGCACTGGATCATCAAGCACCACGGCGCTTTCCAGATGTACTACTACGCACACCACTACGGCCTGGACCGCAACGTCCGGGACCGCTACCGGGACAGCCCGCACTACCAGGCATGCGTCGACTTCTGCGAGCGCTACGACCAGTCCAGCTTCGACCCGGCCTACGACACGCTCCCGCTGGAGTTCTTCGAACCCATGGTGCGAAGGGTGTTCGCCAAGCCCAAGCATTCGTGAGGTGAGGGGCACCCTTTACCAACTTACTTGGTAAAGGGTGCCCCTCACTCCTCACCTGAATGGGGTTGTGCGCTCACGAGCTGTGCTTTTCGGATTCCTGTTCTGATGCTCGGGGCTCCGGGACTTCGCCGACGGCCGCGTCAGCGGGCACCGTCGGCGCTGACTCGGGTGGCTGCTTGCGCATCGCGTTGAACAGCAGGTTCAGCAGCAGGGCCGCTAGGCAGCCGGTGCTGATGCCGGAGTCGAGCACGGTCCGCATCGCGGCCGGGAAGTGCTCGTAGAACTGCGGCGCGACGACCGGGATCAGGCCGATGCCCAGCGACCCCGCCACGACCAGCGAGTTGAACGGATCGCCCAGATCAGACTTGCCGAGTGTGCGGATCCCGCTGGTGGCCACCGAACCGAACAGCACCAGCGCGGCACCGCCGAGCACCGGCTGCGGGACCAGCGACACGACAGCGCCGACCACCGGGAACAGGCCCAGCAGCACCAGCACACCGCCCGCGGTGGCGACCACGTACCGGCTGCGGACCCTGGTCAGCGCCACCAGACCGATGTTCTGCGCGAACGCGCTGCAGGTGAAACCGCCGAACACGGCGCTGAGCGCACTACCGGCGCCGTCGGCGCGCAGCCCGGCCGCGATGGTCCGCTCGTCCGCTGGTCGGTCCACGATCTCGCCGAGCGCGATCATGTCCGCGGTGCTCTCCATCATCGCCACCAGCATCACGATGCAGATCGAGATGGTCGCGGTGAGGTTGAACGTCGGCATGCCCAGTTCGAACGGCGTCGGCACGTTGAACAGCGGCGCGGACTCGAACGTGGTGGTGTCGATCAACCCGACCGGCCAGGCGACCAGGGTGCCCGCCACGAGCCCGATGAGCAGCGCGATCCGATTCCAGAAGCCCTTGAGGAACCGGTTGAACAACAGCACCAGCACGAAGGTCAGCGCACCGAGCGCGATCTTCTCCGGCGCGGCGTAGTCGGGCGCTTCCGGGTCCTGCCCGGCGATCCACTTGATGCCGACCGGCATCAGCGACAATCCGATGAGCGTGATGACCGTGCCGTTGACCACCGGCGGGAAGAACCGCACCAGCCGGGAGAAGTAGGGCGCGGCCACGAAGGCCAGCACCCCGGCGATCAGCACCGAACCGTAGATGACCGACAGCGGGTTCTGCTGGCCCTGCTGCGCGACGATGGCCAGCATCGGTGCCACCGAACCGAAGGTGACCCCGTTGACGAACGGCAGCCGCGCGCCGATCTTCCACACCCCGAGCGACTGGAGCATGGTGGCCAGCCCAGCGGTCAACAGGCTCGCCCCGATCAGCAGGGTCATCTGCAGCGGCGGCAGGCCGATCGCCTCGCCGACGATCAGCGGTGGCGCCACCACACCGGCGTACATCGCGGCGATGTGCTGGACGCCGAAGGCGAGCATCCGGGTCGGTGGCAGCACCTCGTCCACCGGGTGCACATCGGCGGGTTGTCCGTTCCGGGTGCCGCGGTTGCGGCGGACCTTGAAGAGGGCCATGAGGACTCCTGGGCCGCTGGGCTTGGTCGGTTCAAGTCACTATCAACGCCGGGTTTTTCGCGTGTTGCCTGGTATTGCCGGGAAATTAACCTTCGGTCCACAGTGGAGCGGAGGTTGCTCGGGAGCGTGCTCGACGCCCGGAGCCGGAAAGCGATCGGGGCCACCAGGAATCCCCGGTGGCCCCAGCTGCGGATCAACGGTGATCCTTCTCAGCGAGTGCGCGTCCTCGAAGCGGCTGCTTCGGACCCACCGCCGCGGGAGGTGTGCCAATTTCGCGAGAAATCGCCCCGTTCCCACCTCAGAACTCGGGAAGGCTGTACCACGCTTGGGGTGCCTCTTCGACGTCGTCGCGAGTGATGACACCTTCGATCAGGCCGTACGGGCGGTCCGCGGCGAAGAACACCTCGTTGTTGTTCTCCAGCCCGCAGTAGGAGAGGTCGACCAGGAAATGGTGCTTGTTCGGCAGCGACAGCCGCACCTCGGCCACCTCCGGGTGCTTCGCCAGCACCGCCTTGCCCATCTCGTACAGGCTCTGCTGCAAG
This sequence comes from Saccharopolyspora soli, assembly GCF_022678645.1. Taxonomy (GTDB): domain Bacteria; phylum Actinomycetota; class Actinomycetes; order Mycobacteriales; family Pseudonocardiaceae; genus Saccharopolyspora; species Saccharopolyspora soli. The sequence continues at coordinate 116,297 of NZ_JALBWV010000022.1, read as the reverse complement.
GCCAGGCTGTGCGTGCTGGCGAACGCCTCCAGCATCGTCGCCCGGATCGACTCGAAGCTCTTGCCCCAGTCCACGTCGGTGCGCAGGTAACGCCAGCGGGCGGTGACCGCGGTGGCCAGGATCCGGTCGTCGGTCTCGGCCAGCGTGGTGTACCTGTCCTTGGGATAGCCCCAGAATTCCGAACCGGTGGACTTCAGCACCACCAGGTCCTTCAGCCCGGACACCACGTGCGCCCGGTCGCCGTCGATGGTGACGGCGGTGGTCCGCTTCTCGTCGCTGGCCCGCGAGAACGAGTGGTCGTGGCCGGTGCCGCCGACCGGGATCCGCTGCCAGCTGTACTCGTCGATGAGGATCCGCGCACCCGTGACCGGTTCCTGGGTGGCGACGAAGTGCCGTCCCAGCCGCAGCGCGAAGTCCTCGATCTCGCCGATCGGCGCTTCCTTGGCGAAGGCGTAGACGGTGTTCTTCTGCGTGTCGGTCGGCAGCACGTTGGCGTTGTCGCCGGTCAGGTGCGCCGACCGGAAGTCGCCGCGCAGCGAGGTGCTGACGTTGAGGTCCTTGATGTTGTGCCGCTGGGTGTCCCGGTTCACCGCGACGATGCGGACCTCGGCCTTGCCGTACTGGTTGGGGCCCATGACGATGCCCATGGGTTGATCAGCTCCCTCGGTAGGTGGAGTAGGCGAACGGGCTCAGCAGCAGCGGAACGTGGTAGTGCTGCGCCGGGTCGGCGATCCGGAAGGTGATCTGCACCTGCGGGTAGAACGTCGCGACGCCCTGGCGGTCGAAGTACTCGCCGGTGTCGAAGGTGAGCCGGTAGTCCCCGGCGGCGAGCCGATCCGGGCCCAGCTTCCTGATCCGGCCGTCGTCATCGGTCCGGCTCTCGGCCAACGCCGTCCAGTCGGCCGGGGTTTCGGCGCTCTCCAGCCGGATCGCGACTCCGGCGGCGGGCGTGCCGCGCGCGGCATCGAGCACGTGGGTGGTGACGGCACTCATCCTTCGATCACCTTCGCCAATCTCAGACGTGCGATCTTGCGGAGTTCGTCGGCGACGATCCGCAGTTCGGTTTCCGGGTCGTTGTCGAGGCGGGAATGCAGCATGTCCAGCAGTTCGGCGCCGCTGCGACCACTGGCGCAGACCAGGTACACGTGCCCGAACCGGCGTTCGTACGCCTCGTTGCCCTCGCGCAGCGCGCGGGCCAACTCGGCATCGCCGCTGTCCACCCCAGACTGCTCGCGGCGCGAGAACTTGGCCGAGGTGTCCCCGCCCTGCGCGCGCTCACCGATGCGCGGGTGCGCGTCGAGGGCGGTGTGGATCTCCTCGGCGGTCAGTTCAGGGGCCGCGTCGTCGGCGGCCCGGTAGAACGCGTCGACGTCGGAGAACGGCCGCTGGTCGGCGATGTCGGCGGCCCAGCGCGGGACGTCCAGGCAGGCGAGCAGGTGTTGGACGAATTCCGGGCGGGGCAGACCGTTGAGCCGGTCCAGTTCGGTGGCTGGTGTTGACATCGGAAATCCCCACAGGATGCGCGGCCCGAAGTTGGCTGTTCGGGAGTGGCGGAGGCGGACGAGAGTCCGAGCATGCCTGAGCTGTGTCGCGGTTGCCGGTCACGAGCTCCGGTGCGGCAAAAGCTACGACCGCCTTCTGCCGAGTGTCAACACTTTGTTGAAAAATCCTGGTGACGCTGGCTGGAGGATGGCACCCGGAGTCTGTTGGTGATCTTGCGTCGGGTGTCGGCCAAGCCTGGACAGCCGGGCCGGGTTTCAGGTGCGGTCGGGTTGCTCGCGGTTGAGGTAGTTGTAGACCGTGAAGCGGCTGACGCCGAGCGCCTTGGCCACCGTTTCCACCGACTTGCGCAGGTTGAACGCCCCGCGTTCTTCGAGGAGCCGGACGGCGCGCTGCTTGTCCGGGCGCGGCAGGTCCGGCAGGCGTCCGCCGAGTTCCCCTTCGACCGCCCGGATCAACCGGTCGAGGGCGCTGGTCAACTCTTCGCCGGGCAGCCGCACGGCGATCGCCGGGGTGCCCTCCCAGTGCAGGACGATGTCGCCGGGCTCGCGCTCGTCGAGTGGTACGGCGGTGCCGCCGACGTGCTCCAGCAGCGGGGCGATCGCGTTGGCGAGCGGATGCACGCTGACCAGCCTAAACCTGACCGTCGTCGGCTTCGCCGACGGTCACCTGCAGGGTGATCCGGTGCGCTCCGGCGGTCAGCGCGGTGTCCAGCACGGCGGCCAGCGCGGGCAGCAGCGCCTCGCGTTCGCCGCTGATCGACGTGCCCAGCGGACCGAACTCGGGCTCCAGGCCAGCGGTGCGCAGGTAGTCACGAGCGGCCACGGCATGCGCCGGTGGCTCGCCCTCGCCTTCGAAGGGCTCGGTGGTGAACTCGGCTCGCAAGATCATTGGTGTGACCTCCTGTTCGCACCGTATCCGCCGAGGTGGCCCGGCGGCTCCTGGCTCGCGGCGAACGCGCTTCTTCGCAGGTCGCAACGCTGCTTGTGACCGGTGAGTAACCCCGAAGGGGCGTTGACCGGCAGGAGCGTTGTCGCTAGCCTATCGTTGTACGAAATAAGACTTCCACAATCTGGAAAATATTCCCGAGGGGGGTGCCGATGAATCCGAACCGATACGAAGTCAACCTCTCGATCCTGTTCACCGAACTGGACCTGCTGGATCGACCCGCCGCGGCCAAAGCGGCCGGATTCGACGGGGTGGAGTTCTGGTGGCCGTTCCCGGTCGCGGTGCCCGCCGATCGTGACGTGGACCGGTTCGTGCAGGCCATCTCCGACGCGGGAGTTTCCCTGGTAGGGCTGAACTTCTTCGCCGGGGACATGCCCGCCGGGGACCGCGGTGTGCTGTCCAATCCGGACCGGGCGGGCGAATTCGCCGACAACGTCGACGTTGCCGTCGGTATCGGCGAACGCCTGGGCTGCCGCGCGTTCAACGCCCTGTACGGCAACCGGATCGACGGCGTCGACCCGGCCGTGCAGGACCAGGTGGCCACCGAGAACTTGGTGCGCGCGGCGAAGGTGGTCGCCCGCATCGACGGTGTCGTGCTGATCGAGCCGGTCAGCGGAATGCCCGCGTACCCGCTGAAGAAGGCCACCGACGCGCTCGCGGTGATCGACCGGGTGCACAACGAGGGCGGCGTGGACAACCTGCGCCTGCTGTACGACCTGTACCACCTGACCGTCAACGGCGACGATCCGGACGCGGTGATCGACCGCCACGCCCGGACCATCGGGCACGTGCAGATCGCCGACGCGCCGGGCCGCAACGAGCCGGGCACCGGTGAGATCGACTTCGAGCACTACTTCGAAAAGCTCGACGCGGCGGGCTACACCGGCCGCATCGGACTGGAGTACAAGCCCAGCGGAGCCAGCGCGGACAGCTTCGGCTGGATCAAGCGCGACTGAGCGGTGCCGGTCGAGCCTGGCGAAAGCGGCTGCGCCGCTTGCAAGAACGAGCGGTCGTGAGTGGTTCTGGTCGCGGTAGCAACCGTTCCCGCTCACGACCGGCACAACCACGGAGGTACTTCAACCATGAGCAAGGTCGGATTCATCGGACTGGGCATCATGGGCGGCCCGATGGCCGCCAATCTGGTCAAGGCGGGCCACGAGGTCATCGGCTGCGACCGCAGCCAGGCCAGGGTCGACCAGCTGCTCGCCGACGGCGGCAAGGCAGCGGCGAACGTGGCCGACGCGGTCAGCGACGCCGAGGTCATCATCACCATGCTGCCGGACTCGCCGGACGTCGAGGGCGTCGTGTTGGGCGAGGACGGCGTGCTGGCCAACGCCCGGCAAGGCGCGCTGCTCATCGACTGCAGCACGATCCGCCCCGACGTCTCCCGCCGGGTTGCCGAGGCCGCCGCCGAGAAGGGCGTGCGGGCGCTCGACGCGCCGGTCAGCGGTGGTGAGCCGAAGGCGATCGACGGCTCCTTGTCGATCATGGTCGGCGGCGAGGCGGACGTCTTCGCGGCGGCGGCCGAGATCCTCGGTGCGGTCGGCACCACGGTCGTCCACGTCGGACCGGCCGGTGCCGGGCAGACCGTCAAGGCGGCCAACCAGCTCATCGTCGCGGGCAACATCGGGCTGCTCGCGGAGGCGCTGGTGTTCCTGGAAGCGCACGGAGTCGACACCGAGGCGGGCTTGAAGGTGCTCGGCGGCGGACTCGCGGGCAGCACCGTGCTGGACGCCAAGGGCGAGAAGATGCGCAACCGCGAGTTCGCGCCCGGTTTCCGGATCGAGTTGCACCACAAGGACATGGGGATCGTGCAGGCAGCCGCTCGTGAAGCTGGCGTGACGATTCCGCTCGGCGCCCTGGTCAGCCAGCTCGTCGCCGCGGCCTTCGTGCAGGGCGACGGCAAGCTGGACCACTCCGCGCTGTTCAAGCAGATCACCCAGCTCAACGGCCGCGAGTGAGACCACGCGGTGCCTGCGCGGAGCGCCCCTCGCCTCCGGCTCCGCGCAGGCGCCGCCATCCACCGCGTGCGCGATTTCGCGAGAAATCGCGTTCACCGCGGGATCCGCGCATCGTCGCGCGGCTGGCAGAAAGACGGTCACGGGTCAGCGGCCAGCGCCGCCAAGCAACTCGACCGCTAACCCGCTCCCAACTTGGTGCGCGCCGAAGCGCGTCACCCGAGAGAAAGTCTTACACCATGCCCAAAGTTCCTGTCATGCAGGCCGTCGTCGAAGTGCTGAAGTCCGAGGGCGTCGACATCACCTTCGGTTGCCCCGGCGCGGCGATCCTCCCGCTGTACGCGGCCATGGAGAACAGCGGCGTCAAGCACCTGATCGTCCGCCACGAAGAGGGCGCCACCCACATGGCCGACGGCTGGGCCCGCACCAACGGCAAGGTCGGGGTGGCCATCGGCACCTCCGGCCCGGCGGGTACCAACATGATCACCGGTCTCTACACCGCGCAAGCCGATTCCATCCCGATCGTCTGCATCACCGGTCAGGCGGTGTCCACCAAGCTGCACCAGGAGGCGTTCCAGGCGGTCGACATCGTCGACATCGCCGAGCCGGTCACCAAGTGGTCGGTGCAGGTCAAGGAGGCCGCGCAGGCGCCGTGGATCTTCCGCGAGGCGTTCCGCACCGCGCGCTCGGGTCGCCCCGGCCCGGTGCTGGTCGACCTGCCGCTGGACGTGCAGAAGCAGGAGATCGAGTGGGACTCCACATTGGACGCTCCGCTGCCGGTGCCGCGGGTGGAACCGCACCAGCCGCGGGTGGAGCGTGCGCTGGACATGCTGCTGGCCGCCGAGCGGCCGCTGATCCTGGCCGGTGGCGGTGTGATCCTGGGCGAAGCCCACGAGCAGCTGCGCGAGCTCGCCGAACTGCTCGGCATCCCGGTGCAGATCACGCTGATGGGCAAGGGTTCGTTCCCGGAGGACCACGAGCTGTTCGCGGGCATGACCGGGATCCAGACCAGCCAGCGCTACGGCAACCAGTCGTTCCTGGAATCCGACCTGGTCCTGGCGCTGGGCGCCCGCTTCGGCGACCGGCACACCGGCGACCTGGAGGTCTACCGGGGTGACCGCGAGTTCATCCACGTGGACATCGAGCCGACCCAGCTCGGCAAGGTCTTCGGGCCCGACCTGGGCATCGTCTCGGACACCCGGCTGTTCCTGGACGCGCTGCTGGACACCGCCCGCCAGCGCGGGGCGACCGGGGACCACGCGGCGTGGGTCGCCAGGGTCGGCGTGCTGAAGCAGACGTTGACCAGGCCGGACGACTACGAGACGGTCCCGATCAAGGCCCCTCGGGTGTACCGGGAGATCAACGAGATCTTCCCGCCGGAGACCTACTTCGTGACCGCGATCGGCCTGTACCAGATCTGGGGCGGGCAGTTCCAGACCGCGCACCTGCCGCGGCACTACCAGGTGTGCGGCCAGGCCGGTCCGCTCGGCTGGGAGATCCCGGCCGCGATCGGCGTGAAGTCGGCCGAACCGGATGCCGAGGTGGTCGCCGTGGTCGGCGACTACTCGTTCCAGTTCCTGGTCGAGGAACTGGCGGTGGCCGCCCAGTACGACGTGCCGTTCGTGATCATCATGCTGAACAACGAGTACCTGGGCCTGATCCGGCAGGCCGAGGGCGACGGCTTCGACATGAACACCGAGGTCGACATCCACTACGACGAGTTCGGCACGGACAACGTCAAGATCATGGAGGCGTACGGCTGCGTGGGACGACGGGTGCACGAGCCCGGCGACATCGCCGACACCATCCAGTGGGCCCGCAAGGAGGCTGTCGCCACCAGCCGCCCGGTCCTGGTCGAGGTGATGATCGAACGGGAGGCCAACACGGCGCGCGGTGCCCGAATCGACGCCATGATCGAGCCAGAAGACGTGCCGAACGCCTGAACGCCCGTTCCCAGCTCGGTTTGCGTGGCGTAGGTGGGCTGAGCGGCTTCAAAAAGGACCAAGCTCAGGTGCGGACGCACCGACGGGCTCGGGGTGCGGTCGATCGGCGACGCGCAGGGAACCGCGTCGGCCGGTCTCGCCACACTCCCGCACCCCAGCGCAGGGCTTTAGGGCGGCCCTGCGTGGGGAGCGCTCGTCGGAACTCGCGGTGGGGTTCCGGCGAGCGCACCCCGCACTTCCCCCTGGACGGGGTCGTCGGGTGGAATACGGACGACCCTTGGTGTCCTCCGCCGAGAACGTGCCGGGCGGCTCGGCGGAGGACACCGCCCAAGCGATCTCGGGAGTTCGTGTTGACTGGTCCTGTCCTCATCGCACCGGACAAGTTCAAGGGTTCGCTGAGCGCGCCGGAAGTCGCCGAGGCGGTGGCCGCCGGACTGCGCAGGGTCCGGGCCGACGTCGAGGTCCGGCTGGCGCCGGTGGCCGACGGCGGGGACGGCACCGTGCAGGCGGCGCTGGCCAGCGGATACATCTCGATTCCGGTGCGGGTGGCCGGTCCGATCGGCGATCCGGTCGACACCGAGATCGCGATCAGCGGCGACACCGCCGTCGTCGAGATGGCCTCGGCCTCCGGGCTGGCGCTGCTCGATCCGGCCGAACTCGCCCCGTTGGCGGCTTCCAGCGAGGGCACCGGCGAGGCGATCCTGGCAGCACTCGACGCGGGTGCCCGCACGGTGGTGCTTGGTGTCGGTGGCAGTGCGTGCACCGATGGCGGCGCTGGCATGCTCGCCGCGCTGGGCGTGCGGGTGCTGGACGCGGCGGGAAACCCGTTGCCCCCAGGCGGTGGTCCGCTCGCCCAGGTGGCCTCGGTGGACCTCTCCGGCCTGGACCCCCGGCTGGCCGAAACGGATGTGCTCCTGGCATCCGATGTGGACAATCCGCTGCTCGGCGAGCACGGCGCGGCGCACGTCTACGGCCCGCAGAAGGGTGCCGACCCGGAACAGGTGCGGTTCCTCGACGAGGCGCTGGGACGCTGGGCGCGCGCTGTGCTGGCCGCGGGCGGGCGCGACGTGGCTGATCAACCAGGTGCCGGCGCGGCCGGTGGGGTCGGTTATGGGGCGCTGGCGGTGCTCGGCGCGCGGATGCGACCCGGTGTCGACGTCATCCTGGAACTGGTCGATTTCGAAAAGCGCCTCGCCGGAGCGGGGCTGGTCATCATCGGCGAGGGCTCGATCGACGAGCAGACGCTGCGCGGCAAGGGCCCGGCTGGCGTCGCGGTGCGAGCCGTCGCGGCGGGAGTGCCGGTGGTGGCGGTCGCGGGCCGCTGCGAACTGTCGGCCGAGCGCCTGCGCGAGGCGGGCATCGAGGGTGTGTACGCGCTCACGGACATCGAACCCGACCCGCAGCGAAGCATGACCGAAGCGGCAACCCTTCTCGTCGACCTCGGCGAACGTCTCGCCAGAGACTGGCTCTGCTAACAGCATGTTCCTGGAGCTGCCGAGGGCGGGACGCAGGGCACCTGACCGCGTCCACCACAGGTCCGGCAAGCCGACAGCGCGGTTACGACCTCCGCAACCAGCGTCGGAGTACGCCGACCAGGACCAGCAACAGCAGGACGGTGCCACCTCCCACCGCGTACAGCCACGTGTTCGCACCGGAGTCGTCGTCCAATCTAGGCACCACGCTGAGGTAGTAGCCGCCCGTCGACCGGTGCCCGTCGTCGAACGTCGCGGTGTACCGGACCGTGTGCAGTCCTGCGTCCAGCGAGCGCAGGTGCACGGTCAGCCGGTTGTCGACGACGACTGGATCGGCGGCGACCTCGTCGCTGCCGTGCGGATCGAGGACCTCGACCTGAGGCGTGGTCGCAGGATCGAGAGGTCCGTTGAACTCCATCTCGATGCGGTCGAGCCCCGCCCGCGCCGTATCCCCAGGACCGGGGGTGGCTCGGTCGAGGCCGCTGTGCGCGTCGGCGGTTCCCACGGTGAGGACGGCCGTCAGCACCGCACCGGCGATGCCGGTCAGAAGTCGGCGCATGCTACCCGGTTGTCGGTGAGCACGGCGGGGTGCACGACGACCGACTCGGCGCCGTCGGCCTGCCGATCGTTGTTCGCCGTCATGAAGCCGTTGCCGGTCTGATCCGCGGTGAACGCCAGGTGCACTTCGTTGGGCGGCGTCGCCGGACCGGCCGGATCGAACTTGAAGTGCCCGCCGCCGTTGTCCTCCGCGCACGGCTTGGCATGCAGGTGCGCGATGTAGTTCTCGCCCGGCTGGAGTCCGGTCATCTGGAGGGTGACCGTCGTGCCACTCGGGTGCGTAGCGAGCCAGGCGGAGCCGGCCGCGTTGTCGGTGCCGGGCGGGCGGGTCCGCAGGAGGTTGAACTGATTGGTCCGCAAGTGTGCACCAGGGATCTTGTCGGCGGGGGTGGCCGACGGGTCGCCCATGTTCATCTGTCCCGCGTCACTGTTCGCCTGCTCCGCGGCGGCAGGGGCGTGATGCTGCGCGCTGTGGTCGGGGGTGGTGCCACAGGCCGCCAAGACCGGGCAGGAGGCCAGGGCGAGACCCCGGAACAACCAGTGCACTCCGCTGTTGTGTTTCATGCCCTCTTCAACTCGTCTGCTGAGGATTGTTTGCTCGACGGGCCGAAGGCTGGGCGGACAGCGCGAGACAGCCCGCCCAGCCTTCGGCTCACATGTTCTGCGCGGCCTGGTGGATGGCAGCGCGGATGCGGCCGTACGTACCGCACCGGCAGATGTTCTCGATCTTGTCGATGTCCTCGTCGGTGGGATCGGAGGTCCGGTCCAGCAGTGCGACGGCCGTCATGATCTGGCCCGGCTGGCAGTAGCCGCACTGGGCGACGTCCAGGTCGAGCCAAGCTTGCTGCACGGGGTGCAGTTCGTCGCCGTCGGCCAGCCCTTCGATCGTGGTGACCTCGGTGTCCGCGCAGTCCTTGATCTTGACCATGCAGGTCTGGACCTCCTCGTCGTCGAGGAGGCACGTGCAGGCGCGGCACACGCCGACGCCGCACCCGTACTTGGGGCCGGTGATGCGGAGCTTCTCCCGCAACACCCAGAGCAACGGCATGTCGGGCGGAGCGTCGACGCTGACGGACTCCCCGTTGACGTAGAACTCGTAGGTGGGCACGAAAACTCCTCAGAAGTTGATCGGGAAACGACGTGGCCGGGTGCCGGTCGCGCGGGCGTAGGCCGTGGCGACGGCGGCGGCCGCGAGGGGCACGCCGAGCTCGCCCGCGCCGCCGGGATCTCCCGTCGTCGCCGGCATCACGTGCACCTGCAGGTCCACCGGGATGTGCCGCTGCCGGGCCCACTTGAAGTCCGAAAAGCTGCCTTCCCGCACCGCGCCCCCGTCGATGTGGATGCCCGCGTGCAGCACTGTGGAGATCGCGTCCATCAGGCCACCGCTGAGCTGCGCCTGCACGCCGCGCGGGTTGATCGGTAGACCCACGTCGGCCGCCATGACCGCCTTCGTCACGCGCGGGTTCCGCGGGTCCACGGCGTTGATCTCCACCAGGCAGGCCGCCACCGATCGGAACTCCTCGTGCACGGCAACACCCTGGCCGCAGCCCTTCGGCATCGACCGGCCCCACTTGCCGTCCTTGGCGACCTTCCGCAGCACGTTCTTGGTCCGGTCCGACTTGAGGGATTGCAACCGGAACTCGACCGGGTCCTGGTCGATCTCCTCGGCCATCTGGTCGACCACCAGTTCCTCGGCGGTGCGGAATGTCGCCGAGTGCACCGACCGCCAGCTGCCGGTTGGCACGCCCTCAAGGTCCAGCTCGTTCAACGACATGGCGACGGAGCCGAAGTCGTACGGCACGTTCTGGCTGAGTTCGAAGTAGAGCTGGCCGACGGGCAGCTCGGCCAGCTTCAGCTTCACGAGCTCCGAGGTCAGCAGGTCGCCCGCACCGTGCGATAAATCGACTTGCACCGAGGACATCTGGTGCTGGAACGACCGCACCTTGCCGGAGCGGTGGGAGGCGCGGATGCGGTGGTGGCTTGCCGGGCGCATCCGGCCGTGCCGCATGTCGTCGTTGCGCGTCCACATCAGCTCGACGGGCTTGCCGATGGCCTTGGACACCTGCGCTGCTTCCATCGCCGCGTCGAAGAACAGGTGCCGCCCGAACGAGCCGCCGGCGCGGGAGACGTGCAGGGTTACCGCCTTCAGGGGCAGGTCGACGGCCTTGGCGACTTCCTTCTGCGCCGCCTGCGGGGTCTGGGCCGGATACCACACGTCCGCGCGGTCCGCCTTGACGTCGGCGACCGCGTACTCGACCTCCATCGGCGCGTGGTTCACGAACGCGAAGTCGAAGCTCTCGTCGATCGAGTCGCCGCCCGAATCCAGGCCCAGCGACTCCGCGAGATTCCCCGTCATCCCAGCCAGTTTCGCCTGGATGTCCGAATCGGACAGTTCGGCGACCGGCCCGGGGTTCCAGGTGACCTTCAGCGCCTCTTTGGCCTGCAGTGCCTGGTAGAAGTTGCCCGCGCTGACGGCGACACCGGTCGGGATCTGCGTCACAGCGACGACTCCGGGGCTGCGCCGGGCCGCCGCGTCGTCGATCGAGGCGACCGTGCCACCCAACGTCGGTGGCCGCACGACCACGGTCGCCACCGAACCCGGAAGCTTCAGGTCCGACACGTACTTCGTGGCGCCGGTAACGATGGAGCGAGCGTCGGGCCGGACCATGGGCTTGCCGACCACTGTGTACTTCGAAGCCGCCTTCGGCGCGGCGGAAACCGCGGCAGCCCGGATCTGGCCGGCGTCCTTGGCCAGTGAACCGAATGTCGCTTTCAGACCGTTCGGCCCCACCACCGAGGTGTCCCGCGTAGTCAGGTCCTTCGCGGACACCTGCCAGCGCTCGGCAGCCGCCGTGATCAACCGGGCGCGGGCGCCCGCGGCCATGGTCCGCAGCGGCGTCCACAGGCTGCGGACCGAGGTCGAGGAGCCGGTGAACTGGTTGAAAAGCAGCTCGGGACGGGCGTTGGCCAGCTGCACGTTGATGTTGGCGGGGTGCGCGTCCAGCTCCTCGGCCAAAATCATCACCGCGGTGGTATTGATCCCTTGCCCGACCTCGGCGCGCGGAAGTTCGAAGAGAATCTTGTTGTCCTCAGTGAACTCCAGCTTCAGCAGGGCGGAAGTCGGAGCGCTCGCGAGGACGACGACGTCGCCGAAGTCGGCGATCTCGGAGATCGGGGGCAGGGGCAGTTGGGCGGCGGCCGGCTCGGCGGCGGCCTCGCCTTCGACGGCGAGTCGCGCGGCAATGGTCAGCGTGGGGGCGGCCGCCAGGTAGGCCAGGAACCGCCGACGCCCCACCCTCGACGCCTCGGCAGGTGCCTCCGGCGTGGCGGGGTCAACCATCCAAACTCCTCTCACACATCAGCATAGGAACCACCAGGGCATTCATGGAATGGAAAAGGCATGCAGGAATTCAAACCAGACGCCGCGCCCCCGACGGCAGAACAGGCGCCCGAACTTCCGCGATGAGTGGTGGTGCAGGCACATCGCGACGCAGGTAATTTCATTTCAGATCGTGGCGCCGCCGATGAACCGGACAATCGGCGGTGCGCCACGAGTCGATAAGCGTTTCAGCTGTGCTGCAAGGACTTTCGCCCACTTCCTCTTTGGTTGTGAGAAAAAACTTGGGTTGCTGTGAATTCCTTTGGGTGTTCGCCCGGCTGGCTACGGCGCGTCAGCCTACCGTGGCGTAAATAATGCCTTGAATCGCCCATTTGGATACGTTTGTACTGGGCCAAACGGGGCAAATGATGACTCCATGCTGCCGTCTGATTACCTTGGGTTCGCGCCCACCAGGGAGTATAACAATTGCGCCGATGAGTATTTGCTCGTTGACCGCTCATAATGGCGGTTCTAAAATCCGTCGTCGTCTGTGGTGTGCAAGGGCTTGCGGATTTCGCCGCCGCCGCAGCTCGATTCGAGTCGGGTCGTCCGCACGAGTTCTTCGCTGCCCGCTAACCAACGGGGAAGGTTCTGAGACGAGGTCTATGTCAACGCTGAAACGTTTGCTCGCGTCAGGCACGATCCAAGCGCGATTACTGACCATCGCCCTCGTTCCGAGCGTCGCGGCCCTGCTCGTCGGGGTGGGCCTGTCGGGCTATCTGATCTTCCAGGGCCTGAACGTGCACGGATACGCGGGCAAGCTGGCCGCCGCCGCGGAGCCTTCCGGTCGTTTTGTCGTCGACATCCAGGACGAACGCCAACTCACCCTGCTCCTGCTCAGCGACCGCGCGCAGAACCGCACCCAGCTCGACGACGCCCGCCGCGAAACCGACATCGCACTGTCCGAAATGGACACCATCGCGGAGGGCCTCGCCGACGCATCACCGGACGAGGCCGCCGCGACCATCGAAGAGTTCCGCGGGCAGTTGGCCGCGGTGCGCGAGGTGCGCAAGCAGGTGGACTCCGGGCCGGGTGACCTGAACGCGGTGTACGGCTTCTACAACGGCCTGGTGGACTCGCTCAACATGAGCATGCGCGCGTACGCACGTGCCGCGCCGGATTCGACAGTGGCCTACGAGCAGCTGATGGCGGTCGACCTGCTGGACGCCGCAGACTCCATGGCCCGCGGTCACGCGCTGGCCATGGCCCGCACCACCAGCGGGATGACCCAGGAGCAGTACCACGAGTACATCCACCAGATCGGTGCCTTCCACGACAACCTGAACTCCTTGGTGCCGCGGATGACGCCGACGGAGCAGCAGCACTACAAGGACATCCAGAAGGGGCCGGCCTGGCAGCGGATCGACGGCGTGCAGGACGCGCTGGAAGCAGCCGGCTCGCAGGCCAACAGCGGACAGATCATCCGCCTGCCCGTCAGCACGCGCGACTGGCAGAGCTCTGCGCACGACCTCGCCGGACAGCTGAACAGCCTCTCCGGCGAGCACTCCGGCTACGCCGCATCGATCGGCGCCAGCATGGCGCGCGCAACGCTCATCACCTCCCTGGTCACTGGATCCTTGATCGTGGTGATCGCGTTGGTCGTTTTCCTGGTCGCACTGCGGCTTTCGCACCGGCTCGTCCGACGGCTCACCAGGCTGCGCGACGAAACCCTCGCCATGTCCGAGCAGGAGCTGCCCAACGTGGTTGCGCGGTTGCGCGCCGGGACGCAAGTCGACGTCGAGAACGAAGTGCCCTGGCTGAGCCACGGCAACGACGAGATCGGGCAGGTGGCCAACGCCTTCAACCAGGCCCAGCGAACCGCCATCGCCGCGACGGTGCAGGAAGCGGAGACCCGGCACGGCGTCCGCTCGGTGTTTCTCAACATCGCCCACCGCAGCCAGGTGATGGTGCACCGCCAACTGCAGGTGCTCGACAAGGCCGAGCGCAAGCTGGAAGACCCGGACCAGCTTGAGCTGCTGTTCCAGCTCGACCACCTGGCTACCCAGAGCCGCCGCAACGCGGAGAACCTGATCATCCTCGGTGGCGAGCGTCCGGGGCGCCAGTGGCGCAATCCCGTTTTGCTGCATGACGTGGTGCAGGGCGCCGTCGCCGAAACTGAGTTCTACGCCCGGGTGGAGATCAACCGGCTGCCAGACATCTCGGTCCAGGGCAGGGTCGTGGCCGACCTGGTGCACCTGATCGCCGAACTGGTGGACAACGCCACCGCCTTCTCGCCGCCCGAATCGCGCGTCGAGGTGCGCGGAAACGTGGTCGGCAAGGGCATCATCGTCGAGATCGAGGACCAGGGCATCGGCTTGGAGCCGGAAAAGCTCGAAGTGCTCAACAAGATGCTGGGCACCCGACCGGACTTCGCGGTCATGGCGCTGTCCGACGAGGCGCAGATGGGCCTGTTCGTGGTCGCGCAGCTTTCGGCGCGGCACGGGATCAAGGTCACGCTGCGCGAGTCGGCTTACGGCGGGATCCGCGCGCTGGTGCTGCTTCCCACCTCGGTCGTCGTGGACCGAGCGGATCAGTCCGACCGCCTGGACCAGGCAGGCCGACCGGAGCTTTCGAACCCCGCCGCGGAGACGGGACCGCAGCCCGCAGTGGCCGAGGGGCGGAAGACCCGGTCGAAGATCCCGCGCAAGCGCCAGATGTCGGGACGTCTCGAACCCGACGTGGTGGCCGACCCGATCGTCCCGAACAGCCCCATCACGCCACGCGATCCGATCGGGAACAACGGCGCGGCACCGCACAGCGGCCTCGCGCGGCTGGAGCCCCGGACGAACGCGCCGGCACCAGGTGAGAGCAGCATTCCGACACAATCCTCTGCCGTGGAACCGAAACGACCAGCGCCTCCGCAGCCCCGTTGGCAGCGGCCGGAACCTGCTGACACATGGCAGCCCTTGTCACCGCAGGCACCGAGCGCGGAAGCCGGCAACGCTGGATTCGTGACGAAACCTTCTGGCGCCGTCCCCAAACCACCGTTGCCGCAGCGGAAGCGCCAGGCCAACCTCGTCGCGCCGCTGCGGGAGGAGCTGGCCCGCGCGAATTCCGACGGCGAGCAAAAACCGGCCACCAGCAGTCAGCGGCGAACGCCAGACCGCTTCCAAACCAACATGAACGCCTTCCAGAAAGGCAGCAGGCGAGCACGCGCCGGGTTTGCGAACGCGGGCCCTGAGACCGGGCTACCAGGAGGAGAAGACGCATGACACTCAGGGTGTACAGCAAGGAAGCCGACTGGTTGCTCAAGGACTTGGTCCAACGATTGGCCGGGGTGGACCGGGTCGTACTGCTGTCCTCCGACGGGCTGCTGCTGGGTAAGACGCCGTCACTGCCCCAGGGGGACGCCGAGCACCTTTCCGCGGTTGCATCGGGATTCCAGAGCTTGGCCAAGGGCGCCGCAGCGCACTTCAACGGCGGCGAGGTGTACCAGACCGTCGTGGAGATGGCCAATTCCTTCCTCATGGTGACTGCGGCGAGCGAGGGCACCTGCCTGGCCCTGCTGGCCGCGGAGGACGCCGACTTGGGCATGATCGCCTTCGAGGCCAACCGCATGATCTCCAGGGTGGGCGACTACCTGACCTCGGCGCCGCGCCAGCCCGCTGGTTCGACGGTCGATACGTGACCGCCATGCCAGGCAGCTCCCAGGGATGGTTCGACGAGGACGCGGGGCCGGTGGTGCGTCCGTACGCCCTCACGCGCGGTCGGACGCGGGCCACGACCTACTCGCTGAGCCTGATCACGCTCGTCGTGGCGCGGCAGCCGCTGCCCCCCAGCGCACGCGCGCTGTCACCTAACTACCAGTGGGTGCTTGAGGCGTGCGCGTATCCGGTGTCGGTGGCCGAGGTGGCTGCCCGCGCCGACCTGCCGTTGGGTGTGGTGAAGATTCTGATCAGCGACTTGATCGAGCGGGAGTACGTGATGTTCGGGCCGGATTCGTCCGCGACGGAGGGGCCGAATCTCGACATGATGCAGAAGGTGCTGGATGGAATCCGTAAGCTCTGAACAACTCGGCCGTCCCTCGCTCGGCGCGGTCGCGGCAAAGATCCTCGTCGCCGGTGGGTTCGGCGTCGGCAAGACCACCCTGGTCGGCTCGGTGAGCGAGATCGTGCCGCTGCGCACCGAGGAGACGCTCACCGAAGCCAGTGTCGGCGTCGATGACCTCAGTGGTGCGGAGAGCAAGACGACCACAACGGTCGCCTTCGACTTCGGCCGCATCACCATCAGTTCCGACCTGATCCTGTACTTGTTCGGCACCCCCGGCCAGGAGCGTTTCTGGTTCATGTGGAACGAACTGGCCAACGGAGCGCTGGGGGCCGTCGTGCTGGCCGACACCCGGCGGCTGGACAGCTGCTTCGGCGCGATCGATTACTTCGAACAGCGCGGGCTCCCGTTCATCATCGGCGTGAACTGCTTCCACGGCACGCAGATCTACGACACCAACGAGGTCCGCAGGGCGCTGGACATCGACGATTACGTGCCGGTCGTGCTGTGCGACGCCCGCGAGCGCGAGTCCACCAAGCAGCTGCTGACCGCCCTGATGGAGCACGTCATGGCGCTCACCAGGGCGAAGCAGCAACACGCCGTGCGCTGATCGGTCGGCTGACCTCCGGGTGCCCCTGCCCGGCTGCGAGATCAACGCGCACGAGCCGACGGGTCCTTGACTGCAACGGCCGCACGGTTCAACATTTTGTTGAATCGCTGTGATGAGGAGGTAACCGAGTTGCCCGAACCAGTCACCGGCGCGTTCGACGTCGTGTTCCGCGCACCACGGCTCATCGGCCCGAACGGGGAGACAGCGGGCAGCGTCGGCGTCCGCGACGGGCGCATCGCCGCCGTCGAGCCGCTGGACGCCCAACTCGACGCCGCCCGCACCATCGAGCTCGCCGCGGACGAGGTCCTGCTGCCCGGCCTGGTCGACACCCACGTGCACGTCAACGACCCCGGCCGCACCGAGTGGGAGGGCTTCGACACCGCCACTCGCGCGGCAGCGGCGGGCGGCGTCACGACCATCCTCGACATGCCGTTGAACAGCCTGCCGCCGACGATCGACACCGGTGCGCTGGAGGTCAAACGCAAGACGGCACGCGACAAGGCGCACGTCGACGTCGGTTTCTGGGGTGGTGCGGTGCACGGTAACCGCGCCGAGCTGCGCGGGTTGCACGAGGCCGGGGTGTTCGGCTTCAAGTGCTTCCTGCTGCACTCCGGGGTCGACGAGTTCCCGCCGCTGAACCCGACCGAACTGGACGAGGCACTGCGCGAGCTGGTCCGCTACGACGCGCTGATGATCGTGCACGCCGAGGACTCCGACGCCATCGAGCACGCGCCGACGGCGCACGGCGAGACCTACGGCGCCTTCCTGGACTCCCGGCCGCGCGGTGCCGAGAACGTCGCGATTGCCCAGGTCATCGAGCTGGCCCGGCGGATCGGGGCGCGGGTGCACATCCTGCACCTGTCCTCGTCCGACGCGTTGCCGATGATCGCCTCAGCGCGGGCCGACGGCGTCCGGGTCACCGTCGAGACCTGCCCGCACTACCTGAGCTTCACCGCCGAGGAAATCCCCGACGGCGCCACCCAGTTCAAGTGCTGCCCGCCGATCCGCGAGGCCCGCAACCGGGAACTGCTGTGGCTGGGGCTGGCCGACGGGATCATCGACTGCGTCGTCAGCGACCACTCGCCGTGCACTCCCGAGCTCAAGCGCTTCGACATCGGCGACTTCGGGGTGGCCTGGGGAGGTGTGTCCAGCCTCCAGCTGGGCCTGTCGGCGGTGTGGACGCAGGCGCGGGTGCGCGGCCACAGCATCGCCGACGTCGTCCAGTGGATGGCGCGCAAACCCGCCGAACTCGCCGGGCTGCGCCGCAAGGGCGCCATCGAGGTCGGCCACGACGCCGACTTCTGCGTCTTCGCGCCGGACGATGCGTTCGTGGTGGACGTGGACAAGCTGCACCACCGGAACCCGGTCTCGCCGTACCACGGGCGTCCGCTGTCCGGCGTGGTGCGCGAAACCTGGCTGCGCGGTGCGCGGATCGTCGGCTCCGACGGGGAAACCACCGGCCCGCAGGGGAAGTTGCTCACCCGCCAGGGATCATGAGAGCCGCACCGGTCCTGAGCTGGCGGACTTCGCCGCCGGACCCGGCGTGGCACTCCCCACGTAACCCTGGTGACCAGGGCTGACGTACGCTGAGTAACCGTGCTCGTCATTGCGCTGGACACCTCGACCCCTGCGGTCACGGTGGGGCTGGTCGCCCTGGACGGCGGTCGGCCTCGCGTGGTCGCCGAGCGAGTCACGATCAACCCGCGTGCGCACGGCGAACTCCTGATGCCGCAACTGCTGGACGTGCTGACAGAGGCCGGGCACCAGCTCGCGGACGCCGATGCGATCGTCGTCGGCGCGGGCCCCGGACCGTTCACCGGCCTGCGCGTCGGCATGGCCACCGCTGCGGCGCTCGGCCAGGCGTGCGGCCATCCCGTGCATCCGGTGTGCAGCCTCGACGCGATCGCCGCGCAGGCCACCGCCGAAGGCCCCCTGCTGGTCGCCACCGATGCGCGCCGCAAGGAGGTCTACTGGGCGGCCTACGACGCCGAGCGGACCCGGATCGACGGGCCGCACGTCCAGCGCCCGGCGGAAGTTCCGACCGAGGAGTTCACCGCCGCGGCTGGTGAAATGGCCGAAGCGCTGGACCTCGACGTCGTCGAACCGCGCTACCCGACACCGGTCGGCTTGGTCGCGGCGGCCGCAGCGGCGCTGCGCGCCGAGCCCGCGCCGCTGGTGCCGCTCTACCTTCGGCGCCCGGACGCCGAAGCGCCGGGCAAGCGGAAGTCCGTACTGACCAGGGGTGGGAAGTGACCGACCGCGCGACCACCGCGCTGCGGGTGCTGGAGCTGCGCCGCAGCGACCTGAAGCGCTGCGCCGAGCTGGAGCAGGTGCTCTTCCCCGGCGACGACCCGTGGTCGTGGGCCGCGTTCGCCGCCGAACTGGACCAGGGCCACTACTACGTCGGCGCCTATGCCGACGAAGAGCTGATCGGCTACGCCGGGTTGGCCGTCGCTGGCCGTCCGCCGCACGCCGAGGCCGAGGTGCACACCATCGGCGTCGACCCGGAGCACCAGGGGCTCGGCGTGGGCAAGGTGCTGCTGCGGGCCCTGCTGGCCAAGGCCGACGAGCAGCGGGCGACGACGTTCCTGGAAGTGCGCACCGACAACGAAGCCGCGATCGAGATGTACCGGAAGCACGGCTTCGAGATCGTCGGGTTGCGCAAGCGCTATTACCAGCCGTCCGGAGCGGATGCGCACACCATGCGGCGGCCCGCCCCGGCCGAAACCGCGGAGGTGGCGGGATGACTGCGGACCGGGTGGTGCTCGGCATCGAGAGCTCCTGCGACGAGACCGGTGTCGGTCTGGTCCGGCTGGCCGCTGACGGCACGGTCGAGCTGCTGGCGGACGCGGTGGCTTCCAGCGTCGACGAGCACGCCCGCTTCGGCGGTGTGGTGCCGGAGATCGCCAGCCGCGCGCACCTGGCGGCGATGGTCCCGACGATGCGCCGCGCGTTGCGCGAATCCGGCCTCGAACTGTCCGATGTGGACGCGGTCGCGGTCACCGCCGGGCCGGGGCTGGCCGGTGCGCTGATGGTCGGGGTCGCGGCGGCCAAGGCTTACGCGGCGGCGCTGGACGTGCCGCTCTTCGGCGTCAACCACCTCGGCGGGCACGTCGCGGTGGACACCCTGGAGCACGGGCCGCTGCCGCCGCGCTGCCTGGCGCTGCTCGTCTCCGGCGGACACACGCAGTTGCTGCTGGTGGAGGGCATCGGGGAGCAGATCACCGAAATCGGTTCCACCATCGACGACGCCGCGGGTGAGGCGTACGACAAGGTCGCCCGCATCCTCGACCTGCCCTACCCCGGCGGTCCACCCATCGACAAGCAGGCCAAGCTCGGCAATCCGAAGGCCATCGCGTTCCCGCGCGGGCTCACCGGACCCCGCGACGCCAGGCACGACTTCTCCTTCTCCGGGCTGAAGACCGCGGTCGCGCGCTGGGTCGAGACGGAGCAGCGCGCTGGGCGGGAGATCCCGGTCGCGGACGTGTGCGCGTCGTTCCAGGAGGCGGTGGCCGACGTGCTGACGGCGAAAGCGGTGCGCGCGGCGCAGGACCTGGAAGTGGACGCCCTGGTGATTTCCGGTGGCGTGGCGGCGAATTCCCGGCTGTCGGAACTGGCCGCCCAGCGATGCGCGGCGGCCGGGATCACCCTGCGAGTCCCGAGGCCCCGGTTGTGCACCGACAACGGCGCGATGATCGCGGCTCTCGGCGCCCACGTGCTCGCCGCGGGCGCCAAGCCGTCACCCCTGGACATGCCAGCCAATCCGGGCCTGCCGGTCAGCACCATCGTCGTCCAGTAGCCCACTCGATCAAGTGATGGGTGAGGGGCACCCGTGACCCAGTTACTCGGTTACGGGTGCCCCTGACCTTCTCAGTACCGCCGGTCGACGGTTGTGTCGTTGGCGGCGTTCCACTGGATGTAGCCGTGCTCGAAGTCGTTGCGGCGACCTCCCGACACCGCGAACTCACCCGTGGTCGGGTAGCCGAGGTACGAGCGTTCCCAACCGAGCGCGGACCAGCGTTCCCGGATGCGCCCGTACACCTCGTGGGCGCCGGTGCGCGGAGTCCAGTAGATCGAGCCCGCCTTGGTGAAGTGGTTGTAGCGCCCGACGCCGTCCGGTGTGGTCACCTCGTCGGTCGTCGGGTACCCGAGCGGGCCGAGTTCCCAGCCCAACTGCGACCAGGTCACCCGGATCGCGCCCCAGATCGCGTGCGCACCCGAAGTCGGCGTCCAGTAGATCGAGGCAGCCTTCGAGAAGTGGTTGTAGCGCCCGATCCCGTCCGGTGTGGTCACTTCGTCGGTCGTCGGATAGCCGAGCGGACCCCGCTCGAAGCCGGTGGCCGCCCAGTTCTGCCGGATCACGCCCCACACCGCGTGCGAACCGGTGTCCGGACTCCAGTAGATCGACGCCGCCAGGCTCTCCGGTGTCCCGGCGAAGTCGTTGTACCGCCCGACTCCGTCCGCTGTGGACAGTTCATCGGTGGTCGGCGGACCGAACTTGCCGTGCGCGCCGAGTTGCAAGTACTTCGCCAGGTTCCCGCCGAAGACGTAGTGCACGCCGGCTTGCGCGGTCCAGTACAGCCGCCCGCGTTCGTAGTCGCGGTAGCGGATGCCGCCTTCGGCGATCTCCGGACCGACGGGCTGGCCGAGCACGTCCCGCAGCTGCGGTTCGGCCGCGTACCGCTGGTCGATCGGGGTGGTGTAGCGGGCGGTGAGCGTCAGGTCACCGGTGCCCATGGTCAGCACCCGCGATCGATCGGTTACGCCATCGGTCCAGCCCGCGAAGCTCGACACGCCGTCGGTGGCGGTCGCCGCCGCGACCACGTCCAGGGTGGCCCCTTCGGTGACCATCGCGGAGCTCCGCCCGCCCTCGGACGGGATCTGCAGCACGGCGGGCGCATTGCTGGTCAAAGTGAGCAGGTGCTCGCGCGGCATGGCCAGGTAGGTTTCGCTGCTGCGCACCCCGGCGCTGTCAGTCGTGGTTGCGGTGATCTCCATGTGCGAATCGGGATGATCGGTGAACGCGACCTGGAAACTCCCGCCGGTGCCGCCGACGCCCGGATGCTGGTGGCAGGTCGCCTCTTCCGGGCAGTGCACCTCGGAGCTGGTCCAGGTCACCGGCGTTGTGCCGTCCTCGACATCGGTCGCCTGCGCGGAAAGCGCCACGGGCTCGCCAACGGCGAAGGTGCGTTCGCCCGGTGTCGTCAGCTCCAGCCGAGGCGAGTTGTTCGCCGGTGCGACCACCACGTCAACGCTGCCCGACGCACCCAGCGGATCGGAGACGGTCAGCCGTGCCGTGAAGCGATCGCCGGGCGGGTAGGTGTGGCTGGTGCGCGCGCCGGTTCCGGTCGCGCCGTCGCCGAATTCCCAGCGGTAGGTCAGCGGATCGCCGTCGAAGTCCTGCGATCCGGAGCCGTCGAAGGTGACCGTGCGGGTCGTCGGATCGGTGGTGATCTCGGCTTGGGCCACCGGAGCGGAGTTGCCCTGCGGATAGCTCAGCCGCCGCAGCGCGCCGGAGTAGATGTCGGCCAGCACGATGTCGCCGTTGGGTGCGGCGGCGAACTTCACCGGGCCGCCGATGTCGCTGCCGAACGGCGGACTTTCCGGTGCCCGCGCCAGCTTCCCCTGCGCGTCGTAGCGCAGCGTCCACAGCTTCTTCGTGGTGTAGTCGCCGAAGAAGTACGCGCCCCGGTACGCCTGCGGGTAGCTCTCGCCCTGGTAGACGATGCCGCCGGTGACGCTGTTGCCCTGGTCGACGCCGCCGCCGTGGTGGTATTCCCACAGCGGTGGCGTGTTCACCACCGAGGCGCACTCGGGCAGTTCGGCGTAGCCGGGGGTCGGGTGGTTTCCTTCCCAGCAGGGCCATTTGTAGTTCTGGCCGGGCCGGACGAGGTCCAGCTCCTCCCAGGTGTTGTAGCCGACGTCGCCGACGATCGGGGTGCCGGTGCTGGGGTCCAGCGAGAGCCGGAACGGGCTGCGGAAACCGCTGGCGTACACCCGGCTGCGCCACGACGACGGGTTGGCCGCTTGGTAGTGCGGGTTGCTGGCCACGCCCCGGCCATCAGCGGTGACGTGCAGGATCTTGCCGTTGGGTGCGTCGAGGTTCATGGCCTGCAGGGCATTCCGGTCGGTGCGGGTGAAATCGGAGAGGTCGCCGACGGAAACCCACAGCGTTCCGTCATCGGCCGCGACGATCCCGGTCATGCCGTGCACCGCGTAGGGACTGCGGAATTCGAAGAGCACCTGTTCACCGGTGAGGCCGGTGGGTTCCGGGGCACCGGTGACCGTCCAGCGCGCGAGTCGCAGCAGGTGGTCGCCGGTGCCCTGGGGTAATGAGCGGATCAGGTAGACGTGCCGCGAGGTTTCGTAGTCCGGGGCCACCGCGATGCCGGTCAGCCCGAGGTCCTGGGTGGGGTCGACGGGCAGGCTGGCGATGGTGCGGGTCCGGCCATCGGCGGAAACCCACGCCACGGTGCCCTTCTTGCCGGTGCTCAGCACGCTGTCGTCGGGAAGGTAGGCGAAGTCGGTCAGGTCGAAGGCCGCCTGCCCGCTGGGTTGATTGCGGAGCACGAACCCGGACGGCATGGCCTCCGCCCGGTGCACTGGTAAGGCCGCTAGCAAGCCGATGGACAACAACGCCACGCAGCACGCGCTCAACCAGCCGCGGACTTTTCGAGCGATCACGATGACACACCCCTATTCAGCAAGGACGTGCTGATATCGCTCGAACTTCCGCCCCGGTTGCCCCAACTTCCCAAAGTTTTCCGCAGTTTCGCTACGTAACTGCACCATCACCACCAGTGACCGGGTCAGCGTGAAGGGCACCTTCGACCGAGTAAGCCGGTCAAAGTGCCCTTCACTCATCACCTGTTGGTGGTCAGCGGCGCCACCAGAACGCTTTGGTGGTGGCGAGGAATTCGCGGCGGGCACCGCGGGCGGCCACCCGGTGCAGGCCGTCGGCCGCCGCGTCGTGGCCGACGCCGTAGGCGTCGATGCCCGCTCGGCGGCACAGCGCCACGGCACGACGCAGGTGGAAAAGCGTGGTCACCACGGTGATCTCGCGCAGTCCGAAGTCCTCGGCCGCACGGCGGCAGGACGACCAAGTGTCCACACCGGACTCGTCCAGCTCGATCGCGGAAGCCGGAACTCCGTGGGACAAAAGGTGATGCCGCATCACCACGGGTTCGCTGTGCCCGCGCGACTCGGGGCTGCCGCTGACGATGATCCGCCGGACCTTGCCCGCCTCGAACAACACGCGCGCCACTTCCAGCCGTCCCCGCAGGATCAGGCTCGGCTTGCCGTCCCAGCGCACGCCCGCGCCCAGCACCAGCGCCACCTCGGTCGCGGGCACGTCGAGCACGGTGCGGATGCGACGGGCGCTGCGCACCAACGCCCATCCCGACGGCAGCGCCACGAGCACCCCGAACGCGGCCAGCGCCGCCAGCCCCACCCATAGTCCGCGCACCAGGCAAGTGTGCCATCGCCTGCGGCGAACGCGGTTCCCGCCGCGCCCAGCGTGGCGTATTGCCCGCCGAGGACCCGAGCAGCCAAACGTCCTCAATGTACAACGTGTGGAGCTGATCCGGTTGTCCCGGAACGCTTTTCGGTACGACTCGGGCGCCGCAGCGGAGACTAGATCGTCACGGGGAGTTCCGCTCGGCGGCTTCCCGGATCGGCTCCGCGGCGAGTTCGCCGTAAGCGGCGGACCTGGGCTGTGGAATGGTCAACGGGCGGACCACCGCGCAAGCCTGGTTCCGAGCCGCTCGGATCGATGCCGCGCCGGAGTAGAGAATACCGGTCAACGGCATGAGCAGGTGGTGGCAGGCCACCGAGGAACGCACCCCGAGAACAGCCGGGGTGTCGATGAAGAACGGCAGTTCGGCGAGCAGGTAGACCAGCCCCGCGCGGCGCTGCTCGGGCGTCACCGAGGCGGTCTCCGGAAGCCGTCCGAGCAGGACGTTCAACACCATGTCCTCGCAGGTCCGGTGCAGCAGCGGGTCGGTGCGAGCAGCGTGTTCGAGCCTCGCGTGCAGGGCTCGGTAAACGGAGTTGGAGCGGAATTCCGAAAGCGCCGAGACGCGTGTTCTGCGGTCCCCGGTTCTGGCGTTTTCCAGGGCTCGGCGAATTCGTCTCCGAACGCCTTGCAGCTCTTTGTGGGCACGCTTCCGCGCGTGGTCCGGGGAGTAGCCCAAGGCGTGGATCGCGGTGTCCAGGTGCAGGTCCGCGTACACGATGTCGATGGCGGAGAAGTACTTGGCGAGCCAGGACATCAGATCGGCCAGCCGCTCCGCGCTGAAGTAGCTGTTTCCCGGACTCACGCCGATCAGCACATGATCGCCCTGGTCCCACAGCGTTTGGCAGCGGTCGGTGAAAGGAAGTGCGTCGAATTCCCGGTCGAGGCCGGTGTGCTCCGATTCATGCACGGTTGACCATCCTCTCGTGCCGAACTGGGAGCAGCATCCCAGCACGCGGATCGGCGGCGCGCTGCGGAACGAGCGGGTTGACCTGAAGGGGGCGCATTTCCAGTGAATGCGGTGACGGCCGCCGCGGTGGGTCGGCGTGAGCGGTGACGATGCGCGATCAGCACCGCCCACACCGACCGATGATCCCTAGACCGGGTTGAGCACCGGGCTGCCGTCTTCGACGACGAACGACTGCGCGGTCTCTGCCGGAGCGTCCTGTCTGGACACATACGGCAGGACGCGGTAGTCGGCGCGCAGTTCGGTCTCGGTGAACGTGGTCCGCACGTAGCCGCGCCGGTTGGCGTGGAACTTCACGTGCGGGTTCTCCGCGAGCACGTCCTCGTTGCCGTCGTCGTTGCCATCCCCACCGCTGGTGACCGAAGTGGTGATGAATTCGGTTCCGACGGCGGGCGATTCCGGATCGTCGTGGGTGCGCTTGATCTCCGCGGCCCAGTGCCGGTGCACGTCGCCGGTGAGCACGACGCCGTTGCGGACCGCGCTGTCGGCCAGCGCACCGGCGATCCGGTCGCGGTTGGCCACGTAGCCGTCCCAAGCGTCCATGTTGTAGCCCTCTTCGGCACCGGGCGTCAGGTCGATCTTGGAGAAGAACACCTGCTGGCCCAGCACGTCCCAGCGCGCGGTGGTGCTGTTGAACCCGTCGATGATCCACTGCTCCTGCTCGGTACCGGTGATCGACCGGTTCGGGTCCTCGCGGTCGGTGCAACCGGACTGCACCCCGTCGCCGCATGCCTGGTCGCTGCGGTACTGGCGGGTGTCGAGCATGTGGAAGTTGACCAGCGAACCCCAGCGGATCCGGCGGTAGAGCTGCAGATCGATGCCGGACGGCTTGGCACCGCTGCGCAACGGCATGTTCTCGTAGTACGCCTGGAAGGCCGCCTCGCGGCGGTCCAGGAAACCGTCGTCGGGCTGCTCCGGCGTTTCGTCGGCCCAGTTGTTCTCGGTCTCGTGGTCGTCCCACACGACCAGCCACGGCGCGGTGGCGTGCGCGAGCTGCAGGTCCGGGTCGGTCTTGTACTGCCCGTGCCGCTGCCGGTAGTTGGCCAGCGTGCGGGTCTCCGGACCCAGCACCTCGCGCACATCGCTGTCCTTGGCCGCGTACTCGTACTGGTAGTCGCCGAGGTGCAGGATCAGGTGCGGGTTGTCCTCGGCCATCCGGCGGTAAGCGGTGAAGTAGCCCTCGCCGAAGTGCGAGCAGGAGGCGAAGCACATGGTCAACTCGCCGAGCGCATCCGGCGCGGGCGCGGTGCGGGTGCGGCCGACCGGCGAGATCGAGCCTTCGGCGCGGAAGCGGTAGTAGTACTCCGCGCCCGGCTGCAACCCGGCGAGCTCGACGTGCACGCTGTGCCCGAGGTCCGGCGCGGCATCCGCTTCGCCGCTCTGCACGATCGTGCTGAACTGCTCGTCCTCGGCGACCTCCCACTGCACCGGCACGACCCGGTCGGGCATGCCGCCGAGGCCGTCGTCGGCGGTCGGCTCCGGCGCCAGCCGGGTCCACAGCACGACGCCGTCCGGCAGCGGGTCACCGGAGGCGACGCCCAGGGTGAACGGGTCGGCGAGGCGGCGGCCGGTGCCCGCGCCGGGCAGCGAAAGAGCGTTGGCCAACGCGGACCCGCCGAGCGCGGTCGCGCCGAGTGCGGCGGCTCCGCCGAGCAGCACGGCGCGTCGGCTGACCCGGCCGGATAACGGGATGGGCGAATCGGGCATCGCAAGTCCTCCAAGTGTCGTGCGGACTCTTCCGGGACTCGACCGTTTCGTGATCGAACGCCAGAAAATACCGACGAGAGGGGAGAACTTGGTGAATTCCCGGCGAAATGGCTCCGCAGCCGCAACACCGGACGGCGGTTCGGCGGAATCGACGGTGCGGCGGCCGGAGCAGTGCGGCGGCGTACCAGGCTCGGCGAGGGGTCAGAGGTCGGTGCCGCGCGCCTTTCGCTGGGTGGCCCAGGAAATGCCCACCCCCAGCGCGCCGCCGACCACCATGCCGATCGGGATGGTCAGCAGGACGGCGAAGCTCCCGTTGATCAGCACGGCAGGCACCTGCAGCACCAGCAAACCCGCGAACAGTGCGCCGCAGAACAGCCAGAACTTCTTGCTCAGGAAGTTGCTCCGCTGCGGCATTTCCGGTGGCGTGCTGAGTTCAGCGGCCGGACCGATGCTCGCGGCCACCGGGCGTTTGAAGTAGTGGAAGGGGCCCCACGCGCCGCACAGCTCCCAGCCGTCCGGGCTGAGTCGCTCGACAACCCCGGCCTGGTTCCGGAGGGTGACTTCCCTGCGGTACTCCCAGCGCTGCGGGCGTTCGGGATCGCGGCGGGAGACGAAGTGGCCGGTCCTGTCGACGTGCGTCACTTCCCAGCCCTGCGCACCGAAGGTCGCCAGGTGGTCCAATTCGACGAAGGCGTCGGCGATCCAGCGCCAGGTGGTGGCTGTCGGGTCGGGTTGGGCGGCATCGCCGCGCGATTCCGCCAATTGCGCGGCGAATTCGTCGACCGGGCCGAATTCGGCCTCCGGATCGGCCCCGGTCTCGGCGAGGTGCCCGGCGAGTTCGTCGATCGTCGCGGTCACCTGTTCCTCGGGAACGCCGCCGCTGCGTAACCGCTCGGTGAGTTCGTCGAAGTAGGTCATCTGTTGACTCCCTTGGTCAGCACGGCTCGGACGGCCTCGTCGAAGGCCAGCCACGCCCCGGCCTGTTCGGCGAGCGTCGTGCGGCCTTGCTCGGTGAGGCGGTAGTAGCGGCGGCCGGGGCCTCGCTCGGAAACCCGGAACTCGGCCGCCACCAGGCCCGCTTCCTCCAGCCGGTTGAGGACGGGGTACAAGGTGCCGCCGCGGATCTGCCCGAGGCCCGTACCGGCCAGGGTCTTGGCGATCTCGTAGCCGTAGCTCTCGCCGTCGGTGAGGCTCGCGAGCACCAGCAGGTCCAGTACGCCCTTGAGCCAGCTCGCGCGCCGATCGGTAGCCATGGCCCCATCCTCTCCGGCCGCTAGGTAGCGGAACGGTCTAGGTCCGATGACAAGCCAGCTCCGGGTTCGAGACCCCCGGCTTCGCGGATCCCGGCTGGCATGTCTTCGGGACGATCTAAACCGTAGAGCAATCTAGTCAGCAATACAATCTAGATTTCACCGGAAGCCAGGACTGTTGAGATGACCGCGGATACGACGCCGTGCACTGCGCCAGCGCGGCGGTGCTGGGGACGGATGTCGCATTCGTCAGCGGAGATGCGCATTTGCTCCGGGTGTGCGGCGAGTTGGGCACGAGCACCGTCGACACGAGCCGCTGCCCCCTGGCGGCGTCGGTCTTGGTGGTGCAGTCGAACAGCTTCCGCGCGTCACCCGGCGTCGAGGACTCGGCGGGTCGCCGTGATCACCTGGCTCAGCGCGGCGTTGAGCTGCTCCAATTCGGCGACCTGCATGCCGAGCAGTTCGACGACGCGGTACGGGATCTTCTCGGCTTCCGCTCGCAGTTCCCGGCCCTGGTCGGTCAACTCCACCGCGAGCAGTCGCTCGTCCGCGGCGCTGCGCCGTCGATCCAGGTAGCCGATCGCCTCCAAGCGCTTGAGCAGTGGCGACAGCGTGGCCGGGTCGGCCTGCAGGGTGCTGCACAGGTCCTTCACCGATCTCGGCGACTGCTCCCAGAGCGCGAGCATCACGAGGTATTGCGGGTGCGTCAGGTCGAGCGGCGCGAGCAGCGGCCGGTAGAGGGAAATGACGTTGCGCGAGGCGACGGACAGGGCGAAGCACACCTGGCGATCGAGGGCGAGCGGGTCCTCGCCGAGATCGATCGAGCCCATCTGGTCTCCTTCCAACCGGGGTGCCGACTATCACGCTAATGATTAGCGTGCTAAGGATTAGCATATCGGTGTTCTCGGCACCTTCGATGAAGGAGGGGACGTGGCGGACGCTCGACTGATCCGGCCCAATCCGGCGCAGTGGATCTGGTACGCCTTCGGTGGACGACTCCCACAGCGCTGCCGGGAGTGGGTGCTGCACGACGTCACCTGCCGCACCTGGGTGCTGCGGCACCTCGCCCGCAGCCTGGTCCAGATCTCGCCAGGACTGCTGTTCCTGCTGCTGCCCGGACCGCTGTGGATCCCGGCGCTGGCCGTGCTGGGCGGGGTGATCCTGGCGCTTTGGTACTCGCTGTCGTACCTGGAGCACACCAGCGAGTACCGGCTGACCAAGCACGGCTACCCGCTGGGCACCGGCAAGGCGGTGCGCGAGGAGGCGCAGGCCGCCGAGCGTGCCGAACGGGCGCAGCGTTATGCCGAGCTCTACCGCCACCAGCCGGAGCAGTGAGCAACCGGCGGTGGCGACGGCGTCACTTCGGACGCCAGCTCGACCGGGTCGGGGGGCCGGACGGGCCGGGGGGCCGCGCTGGTCGGGGGCGGCGCTCCCACGGCCGGTTCGCGGGTTTCGAGAGGGCTGGCATGCCTGGCAACCTAGGGCACCGAACGGCTTTGGCGTAAACCACCTCGTGGCATTGGTGACATTTCCCGCATGCCGATCTACCTGCGAAGATCACGCACAGCTGATCGTCTGTGACAACACTCCAGGTGGCGGGCCCAGCGCGGCGCGGGGAGTTCGCTTGGCTACGATCGGTAATTGCCGCATTCGGCGTAGTGAGGACTCGCAATGACTGCCGTACCGAACCCGTCATCCCCGGATCCGTTGCCGCGGAGACAGTTGACGGTCGCGGAATACGCCCAGCTCGGCGAGGACGATCGCCACCGCTACGAACTCCAAGAGGGAAACCTGGTCGTGTCGCCGAGCCCAGCGCCGGATCGCATGATCGTGATCGCAAACTTGATCTTGCAGTTCGCTGGGCAGGTCCCGCCTGGCTTCAAGGCCATCCCGGACGTGGACATCGACCTTGAGCTCGCGCCGCCGGGCAAGCCGGGATTCTCGCGTCGTCCGGACCTGGTCGTCGTTGAGCAGACCGCCGCGAAGAGGGTGCGTCAGGAGGGCGGCCTCCTGCGGGCGAGCGAAGTCGCGCTCGTCATTGAGGTCGTCTCACCTGGTTCTCGGCGTACCGATCACGCCATCAAGCGCACCGAGTACGCCGACGCCGGAATTCCGCACTACTGGATCGTCGACCTCGACGAGCCGGTGTCATTGCTCGCTTGCCACCTCGCCGAACCGTTCGGATATCAAGATCCCGGGGACATCACGAGGGAATTCGTCGCGGAGGTGCCGTTCCCGGTGCGCATCCGGTTGGATGAGTTGATGGATTGAGCTGCTCTGGCTGGTTGACCGTCGCTTGCCGACACTCCGACATTCGGGGGATGCGGGTGGTTGTTGAGCGTTGGCACTCTCGTGGGTAGAGTGCTAGCAGAACGGCACCGGAGCGCCCCGGCACCCGCGACGGCGGGGAGCCACGGAGCCGTCTTTTCCCAGACAACGCTTCGAAGGCCCCAGAAGGTGGAGGTCACACCGTGGCGAGCATCAAGCCGCTTGAGGACAAGATCGTGGTCCAGGCGAGCGAGGCCGAGACGACGACTGCGTCCGGCATCGTGATCCCGGACACCGCCAAGGAAAAGCCCCAGGAGGGCAAGGTTCTGGCCGTCGGCCCGGGTCGCGTCGACGACAAGGGCAACCGCATCCCGGTGGATGTCAAGGAAGGCGACGTCGTCATCTACTCCAAGTACGGCGGCACCGAGGTCAAGTACAACGGCGAGGAGTACCTGATCCTCTCCGCCCGCGACGTGCTGGCCGTCGTCAACTGACGTCAGACCACGCGAGCAGTGCCGCCCCGGCGGTCCCGACCGCGGGACCTCCGGGGCGGTCGCACGTTCGGGGCCGAAGCGCCCCAGAAGATCAGGCATCCATGAAGGGCTGTTGGAACCATGGCTAAGCAGATCACCTTCGACGAGCAGGCGCGCCGCGCGCTGGAAAGCGGCGTCAACCAGCTCGCCGACGCGGTGAAGGTCACCCTCGGACCGCGCGGCCGCCACGTCGTGCTGGACAAGCAGTTCGGCGGGCCGCAGGTCACCAACGACGGCGTGACCATCGCCCGTGAGATCGAGCTGAGCGACCCGTTCGAGAACCTGGGCGCCCAGCTCGCCAAGAACGTCGCGACGAAGACCAACGACGTCGCCGGTGACGGCACCACCACCGCCACCGTGCTCGCCCAGGCGCTGGTCCGCGAGGGCCTGCGCAACCTGGCGGCGGGCGCCAACCCGGCGGCGCTGAACAAGGGCGTCCAGGCGGCCACCGACGCCGTGGTGGAGGCCCTCAAGGCCAAGGCCACCCCGGTCAAGGGCCGCGACAACATCGCCCAGATCGCCACCGTCTCGTCCCGGGACGAGGCCATCGGCGCGCTGGTCGGCGAGGCGATGGAGAAGGTCGGCGAGGACGGCGTGATCAGCATCGAGGAGTCCTCGACGCTGGCCACCGAGCTGGAGATCACCGAAGGCGTCCAGTTCGACAAGGGCTTCATCTCCCCGCACTTCGTCACCGACGCGGAGCGGCAGGAGGCGGTGCTGGAAGACGGCCAGATCCTGCTGCACCGGGAGAAGATCTCCAACCTGCAGGAACTGCTGCCGCTGCTGGAGAAGATCGCGCAGAACGGCAAGCCGCTGCTGATCGTGGCCGAGGACGTCGAGGGCGAGGCGCTGTCCACCCTGGCGGTCAACGCGATCCGCAAGACGCTGAAGGTCGTCGCGGTCAAGGCCCCGTTCTTCGGCGACCGCCGCAAGGCGTTCCTGGACGACCTCGCGGTCGCCACCGGCGCCCAGGTGATCGCCCCCGAGCTCGGCCTCAAGCTCTCCGAGGTCGGTCCGGAGGTGCTCGGCGCCGCTCGCCGGGTCACCGTGACCAAGGACACCACGACCATTGTGGACGGCCGCGGCAAGGCCGACGAGGTCAAGGACCGCGCCGAGCAGATCCGCAAGGAGATCGAGGCCACCGACTCCGACTGGGACCGCGAGAAGCTGCAGGAGCGGCTGGCCAAGCTGGCTGGCGGCGTCGCGGTGATCAAGGTCGGGGCGGCCACCGAGACCGAGCTCAAGGAGCGCAAGTCGCGCATCGAGGACGCGGTCGCCGCCGCCAAGGCAGCCGCCGAGGAGGGCAGCGTGCCCGGCGGTGGATCCAGCCTGATCCACGCCGCCAAGGCGTTGGCCGACAACCTCGGCCTCACCGGTGACGAAGCCACCGGCGTGCAGCTGGTGCGCCGCGCGCTGGACGCACCGCTGTTCTGGATCGCCAGCAACGCTGGTCAGGAGGGCGCCGTCGTGGTGTCCAAGGTCCGCGACCTGGACTGGGGCGCGGGCTACAACGCGGCCACCGACGAGTACGGCGACCTGGTCCAGGCGGGCATCGTGGACCCGCTGAAGGTGACCCGCTCCGCGGTCGCCAACGCGGCCTCCATCGCCCGCATGGTGATCACCACCGAGAGCGCGGTCGTGGACAAGCCGGAGGAGCAGCCGGAAGCGGCCGGGCACGGCCACGGCCACGGGCACGGCCACTGAGCTTCGCCTGACGCTGCCCGACCGCAGCACGACGAGATCGGGGCGGCACCCCTTTTTCCGGGTGCCGCCCCGATCTGTCTTCGTCCTGTCCGGAGCCGAATGACGCCCCTCGTAGCCATTCGACTCCGGCGGCCGACCACGGCTAGAACCGCAGCAGCCGACGCAGGCGCATCAGCTGGCTGCAGCAGCCAACTGCTGTCGCTTGCGCGCCTTGATGATCACTTCGCGCTCCGACTCCGACAGCCCGCCCCAGATGCCATACGGCTCCTGCACCGCGAGCGCGTGCGTGCGGCACTGCGCGATTACCGGACAGTGCTGGCACACCTCTTTCGCCTTGGACTCGCGCCGGGCCCGTGCTGGGCCCCGTTCGCCGTCCGGATGAAAGAAGTACGCGCTGTCCATGCCTCGACAAGAGCCCCGTATCTGCCAATCCCAGATATCGGCGTTCGGACCTGGAAGACGTCGAGTGTCCGCCATTGCGACAACCACCTCCCACCGGTGGATCCCCTCCCTGCTGCGGCGGGCCGCCGCAGACTCGCATGATCCAACCGTAAAACCGCGCCAAAACTTGTTCAACCCTTATCGGGTCAAAAGCTGTTCATCATTGGAGTGATCTTTTTGTTTTCAAGATCGACGCCGTGACCGGCTTGCTCTCCAGGGGCCAGAACCGGAACATGTCCCGCGTGACGACGCGGCCGGAACCTGTGCGCGGACAGGACAGCCCCAGCTCGATCGACGATTCGGGGCCGGTCGACAACCCCGATGGCGCTGCGTCGGACGATCAACCGAGGCTCAGCGTTGCCGCGGTGGCCCGACGACTCGGTGTGGCGCCCGCCACGCTGCGCACCTGGGACCGCAGGTACGGGCTTGGCCCCAGCGATCACACCAGCGGCCGACACCGCCGGTACGGCCCGGACGACATCGCGCGACTGGAACAGATGCAGCGCGCACTGCTGCGCGGCGCTTCACCGGCCGAAGCCGCCCGCTACGCGCGCACCGTCGCCGCTCCGCTGCCGCAGCGGTACCCCGACGCGGCCGAGCCGCCGCAGGCCGATGGCTCCGGTGACGGCCCGATGATGTTGTCCGGTGTGCTCGACGGCGCGGGCGACTTCAAGTTGGTCGGCGGCGCCAACACCGGCGGGCGCGGGCTCAAGGTCGCTGGCGCCGGTCCGCGCACGCGCGGGCTGGGGCGGGCGGCGCTCGCGCTGGACTCCTGGTCCGTGCAACGGCTGTTGATCGAGGCGCTGGACTCCGAGGGTGTTGTCGAGACCTGGAACAGCATGCTGCAGCCGGTGCTGCGCGCGGTAAACGAACGACGGCAGCGGTCCGGCTCCGGCATCGAAGTGCTGCAGTTGTTGGTCGACTGCGCCTCCACCGCGCTGCGGTCGGTGATCGCGAACGCGCCGTCCCCGGTCAATCCGCGCCCGGTGGTGCTCGCGCCAGTGCCAGGTGAGGCGCAGGAGCTCGAACTCGTGGCGCTCGCCGCGGCCTTGGCGGCCAACCGCGTCGGACACCGGCTGTTCGGCGCCGCGCTGCCGCGCGAAGGGCTGGCAGCGGCGGTGCGCCGCTCCGCACCCGCTGCCGTGGTGCTGTGGTCGGACCAATCGCATTACGCCTCGCCGCGGGTGCTGGAGGACATCCCGATCACCCGGCAGCGCGCCCGAGCGTTCGTCGCGGGTGCCGGGTGGGCGCAGGAGGCGCTGCCCGCGCACGTGGAACTGCTGGGGTCGTTCGAAACCGCTGTGGCCCGTGTTTCCGAGACCGTTTTGGGCTGATTTACCCCTACTGTGTCTTAAATCACAGTCAGAATCTGCGGGTAGAGTGACAACGTTCGTGCGGACGGGCGAAGATGCGGTCACAACCGAGTGCAATCGGGTGAATACCGCAGGTATGGCGGGTGATTGGCGACTTCACGGGGTAGCGGTCGACCCGTTGCTCCGTTCCGGTGAACCCGACCCCAACGGGGGCGGCGCAAAATTTCTTGACGGATTAAGCACCGGATCGTGTCAAGGTTTTGGCGACTGCGTCCGATAGGGGAGGTGGAACGTCACTCGCCTGCAGGAAGGAGTTCCCGTGACGACGGTCCTGATCTGCGATGACCGACGTAGCGTCCGGGAAGGGCTCACTCGTGTGATGTCTGCTGTTCCCGGAGTGAGCCGGATAGATTGCGTTGCGCACGGTGACGAGCTGTTGGCCCGCTTCTCGCGGCAGGCCGTGGACGTCGTGCTGGTCGGTACCCAGCGCGCCGTACCCAACGGCGTGGAGGCCACTCGACGGCTCGTCTCGGCTCATCCGCAAGCGAACGTGATCGTGTTCGGTGCGCCGGA
Source organism: Saccharopolyspora soli (assembly GCF_022678645.1). Classification (GTDB taxonomy): domain Bacteria; phylum Actinomycetota; class Actinomycetes; order Mycobacteriales; family Pseudonocardiaceae; genus Saccharopolyspora; species Saccharopolyspora soli. The sequence goes on along the minus strand of NZ_JALBWV010000022.1, from coordinate 81,673 downwards.
CGACGCGGCCAGCATCGCCGCGGCGATCGCTGGCGGCGCTCGCGGCTACCTCCGCTGGGACGCGTCCCGGCCGGAGTTGGTGGCGGCCTTGGCGCACACGCTGGCGAGCACCTCGGTGCCCGCGCCCCGGCAGCCGTCGGACCCCGGCGTGCAGCTGACCGAGCGCGAGCTCCAAGTGCTCCGGGGTATGAGCCAGGGCAAGAGCAACGGGCAGATCGGCCGGGAGCTCTACCTCTCGGAGGACACGGTCAAGACCCATGCGCGCCGACTGTTCCGGAAGCTGGGCGTGCGCGACCGTGCGCAGGCGGTGGCGCACGGATTCCGCCGCGGCCTCGTCGCGTGATCGGAGCGCACTGGCGGTGTTGCCGAGCCGCCGGTGCTCGACGAGGGCGTTGGCTTCCAGCGAGCTGACGTTGCGAAAGCGGCTGTGGCTCGCACCACTTCGGTGTGGTGCGAGCCACAGCGTCGCTGATCGGGCGAATCGGTCTCAGTCGGTCTGCACAGAACCGGCGCATGCTTCCGGGGCTGCCTCTCCGCCTCGCCGCACAACACGTGTGAAGATCGTCTCCGATCTTCATTCGCGATCCACCAAGATCCCGGTGGCCTGGACAAACGCCACCGGCCCCGGCGTCTGGTAGATGTGAATGTGTGACGATGACGGCCCCCGAACCCCACTCCCTGTTCAACGACCGTCCCTTGCCCGGTACGGTGAGCTCGGCGCGGCGTGCGGCGCACGCGATTTCCGCCAGGCAAATTCGAATCGCTTGAACGCGTAACACCAGGGCTGCTGTCTGCGATGACCAACGTGGGGGACGGGCTGGACGCTCTTGTAAGCGCCGCCGTCGACGGCGATCGTCAGTCGATCGAGCGCTTGCTGGCCGAAATCCGTCCTTTGGTGGTGCGGTACTGCCGCGCCAGAGTCGGACGAAACGAGAGGTCGTTCGCTTCGGCGGACGACGTGGCCCAGGAAGTGTGCCTCGCGGTGCTGACCGCGCTGCCCTCTTACAAGGACCAGGGTCGTCCGTTCCTGGCGTTCGTGTACGGCATCGCCGCGCACAAGGTGGCTGATGCCCACCGTGCGTTGGCTCGCAACCGCTCCGAACCGGTCGCGGACGTTCCGGACACCCCGGAATCCGATGCTGGACCGGAGCAGCGCGCTATGCAGGGTGAGCTTTCGGGCAGGATGGCGCAACTACTTCGCGTCCTTCCGGCCAAGCAGCGGGAGATTCTGCTGCTCCGGGTGGTCGTCGGGTTGTCGGCGGAGGAAACCGCCGAAGCGGTCGGTTCGACGCCGGGCGCGGTGCGCGTGGCACAACACCGCGCGTTGGCCCGGCTGCGAAAGACGCTGTCCGCGGAGGAGGTGGTCTGAATGGCTGAGCGGAAGGGGCCCGACGGGGAGCAGGCGGGACACGACCCTGTCGAGTCCGGCCAGCAGGAGGACCGTTCGAAGAGTGCGGACGAGCGGGACTCGACTCCCGCAGCGGGTTCCGCGGACGAGGGAACGGAACTGAGCGACAACCACCGGGATTCCGACTCGGCCGAGTCTGAAACCACCCACGCCGCAACCGCTAAGCCGGGCGGTGCCGAAGTGCTTGCCTTCCCGCAGCGCTCGGACGACGCTGATGACGAACTGGTCGACTTCGACGACTTCGGCGAAGAACCGATCGACCTCACCGCGCTGCAGTCCGACGACGAGCTGCTCGACGTGCTCGGCGGCACCAACCCGGACGTGGCCGCCTCGACCGCTGACGAGCGCCCCAGCCTGGAAGCGCTGCTGATCGCGTGGCGGCAGGACATCGACGCCGCACCGATCGGTGATCTCGTCGACGTGGACGCCGCCGCTGCGGCGATCGCGGAGGGCAACCGCCCGCGCCGTCGGCTCAAGCGGCGACACCTGGTGCCGGTGGCCACCGCGGCTGCGGTGCTGATGATCACCTTCACCGGGGTCGGCGTGGCCGCTCGTGACGCGCAGCCCGGCGACATGCTGTGGGGCGTGGCGCAGGTGCTCTACACCGACCACACCCGCGCGGTGGTGGCGGCCAGCTCGGCGCGCGAAGACCTGAACACCGCCGAGGGTGCGATCGAGCGGGGCAACCGAAACGCCGCCGAGGCGGCCTTGCGTTCCGCGCAGGAGCAGATGCGGGGCGTTGACGACGAGCACGGGCTGGCCGATCTGCGGGCCGCGCACGCCTCGCTGACCGCGCGGATGGATCGGGACGACCCCCAGCAGAGCTCGCAGCAGCCGGTCTCCCCGACTCCGACGCCGACGACTTCGCCATCGCCCTCGCAACCTCCGGAATCGGCACCCCCGACGGACAGCTCGTCGGTGCCGCCGACTTCGTCGGCGCCGACGGAGACCAGTACCTCGCCGAGCGAGACCAGCGGCAGTTCGGAAAACCCGTCCAGCGGCTGGGGTTCCGGACTCTTCCCGCACAGCAGCAACAACCCCTGATCCAGAACTCCCCGAGCGCTGCGTAGCAGAAGAGGGGTTCCCGAGCCGGGAACCCCTCTTCTGCTGTTCACGCGAAAAGCGCGGGTCAGCGGGTGCTTTCCCGCTCCGTCATGCCGTCCGCATAACCGCGGCAGTACTCCCAGGTGACGTAATCGCTCGGATTCGGGTCGAAGGCTGGCTCGTGCGGACGCATCCGGCCGTCGTGCAGCAGCTGTTCGAGGCTGGCGCGCAACAGCTCCCAGTCGTGGTAGTGGCATTCACCGCAGTCCGCGCAGTCCACCACTATGCCGCGGATCCCACGGGGCTCCAGCAGCGCCTGGTAGACGGCGAGATCGGTCAGATCGGCGAGTAGCTCGGCCCGTTCCTCGTCGCCGATCGGTCGTCCGTCGTCGGCGTCGTGATCACCGAGTGCCATGCTCGGATCTTCCGGGTCACCCGCGAACGGGTCTGGTGGCATCGGATCGTGCGGCACGGCCCGCACGGTACCGGCTGCGTCGACCGAGTGGGGCTGTCGGGGCGGGTTTGGCGCTTCGGTGGTGGCGTGGCCCACGCCTGCGCAGACGTGGCAATCGGGCTCTGACCTGTGGTCTCTATGATTGAGGGAATCCCCGCAGCAGATGCCGCGTTGCACGACGTGATCGCCGAGGACATCCGCCTCAGCGGGTTTGTTGACCACAGCGTGAAGGAAGGCACATCCGCCGCCATGAGCAGCGAACTCACCGCACCCGGCCTCCCCTCGAAGTTCGCGACACTGGGTCTGACCTTCGACGACGTGCTGCTGCTGCCCGACGAATCCGATGTCATCCCCAGCGGGGTCGACACGTCCACCCGGCTCTCCCGCAACATCCGGCTGCGGGTGCCGCTGCTGTCGGCGGCGATGGACACCGTGACCGAAGCGCGGATGGCGATCGCGATGGCCCGGCAGGGCGGCGTCGGCATCCTGCAGCGCAACCTGTCGGTGGAGGAGCAGGCCGCGCAGGTCGAGGTGGTCAAGCGCTCCGAGGCCGGGATGGTCACCGATCCCGTGACGTGCTCGCCGGACGACACCCTCGCCGAAGTGGACGCCCTGTGCGCCCGATTCCGCATCTCCGGTGTGCCGGTGACCGACCCGGACGGCACGTTGGTCGGCATCATCACCAACCGCGACATGCGCTTCGAGGTGGACTTCACCCGCCGGGTGCGCGAGGTGATGACGGCCGCGCCGCTGGTGACCGCGCAGGTCGGCGTCACCGCCGAAGCCGCGCTCGGGCTGCTGCGGCGCAACAAGATCGAGAAGCTGCCGATCGTGGACGGTGCTGGCAAGCTGCGCGGGCTGATCACCGTCAAGGACTTCGTCAAGACCGAGCAGTACCCCAGCGCCACCAAGGACCCGGACGGTCGGCTGCTGTGCGGCGCCGCGGTCGGAGTCGGCGCGGACTCGCACGAGCGCGCGATGGCGCTGGTGGACGCGGGTGTTGACGTGCTCATCGTGGACACCGCGCACGGACACTCCCGCGCGGTGCTGGACACCGTTGGGACCTTGAAGAAGGAACTCGGCAACTCCGTCGACGTCATCGGCGGCAACGTGGCGACCCGCGCGGGCGCGCAGGCGCTGGTCGATGCCGGAGCCGACGCGGTGAAGGTCGGCGTCGGGCCGGGCTCGATCTGCACCACGCGGGTGGTCGCCGGGGTGGGCGTGCCGCAGATCAGCGCGATCTACGAGGCGAGCATGGCCTGCCGCCCGGCGGACGTGCCGCTGATCGGCGACGGCGGGATCCAGTACTCCGGGGACATCCCGAAGGCGATCGCGGCCGGTGCGAGCAGCGTCATGCTGGGCAGCCTGCTGGCCGGGACCGCCGAGTCGCCGGGGCAGCTGGTGCTGGTCAACGGCAAGCAGTTCAAGGTCTACCGGGGCATGGGTTCGCTGGGCGCGATGCAGTCGCGGGGCCAGGGCAAGTCGTACTCCAAGGACCGCTACTTCCAGGACGACGTGCTCTCCGAGGACAAGCTGGTGCCGGAGGGCATCGAGGGCCGGGTGCCCTTCCGCGGACCGCTGGCGCAGGTCGTGGACCAGCTGATCGGCGGGCTGCGTTCGGGCATGGGCTACACCGGCTCCACCACCATCGCGGAGCTGCAGGACGCGAAGTTGGTGCGGATCACCGCAGCGGGGCTCAAGGAGAGCCACCCGCACGACATCACCATGACCGTCGAGGCTCCGAACTACACCACGCGTTGACGCTGATCTCCCGCGAAATCGACCGCGGGGCTCGGCCGCGGAGGGTTGGGCATGCCCCCGTTGCACGTCACCCGGATGCCGTAGAGACAATGATTCGTTGGACAGCTGTGCGGCGAGGAGGGACCGACGGTGCGGGATCAGGTTGAGATCGGCATGGGCCGGACGGCCATGCGCGGCTACGACTTGGACGACGTGGAGATCGTGCCGTCCCGGCGGACCCGGTCGTCGAAGGACGTTTCGCTGTCCTGGCAGATCGATGCGTACCGCTTCGACATCCCGCTGGTGACGCACCCGACCGACGCGATCGTCTCGCCCGCCACCGCGGTCCGCATCGGCGAGCTCGGCGGTCTTGGCGTGCTCAACGCCGAGGGCCTGTGGGCGCGGCACGAGAACGTCGAGGAGAAGCTGTTCGAGGTGGTGCGCGCTGCCGAGGAGAACAGCGATCCAGAGGCAGCGATCCGGCTCTTGCAGCAGTTGCACGCCGCGCCGATCCGGCTCGACCTGCTCGCGACGGCGCTGAAGCAGATCAAGGACTCCGGTGTCACCGTGGCCGCTCGGGTCAGCCCGCAGCACGCCGAGGAGCTGACCCCGGACGTGCTCGCGGCCGGGGTCGAGATGCTGGTCGTGCAGGGCACCATCATTTCCGCCGAGCACGTGGCCCGCGACGGCGAGCCGCTGAACCTGAAGCGGTTCATCGCCGAACTCGACGTGCCGGTGATCGCGGGTGGGGTCGGCGACTACCGGACCGCGATGCACCTGATGCGCACCGGTGCGGCCGGGGTGATCGTCGGCTTCGGCCAGTCCCGCGCGGCGACCACCACCCAGGTGCTGGGCATCGGGGTGCCGATGGCCACCGCGATCGCTGACGCGGCCGCGGCCCGTCGCGACTACCTCGACGAAACCGGCGGTCGCTACGTGCACGTGATCGCCGATGGCGGCCTTTCGTACTCCGGGGACATCGCCAAGGCGATCGCCTGTGGTGCGGATGCCGTGATGCTCGGCGAGGCGCTCACGGAGTCGGCCGAGGCGCCCGCGCAGGGCTACTACTGGACTTCGGCTGCTGCGCACCCGAGCCTGCCGCGCAGCGAGATCGTCGGTTTCGCGGGTTCCGGCGCGGACTTGGACCAGCTGCTGTTCGGCCCGAGCAGCGACCCGTACGGCACCCTGAACCTCTTCGGCGGCCTGCGCCGAGCGATGGCGAAGACCGGCTACCGGGAACTCAAGGAGTTCCAGAAGGTCGGCCTCATGCTCCGCGGCTGAACCGGACAGTCCCGGCAGAACTGCCACTTCGGTGTCGGTGCAGCCGCGTCGCGAGCTCTAGCTACTGGTGAGTAGTTACGGCTACTCTGTCGCGCATGGCTGGACGTGAGCAGGACACCGATTTCGACGTGGTCGTCATCGGTTCCGGGTTCGGCGGCAGTGTGGCCGCGCTGCGCCTGACCGAGAAGGGCTACCGCGTCGCGGTGCTCGAAGCCGGTCGTCGATTCGCCGACGACGAACTGCCGCAGACGTCCTGGGACCTCCGGAAGTTCCTCTGGGCACCCCAGCTCGGCTGCTTCGGGATCCAGCGGATCCACCTGCTGCGCAACTGCCTGATCCTCGCGGGGGCGGGCGTTGGCGGCGGCTCGCTGAACTACGCCAACACCCTCTACCGACCGCTGGCGCCGTTCTACCGGGACCCGCAGTGGGCGCACATCACCGACTGGGAAACCGAGCTCGCCCCGCACTACGACCAGGCCACCCGGATGCTCGGCGTCGTGGCGAACCCGACCGAAACCCCGTCGGACGTGGTCATCAAGCAGGTCGCGGAGCGAATGGGCGTCGGCGAGACCTACCACCGGACACCGGTCGGGGTGTACTTCGGCAAGGCGGGGCAGACCGACGCCGACCCCTTCTTCGGTGGCGCCGGGCCCGCGCGCACCGGCTGCACCGAATGCGGTGCCTGCATGACCGGCTGTCGCGTCGGCGCGAAGAACACGCTGGTCAAGAACTACCTGTATCTGGCCGAGGTCGGCGGCGCCCAAGTCTTCCCGATGACCACGGTGACCAGGCTCGCGCCGGGCGCCGACGGCCGGTGGCGCATCGCGTCGGTGCGCACCGGGGCGAAACTGGCCAGGCAGCCCCGGATCTTCCGCGCCGACCAGGTCGTGGTCGCGGCAGGCACCTGGGGCACCCAGAACCTGCTGCACCGCTGCCGGGAGCGCGGCGATCTGCCGCAGTTGTCCGGACGGCTCGGGCGACTCACCCGGACCAACTCCGAGTCGATCATCGGTTCGCAACTGCTGCGGCTGGACCCGGCCCGCGACTTCTCCACCGGCGTGGCCATCACGTCGTCGTTCCACCCGGACGACGACACGCACATCGAGCCGGTGCGCTACACCAAGGGCGCCAACGCGATGGGTCTGCTGCAGACCCTGGCGACCAGGGGCGGTACGTCGGAGTCGCGTTGGAAGCAGTGGTGGCGGTCCGCGCGGCAGCACCCGTTGCGGACGTTGCGCATGCTGTCGGTCAAGAACTGGAGCGAGCGCACGCTGATCCTGCTGGTCATGCAGAGCTTGGACAACTCGCTGACCACCCGGCTCAGGCGGCGCTTCGGCAAGTCCCGCCTGACCTCGCGGCAGGGGCACGGCGCACCCAACCCGACGTTCATCGCCGCCGGTGAGCAGGCCAACGAGCTGGCCGCCGAGCAGATCGGCGGGATCGCCGGCGGCACCTGGGGCGAGCTGTTCGACATCCCGCTGACCGCGCACTTCCTAGGTGGCTGTCCGATCGGGGAGAGCGTCGAGCAAGGCGTCATCGACCCGTACCACCGGGCGTTCGGCTACCCGACGATGTCCATCGTGGACGGTTCGGCGGTCACCGCGAACCTCGGCGTCAACCCGTCGCTGACGATCGCCGCGCAGGCGGAGCGGGCGTTCTCGATGTGGCCCAACAAGGGCGAGGCGGATCCCCGGCCCGACCAGCGCGCCGACTACCGCCGAGTGTGGCCGGTCGCCCCGAAGTCCCCAGCGGTCCCGGCCACTGCTCCGGCGGCGCTGCACCTCCCCCTCGTGTGACGGCGCGCGGTCAGGGTCGGTGCCGCTGTGGCCTCGGTTACCTGGGACAATGGGTGTAGCCGCTCTCGCCAGGAGGTTTCGACGACGTGTCCGGTACCGCAAGCAACAGGGTCGCCGATCGCCAGGGGCCGGTGCTCGTTGTCGACTACGGCGCCCAGTACGCCCAGCTGATCGCGCGGCGGGTGCGGGAGGCGCAGGTCTACTCCGAGGTGGTCCCGCACGACGCCTCGGTCGAGGAGATCGTGCGGCGCAACCCGGCCGCCATCGTGCTCTCCGGCGGTCCGGCGAGCGTCTACGCCGACGACGCGCCGCAGGTGGACGCGGCGCTGTTCAACGCCGGTGTCCCGGTCTTCGGCATCTGCTACGGCTTCCAGGCGATGACTTCCGCGCTCGGTGGCACGGTGGAGCACACCGGCACCCGCGAGTACGGCCGCACCGAGCTGGAGATCAGCGGTGACGGCGGTTTGCTGCACGCGGAGCTGCCCGGTCACCACCCGGTGTGGATGAGCCACGGCGACTCGGTCAGCAAGGCCCCGGAGGGCTTCGCCGTCACCGCTGGCACCAAGGACACCCCGGTCGCCGCCTTCGAGAACGTCGAACGCCAGTTGGCCGGTGTGCAGTACCACCCCGAGGTGGTGCACTCGCCGCACGGCCAGGAGGTGCTGCGGCGGTTCCTGCACGAGATCGCCGGAGTCCGCCCGCAGTGGACCACTTCGTCCATTGTGGACGAAACGGTGGCCGCGATCCGCGAGCAGATCGGTGACCGGCGGGCGATCTGCGCGCTGTCCGGCGGCGTGGACTCGGCAGTGGCCGCCGCGCTGGTGCACCGTGCCATCGGCGAGCAGCTGACCTGCGTGTTCGTCGACCACGGCCTGCTGCGCTCCGGGGAGCGCGCCCAGGTGGAGCGCGACTTCGTCGCGGCCACCGGGGTCCGGTTGGTCACCATCGACGCGGTGGACCGGTTCCTCGGCGCGCTCAGCGGTGTCACCGACCCCGAGGAGAAGCGCAAGATCATCGGTCGGGAGTTCATCCGGGTCTTCGAGCAGGCCGCCCGCGACCTGCAGGCCGAGGCGGGTGCGGCTGGTGAGCAGATCGACTTCTTGGTCCAAGGCACGCTCTACCCAGACGTCGTCGAGTCCGGTGGCGGCTCCGGCGCGGCGAACATCAAGAGCCACCACAACGTCGGCGGCCTGCCGGACGACCTGCAGTTCGAGCTGGTCGAACCGCTGCGCGCGCTGTTCAAGGACGAGGTGCGCCGGGTCGGGCTGGAGTTGGGCCTGCCGGAGACGATCGTGCACCGGCAGCCGTTCCCCGGACCGGGGTTGGGCATTCGGATCATCGGCGAGGTGACCGCGGACCGGCTCGCGACGCTGCGCGCGGCCGACTCGATCGCCCGCGAGGAGCTGACCACCGCTGGCCTGGACCGCGACATCTGGCAGTGCCCGGTGGTGTTGCTGGCGGACGTCCGCTCGGTCGGGGTCCAAGGCGACGGCCGCACCTACGGGCACCCTGTGGTGCTGCGCCCGGTGTCCAGCGAGGACGCGATGACCGCGGACTGGACCCGGTTGCCGTACGACGTGTTGGAGCGGATCTCCACCCGCATCACCAACGAGGTCGCGGACGTCAACCGGGTAACCCTGGACGTCACGTCGAAGCCCCCGGGCACCATCGAGTGGGAGTGAATCACCGGGGACGCGGTGCGAAAGCGCGTCGAAGCGAACCACACTTCGTCGCACCGCAAATAGACGAGGACGAGGTGAGGGGCACCTGTGACCAACTTACTTGGTCACAGGTGCCCCTCACTCCTCACCTGAATGGGGTCGTGAGTGCGAAAACCGGCTGGAACCGGCTTTCGCGCTCACGGCTGTTCGACGCGGACCCAGTCGACGAGGTAGCGGACATTGCCCGCAGCGATCTTGTCCACTGTGGACTGCGGTAGGCCGAAGTACGGTTCGGTGACGCCGTTGACGGCGTTCGGATAGACGCCGCCGAGCGCCAGGTTCAGGATCATGAACTGGGGGTCGTCGAACACCCAGGTCCAGCCGTTGGACTGCATCTCCTGCTTGGTGATCCGGTAGGTCTCGGTGTCGTCGACGAAGAAGGTGAACCCCTCCGGCGTCCAGTCCACCCGGTACACGTGCCAGTCGGCCGGATCCTTGCCCTCGAAGTTCTGCTGCCCGGCGATCGGGGTGTCGCCGTTGTACTCCGGGCCGTGCATCGCCACGCTGGTCCACGGCTCGCCGACGTGTTCCATCACGTCGACCTCGCCGCACTGCGGCCACGGTTTGCCCGCGTCGATGTTCGCGCCCAACGACCAGAACGCTGGCCACAATCCGGATCCCGTTGCGTTCTCGGGGAGTTTGATGCGCGCGGAATAGCTGCCGTAGGTGAACTCGACCTTGTCCTGGGTCTTGATCCGGCCGGAGACGAAGTCGTAGGTCTGGCCGTCCGGGGCCTGGTGGCCGGGTGCGTACCGGGCGTGCAGGGCCAGCGCGCCGTTGCTCGCGCCGGTCGCCGGGTCCGGATCGAGGTAGATGGTCTCCGGCGAGTCGACGTATGCCTGCTGTTCCTGGTTCACCGTGCCGAAGTTCTCACCGGTGACGTCGACCGTCCACTTCGAACGGTCCAGCTCGGTGCCGGAGAAGTCGTCGAAGAACACCTCGGCACGAGGTGCGGCGCCCGCTTCGAAGAGCAGGAGCGTGGTCAGCAACGCGAACGCGGTGCCGATCGCGAGCAGTCGTCGGGGGGCCATGACAGCTCCTTCGGGGGTAGGGGCGCACAGCGGATCGATCAAGTATCAGCACAGTTGACGTGGCCGATCCCGAACTTGGCGGGTTTTCGAAATTTCCCGTTAAATCCAGTCGTGAGCGCGCAACCGGGCTGGAGCCCACTTACCCCAGTCGGGTGAGGAGTTCACCTGTGCTGCCGCGAAATGCGGTTCGCGGCAGGCTGGCTGCGCATTCACGCGTCAGTGGTCTCGGCGGGTTCGGAATGACACGATCAGCATGCCGATGCCGATCCCGACCGCGGTTACCGCGAGCAGCCATTGCAGGTTGCCGCCGAAGCCGAGCAGCACGCCGCTGGCGATGGCGACCGAGAGCAGACCGGCGATCAGCGTGACCATGTCGGGGCCGTCCCGGTCCGGGCGGCGGGTGGTTTCCTCGTCAGCCACGGACGACCTCCACATCTCCGGTACCAACCACCAGGTCGAGAACGATGCGCCCGCCACCAGGACCGTCCGCGCCGTTGTCGACGACGGAGCGCTCCACCGACGAGCCGTCCGCTGAAACGTCCAAGCAGTTCACGGAGCCCAACTCCGACAAGCACCGAACCTGCAGATCCGCTTCGGGGGGCGCGTGCACGGTGATGTCGCCTATCCCGACGTTGGCGCCGGTGCGCAGTTCCTGGCCGTCTGCCATCCGCAGGTCCTGCAGGTCGAGCATGATGGAACCGGCCGACTTCTGGTAGCGCGGCGCGACGTTCTCGATCGAGGTGGGCCGGATCTCCACGTCCCCCACGTCTCCGCTGAATCCGGTCGACGCGCCGAGCACCATCGCCAGCGCGCCAACCGGGACCGCGGCCCAGATCAGCCCACGCCCACCGCGCAGGAACGCGCCGACGACCATGCCGAGGCCGAGCACGCCCAACGCGATTGCCAGCGCGGTGCCCAGGCTCGCACCCAGCGTGGTGGCCAGGCCCGCGAAGAACGCGGCCACCGCCAAGGCCACGAAGCTGATCCAGCGACGTCGCGGGCGTCGTGGCTGGGCATCCTCCGGTTCGTCGGGCTCGGGCAGGTCCCAGGCGAACGGAGCAGCGCCGAGCGGGTCCCAGGTGGGCGGCGCCTGCTGCGAGGACTCGCCAACCGGGGCATCGGTCGAGGTGCCGCCGGGGTAGACCCAGGTGTTCTCGCCCACCGGAGTCGCCACCGGTCGGGTGGTGCTCGGCGCTGCGGTGGCCAGTGCCATGCCCTTCTCGCCGTAGTTGCGGTGCAACATGTAGAGCGCGCCGAGGCCGACCGCCAAGCCGATGATGGCTGGCGAGGTCGTCAGCCAGAACACGCCCGGTATCAACAGCAGCACGAGCACCACGGCCGCCCTGGTGGAGGTCGGCTGTCGGATCGGCTCGGTCGAGCCGGGCACCGGGTCGCCCTCCCTCGGGAACAGCAGCCACCCGAGCAGGTAGAGCACCAGACCGGCACCGCCGTAAACGGTGGCCAGGACGAAGGCGACTCGTACCAGGATCGGATCGACGCCGTACCGCAGGCCGATGGCCGCCGACACCCCTCCCAACTTGCCACCGTTGCGCGGTCGCACCGGGCGGGTCGCCCAGAAGTCGCGCAGGGTGTCCTCGATACCGGCGAAACCGGATCGCTTCGTGCTGCTCATGGCTACCACTATCGGATTCCGCTGCGCCCGATCGCATCAGGGACGCCCCTGAGACCGCCCGGAAAGTCAGGGACGGTCCCTGATGCCCGCGCCCGCGCGACCGTGTGACCATCAATGCTGTGAAGGCCCGGTACAAGCGGAAACGGACTCGTGCGGCACCGCCGGAATCGACGCACCCGCCGAACACCGCGTTCCCGCAGTTGCGCCGACGGCGCACCGGGCGACTGCTCGCGGGGGTGGCCGGTGGCGTGGCCGACCACCTCGGTCTGCCGGTGCTCTGGGTGCGGGGTGCCTTCGCGATACTCGCCGCGTGCGCCGGGGCGGGAATCCTGGCCTATGCGCTGCTCTGGGTTTTCGTGCCGCAGGGCACGGGCTCCGAACGCCCGGTGTCGGTCAAGGAGCGCCAGCAGGGTTTCGGCATGATCCTGCTCGGCGTCGGCGCGCTGGTGGCGGTCGTTTCCCTGGTGTCGATGTCGGCGTGGCTCACCGCGCCGCTGGTGGTGGTGTTGGTCGGCGCCGCGGTGGTCTGGCGGGAAGCCGACGAATCGCAGCGCCGCCGATGGCGGCAGGGCGCGCGATCCGGCGTGGTCGGAGTGCTGCTCGGCGGTGGCGGCCGGTCCGCGTTGGTGCGCATCTTCGCCGGGGCGGCGCTGGTGGTCGTGGGCATCGTGGTCTTCCTGGCGGGGCGGGCCGCGATCGACGACGTCAGCTTCGCGCTGCTGGCCGTCGCCGCCACGCTGATCGGTGTCGCGGTGCTCACCGTGCCCTGGTGGGTGCGCCTGGTGCGCGATCTCAACGTCGAGCGGGCCAGCCGGATCCGTTCCCAGGAGCGCGCCGAGATCGCCGCGCACCTGCACGACTCGGTGCTGCAGACCCTCGCGCTGATCCAGAAGCAGGCCGACTCCGAGCGCGAGGTGCGTCGTCTGGCGCGGGGGCAGGAGCGCGAGCTGCGGAACTGGCTCTACGGTCCGGACGGCTACGGTTCGCCGCGCCGGTCGGCGGCCGATGACGCGCCGGCCACCACGTTCTCCGCCGAGCTGACCCGGATCTGCGGCGAGGTCGAGGACGCCTTCGCCGTCAAGGTTCAGCAGGTGGTTGTCGGTGACTGCGACGTCGACGAACGGCTGGTCGCGCAGCTGGCTGCGGCTCGCGAGGCGGTCGTCAACGCCGCCAAGCACGCCGGGGTCGCGGAAGTCAGCGTCTACGCGGAGGTGGAGTCCGAACAGGTCTCGGTGTACGTCCGGGACCGGGGCGCCGGGTTCGACCCGGACGCCGTCCCCGACGACCGGCACGGCCTGGCCGACTCGATCCGGGGCCGCATGCAGCGGCACGGCGGTCGGGTCAAGGTGCGCACCTCGCCCGGCTCGGGTACCGAGGTGCAGATGGAAATGCCCAGGGCAGCGGCATGAACTCACGTACGCTACCGGGCGAGCCCAGCGATGGAGGATGTTGATCGTGACCGGTGAAGCGACTGCCGACGTCAGCGAATCCCGGCCGGTCCGGGTGTTCCTGGTCGACGACCACGCGTTGTTCCGCGCCGGGGTGCGCGCCGAGCTCGCCGCGGCGGCCGACCAGGTCGAGGTGGTCGGCGAGGCCGGGTCGGTGGCCGAGGCGGTTGCCGGGATCAGCCACTACCAGCCCGAGGTGGTGCTGCTCGACGTGCACATGCCCGACGGCGGCGGTGCCGAGGTGCTGCGCCAGGTGCGCAGCCAGAACACCGGCGTGGTGTTCCTGGCGCTGTCGGTGTCGGACGCCGCCGAGGACGTCATCGCGGTGATCCGGGGCGGTGCGCGGGGGTATGTCACCAAGACCATTTCCGGGCGCGATCTCGCGGACGCGATCGAGCGGGTGCGGGCCGGTGACGCGGTTTTCTCGCCGCGGCTGGCGGGTTTCGTGCTGGACGCCTTCTCGGAGGGCCCGAACTCGGCGCCGGTCGGTGACCCGGAGCTCGACCTGCTGACGCCGCGGGAGCGCGAAGTGCTGCGGCTGCTGGCGCGTGGTTACGCGTACAAGGAGATCGCGTCGGAGCTGTTCATCTCGGTGAAAACGGTGGAGACGCACGTCTCCAGCGTGCTGCGCAAGACGCAGCTGTCGAACCGCTACGAACTCTCCCGTTGGGCCTCCGACCGCCGCCTGGTGTGAACCCGAACTTTCGGTGCGCCGCGCACCCGCTGGCATGCGGTCGCGTCACTTCCTCGGGTTGCTGTTGGCCAAGTCGGCGTAGAGCTGGGAACCGCGCATCAGGGCGAGGCGGAACCGGGCCCACCGGCTCAGCGGCCCGATCGGCGGGAGTTCCGAGGTTCGCGTCGCCAGCTCGACGCTGCTCGCGGCATCTCCGGTGCGGGTTCGGCCAGACATGTCGTCCTCCTGATCCAGGGTGCGAACTTCAGTTGTGCCAACGGTTTTCGAAGCGGGTGTGCGACGGGTCAGCGCGACGCCGAGCAGCACGATCGCCATGCCCAGCAGGATTCGCAGGCCCAGTTCTTCGCCGAGCAGCAGCCAGCCGAGCAGCACCGACACGATCGGCATCAGATAAGCCACGGTGGATGCGGTCGTCGCACCCTCGTCGCTGATGATCCGGTAGTTCAACGCGAAGGCGATTCCGGTGCCGAAGATGCCCAGCACCGCGATGGCGAGCAGCCCGAGCGGTGCCCAGCGAACCGCCTGCAGGCCGTCCAGCGGCAGCGCCAGCAGCGCGTAACCCGTGGCGGCGATCATCTGCATCGCGGCCAGGGTCAGCGGCGGAAGGCCGTGGCCGCTGGTCAAATTCCGTCCGATGTAGACATATCCGATCCCGTAGCTGACCGCGGCACCCAAGCAGGCGAGCACACCCCAGCTGAGCAGGCCGCCGCCCTGCCACGGCGCGAAGATCAGCAGCACGCCGAGGAATCCCAGCAGCAGTCCGGAGAGCCGGGCGGGTGGCATCGCCTCGCGGCCGACGAACAGCCCGAACAACACCGTCCAAAGCGGCGTCGTCGCGTTGAGCACGCCGGTCAGGCCGGAGTCCACGGTCTGTTCTCCGAGGCCGAACAACACCCACGGCAGGGCGCTGCCGAACAGTGCGGCAACCGCGATGTGCCGCCACAGCCCGCGGTCGCGGCTCAACCGCAGGCCGCGCAACGCGCACAATGCCAGCAGGACCAGGGCACCCAGGACGATGCGCAGCAGTGCGATCTGGGTAGCCGAAAGCGCGTTCAGGCCGAGCTTGATCAGCAGGAAGCTGGATCCCCACAGCAGTGCCAACACGCCGAGCCGGACGTAATTGGTCGGGTTGTTCATGTCCTCTCCGGTCTTGTGGGACACCCCGCGGTCGGGGTGTCAGTCCGCCGGGACGGTAGGTCGCCGATGTTTCGGTACCTGCCGAACCGATCGCCGCTTTCCACGTTGCGCCAATCAAGGCATAAGGACAAGTGAATTTAAATCAACCGATCTTTCAGATCTGCTGTATCGTCGGGGCATGCTGGACGTACGTCGGATGCAAGTGCTGCGCGCCGTGGTCACCAGCGGCTCGGTCAGCGCGGCGGCAGCGAATCTCGGATACACCCCGTCCGCGATCAGCCAACAGCTGTCCACCCTGGAGAAGGAGGCGGGCACCCCGCTGCTGGAGAAGGTCGGGCGCGGGCTCAAGCCGACCCCGGCTGGCACGCTGCTGGCCGAGCGAGCCGGTCAGATCGCCGAGCTGCTCAGCGGCACCGAAGCGGAACTGGCCGACATCCGGGCCGGGCGAACCGGGCTGCTGCGGGTGCGGTTCTTCCACACCGCCAGCGTTGGGCTGATCCCGCCCGCGGTCGCCAAGTTCCGCGCCGAGCATCCCGAGGTACAACTGGACCTGCGGATGCAGGAGGTCGGACTGCTCGACGACGTAGCCGCGGGCGAGGCCGACCTCGCGATCATCGTGGTGGGTCGCACCGCGCCCGAGCGGCGCGGCGTGCGGTTCGTGCACCTCACCGACGACCCCTACCGCGTGGTGCTGCCGAAATCGCATCCGATGGCCGACCAGGAGTGCGTCGGCCTCGCCCAGTTGGCCGGTGATTCCTGGGTGAACAGCGCCTTGACCAGCGACGACATTTGCTCGTTGTTGCTGCGGGACGCCTACGCCAGCGCCGGGTTCACCCCCAAGGTGGTCCTGGAGACCGACGGCAGCTATTCCGCGCAGGGCTTCGTGGCCGCCGAACTCGGAGTCGCGCTGGTCCCGCGCCTAGGTCTCGACGTCGTGCATCCCGGCGTGGTCGTGCGGCCGGTGCGGCATCCGGAGCCGGTGCGCCGCCTCTACGTCGCGGTGCGCGAAACGGTGGCCGACCGCCCGGCCACCCGGTCCCTGTTGAACACCCTCTTGGAGATCGCGCGCGAATGAACACCTCGTGAGTGCGCAACCGCTTTCGCACTCACGACTGCGACCCGTCAGCCGCGGCGGTCGGTGTTGATCAGCGGCTGGCCGTCCCGGGTGGTGACCATGCCCAGCACGTGCTGTTCGGTGATCTTGTTGTGGCCCTTGGTGAACTGCAGCGTCACGATGACGTTGTCACGGGCCTGCACCGGGTCACCGATGATCCGGACGTCGTCGATCGATTCCCAGAACGCCTCGTAGCGCTCCTTGCCCTGCGCCTGCAGGCTTGGCCCTAGCAACTGCCACGCTTCGTCCAACCGCTTCGGCACCAGCGAGTAGTACTCGCGCACCACCTGCACGATCTCGGCCTGGGACGGCTGCTTGACGCTGGGCGGTGCGCTGGTCTTGGTCGTCGTCGCGGCCGAGGACTTCGGCGTAGCCGATTCGGTCGGTGGTGCAGTGGACGGCGCTGCCGGAGGCTGCGGCGCGGCACTGGTCGGACTTGGTTGGCCCTGCGGTGATTCGTCGCCGAACGCGTTCGCGACCAGCACCCCGACCAGCACCGCGACCACGATCGCCACCACCCACAGCGCCGTCTGGCGGTAGTTGCGGCGCGGCGGCTCGGCCGACACGGCATCGCCGACCCGAGTGGGCGGGTTGGCAGCCGGTGGCGGGCCCATCCGCGTACCAGCCGGTGGAGTGCGCGTTTGCGCCGCCGGGGGGCGTTGCCAGCCGACGTTCGGCGAGGCGTTCGGGATCGGTCGCCCGTCGAGCACGGCCTGCAGCAGTTCGCGGGCCTGCGCCATGGTCGGCCGCTCGACCGGATCCGGCCGCAGCAGCTGCATCAGCGCCGGGGCCATCGGACCGGCTTGGCGCGGCGGCTCGATCTGCCCGCGTGCCACCCGGTGCAGCAGGCTGATCGCGTTCTCATCCACCCCGAACGGCGGCCCGCCCTCGATCGCCGCGTACAGCGTCGAGCCCAGCGAGAACACGTCGGAGGCCGGTGCCGGATCCCGCCCCAGCGCCACCTCCGGCGCCAGGTACGCGGGGGTACCGGCGAGGATGCCGCTCTTGGTGACCGCGACGTCCCCGATGGCCCTGGAAATGCCGAAGTCGGTGATCTTGGCGATGTCGTTGTCGCCGAGCAGGATGTTGCCCGGCTTGAGGTCGCGGTGCACGATGCCCGCCATGTGCGCCGCGGCGAGCGCGCCAGCCACCTGCACGCCGATCCGGGCCACCTGCAGCGGCGGCAGCACGCCCTGTTCGTCGATGACCGATGCCAGGCTCTGCGAGGGCAGATATTCCATGACCAGGACCGGCTGGCCCTCGTCCTCGGCGACGTCGAAGACGACGATCGCGTTCTGGTGCTGCAATCGGGCGGCGATGCGACCCTCGCGCATCGACCGCTGACGGGCTTCCTCGGTCTCTTCAGGGGTGTAGCCGGGCTGCAGCAGCAACTGCTTGACTGCGACCGTGCGGTGCAGGCGCTCGTCCACCGCCTGCCACACCACCCCCATGGCGCCGCTGCCGATCTGCTGCTGCAAGCGGTACCGGCCCGCGATCAAACGACCTTCGGCGCTCACCGGTGTCTCCTGGTACTGGCTGTGCCTACTTGGACAGTACTGACCGGACCCCCGTGGCCAGCTTTCACCCGACGGTGTGCAACGTTACTGGGCGTCTCGTACCCGGCCACACACCGGGGCCACCCATGCCCGAGAACACCGACGGCCGGGGCGCTCACCTCGCGGTGAATGCCCCGGCCGTAGAGCCTTCGCGACCGGAAGGATGCTCAGCCGCCCGCGTTGCCGGTCGCGGTCGAGGTCGGTTCCTCCACCGAGGACGTCGGTTCCTCCTCGGAGGAGGTCGGCGGCCTCGAAGTCGTCGTCGGTCGCGACGTGGTCGGCGGCCTCGAAGTGGTGGTGGGCGGGTTGGTCCGAGTCGTGGTCGGAGTGTCCCTGGTGCTCGTCGGAGTGTCCTCGCTGGTCGTCTCGACCGGGACCGGCGGCGCCTGGTTCACCGAGCTGCTCGGATTGCCGGTGTTGGTCGGCGGGGTAGTCCGGTTCATCAGCGCCGAGGTGACCAGCACCGCGATCACCGCGACCGCCACCAGTGCGATACCGGAGATCACCACCGGTCGCTTGCTCTTGCGCGGCCGCTCGTAGATCGCCGCGTCGCCACGGGTGTCGGAGCCCATGTAAGAGGTGGCGTCTTCGTACGCCTGCTCCGTGTACGGGTCCTCTTCGTAGTAGGCGACGGTCGTGCCGTCCGAACCGACGACGCTGGTCGGGGCCATGTCCGGCTGGCTGGACTCGGGGGCCAGCGCGGGCGGGATCGGTGCCGCCATGGTCGGGATCGATGTCACCGAACCGCCGTCGGCCACCGACTGCAGCATGTCGCGGACCTGCGCCATGTCCGGCCGGTCCTCGACCCGGTTGGCCATCATCGCCATCAGCGGCTGCGACATCGGTCCGGCCTGCTGCGGGGGCTCGATCCGCCCGGCCGCCACCGCGTGCAGCAGCGCGAGGGTGTTCTCGTTGAGCCCGAACGGCGGGCGGCCCTCGATCGCCGCGTACAGCGTGGCGCCGAGCGAGAAAACGTCGGAGGCGGGCGTCGGCTCCTGGCCCATCGCCACGTCGGGCGAGAGGTAGGCGGGCGTACCGGCGAGCATCCCGGTCTTGGTGACCTGGACGTCACCCTGCGCTCGGGAGATCCCGAAGTCGGTGATCTTCACCTGGCCGTTGTCGCCGAGCAGGATGTTGCCCGGCTTGATGTCGCGGTGCACGACACCGGCGGCGTGCGCGGCACCGAGCGCCGAGGCGACCTGCGCACCGATGCGCGCCACCTCGCGCGGCGGCAGCGGCCCGTGGTCGGACATCATCCCGGCCAAGCTGGTCGACGGCAGGTACTCCATGACCAGGACCGGCTGACCTTCGTCCTCAGCCACGTCGTAGACCGAGATGGCGTTCGGGTGCTGGAGCCGGGCCGCGATGCGGCCTTCCCGCATTGCCCGCTGCCGCGCTTCCTCGGCCTCACCCGGATCCAATCCGGGCTGCAGCAACAACTGCTTGACCGCGACCGTGCGGTGCAGGCGTTCGTCGACACACTCCCACACCACGCCCATCGCGCCACTGCCGATGCGTCGCTGCACTCGGTAGCGTCCGGCGACCAGGCGACCTTCGTCGCTCACCGACGTCTCCCCGTACTGCTATCGATGCCCAGCGGCCACCGCGAAACCCGGGGGAAGATGATCCCGGGCACGGTCCCACCGAACATCGGCGGATTAGGCGGACCGGCTCCGGCCCCCCGACTTGTACACGTTCTCAATGCGATTCGGGGTGAGGTGATGACCCGAACCGAACCGCGATTAGGGAGCCTAGCCGACGGCGTCTCGGCGTAGGCCCGAAGTCGAAAAGATCCGTACGACCCATTTCGACGGTACGCCGACGGTCGGTTTCCTCGGCCGAGCGGGATCCGTCTCACAGCCGTTTCCGCTGGTGACGTTGGTCCTACTGGGCGGTTGGCGGGGATCGCGGCAGCAGCCAACCGGTTGCGGAGCGCAACGAAGTTGGCGATGCCTGGTTCGTCCCGGTACTCGCCGAGGCCATTCGGCGGGCGCTCGTCGTTGCCGCATTGTTGTGAGAGCCCGCCTTTGCCGCTCGCGGTGCGGGACTTCGATACCACCGCCCGAGAGGTCGTCCCGCGAGTGCCGTTCACTGCGGCGGGACGTGCCGGGCGCTGAGCAATTCCGCACCGACGATCTGCGGATT
Source organism: Saccharopolyspora soli (assembly GCF_022678645.1). Classification (GTDB taxonomy): domain Bacteria; phylum Actinomycetota; class Actinomycetes; order Mycobacteriales; family Pseudonocardiaceae; genus Saccharopolyspora; species Saccharopolyspora soli. The sequence continues at coordinate 61,471 of NZ_JALBWV010000022.1, read as the reverse complement.
GGTACCGGACTCGACGGTGAGCAACTGGCGCAGCACCACCCGGTGCCCATCCGGATAACCGGCCTCGACCTCCGCAAGCACTTCCCCGGCCGAGACGGCCCGCACCGACGGCTGCACCGTCTGGACCGCGTCCCACGCTTCGGCCAGCTGCGCCTGCTGCCCGGCGAGCAGTTCGGGGGCGACCAGGGAAGCCGCGGTCGTCGGGTCCTGCTCCAAGTCCCGGTAGAACTCGGTGACCACGTTGATCGCCGACTCGTCGCTACCGGCCGCCGGGTTCGCGGCGCTGCGCTCCGCGGCCTCCGGCGCCGCGTCGGTGGGTCCCGAGTCGGCCGCCGCGGCGAAGCCGCCGTTGGCGGTGAACGGCCAGCGGGCGTCCCGCACCAGGTCCGGTCGCAGCGCCAGGGCACCCTTGATCGGCGTGGCGGAAGACGCCTGGCGTGGTGTCCCGACCGGTTCCGCGATGATCATCCCGCTGGCGGCCGTGGCGCCGAGGAGCAGCAGGACCCCAAGCGTGCACAAGGCGATCCGGGTGCCCAGCGGCGGTGTGCTGTCCGTCGGCTCGGCGGTCCTGAGTAGCTGGTCGGCGAGCTGTTCGTGCTCGGGCGACATCGGCTGGCGTTTGATCAGCTCGGCCACGGTGACCGTGTCCGACGCGCTGCGGTCGCGTCGTCGGCTGGTCGAAGGATGCTCCACTGCGGCCCGTCCTCATGCGTGCGCCTGTTCGGTCGGAAGCGGCTCGTGTGACGTGACAGTGCTGCCGAGTTCGTCGGACTGCTCGATCCGCACGACGTCTTCGCGAACACGTACCTCGACAGAGCCCGGATCGAGAAGCCTTGCCGCGCAGTTCACTGGAAGAGATGGTCGGCAATGACTCGAACGGAGCAGTGGATCACGATGCGTGATCAGGAAATCCGCTCGTCCGAGGTGATCAGCGGGTCGCGGCCCATCTCGTACTGCAACTCCCGGCGCTCGGTCCGCACCGCGCCGTCCGCCCCGGTCAACCGAAGGGTGTGCACCGTGCTGAACGGCGTCACGTAGACGTCGACCACCTCGACAGAAGCGGCGTCCGAGTATCTGGCGGCGAACGATTCGTAGCCCTCCGCGCGCAGCGGCCCGGTGGTCAACGAGTAGGCGCTGCGCAGGTCGCCGCGCGCGATCGCGGCGTAGTACTCGTCGCCGCGCCGTTTGATCGCCTCGGTATCGGTGAGCGCCAGCGCGTACGGGGCCTCGGTGGTGCTCGCCGGACTGGTCGGCGTGCCGCTGGCGGTCGCCGACCCCGGCCCTCTGGGGGCCGGGCCGTGGATCGCGCTCGGCCGGTTCGCGATGTCCGGCACGGTCAGTGGCGGCAGCAGCTGCACTGAACCGGTCACCTGGACCGCCTCCGGTCGCGTCGGATCGCCGGTCAGGTAGTACGGATCGGGCTGCGGCAACGGCGGGTAGTCCCCGCCGCGCGGCATGCTCGGTAGTTCCAGGCCCTCGATCCGCGTCGAGTTGTCGGCCAGGAATGCGGTGACGAGCACCAGCCCGCCCAGTGCGGCGGCCGACGAGGCGATCGCGAACCACGCCGCCTGCCGCCAAGTGCGCGGCGGGGTGACCGAGGCCGGGACCATGCCCAGATCGAACTTGTGCAGGCCGCCGACCGGCATGGTGTCGACCAGCGGATCGGCCGCCAGCCCTCCGGCGGGCGCGGGCGGTGCGCTCGCGCGGGGTCGGGGTGTCGGCGTCCAGGTGGCCGCCGACCCGGTCCTGCGGTGCCGACCGTGCGCTGGCGGTGCCGGGCTGGGTGGCCAGTCGAGCTGGCCGCTCCAGCCGAGGGTTCTGCCGCTGTGCATCGGAGGTCTCGACTTTCTGCGACTCGCGGGGAGTTCACGACGTGTCGACTACGTGGAATGCCTCGGCCAGCCGACCGGGCATGCCGTGCCGGTCGGCGTTTCGGGCCAGATATCGCCGGATCATGCCCCTGAGATCGTCGAGATGACCGGTCTGCGACCGGTGCGCGGACAATGCGGCCAACTTCGCGTCGAAGTAATCGGTGACGTCGACGACGTGGTTGATCCGCTCTTCGGGTGATCCCGACATCCAGAGCTCGGCGACCGTCCACGGCTGCAGGTCCTGCTGCAGCAGTTCGGGATAGGCGAAGCCGTTGCGCGCATCCGGGTAGATCGCGGCCAGCGTGGCCTCGCCGACCGCGCGGTGGTCCGGGTGCGCTGTCGGGAGGTGCGTCCAGTTGATCTCCGGAGAATGGCTGACGACCCGGTCCGGACGAACCGCGCGGATCACTCTGGTGATGTCCCGCCGCAGTTGCAGGCTCGCCGTGACCTGCCCGTCCCGGTAACCGAGGAAGCGCACGTCGGTGACGCCGACCGCGGCAGCGGCAGCGCGCTGCTCCTCCTGCCGCAGGCGCGGCATGTCCGCCCGCGACACGTCACCGAAGCCGCCCGCACCACCTGCGGTGCACACGCAATAGGTGACCTGCACGCCTGTGGCGACCCAGGAGGCGACGGCGCCTGCGGCTCCGAAATCGACGTCATCGGGGTGCGCGGTGACCACGAGGACGCGCCGGACAACCAAGGACGCTTCCGGCGAAGTGGTCATGGTCACAGCCTAGGCTGTGTGCTCGGCAACTCCGGTGCGGGGTCGCGCAAACACGCACTGTGACTCGTTTGCGCTGGTCGGGCGCATTGGTTGAGCCAAACGGTCCTATTTCGATCCGCCTTGGGGACGATGCGTGTACCGCTGCCCGGCGATCCGGACCTCAAGCCGCTCCAAGTGGAGAACTGTCGATTTCGCGCGAAATCGGCCCCTCACGAGCAGGGTTCGACTCCCGTGCAGCCGCGCAACGACGAGTTCTCAGAACTCACCTTTGCGGAACTTGCTCTGGCTGGACTGGAGAGCCTTCAGCGAGGCGATGCCACCGCCACCACCGAGCAGCATCGCGAAGACGTCCGCGCCCCACGTGTCGCCGCTGCTGATCAGGAAGGCCAGCAGGGTCACGCCCAAGCCGACCCCGGCGATTGGGAACCGCTTCCGTGCGAAATCGACAGCTGGCTGGCCACCGGCGCGCTTCTTCGCCGCCGACGTCAGCATTGCGAGGTAACCCGCGTGTCCGGCTGCGGCGAGCACGGCGGCCAGCGTCACGAGGAAGGCCACTAGACTGAGCATGGCTCCAGTCTGCCCTGTCCGGGCGTTGCCCGGTATGGGTGATATCCCTGATGCCCGCCGCGCCGCGGACGTCGCCGCCATCGCGCGGAACAGGCATGCGTCCCAGTTGCGCCGCCGAGGCTGGAAAAGGTTGCGTTCGGCCCCTGGATTGGGACCGGACTCACGCCTAGGTTCTCAGGCTATGAGTGATCGCTCGGCCGAGTCGGTTGATACGAACTCCGCACGATCCCGCTCCGACGGCCCGGATCTGACTGGCAAGCGCGCCCTCGTCACTGGCGCGGCCAGCGGAATCGGGGCAGCAGTGGCCCGTCGACTGGCGGCGGTCGGAGCCGAAGTAATCGCCGTGGACCGAGCCGACGCGGTCGAGGCGGTCGCCGCCGAGATCGGCGCCGTGGCCCGCGTGGTCGACCTCGCCGATCTCGACGCCGCCGCCGAACTCGGTGACCGGGCGGACATCGTGGTCAACAACGCCGGTCTGCAGCACGTGGCGCCGATCCACCAGTTCCCGACCGACACCTTCAGCACGATGCTGCGGGTGATGGTGGAGGCGCCGTTCCGGATCGTGCGGGCCGCGCTGCCGGGCATGTACACCCGCGGCTGGGGGCGGATCATCAACATCTCGTCGGTGCACGGCTTACGGGCTTCGCCGTACAAGAGCGCCTACGTCACCGCCAAGCACGCGATCGAAGGTCTGTCCAAGACGATCGCCCTGGAGGGCGCGGCACACGGCGTGACGTCCAACTGCGTCTGCCCGGGTTTCGTCCGCACCCCGCTGGTGGAACGCCAGGTCGCCGAGCAGGCCGAGCTGCACCGGGTGCCCGAGGACCAGGTGGTCGAGGACGTCCTGCTGGCCCGCACACCGATCAAGCGCCTGGTGGAACCTGCCGAGGTCGCCGAACTCGCGGTGTGGCTGTGCGGCCCCGGCACCACCTCGATCACCGGGTCGTCGTTCCCGATGGACGGCGGCTGGACCGCGAACTGAACTTGCCCGCCCGCTCAACATGAACTGGCGCGGACCGGGAGGTCCGCCGAGCTCAACCGGCACCGCAAACCGACCAGTGCACCTTCCGATGGCAGCTCGGCAGGAGAGGACACCGCGATGAGCACCGAGTCAGTTCCGGCGAGATCATCCACATCACGTGTCGTGCTGGCGAGCCTGGTCGGCACCACCGTCGAGTGGTACGACTTCTTCCTCTACGGCTCGGCCGCCGCATTGGTGTTCAACCAGCTCTTCTTCCCGGCTGGCGATCCGCTCATCGGCACCCTGCTGGCGTTCATCACCTACGCGGTGGGGTTCGTGGCGCGACCGTTGGGCGGGTTGGTCTTCGGGCACTACGGCGACCGGCTCGGCCGCAAGAAGCTGCTGGTGCTGAGCCTGATCATGATGGGCGGCGCGACGTTCCTGATCGGTCTGCTGCCCACCTACGAGTCGATCGGCGTGGCCGCGCCGCTGCTGCTCACCGCGTTGCGGTTGGTGCAGGGCTTCGCGATCGGGGGCGAGTGGGGCGGCGCGGTGCTCATCGTCTCCGAGCACGGTTCGGCACGACACCGCGGGTTCTGGGCTTCCTGGCCGCAGGCGGGCGTGCCGTTGGGGAACCTGCTCGGCACGGCGGTGCTGGCCGTGCTGGCCGCGGTCCAGACCGATGAGGCGTTCCTGGCGTGGGGCTGGCGGGTGGCGTTCCTGCTGTCCGGGGTGCTCGTGCTGATCGGGCTGTGGGTGCGGCTGGCGGTGGCGGAATCGCCGCTGTTCCTGGAGGCCGCGAACAGGGCCGCCGAACGCGGCGAGCCGGACAAGGCGCCGATCACCGAGGTCCTCCGGCGGTACCGACGGGAGGTCGTCACCGCGATGGGCGCGCGGTTCGCGGAGAACGTCGTGTACTACGTGCTGACCTCGTTCGTGCTCACATACGTCGCGACCTTCCTGGAACTGCCGCGCGGTGTCGCGCTGAACGCGTCGCTGATCGCCGCGGTGGTGCACTTCATCAGCATTCCGCTGTGGGGCGCGCTTTCCGACCGGGTGGGTCGGCGGCCGGTGTACCTGCTGGGCGCGATCGGCACCGGGGTCTGGGCGTTCGTGTTCTTCGCGATGCTCGACACCAAGTCGTTCTTCGTGATCACCTTCGCGACCACGGTCGGTCTGGTGTTCCACGGCGCGATGTACGGCCCGCAGGCGGCCTTCTTCGCGGAGCTGTTCGGGACCCGAGTGCGGTATTCCGGCGCGTCGATCGGCTACCAGTTGGCCTCCATCGTCGCCGGCTCGCTGGCTCCGATCATCGCCACCGCGCTGCTGTCGGTCTCCGGCTCGTCGATCCCGATCTCGATCTACGTGGCGCTTTGCTCGGTGGTCACGATCGCCGCGGTGGTCTGGTCGCCGGAAACCCGGCAGCGCGACCTGGCCGCCGACCACGCGGTCTGAGCCGGGCCCGCTTCCCGCCCATCGCGGGCGCACGGCCCACCTGGGCGGAATTCGCCCAGGTGGGTGCCCACGCTCGCGGTCGGGCCGACAGCCCGGCTGCCGCGTCCGCTCAGCGGCCGAGGCGACCGCGGCCGAGGCGCAGCAGGATCATCGCGAGCTCGCGACCTTCCGGGCCGAGCTCGCGGTAGCGCGCGAGCACGTCCATCTCGCGGTTGTAGACGATGCGAGGTCCGCCAGCGGCCATCCGGGCTGCCCCGACCTGGCGGGAGACCTCGGCGCGGCGCTTGACCAGGCGCAGGATCTCGGCATCCAGGTAGTCGATCTCCTCGCGGAAGTTGCTGATGACCTCCGCGGCGGCCTGCTGCGCCGGGGCGGTCTCGGACTGCGGCTGGTCACCGTCCACAGTGGCGTTCATCGGGCGTTGTCCTCCGGCTCCAGCCCCGGCCCCAGCCCGGAACGCGCGAACGCCCCGAGTCCGAGGACTCCGGGGCGTCGTAGTGGTTTGAGCTCACGCAGCTACGGGCGCCGGAATCCCGGGCCCGTAGTAAAACTCGTAGGTCTGCGTTCGCACGTGGCCAGTTTGCCACAGCACGCACGGGTCGGCCATGAGGTGGGCCACTCTTCCCGAATAGTGGACGAAGAGGTTCGCCTGCACTGTCCGCGTGAGGGCGACGTGGAAGAACCCGCGGGCGGTCATTTCGGGCAGCCGGACGTGGCTGGCCTGGTTCGACCCGGTCGCGAAATCATCGATCACTAGTTCGAGTTAATCGCTTGCCAATGCTCCGGACCAGCGAGGATCTTGGTCGCATGACGATCAATTCTCTCGATGACCAGAACGACTTTCGACCGCGACAGGTGGGTCCTTCGGCGCCTGCTGCCCGGACTGCCGCCGAGCGCTGCGGATCACGGTGCCGATCGCTACAGCACCGCCCGCACAGGTCAGGCCCAACGCCGCCCAGCCGTAACCGACCACTCGTGCGGCCTCTCCGAGCGCCACCGCCAGGGCGGTCAGCACGGCCGCCCACAGCGTGGCGCCGATCGCCGCGAGTCCGAGGAATCGGCGGAACGGCAGCCGCAGAGTGCCCACCACGGCGGGCACCACCGCGTGCACCACCGCGATGAAACGCGTGGTGATCAGTGCTCGCGCACCGGTGTCGTGCACGATCGCCTCGGCCGCCTGCCATCGGCGCGTGCCGATCTTCCGTCCGGCCCAGGTGTTGCGGAGGCGGGGGCCGATCAGCCGACCGAGCCAGTAGCCGCCGGTCTGCCCGATCAGGTTGCCCAGCACAGCCGCGACGAACAGCGCCGGTGCCCACCGGGGGCCGAGCACGGCGGCGAGCATCAGCAGCGTCGCCTCACCAGGGATCAACAAGCCGATGAAGAGGGAGGTTTCCAATGACAGCAGGCCCAGCGCCAGCAGCACGCACAACCACGGGTTCAGCGTCGCCGCCCAGGAGATGAACTCCCGGATCGAGATGTCGATCTGGTTGATCAGATCCATGGGTTGACTCATTCCGTGGCAGGTGCGGGAGGTCGTGTTCACCGTCCTGGCCCGTGGCGCGCGGCGGATCGGGGTTAGTCCCTGGCTGATCCCGGAGTCGATGTCAGGGCGTGGTCGGGGGACCGCGGAGGTGTTGGAGATTGCGAGGCTGACAGCGCAGTGCACGTGACCGCGCGTTCGCGTCGGGCGGCGGCTCTCTGTCGTCCTGACAACTACCGCTGCGGGTTTTCAGAACTCGTCTCGCGAGGACAATCCAGGTGTGGTGGTTCGGACCCGCGCGGTGTCGGTGATCTGGTCGACATCAGCGGTGTGCGGAGGTCCACCGAGCACACTGCCCCGCAAGGCGATCTCGGACCCGGAACCCACCGGGATTCGGGTTTTGTCCGGGCCCGCCGGTAACGTGGAACAGCGATGAGCACCCCACTAAATCTCCAGTGGCACAGCGATCTCCCGCAGCACGGATCGGTGCAATCGGACGGATCCGGTCGCGCCGTGCGACCCGACCCGGATCCGGACGTCCTGCTGACCGGCCTGAACCCGCAGCAGCGCGACGCCGTGGTGCACACCGGCTCGCCGCTGCTGGTCGTGGCGGGTGCGGGTTCTGGCAAGACGCGGGTGCTGACCAACCGGATCGCCTACCTGCTCGCAAGTGGTGTGCATCCGGGCCAGATCATGGCGATCACCTTCACCAACAAGGCTGCGGCCGAGATGAAGGAACGCGTGGTGGACCTGGTCGGGCGCCGTGCCAACGTGATGTGGGTGTCGACGTTCCACTCGATGTGCGTCCGGGTGTTGCGCCGCGAGGCCAAGACACTGGGGCTGTCGTCGAACTTCTCGATCTACGACGCCGACGATTCACGGCGGCTGATCACCATGATCGCGCGGGAGCAGGACCTGGACTCCAAGCGCTACCCGGCGCGCACCCTCGCGGTGCACATCTCGAACCTGAAGAACGAGTTGCTGACCCCCGAGGTCGCCGCCGAGCAGGTCGGCAACGACATGGAGCGCAAGGTCGCCCAGGTCTACGCCGCCTACCAGCGTCGCCTCGTCGACTCCAACGCGATGGACTTCGACGACCTGATCATGCGTACGGTCGAGCTGCTGCGGGACCACCCTGCGGTGGCGGAGTACTACCGGCGGCGCTTCCGTCATGTGCTGGTCGACGAGTACCAGGACACCAACCACGCGCAGTACTCGTTGGTGCGCGAGCTGGTCGGCACCGAGGCGACTGACAGCGGCATCGAGCCTGGCGAGCTGTGCGTGGTCGGTGACGCAGACCAGTCGATCTACGCCTTCCGAGGCGCGACGATCCGCAACATCGAGGAGTTCGAGCGCGACTACCCGCAGGCCCGCACGATCCTGCTGGAGCAGAACTACCGCTCCACGCAGACGATCCTGTCCGCGGCCAACGCGGTGATCCGGCGCAACCCGAACCGCCGTGACAAGCGATTGTGGAGCGATGCCGGGGACGGTGACCCGATCGTCGGCTACGTGGCGGACAACGAGCACGACGAGTCGGCGTTCGTGGCGGGCGAGATCGACCGGCTGGTCGACGAGGGCGCCGCGACGTTCAACGACATCGCGGTGTTCTACCGGACCAACAACCAGTCGCGGGTGTTCGAAGAGGTTTTCATTCGGCTCGGGCTGCCGTACCGGGTCGTCGGTGGGGTTCGCTTCTACGAGCGCCGCGAGGTTCGGGATGCGCTGGCGTACCTGCGGGTGCTGGACAACCCGGACGACACGGTGAGCCTGCGCCGCATCCTCAACGTGCCCAAGCGCGGCATCGGGGACCGAGCGGAGGCCGTGGTCGCCGTGCACGCCGAGCAGGAGCGGATCACCTTCGCGGCGGCGCTGCGGCAGGCAGCGGCTGGCGAAGTCGCGCTGCTCAACCCCAGGTCACGGAAGGCCATCGCCGGGTTCGTCGCGCTGCTCGACGAGTTGCTGGAGGTGGCGGCGCAGGCCGATGTCGCCGAGATCCTGGAGACGGTGTTGGAGCGCACCGGCTACCGAGCCGAACTGGAAGCCAGCGACGACCCGCAGGACGCCACGCGGCTGGAGAACCTGACCGAGCTCGTCACGGTCGCGCGGGAGTTCACCGAGGCCCGCGCGGGTGTTGCCGGAGTCGGCGAGTCCAGCGCCGAGGTCGATCCGTCGGCGGAGGCAGTGGTCTCGGCGGTGGTACCGGCTGCCGAGGACGAGGAGGAGACGTCGCTCGGGCTGCCCGCCGACGATTCGCTGTCGGCGTTCCTGGAGCGCGTCTCGCTGGTGGCGGATGCGGACTCGCTGCCCGAGGCCGGGGACGGCGTGGTCACTCTGATGACCCTGCACACCGCGAAGGGCCTGGAGTTCCCAGTGGTGTTCTGCACCGGCTGGGAGGACGGCGTCTTCCCGCACCTGCGTGCACTGGGCGACCCGGCCGAGTTGGCCGAGGAACGGCGGCTGGCGTACGTGGGCATCACCCGCGCCCGGCAGCGGCTGTACCTGTCGCGGGCGTTGCTGCGGTCGGCGTGGGGTCAGCCGATGACCAACCCGGCCTCCCGGTTCCTCACCGAGATTCCGGACGAACTGCTGCACTGGCGGCGGATCGAGCCGGAGCGGGCCGCCCCGCAGGTGCGCAGCACGTGGGGCAGCCGAGGCGGTTTCGATCGCACCGGGTCGGATTCGGCGCAAGCCAAGCTGGCCGCGCAAGGCATGCGCAGCACCGGCATGAAGGGCTGGAAGGACACCGTCGCCATCAAACTCGAGGCTGGCGACCGGGTCACCCACGACAAGTACGGGCTGGGCACCGTGCTGTCGACTGAGGGCGAGGGGCCCCGAGCCACCGCGACGATCGATTTCGGCAGTTCGGGCACGGTCCGCCTGATGCTGATCGGCAGCGTCCCCCTGACCAAGCTCTGAACCGTGGTTTCGCGCGAAACCGTCATCCGCTCCCCGCGGAAAGCACCGGTTTCGCGCGAAAACCGCCACACCGCCGCCCGCCGCAGCGCGCGCGACAGGGAAAAGTCAGGTACTGACGACGCTCAACGAGATTCAGTCGGCGGTCGCCAGCCGTCGGCGATCAGCGCTTGAACCGGTCCGAACAGCGGGCTGGGCAGCGCGTCCCAGGCGTGCCAGCTCCAGCCTTCGAGCTTGTCCGGCTCCTGGACCGTCGGCTCGCCGCTAGCGATGACGAGGTGGTGCAGCGTGACGAAGTGCAGCCCTTCGGCGGCGAAAACATCGCTGGTCCAACCGATCGGCGTGACGGCGGTGGCGACCAGGCCGGTCTCCTCCGCCAGCTCGCGCGCGGTGGCGTGCTCCGGCGACTCCCCGGCGTCGACCTTGCCGCCGGGAAACGACCATTCCCCGGCGCCGTGGGCTCCCAACCGTCGCCCGAGCAACACCCGCCCGTCCCGCACCACGACCGCACTGGTCCCGACGAAGGGGCCCCGAAAAAGGTGATCGCTGCTGGATTCCACGAAACCAATCCTGGCAGACGCAAAGCACCTGCGGCGAGCGAGAGTTCCGCAGTCCAAAGAGGACTGATCGGGACCTTGTCCTTCGTCCACGCGGTTTCAAGCGAAATCAACGCCAGTCCCGCGAAATCCCGGCGCGCACGGTCTGGCTACGTACTGACCGGTCGCGGGTGCTTGGGTTCGTAGAGCCCGATTTCGGTGCCGCTGGGTAGGCGGATCGCGGTGAGCAGCCCCCAACCCTCGTCGCTGACCGGGCGCGTGACGTCGACCCCCTTGGCCTGCAACTGGCTGACGGTGGCCGCAACGTCGTCGCACATCAGGTACAGCTCGCAGCTGGGGTCTCCGTCGGTCGGGTGGGTGGCGAGCTCGGCGGGCGGCAGCCCGAAGATCAGCCATCCACCTCCGGCATCCACGGACCTGAACCCGAGCACATCGCGGAAGAAAGCCCGATCCTGCTCGGCGTCCCGGCTGAACAACAACAGATGAGCACCGTTGATCATCGTTTCCACCTCCGGTTCGGCGACCACCGTCCCACGGCTGCGTACCTACCGCCGTCCAGAACTCGCCGTCGGGCACGCCGTGCCTAGCGCGGGACGCAGAACCGGCACTGCGCGAAATCGCTCGGGATCAGAAGCGGTAGCGGAGCATCCTGCCGAGACGGCGAAGCGGAGTGAAGTGCCCGGATGCGTGCAGCGCTGCCCGCACCGGCATCGGGTACCGGTCCAGCTCCGGGGCATCGGTGAACGACCACTCGTCGATCAGCCGCAGGCCCGGCACTGCGGTTTCCAGCGATCGCGGATCGTCGATGCCCCACTCCAGGTGCGCCCCGGCCTGCACCACCGCGGGGTTGAACCGGTTGGACACTCGAACGCCCAGGCAGCTGAAGGCATCGAAAAGCAGCTCCCCGCTCGGGAAGTGTTCGGTGATCCGGCGCAGCAGCGCGATACCGTCCGATTCGGACAGGTACATGGTGAGTCCTTCGGCGATCATCAGGACCGGTCGGTCGCCTGGGATGTCGTCGAGCAGGTCGGGTGCGGTCACCGACGAGGCGATCGTGTGGCGGTGCGGGGATTCCGGGAAGAGGCGCTTGCGCAGGTCGATGACGTCCGGCTGGTCGATGTCGTACCACTCGACGCCCGCTGGCGGATCGACGCGCTCGAAACGGCTGTCGAGCCCGCAGCCGAGGTGCAGCACCGTCATCTCGGGCCGGATGGCCTCCTCGGCCCAGCGGTCCAGGGCCTTGGCGCGGATCGCCACCGAACCGGCATTGCGCGCCCCCATCTTGAACTTGTCGAAGTCGAAATCGATGCGCTGCACCGCCTCCTCGGCCCAGCGGTCGCCGAGCATCGGATCGTCCGAGCGGTTGTCCAGCGCGCGCAGGTAGACAGTGGCGAGCATGGTCGCCTGCGATCCGGTGAGCTCGACCTTCTCCACCGGCCGGTGGACGAAGCTGTAGCGCAGCAGGCGCAGCGCGTTGCGCATCGACCTGGTGCTGTTCATGATCTTCGCGGCGGCCCGTTCACCGGCCGTCATCTTCGCCAGGCCGGGCCGATCCACCAGCGTTTGCTCACGTTGCAGGCGGAGTCCGGGCACCCGCAGCTCCAGGGTGTGCGGATTGCCGATGCCCCAGTGGAATTCGGCGCCGGTCCGGGCCAGGAAACGCGAGTAGCCCGCCAGTCGGACGGTGTAGGGCAAGACGGCGTCGAACATCATCTCGCCGACCTGGAAGCGCTCGACGAGCCGTCGCAGCAGCGCGACCCCATCCGCTTCGGTCAGGTACATGGTCAGCCCTTCGGCTACGACCAGCGTCGGTCGTCCCGTCGGAATCTCATCGAGCCATTCCGGTTCGGTCACCGAACTCGCGATCGTGCGGTAGTTCTCCGGGGTGTCCGGGTACAGCTGGTCGCGCAACTCGATGACGTTCGGCATGTCGACGTCGTACCAGTTCACGCCAGCGGGCAGGTCGAGCCGGAAGGCGCGGCTGTCCAGGCCGCAAGCGAGGTGCAGCACCACCGCGTCGGGGTGTTCGGCGAGGTAGTCGGCGACCCAGTCGTCGAGTTCCTTGGCCCGCAGGATCACCGTCATCCGGTCCCCGACGCTGAGCTTGGCGGAGAGGTCGGAGCCGAAGCGGTTCAGCAGTCGATCGGCGGACTCGTCGCCGAGCACCGGATCGGGCCTGCGGGAGTCCACCGCCCGCGCGTAGAGCGGGCCGAGAAGCGTTGCTTGCACACCGGTCAACTGGATCTGTTCGGTCACGGCGCCCAAGCTACACTGGTTTCACAACTTCGTGAAATATAGAAACCGTATAAAATCTTCCCGATGATCGAGAAGGTTGGTGAGGATCGGGACATGGCGCGCGACGAAGGGACTGGGGAACCGGAGGAGGTTCGGCGGTTCGTCGAGCAATTCGCCTTGGACCTGACCAATGCTGGCCTACCGAGGATGGCGGCGCGGGTCTTCGCGAGTCTGCTGGCCGCCGAGGAGGGGCGCCGCACCGCTGGTGAGCTCGCCGACGTCCTGGACGTGAGTCCTGCCGCGGTCTCCGGCGCGGTCCGCTACCTGGCGCAGGTGAAGCTGGTGGTGCGCGAACGCAGCCCAGGAGAGCGGCGCGATCACTACCGGTTGGTCGACGATCTTTGGTACGCCAGCATCATGAACCGCGACGCGGAAATGGTCGCCTGGGAACGGACGCTCGCCGACGGCGTGGCGGCCCTCGGCCCGGACTCGCGGGCGGGGATGCGCCTGGACGAAACGCGGCAGTTCTTCGAGTTCGTGCGCGGCGAGGTCCCTGAACTGATGGCGCGCTGGCACCGGTTGAGACGACAGTAATCCGGCCGCCACGGCCTGAAGAGTGAGCCGCGTGCTTGCATCCAGGGCAGCGGGTTGATCTTCTTACCGCTGGCGTTCCACACCTCGAAGTGCAGGTGCGTACCGGTGGAGAAGCCGCGATTTCCCATCGTGGCGATCTGGTCGCCTGCCTTGACCTTGTCGCCCTCGTCGACCGTGATGGTGTTGACGTGGCCGTAGACGGTGATCGTGCCGTCGTTGTGCTGAACCCGCACCCACAGGCCGAAACCGCTGGCCGGACCCGCTTCGATCACGACTCCGTCGGCGACGGAATAGATCGGTGTGCCCTTGGCGTTGGCGATGTCGATGCCGTAGTGCGTGGTGCCCCAACGACCACCGAAACCGGAGGTGAAGTTGCCCAAGGCTGGAAGGACGAACTTAGGCGCCCGCGCTGCTTCCTCGGCGGCGATCCGAGCGGCGTCGCGTTCCTGGTTGATCCGCTCGCTCTTGACGAGCTTCTCCATCTCGGCGCCAGCGTCCGAGGTCTTCGCGACCGGGAGCATCGCCGGAGCGGGGGCGCTGCCGCCCATGCCGGTGTAGGAGGGGTCGACCATCGCGTTGTTGAGCGAGGCCGAGGCGTCCGACGGGTCGAAGTCGTGGTCCGGGGCGGCGTTTCCCTCACCGGCGGCCATCGACTGACCGGCGGCAGCGAAGGCGCCAGCGGCGACAGCGGCGACGACCACCCGGCCGCGCCAGACCGATGCGGGTGTGGAATCCCGGGTCCTGCCCGGACTGCTGGAGGGGTCGTCGGGGGACGCCTCCACATAGGCCGGGGGGTGTGCTACGCCGCCGGGGGAGCGGTGTCGAGCCAATGCCTGCCCTTCCGTCTCGGGGAGCCGGATCACGTTTCCGGGCGGGGATCCCGGGGCCGGTCGGGGAACCGGCCGAAGGTTGTCCTTCGTGATCAGACCGTGACAACGGACCGGGGGACAGTAACCAAGCTGATCCCCTAGGGGCAAATCCCGGTCCGTGACGCACCGGATACGGCGCGTGTTCGGCAAGGCCCGGATGTCAGGCGTGCGTGGATACTGGGTGTGGTCGTCGCGCAACGAAACTGCCTGCGGCTTCGTGATCGACGACACCCGCCACCGATTGGCCGATCGCGGGCTCCGAGATGCCTCGATCCAGATATCTCGCAGTAGCAGAAAGTGATGCGAGTCACACTCTAAGAGCGGCTTGATGGGCAGCTGCAAGTGCTCCGTTCGGTCGGTTCGCCATCGGGGATGTCCCGGAGGGGCGCGTCCGGTGGCGGCGCGCGGACTCGGGGTTGCTAGCGTCGGCGCGGTGACTGCGCGGCCTGACATCCCGTCCGGCGGTTCGTCGGCTCCGGCCACGAATCCACGGCCAGCCCCAGCTCCCCCGACGCAACTGCGAGTCGCGATCGCCGTCTCCATCGTCGGCGCCCTGCTCGTCGGCCTCGGGCCGTTGCTCGGACTCGTTGTTCCCAGCGCATCGGCGGCGTTCCCGGCGTGGCCCCTGTTGCTGGTGCTCGCCCTGCTCGCGCCCGCTGCGGCGATTGTCTTCGCTCGCCTGGGGCGGCACGCAACAGCTGCTGCGCTGCTCGTCGGCCCGGCAGTGCTCGCCCTCGGACGCCTGGTGCTGGACCTGCAGTTGGTCGTCGACGCCGGGCTGGCCACGCGCCCCGAACTGCTACGGGTGGCAAGCCTCGAACCCTTCGCCCCGTCGATCGGGGTTTGGCTGCTCATGGCCGGACATGTCGCGGTGATCGTCGCTGGAGTCATCGCGGTGCGCGGCACCGAGCACGGTGACGCGGGAACGGGATCGCACCGGCAAGGTCTGCTCACGCTCGTGCTTTGCGCCAGCGTGCTCGCTGTTGTCGGTGTCCTGATGGCGCCGTTCGGGTCCGATGATCCGTACTTGCTGTCGCACCCGGCCCTCGACGGGCCGCTGCTGGTGCTGATCGGCAGCGTCCTGCTCGCCATCGGCGTGCCGAGCGCCGCTGGGTTCGTGGCGGGTTCCACCGATCCGGACTTCGCCCGCGGCGGGCTGCTCGGCGTGGCCGCCGCGTTGGCCGGTGTGGCTGTGCCGCCGTTGGTCTCCGCCGCAGTGCTCGACGACATCCGGTTCGCCTGGGGACCCGTGCTGGGACTGGTCGCGGTCGTCGCGCTGGCCGTCCTGGCAGTGCCCGCCGGGCGCGCCGAGTCCACCGAGCCCGAAGAGCTGCGCCTGCCAGCGCTGACCCGGTTGATCACCCTGTCGGCCGTGCTCGCGCTGGCAGCCGGTGCGCTGGCGGTGCTCGCGGCGGCCATGCCGCAGGTGGAGATGCCCTTCGGGTTGCGCGATCCGTCTCCGTATCCCGCGCGGATGCTGTGGCCCGCCGGGATCTTCCTGGTGGTGCTCGGGGCTGGCCTGCTGGTGCCGCGTGCCGCGCTTTGGTTGCGTCCGATGCTGGCAGTGGTGTGGGCGGTGATCCCGTTCGCCGCGGCCGGTGTGCTCGACGCGGTGTTCACAGCCGTGCAGGCAGCCGACGCGCATGCCGGATTCGGTGCCTGGGCAGCCGGGATCGCGGTGCTCTTCGCCGGGTTCGCGGCGGCCACTGCTGCCATCGCCGGAGCTGTGGAGCGGGATGACGTCGACCTCACCGAGATCGCGATGCACCGCTTGGTGCTCTTCCCGTCGCTGGTCGCCTTGCTGCTCGGTGCCGGTGCGTTCAGCGTTCCGGTGGTGACCGCCCCGGACTACACCGCGCCCGGCGTGTTCACCGCCTTCGGCACGACGTCCTGGGGATTGGTGATCGCGCTGGTCGCCGTGGTGGGCGCGGCCGTGGTGGCGCCGATGTGCCGCCCCGCTCGGGCTGCCGCGCTGCTGTGCGGGGCCGCGCTGGTCGTCGCGGTCCGGGTGCTCGAATTCCCGCTGACCGCCGAGCGGCTACCGGACTCGACGCCTGGCCTGGGACTGTGGTTCGGCGTGGCCTGCGTGGTGGTGTTGCTCGGCACCGCCCTCGCCGCCGTTCGCAGCCCACGCACCGCGTGATCCGGCTGCGCGCATGGGTGCTGATCAGGGAAAATTCGTACTCGGTCGAGCCGTGAGCGGGGGCGCGGCGGCCTGCCCGAGGCCGAGTTTTCGCAATTCCCTCTGTTTGAGGTCTTGCCCAGGCCGAGCGCTCGGTCGAGAATGCCAGGAACACCGTCACGGTGCGTTGTTCCGTTCGTCACCACGAACGTCGATATCGGCCTGCCAGAGCAGGCGAATCTCCGTGCTGGACGGTTCGACCAGGCTTAACGCCTTATCTCAGGTGAGGCAGTTCACCAGGTGCGCCGCCCCATGCCTCATTGCAGGTCGATATCGTCACCGGAGTCCGACACCGACGTCGCAGGAGAGTCGAGTGGACCTGTACGAGTACCAGGCGAAGGAGATCTTCGCTTCCCACGGAGTGCCGACGCTGCCCGGCGCCGTGGCAACCGACCCACAAGGGGCCAAGGCAGCCGCCGCGGAATTGGGCGGGCCCGTCGTGATCAAGGCCCAGGTCAAGACCGGGGGCCGGGGCAAGGCTGGCGGTGTGAAGCTGGCCGAGACCCCGGACGACGCCGAGGCCAAGGCCGAGGCCATCCTCGGTCTGGACATCAAGGGCCACATCACCCGCAAGGTTCTGGTCGCCACCGCCTCCGACATCGCCGAGGAGTACTACTTCTCGTTCCTGCTCGACCGCGCCAACCGCAACTTCCTCGCGATGGCCTCGATCGAGGGCGGGATGGAGATCGAAGAGGTCGCGGCGACCAAGCCCGAAGCGCTGGCCAAGATCGCGATCAACCCGATCGAGGGCGTCGACCAGGACAAGGCTCGGGAGATCGTCACCGCTGCCAACTTCCCGGCCGATGTCGCCGATCAGGTCGCCGAAGTGATCGTCCAGCTCTGGGAGACGTTCGTCTCCGAGGACGCCACGCTGGTCG
Organism: Saccharopolyspora soli; assembly: GCF_022678645.1. Lineage (GTDB taxonomy): Bacteria > Actinomycetota > Actinomycetes > Mycobacteriales > Pseudonocardiaceae > Saccharopolyspora > Saccharopolyspora soli. The sequence goes on along the minus strand of NZ_JALBWV010000022.1, from coordinate 44,182 downwards.
AGATCAACCCGCTGGTCAAGGACCCGCAGGGCAAGATCATCGCGCTGGACGGCAAGGTCACGCTGGACGAGAACGCCGCGTTCCGCCACGCCGCGCACGCCGAGCTGGTGGACAAGGCCGCGGAGGACCCGCTGGAGGCCAAGGCCAAGGAGAAGGGCCTCAACTACGTCAAGCTGGACGGCGAGGTCGGCATTATCGGCAATGGCGCCGGGCTGGTCATGTCCACGTTGGACGTGGTGGCCTACGCGGGCGAGAAGCACAACGGTGTGAAACCCGCCAACTTCCTGGACATCGGCGGCGGCGCCTCGGCCGAGGTGATGGCCGCCGGGCTGGACGTCATCCTCGGTGACCCGGCTGTGAAGTCGGTGTTCGTCAACGTCTTCGGCGGTATCACTGCCTGCGACGCGGTTGCCAACGGCATCGTGCAGGCGCTGAAGATCCTGGGCGACGAGGCCACCAAGCCGCTGATCGTCCGGCTCGACGGCAACAACGTCGAGGAGGGCCGTCGCATCCTGGCCGAGGCCAACCACCCGGTCGTGACGATGGTGGACACCATGGACGGTGCGGCCGACAAGGCCGCCGAGCTGGCTGCGGGGGCATGAGGCCATGGCTATTTTCCTCAACGAGAACAGCAAGGTCATCGTTCAGGGCATCACCGGCTCTGAAGGCACCAAGCACACCGCTCGGATGCTGCGCTCCGGCACCAACATCGTCGGCGGCGTCAACGCCCGCAAGGCTGGGCAGACCGTCGAGATCGAGGGCAAGCAGCTCACCGTCTTCGGCAGCGTCAAGGAGGCCATGAAGGAGACCGGCGCCGACGTGTCGGTCGTCTTCGTGCCACCGAAGTTCGCCAAGGACGCCGTGCTGGAGGCCATCGACGCGGAGATCGGCCTGGCGGTGGTGATCACCGAGGGCATCCCGGTGCACGACTCGGCCTACTTCTGGGCGCATGCCTTGGCCACCGGCAACAAGACCCGGATCATCGGGCCGAACTGCCCTGGCATCATCTCGCCCGGCAAGTCCAACGCGGGCATCATCCCGGCCGACATCACCGAGCAGGGCAAGATCGGTCTGGTGTCCAAGTCGGGCACGTTGACCTACCAGATGATGTACGAACTGCGGGACATCGGTTTCTCCAGCTGCGTCGGCATCGGCGGTGACCCGGTCATCGGCACCACTCACATCGACGCGCTGCAGGCGTTCGAGGACGACCCGGACACCGAGGCGATCGTGATGATCGGCGAGATCGGTGGGGACGCAGAGGAGCGGGCGGCCGACTACATCAAGGCCAACATCACCAAGCCGGTGGTGGGCTACGTGGCCGGTTTCACCGCCCCGGAGGGCAAGACCATGGGCCACGCAGGCGCCATCGTCTCCGGTTCCTCCGGCACCGCCGCGGCGAAGAAGGAGGCCCTGGAGGCCGCCGGGGTCAAGGTCGGCAAGACGCCGAGCGAGACCGCCAACCTGATGCGCGAGATCGTCAAGGGCTGAGCCCGATCTTGACAGGTCCTGTTCGGGGCCGGACGCCTTCGGGAGTCCGGCCCCGAAGGCTGTTTCGAGCCGGAACCGCGGTCCCCGACTCGGCTCCGCCGCTGGCGGAACCGGCCTGCGGTCATCCGGCACACTGGTGCCAGTCGACCCGATAACGTCAGCACGCCCAGCCCGGTGTCCCGCGAATGTTCATCGAGGAGTTTGCCCAGCCATGTCAGCGCCCTTCCCCCAGTCGCCACCACCGGCCGCCCCGGAACCCGCCGGTGCCGGGCTCGGCCTGAAAGACATCCTGGCCCTGGTGGCGGCTGGAGCTGGTCTGATCGGCTACCTGATCGGCTTCTTCGACGAGGTCGCCGGGGTTGCCATCGGCAGCCTCGCCGGGTTCTCCCTGATCGTGGCCGCCGCGCTGGCGGGGCTGCGGTTCGTGCCGAAGACGCCGAACGCGCTGTTCGCGGCCGCTCCGCTGGCCGCCTACGCGACGCTCGCGCTGCTGCAGGACCTCGTCGGTGGCACCGCGGGTGGGATCGTGGTGGTGCTCCTGCTGCTGGCGCTCGCGCAACTCGCCGCTGTGGTCGGGGTGCTGTTGATCGACGGCGGGATCATCAATGCGCCGTCGACGCCCGCGAAACCGGCGCGACCCGCGTTCGGCAAGCCCGGCCCGTTCCCGCCGGGCAAGCCTGGCGGTCCCAACGGTCCCAACGGTCCCAACGGTCCCGGCGGCTGGAGCCCGGCTGGGCAGCCCGGTCAACCTGGTCAGTTCGGTCAGCCGGGTGGTGGTTGGGGTCCCGCATCGGGTGCTCAGCCGCAGCAGCCGGGCGGCTGGAATCCGTCCTCGGGCGGCTTCCCAGTTCCGAACCAGCCCGGACAGTCGGGACAGCCCAGCCATTCCGGTCAGCCCGCGTCGCAGCAGCCCGGACAGGCCGGTCGGCCCGGTCCGCAGCCTGGTGGTGAGCCGGGCCAGCCCAACCAGCCCGCGTCGCAGTCGGGCCAGTCAGGTCAGCCCGCAACGCCGTCCAGCCAACCCGGCAAGGGCGGCGGACCGCAGGGCACCCAGCAGATGCCGCACCCCGGAGCCAACCCGCCGAACTTCTGACGTTCGACGTCGAAGGCGACCAAGCACCAGCGCAGGGTCCCTCGATGGGCGGAGGTAGCGGCGTGTTGTGACCCGTTCGACGGAATGCTGGTGCGACATTCGGCGGCGTGTCCGTGCTCGATTCGATCCCCCACGCCATCGCCGACGCACCGCACGAGCGCAGGCTCGGGATCCGCTGGTGGTTGCTCGCCGCGGCGATCGGCGCCGTCCTGCTCATCGGCTACCTCGCCACGGCGGGTCTGATCGCGCTGGTGATGGCCATTGCCTCCGGTGCGCACTTCGACCCGCTCGTGGTCCTGGTGGCAGCTTTGCCGGGGTGGCTCGCGCTGCACCAAACACCGCTGACGATCACGGGTGCGCCGCTGAGCGTCCTGCCGCTGCTGCCGACCGCGTTGGTGGTGCTGCTGATCGCTGCGACAGCCGCGTGGGTCGCCCGGCGATCCCGGCTGCGGCGCCCCGACCAGGCGTGGCCGGTGATCACGGCGATGGGACTGGTGCATGCATTCGTCGGCGCCAGTATCGCGATCGCCCTGGGCGGACCCGTCGGCGCCGTCCCGGTGGATGCCTTCCTGAGCTGCGGGCTGACCGCCACGATCGCCGCGACGGCGGGCGTGGCGAATCGGTGCGGGCTGATCTACCTGGTCTGGGAACGGGTCGAGGCCGAGGTCTGGTCGGGCATGCGGATCGGGCTGCTCGCGCTGGCCGCCCTGATCGCGGCCGGTGGAGTGGTCCTGCTGGTCGGCATTTGCGCGTCGGCCCCGGAGATGGCCGCCTCGCTGGCTCGATCCGGAGCGGCTGGTGACGCGTTCGGATCCACCCTGCTGTCGATCCTGTACCTGCCGAACGCGGTGCTCGCTGGCTGGTCCTTCGCCACCGGGACCGGCCTGGCGGTCGGTCGGCTGACGGCCCAACCGCTGCACGCCACCCCGGGCCCGGTGCCCGACCTGCCGCTGCTCGCGGTCCTGCCGACGCACGACTCGGCGGCCTGGTGGGTGACGTCGTTGGCGCTGCCGCTCGTCGTCGGCGCGCTCGTCGGGACTGCCTGTCGACGGGTCCCCGGCACCCTGTCGCGCAGGCTGCTCGCGCTCGGCGTGGCTGCTGTGGTCGCTGCGATCGGCGCGATGCTGCTCGCTTGCGTGGTCGGGGGCGTCGTCGGCAACGGTCCGATTGGTCCGGTGACGTTGCGGCCCATCGTGCTGGCTGTGGCGACGCTGTGCTGGCTCGCCGTTCCAGGTGCCGCCGTCACCTGGCTCGCCGGACCGGACGCCAGCGACGAGCTCGCCGATTCGGCGGACGATCCAGCCGCACCCGACACGGCTGTCGACAGCGCGGATGCCGATGCTGAGGACACCGAGTCCTCGGCTGACGTCGAACTGGACGACTCCGCACCGGAGATTCCGCATACCCGCGAGGTGGCGGACGAGGATCCGCCCGAGGACAAGCCCAGCGAGATCGACCCCACCGAGTTCGACGGCGACCTCATCGAGGACGACCAGCGGTGAGGGCTGCGCCACTCGCCTGGCCCCTGCCGACCTCGGCGCCGCGATCAGCGCTTACGCTGCTGCGAGAGATCGTGCCGAGGCATGTCAGGAGCGAACGCTGAACCCGAGTACGACCAACCAGCCGAGCACCGCCGCGCACTCCCGGCCCAACCGGTTCGCCACGACCGGCCCAGCGCGGGTGGTCGTGCTGGTGTCCGGCTCCGGCACCCTGTTGCAGGCGCTGCTCGACGCGACCGGTTCGCCGGACTACCCGGTGCGGGTGGTCGCGGTGGGCGCCGATCGCGACGACATCGAAGGGCTCGCCCGCGCCGAGCGAGCCGGGGTGCCGACCTTCGTGCGCCGGGTCGGGGACTACGCCACCCGCGCCGACTGGGATCGGGCGCTTACCGAGGCCTGTGCCGAGCACGAGCCGGACCTGGTGGTCTCCGCTGGTTTCATGAAGCTCGTCGGCGCGGATTTCCTGACCCGCTTCGACGGCCGGTACCTCAACAGCCATCCAGCGCTACTGCCGTCGTTCCCCGGCATGCACGGGGTGCGGGACGCACTGGAGTATGGGGTGCGGGTCACCGGCTGCACCTTGTTCGTGGTGGATGCCGGTGTGGACACCGGGCCGATCCTCGCGCAGGAGGCCGTCGAGGTACGGCCCGACGACGACGAGGTGAGCCTGCACGAGCGGATCAAGGCGGTCGAGCGGCGGCTGCTGGTCGACACTCTGGAACAGCTGGCGTTGCACGGTTGGACCGTGCAGGGACGGAAGGTGAGTATCCCGTGACCGCGAACTCGCAGGAGCGGCGAGGCGTTCGCCGCGCGTTGATCGGCGTGTCGGACAAGTCGGGTCTGCTGGAGTTGGCCACCGGGCTGCACGCTGCCGGGGTGGAGATCGTGTCCACCGGCGGCACGGCTCGCACCATCGCGGCGGCGGGCGTCCCCGTCACGCCGGTCGAGGAACTCACCGGGTTCCCGGAGGCGCTCGACGGCCGGGTCAAGACGCTGCACCCGCGGGTGCACGCCGGGCTGCTCGCCGACCTGCGCCGCCCGGAGCACGCCGACCAGCTCCGCGGCCTGGACATCGCGCCGTTCGAGCTGCTGGTGGTGAACCTTTACCCGTTCGTGCAGACGGTGGCCTCGGGTGCTGCCCAGGACGAGGTGATCGAGCAGATCGACATCGGTGGTCCGGCGATGGTGCGAGCCTCCGCCAAGAACCACGCGAACGTCGCCGTTGTGGTCGACCCGAGCCGCTACGAGTGGGTGCTGGAGCAGGTCCGCGAGGGCGGCTTCACGCTGGCCGACCGAGTCGAGCTGGCCGCGTCCGCGTTCCGGCACACCGCCTCCTACGACGTCGCGGTGGCGTCCTGGATGAGCAAGGTGCCGACCGGCGACGACTCGGTGTTCCCCGGCTGGATCGGGGAGACCTGGGAGCGCCGCTCCGCGCTGCGCTACGGCGAGAACCCGCACCAGCCCGCCGCGCTGTACGTCTCCGGCGGCGAGGCGACCGGACTCGCTGCCGCGGCTCAGTTGCACGGCAAGGAGATGTCGTACAACAACTACGTCGATGCCGATGCGGCTTGGCGCGCCGCGCATGACCACAGCGAGCCGTGCGTGGCGATCATCAAGCACGCCAACCCGTGCGGAATCGCGGTGGCCGATGACATCGCCACCGCGCACCGCAAGGCGCACGAGTGCGATTCGGTGAGCGCGTACGGCGGCGTCATCGCGACGAACCGCGAGGTGTCGGTGGCGATGGCCGAGCAGGTCGCCGAGATCTTCACCGAGGTGATCGTGGCGCCGGGCTACGCCGACGGTGCGGTGGATGTGCTGAGCCGGAAGAAGAACATCCGGATCCTGACCGCGCAGCCACCCAAGAGCGGTCGGATCGAGATGCGGGCGATCTCCGGGGGCATGCTGGTGCAGGGCTCCGACGCGATCGACGCCGAGGGCGACGATCCGGCCAACTGGACGCTGGCCACCGGCGCGCCGGTGGACGAGGCCACCCTGGCGGATCTGAAGTTCGCGTGGCGCGCCTGCCGCGCGGTGAAGTCCAACGCGATCCTGCTGGCCAACGACGGGGCCACCGTCGGCGTGGGCATGGGCCAGGTGAACCGGGTCGACTCGGCGCGGCTCGCCGTGTCGCGCGCGGGCGACCGGGCGAAGGGTTCGGTGGCCGCTTCCGACGCGTTCTTCCCGTTCGCGGACGGCCCGCAGGTGCTGCTGGACGCCGGGGTGCGCGCGATCGTGCAGCCGGGTGGTTCGGTCCGGGACGCCGAAACCATCGCGGCGGCGGAGGCGGCCGGTGTGCCGGTCTACCTCACCGGCACGCGCCACTTCGCGCACTGACGATCACGGGTGGGGTTTTGGGCCGTTGCCGCGGTCCAGGACCCCACCTGTCTGGTATTCGGGATACTCGGCGAACGCGGCGTCGAGTCCGTCACCGCTGCATTGATCGGCCAGTCGGAGCTCGTTCAGGCACTCGGCCCACTCATCGGCGTTCTGCCGCGGCCGGTCGTAGGCGGCCAGGGCTGCTTGTTCTTCGGGATCGAAGGTGTTCGTTTCCGGCATCGGAATTGGGCTCCTATCGGTAGACGTCGGCTCGGTAGGCGATGCGAATGACTTCGACGGCCACGGTCTTTGCCTTGAATCGCGTACACCACGCGGTATGAACTCCGTCGGGCCGAGCGCAGGCCCGTGAACTCGCCGAACAGCGGTTTGCCGAGGCGATGCGGTTTCGGTGGTGATCTTGATCGCACAGGTCACCGCAGGTAGCGCTTCTTGATCTCTTCGGCGCCAACGAAGCGTCCGCCACGCCTTCTCGGATGGCATCCGCCTCGCCAGGGGTTGTCATGAGGTCCAGGGTTTCTTCCAGGGATGACAGGTCGTCGGGCGAGATCAGCACAGCAGCGGGCCGACCGTGCCGGGTGATGGCCACCCGATCATGGGCGCTCTCGACCTGCGCGACGAACTCGGACAGCCGGTCACGTGCTTCTCCCAGCGGGATTGTGATCATGGGGCAATTTAGCCAGGACTTTGGCGACGACGTTCCCGTCGAACAAATGTTCACCCGATCTGGTCGAAACCCTTGACTCGGGTCGGTGCGCAGGGTTTACTTGAGTTTGTTCGAACTGAGGTTCGAGATCGGAAGTGGTCGGTGTCGGGGTCGGCCCACTACCGATGGAGCTGGCGCTGTGTTCGGGTGCAGGCGCAGCGCTGGCTCCACCGCTGTCTTCCCCACAGCGGCTGATGGGTGCCCGCGCCGGGGTCGGGCACCCATGCGGTCACGATGTGGGGAGGCAGCGATGTCCGCGACGGCGTCCTTGACGGCGCTTGGCGCGTCCACGGTTGACGGGGTGGCCGTGGGTGCGCAAGCCGTCGAGGCGGGCGGTGTTCCCGGAGCGGGCCGGGTGCTGCCCACGCGGACAGAACTCGCCGCCGTGCTGCCATGGCCAGGTCTGCGCCGTGGCAGCACGGTGGCGGTGCACGGATCGGTCTCGCTGCTGTTCGCGCTGTTGTCCGAGGCGACGGCGAACGGGTCGTGGGCGGTCGTGGTGGGGCTGTCCGGCCTCAGCCTGGTCGCTGCGGCCGAAGCGGGAGTGGAGCTCGCCAGGCTGGCGCTGGTTCCGCGGCCGGGCAGCGACCCGGTCGGCGTGATCGCCGCGCTGCTCGACGGGGTGGACCTGGTGGCGGTCGGGTGCACCCGGCGGGTGGCCGACGCGGATGCCCGGCGGCTCTCCGCGCGGGCGCGCAATCGTGGTTCGGTCCTGCTGCCGTTCGGTCCGTGGTCGGGGGCCGAGGTGCAGCTGCATTGCGTCGACGCCAATTGGCGAGGTCTTGGACAGGGCCACGGCCACCTGCGGGAACGGGCCGTCACGGTGCGCGCGGGCGGGCGCGGTGCGGCGTCCCGACCGCGTTCGCGCCGACTGCTGCTCCCGACGCGGGACGGGTCGATCGGGGTGCCGGTGGATGAGCCGGTGGAGTCCGCCCGGCCCCAGCTGCGTCCGGTGGCGGGGTGAGTGCGGTGCCACCTCGTCGACTTGTCATCTGGTGCCCGGACTGGCCGGTGGTCGCCGCCGCCCGCGCGGCCGATCTCGGGCTGCTGGTGCCTGCCGCGGTGTTCGCGGCCAACCGGGTGGTGGCCTGCTCGGCAACGGCGCGCGACAGCGGGGTGCGTCGCGGCATGCGACGTCGCGAAGCGCAAGGCCGTTGCCCGGAACTGGTGGTCTGCGAACACGATCCGGCTCGGGATGCGAGGTTGTTCGAACCGGTCGTGGCGGCGGTCGAAGAACTGGTTCCAGGGGTGGAAATCGTGCGCCCCGGACTGGTGGCTGTCCCGGCGCGGGGGCCCGCCCGCTACTTCGGTTCCGAAGAGGCCGTCGCCGAGCGCGTGGTGGACCAGCTCGATGCGCAGGTCGGCGTCGAGTGCCAGATCGGCATCGCGGACGGGCTGTTCGCGGCGGTCCTGGCGGCGCGGCGCGGCCAACTCGTCGAACCGGGGCGCAGTCGGGACTTCCTCGCTCCGCTGCTGATCGAGGAGATCGACCAACTCGCCGACCAGCTCACCGAGCAGCGCGCCACCGATCAGGCGGAGCTGGTGGATCTGCTGCGGCGACTGGGGATTCGCACGCTGGGCGAGTTCGCGGCGTTGGCCCCGTCGGATGTCGCGACCAGGTTCGGCCGGGCGGCGCTGCTGGCGCACCGCGCGGCCAGCGGTCGGGAAGAGCGGCCGGTCCAGCGGCGGCAGCCGCCACCGGACCTGGTGGTGGCCGAGCACCTCGACCCACCGGTGGATCAGGTGGACCGGGCCGCGTTCGTGGGCAAGGTGCTGGCTGATCAACTGCACGCCAGGCTGGGCGGCCTGGGTCTGGCGTGCACCAGGCTGGGAATTTCGGCCCGCACCGAGCACGGCGAGGAGTTGCACCGGGTGTGGCGGTGCGCGGCGCCGTTGACGCCAGCGGCCACCGCCGATCGGGTGCGCTGGCAGCTCGACGGCTGGCTGACCGGCCGCAGTGGACCACAGCGCCCGTCGGCCGGGGTGAGCGTGCTGAGCCTGCGGCCGGAGGAAGTCGTCGGGGCGGGCGGGCTGCAACTGGACCTGCTCAGTGCCGCGACCGGAGAAGCGGATGCCCGTGCTGGGCGTGCGTTCGCGCGGGTGCAGGGAATGCTCGGGCCGGAGGCGGTCCTGACCGGGGTGCTCGGCGGCGGCCGGGATCTGCGCGATCAGGTGCGGTTCGTGCCGTGGGGCGACGAACGCCGTCCGGCGCTGCTCCCCGACCGGCCGTGGCCGGGGCGGATCCCGTCGCCGTCGCCGTCGGTGGTGCCGGATTCGCCGTGGTCCGCGGTGGTGCTCGATGGCGAAGGCCGACCGGTGGGCGTCACCGACCGGCATCGGCTGACCGCCGCGCCATGCCGCGTCGAGGTGTCGGGCGGGCGGTCGCGGCCGGTGTCCAGGTGGGCCGGGCCGTGGCCGGTGGCCGAGCGCTGGTGGGTGGAACTGCTGGCGGCCGGTGCCGGGCAGACGGCTCCGGCCGCGCAGGTGCCGCCGCGGGAGGTGGTGCGGCTCCAAGTCGTGCTCGAAGCGGAGCCGGGGTCCGACGCGGCAGACCTCGAAGCGGGCGAGGTGGCGCTGTTGCTGGTGCACGAAGCGGCCCGATGGTGGGTGCAGGGCGCCTATCGATAGCGACGAACACTCGTTCGAGTGGAGAACCGGTTATTTGTTGGCGTCGATTATTCGAACAGGAGTTCACTGGGTTTCATGAGTTTTTTCAACCCTCCCCAGACCTGGTCGGAGCTGGAGAAAGCACTCTCCGGCCGACCCCCTTCGACCGGCGGCCACGGGCCTCGCGACGAACCGCATCCCGGCGACGGGAGCGACAGTCCAGCGTGGACTCGACGGCGCGCCAGGTACGAAGCGGATGTCGTTCCCACGACTCCGGCGGTGCCCTACGCGGAGTTGCATGCGCACTCCAACTTCAGCTTCCTCGACGGTGCGAGCCATCCCGAGGAACTGGTGGCGGAGGCGGCGCGGCTCGGCCTGGAGGCGATCGCGCTCACCGACCACGACGGGCTGTACGGGGTGGTGCGCTTCGCCGAGGCGGCGCGGGAGCATGGGGTGCGCACCGTGTTCGGCGCCGAGCTGAGCCTGGGGCTTTCGGCGCCGCAGAACGGGATCGCGGATCCCGAAGGTCGGCACCTGCTGGTGCTGGCCCGCGATCCGGCCGGTTACGCGAGGTTGTGCCGAGCGATCAGCGAGGCCCAGTTGAAGGGCGAGGAAAAGGGTCGTCCCGTGTACGACCTGGAGAAGCTCGCCGGTGCGGCGGACGGGCATTGGCAGGTGCTCACCGGATGCCGCAAGGGTGCCGTGCCGATGGCGCTCGCGGCGCACGGTCGGGAGGCGGCCGCCACGGAACTGGACCGGCTGGTCGCGCTGTTCGGCCGGGACCACGTCACGGTGGAGTTGACCGACCACGGCCTGCCCGCTGATTCGGCGCGCAACGACGCCCTGACCGAGCTCGCCGATCGCGCCGGACTGTCCACAGTGGCCACCACGGGTGCGCACCTCGCCCGGCCGGACCGCACTCGACTGGCCGGGACGGTGGCGGCGATCCGGGCCCGCCGCAGCCTGGACGACATGGACGGTTGGCTGCCCGCCTGGGCGGGCAACTACCTCCGCTCCGGTGCGGAGCTGGCCGAGATGTTCGCCCGCTATCCGGGAGCGGTGCAGCGGGCCGCCGAGCTCGGCCGGGCGTTCGCCTTCGACCTGAAGTTGGTCGCCCCGCAGTTGCCCCCGTTCGACGTGCCGACGGGACGCACCGAGGCGAGTTGGCTGCGCGAGAAGACCTACCAGGGCGCACTCGACCGGTACGGCCTGCCGCAGCAGAACCCGGCGGCCTACCAGCAGATCGAGCACGAGCTGGCGGTGATCGAGCGGCTGGAGTTCCCCGGCTACTTCCTGGTGGTGTACGACATCGTGGAGTTCTGCCGCAATCATCGGATCCTGTGCCAGGGGCGGGGTTCGGCGGCGAACTCGGCGGTGTGCTACGCGCTGCGGATCACCAACGCCGATCCGGTGCGCTACGAGTTGCTCTTCGAGCGGTTCCTGGCGCCGGAACGGGATGGCCCGCCCGATATCGACCTGGACATCGAGTCGGACCGCCGCGAGGAGGTGATCCAGTACGTCTACCGCAAGTACGGCCGCACGCACGCCGCGCAGGTCGCGAACGTGATCAGCTACCGGCCGCGGTCGGCGGTGCGGGATGTCGCGCGGGCCCTCGGCTACTCGCCCGGCCAGCAGGACGCCTGGAGCAAGGAGATCGAGCACTGGGGGCCGCTGCCCGCGGACTCCGAGATCCCCGCGCCGGTGCGGGATCTGGCCGCCGAGCTGATGGGTTTTCCCCGGCACCTGGGCATCCACTCCGGCGGGATGGTGATCTGCCACCAGCCGGTCAGCGAGGTCTGCCCGGTGGAGTGGGCGAGGATGCCCGGTCGCACGGTCCTGCAGTGGGACAAGGACGACTGCGCGGAGGTCGGACTGGTCAAGTTCGACCTGCTGGGCCTCGGCATGCTCTCGGCGCTGCACTACGCGATCGACATGACCCTTGAGCACCACGGGGTCGACGTCGACATCGGCGAGCTCGACCTGACCGACGACGCGGTGTACGAAATGTTGCGGCGAGCCGATGCGGTCGGGGTGTTCCAGGTGGAGAGCCGCGCGCAGCTGGCCACGCTGCCGAGGTTGAAGCCGCGGAAGTTCTACGACCTCGTGGTGGAGGTGGCGCTGATCCGACCGGGCCCGATCCAGGGTGGCTCGGTGCACCCGTACATCCGGCGTCGCAACGGGCTGGAGGAATGGGACTTCGAGCACCACTTGATGGCCGGTGCGTTGCAGAAGACCCTCGGCGTTCCGCTGTTCCAGGAGCAGTTGATGCAGTTGGCGGTCGATGTCGCGGGGTTCTCCCCGGCCGAGGCCGACCAGTTGCGGCGGGCGATGGGGGCCAAGCGCTCCGAGGAGCGGATGCGGCGGCTTCGCGGGCGGTTGTTCGAGGGAATGGCCGCCAACGGCATCACCGGGGAGTTGGCCGAGCGGATCTACCAGCGGATGCTGGCCTTCGCGAACTACGGATTCCCGGAAAGCCACGCCCTGAGCTTCGCGCTGCTGGTGTTCGCCAGCGCCTGGTTCAAGCACTACTACCCGGCGGTGTTCTGCGCGGCGCTGCTCAAGGCCCAACCGATGGGTTTCTATTCGCCGCAGTCGCTGGTCGCGGACGCCCGTCGGCACGGGGTGCGAGTGCGCGGGCCGGATGTCAACGCAAGCCGGGCCCAAGCCGACTTGGAGCCGGATGCCGCCAGCAAGGGCGGGCAGGCGGTGCGTCTGGGGTTGGCTTCGGTGCGCAAGCTCGGCGACAGCGTTGCCGAAGGATTGGTCGCGGAACGCGCGGAACACGGCCCGTACGTCGACATGGCCGATGTGGCGCGTCGGGTGCAGCTGAATGCCGCGCGGATGGAGGCGTTGGCGACGGCTGGCGCGTTCGGTTGCTTCGGCCTTTCCCGGCGGGAGGCGCTGTGGAATGCCGCCGCCGCTGCCGGTGACCGGCCGGATCGGTTGCCGGGAACCACCGCGTCGGCTCCCGCCCCGGCGCTGCCTGGGATGGACGGCGTGGAGATGGCCGCTGCGGACGTGTGGGCAACGGGGGTGTCGCCGGACAGCTTCCCGCTGCAGTTCGTGCGATCCAGGTTGGACGAACTGGGCGCCCTCCCGGCGGTGCGTCTGTCCGAAGTGGAGCACGGCGCCCGAGTGCTGGTGGGCGGTGCGGTGACGCATCGGCAGCGACCGGCCACCGCGGGCGGAATCACGTTCCTGAACCTGGAGGACGAAACGGGCATGGTCAACGTCATGTGTTCACCGGGTTTGTGGGCGCGCTACCGAAAAGTCGGGCTGAACAGCGCCGCGTTGTTGGTCCGCGGGATCGTGGAACGAGCCGAGGGGGTGATCAACCTCAGAGCCGATCGGCTGCAGAAGCTGGATGTGCGCATCCCCTCAACCTCACGCGACTTCCACTAGCGGCGCGAAGCCTCGTATCTCGGCCGCCATGCGGTCACCGAACTTGGCGTCGATCCCGCCTGACCGGCAGCGCAACAACACTCCTCCCTCCCAGGGTGTTGTCGAGCTGCCCCAGGCATCGGGGACGCCAAGCGCCCGGACACGACGTGCGTGCTGGCACGCCGTGTCCGGGCCTGCCCGGTGACGGTCGCGTCCTGCGGTGGGCTGGGCGCTGTATTTCCGCAGTACAGCGGTTCGCACATTTACCAGGGCGATCTCGGCACCGGTTGATGAGGTACATCGCGCAGCGGGCGACCGGCGGGCTTCAACGAGAAGAACCACCTGGCAGTGTTCGAGATCTTCGAGAAGACGCGCAGGCTCGGTGACCCTCGCGTCGGCCTGGCGTGCCAGTTAGCGTGAGATGCGTGGACAGGGTCGGGTCCGCGACGCCGTCCCGTCGTGCGTTCTTGCTGGGGATCGGTGGGCTTGCCGTCTCCGGCCCGCTGCTGGCTGGCTGCTCAGCGTTTCCCGAGGCGCAGACCGGCTGGTTGTTCGGCGAGTACCGGGCCGGGTGCACCGACATCGACTACGACGAGGCGGGCCTGGTACCGGTCGTCTTCCCGCACTGCGCCGCCGAGTTGTCCTGGTGGGAGTGGGATCCGGCGTCATGGAACCGGGTGTGGGTGTACCGGTGCCACGTGACCCGCGCCGGGCGGCGGGAGCGTGTCGTGCTGGCCTTCGACGGGGTGCTGTCGGCCGCGGAGGTGTTCGTCAACGGCCGAACGATCGGGCGGCAGGTCGGCGGCTACCTGCCGTTCGATCTCGAGATCACCGATGCGCTCGCCCGGGACGACAACGTGGTGGCCGTGGTCGTGGACTCCCGGTGGGGCATCAACGTCCCGCCGGATCGGCCCCGGCCGTGGCGGCCGCGGTCGATCGATTTCTACCAACCCGGTGGGATTCCGCGGCAGGTGCGCATCCGCCGCCGTCCGCCCGTGTTGATCGCCGATGTGCACGCGGCGCCGATGGGCGTGCTGCAGTCGTCCTCCGGCACCCCGCGCGTTGAGGTGTCCGGGCAGCTCGACTCGCGGGACACGGCCGGGCCGGTTTGGGTTACCGCGGTGCTCGTGGACGGTGTTCGGGTGGTGGCGGAGGCGACAACGCAGATCACTGTGGACAGTGGTGGTCGCTCGTCGTTCGCGCTCACCTTGCAGGATCTGGGCGAGATCCGGTTGTGGGACATCGATGCGCCGAACCTCTACGACGTCCGGGTTTCGGTCGTTGCCAGTGGTCGGCGGGTCGACGAGACGCGCACCAGGATCGGATTCCGGGACGTTCGATTCGAGCTGGGTGGCTGTTACTTGAACGGCCGCCGCTTGCAGTTGTTCGGCCTGAACCGGCACGAGTGGTACCCCTACGTCGGGGCTGCCATGCCGGACCGGGTGCATCGACGTGACGCCGAGATCCTCAAGGACGAGCTGAACTGCGTGCTGGTGCGGTGTTCGCACTACCCGCAGTCCGAGGCGTTCCTGGACGCGTGCGACGAGTTGGGGTTGTTGGTGTGGGAGGAGGCGCCGGGCTGGGACTACATCGGCGATGCGGATTGGCGCGGCCACGTGCTGAGCAATGTCGAGCGCATGGTGCGGCGGGACCGCAACCATCCGTCGATCATCGTCTGGGGAACGCGCCTCAACGAGACCGAGGACGACGTGCAGCTGTATTCCCAGACCCGTGCGATCGCCTATCGGTTGGATGGAACCCGTGCCACCACCGGTGCGGTGAACAGTTCCATCGTGGGCAACGGCCCGGTCATCCCGACCGAGTACCGAGATCCGTTCGTCACCACGCCGCTGGTGCAGGACGTCTTCGCCTTCAACGACTACCTGGTTCCACGCGGCCATCAGCTGCCGTCCCTACGGGAGCCGCGCACGGACCTTCCGTACCTGGTCAGCGAGGCGGTTGGGGTTTTGGTCGGGCCGCCCGCGTTCCGCCGCACGGACCGCGTCCGGGTGCAGGCCCGACAGGCGTTGTTGCACGCGGCGGTGCACGACAAGGCGATGTCCGATCCGCGCTACTGCGGTCTGCTCGGCTGGAGCGCGTTCGACTACCCGTCCGGGCACGGCAACACCAGCCACGGGGTCAAGTGGCCGGGAGTGTTCGACCTGTTCCGGGAACCCAAGCTGGGGGCGGGTTTCTACCGCGCTCAGGTGGACCCGGCGCGACGCGTGGTGATCGAGCCCGCGTTCTACTGGGGTGTGGACACGGTGCCGGGCACCGCGGAGGTCTGGTCGAATTGCGAGCGGTTGGCCGTGTTCGTCGACGGTCGCCCGGTCGCACCACCCGAAGTCGACCGGAAGCGCTTCCCACACCTGCGGTATCCGCCGTTCGTCGTCGAACTGCCGGAGGTCGCCGGTGACCTGCGGATCGACGGTTGGATCGGCGGAGCGGTCGCGCTCTCCCGGTCGTTCTCATCGGACCGCACGCTCGACCGGCTGGCAGTCGTCGCCGACGACGCCGAGTTGACCGCGAACGGGGCCGACGCGACGCGGGTCGTCGCCGCCGTTGTTGATCGCTACGGCAACCGGCGGGGGTTCGCGGGCGGAACGGTGTCGTGGTTCGTGACCGGTCAGGGTGTGCTGGTCGGCGACAACCCGCTCAACCTCGACGACAACGGCGGCACCGGCGCGGTGTGGCTGCGGACCCGACCGCGCTACCCCGGCTCGATCACCCTCACAGCAATCCACTCCGACCTAGGAACACAATCAGTCACGATCATCGCCCGCTGACCACGAACCGACGCGAATGCTGACGTCACCCGGGTGCATCCAAATTTCTCGTGAAATTGCGACCACCCTGATCCGATTCGTAGCGTTATCGCAGCTCAGCGATGGTTCAGTTGGTTCATTTTTGGTGGAGGTTTGGGGTACGGGTCTGATTGCGGTGGGTGCTCGCGGGGCCTTGCGGAACGCTCAAGCGATTCTGCAGCGGCGGATGGCCAGGAGGACGTATGTGCGGGCGGCCTGTTCCAGGTCGCTGAGCGGGGCGTGCTCGTCGTGCGCGTGGGCGTAGCGGACGTCGCCCGGCCCGTACTGCACTGTCGGAATCCCAGCTGCCGCGTAAAGTCGCAGGTCAGTGCCGTAGGGGGCGCCGACTGTCGGGGGCTGCGCGGCTCCGGCCGCAACAACGGCGTTCCGGGTTTCGGCCAGCAGCGGGTGCCCTTCCGGCAGGTGTCCGCTGGCGAACATCCCGCCGGGCCAGCTGACCCGCACCGGGTGCTGCGAGAGCCACCGATCCGCAGCGCAAGCCTTCGCGATGGCGGCGGTGAACTCGGCCTTGGCATCGTCGATCGATTCGCCGAGCCGGACTCCGTAGCGTCCTTCGGCGATCGCGAGATCGGGCACCGTGCTGGCCCAGTCGCCGACCCGAGCCATGCCGACCGACAGCGGATACGGCACTTCCAGGTGTGCGACCAGCGGATCGGGGTTGGCATTGCGGCGGGTCTCCAACTCGCGCAGCACCGGCAACAGTTCAGCGAGCTTGTCCAGCGCGCTCACGCCCTGGTAGCGGGTCGCGCCGTGGGTGCCCTGACCTGGTATTTCGAGCCGGAAGGTGAGCGATCCGCCGTTGGCGGCCACGATGGTCGCCGAACTCGGTTCGGCCAGGACGCATGCAGCGCCGCGATGTCCGCGCTGAAGCGTCGCGAACGCGCCGAGCCCACCGTCCTCCTCGCCGACCACGGTGTGCACCGCTACTGGCCGGGCAAGTTCGATCCCGGCGGTTCGGAGAGCCTGCAACGCCCCGAACACGGCGGCCAAGCCGCCCTTCATGTCGCAAGTACCCCGCCCGGCGGCGACGCCGTCAGCGATCCGCAGCGCGTACGGGTCGCGGTCCGGCCAGCGGTCCAGGTCGCCGGGCGGCACGACGTCGGTGTGCCCGCAGAACACCAGCGCAGGCTCCGGACCGTCACCACGCACCCCGACGCAGCCGTAGGCGACATCGCGGTCGGTTTCCTGACCGGGGAAGTCGTCGCGCTCGGCGAGGGCCTGGACGTCGATGCGCCAGTGGTCCACGCGGTGGCCCAACGCGGCCAGCCGGTCGGCGCACCACTGCTGGGCGTCGTGTTCGCCCGTGGTGCCGCCAACGCTGGGGATCGCGACGAGTTCTCGCAGGTCGTCCAGAATCCCGTTCACGTCCACCGCGTCCAGGGCGCGACGTTCGAGGTCGGAGAGGGTTTGCCCACCGTTCACGTTTCGAGTGTGTCGCATGCGTCCAACGGTCCGACGCGCGCCCACTACCATCTCCGCGTGGCCGAAGGCGACAAGACCGAGCGGGAATTCGAGATCGGCAAGGACGGGCTGGGCGGCATCGTCGTGGGCATGGACGGCAGCCCGGCCAGCTTCCACGCCGCGGCGTGGGCGGCTGGCCTGGCGCGGCGTGAGCGTGCCCGCTTGGTGCTGGTCTACGTCGAAGCGGTGGGCGGCGTCGCCTACTGGTCGCCGATGGGCGTCGCAGTGGCGAGTGAGGCCGCGGAGAGCCTGGTGGAGGAGCTGAAGAAAGAAGTCGTGTCGCACCTGAAGTGGGTGGACATCGACTGGGACTTCGTGCACCACCGGGGCGACCCGGCGGTCGGTTTGGAGCAGGTCGCCGAGCAGTACCGAGCGGATCTGATCGTGGTCGGTCGGTCCCGCCGCCGCGGTGGCCTGCTCGGCACGGTGCCAGCCACCCTGGTGGTCGAGGCGGTCCGGCCCGTGGTCGTCGTGCCGTGATCGTCGTGAGTGCGAAAATCGGCTCCAGCCGGTTTTCGCACTCACGACCCCTTATTCGCGGTGTCCAGCGAACACCGCGATTCGAAGCCGTCTCGTTCGCCGAGCAGCAGGCGACCGCCACGCCGCAGCCGAGATCAACGCTCTCAGTGGCGCGGCGTCTGACATCGGCGCGTTGAAGTCCAGGTCGGCGTGTGCGAGCACGATCGGATCCATCTGGGGCAGGTTGGCAGAGCCATCCGTCAGGTGCCACGGATTCTCATGCGCAGGAATCTGAACCGCTATTAATGCTCACCAGTGCGACAAGGTGTTGAGCGCGGTTCCGCTGGGGGCGCGGCAGAAGAAGCGGCGAACGCCCCACGGCTCGTCGCACGTGCACGGTGCCTTTGATCGGGTGTCGGCGTCGCGTGCCACCCTAGGGGCATGACGAGCTCGGTTGGCGAGGACTTCCAGGATGCGGTGCTGACGGACCAGGAATGGGAGGGTCGGACCTTCGAGCGCTGCGACTTCACCGACGCCGACCTGACCGGCCTGCGCACCCGCAACTGCGTGTTCACCGACTGCGTGTTCGTCGGGGCCGATCTCAACGGCTCCCAGCACATCGCTACCGCGTTCCGGTCCTGCAAGTTCGAGCGAACCGTGTTCGGGAAGTCCACTTTGGATGGATGCAGCCTGTTGGGGTCGAGTTTCGTGGACTGTCGACTTCGGGCGTGGACGCTGCACGAGACGGACCTGACGCTGGTCGGCATGGGCCGGGCGGACCTGCGGGGCCTGGACCTGCGCGGAATTCGGTTCCGCGAAGCCAATCTCAGCGATTGCGATCTGCGCCGATGCGATCTGCGCGAGGCGGATTTCACCGGCGCCCGAATGCTGAACACCCAGCTGAACGAGGCCGACCTCCGCGACGTCCGACTCGATGCGGACGCCCTGGTCCAAGCGAACCTCCAGGGCGCTCGGATCGACACGATGACGGCCCTCGCCTTCGCAGCGGCCCACGGCCTCCGCGTCGACTGACCCCGATTGGCCGTCCAAGGGGCGGTCTGAAGAGGCCTTTGTGGTCAGAGCCTGACCGATCGACCACGGCGCAAACGCCGTGGTGAGGTCGCGGACGTACATGAGTCGGGGATCCCCGAGTCGAGGTGGCTTCTGAGGTTCTTCCCTCCGTACCGCTAGGCAAACGAGTTCATATAAAAGCTCCTAGAAGGCGCGCGGATTGGGGTTCATTTCGTGGCCGTGAGTGGCAGTGGTCGTCATGGCGACCGCCATTCCAACCGAACGAACCACTCACAAGCCTCGGCGCCACGCACGCCAATTCGCGCACCCTCTTATTCGCTTGATGTGCTCGCTCGTGGCGGATTTCGGGACTCGCCGGTTTGAGCTCGCTTCTGCGTCGGTGAGGGCGCCCGCCTTGGAGGTCTGCCGCTTCTGCGACTGCGTCCCAGGCGGCCCGGTTCGGGGAGTCGGACCGGTATTTCACGGTGCGGGGAAAGCGCGAACCGCCGCGCGATCTCGCCGCTCCGCGTGCGTCAGCGGCGATCGGGACGTCGGGGAGGGCTCCGGTCAGCGACTGCGAGAGGTGGACATCGTGGACATTTCGCTGCTCTCCCAAGGAAAGTCCGGCGTGAAATATCGATCGTGCTGGAACCGGGCGTGGATCGTCGTCGCAGATTGCATGTGCAGGCTGATGAGATCCGAAGCCGGTGCCCATATCGTCCCATTTTTCGCAGAGTATCTGGATTCACCGAAGGCGCGCACAGCACGTCCTGTCGGTGCCGGTGTCGTCGCTGTCTCGCTCGCGGCTTGCAGTTCTTCGCCCAACTCGACCTCGCAGCCAGTGCCACCGAAGCCCGGCCAGCGCCGATCCGGCCGGCTTGACGATCCCGCAGGCGTTCGACAACGCGAAGGGCTGGACGGTCATCTACCCACGCCGATAGGAAGGAGCACACCGGGGATGAATCACCGCATCATTCGTGGGAGGGCAGGCGCCACGCTGGGCCTCGCCGCCGTAGGGCTCGCGCTGGTCCTGACCGGCTGCGGATCGGACGGCCTGTCCGACGGCGATACGAAAGCCTGCGCGGCGGCCGTCGACGAGAACCCGCAGGACCTCTACGGCATCGTCTCGCTGATCACCAACGAGGACATCCTGAAGCAGGCACAACGGGTCAAACCCGGCAGCAGCGACTCCAGCGACACCGACGCCATGGCGCAGATCGTCAGCATCTGCGAGCAGCAGGGATGGCAGCCACCGTGCCGCAGTGAAAGCGGACCGGTTCAACCGCTGAGAACCGGTGAGGGGCACCCGTGACCAAGTAACTGGGTCACGGGTGCCCCTCACCCGCAATGCGATTCGGTTACTCCATGGGTGGGCGGTCGGTGGCTGGCATTTCGGCCAGGGTGCCGTCCGCGAGCAGTTCGCTGATCGTCGTCGGCAGCACGAACGCCGTGCCGCCTCCCGGCTGCTCGAACCACGGCACCGCCGTGCCGCGCAGCGCCTGGATCGGTCGCTGCACTCGGTAGCAGGCGTATGTGCGGTTCGCCCACTGCGGCGGCAGCGAGCGGTGGGTGTACGGCGTGCGCATCGTGTACGTCACGTTCCCGTTCGGCTCGCCGAAGCGGTCCAGTTCGGTGCCGGGTTGCAGCATCACGACCCGCCGATCCCGGAACAGGGTCAGCGGCGGCTCACCGCTGAGCGGCTGGATCTGCGAACCACCGCCCTGCGGCTGTCCGCTCTGCGGTTGACCACCGTGCTGACCGCCCTGCGGCTGACCACCGTGCTGACCGCCCTGCGGCTGACCACCGGGCTGTGCGCCCTGCGGTTGGCCACCCTGCGGCGGACGCGGCGGTCCTGGCGGTGGACCTTGCCGGTGCGGACCGGCCATGCCCGGCCCGCCGGGTCCCGGCCGCCGCTCCGCGCCGCCGACCGGCGCCTGCGCGGGTCCGCCCGGCGGCACCGGCGCTCCGCTTTCCCGGCGCGGCTGGCGCTTCGGCAGCGGTGGCGGTGCACCCGGCCCGCCTGCGGCGGGACCGCCGATGGGCGGCTGCGCGGGCTGCCCGACCGGTGGTGACGGCGGAGCTGCCGGGGGCGGCGCGGGACGGTCGAGTCGCGGTGCGGGCTGGAAGCGGGTCGGCTCTTCCACCGGCTTGGCCGCGGGAGGCGTTTCCTGGATCGGCGGTTCCGACGCGGCGGGGGTCGGTTCCTGGTTCGCGGTGAACAGCGGATTCCCGCCGGTCGGTTCCGGTTCCGGCGCGGACCGCTGCGGCAGTTCAGCCGGTTCCGGCGCGACTGGCGGCGCAGCGACCGGAGGTGCAGCGGGCGGAGGTGCAGCGGGCGGAGCCGGAGCCGGTGCGGACCGGTTCATCAGCAGGCTGCCGAGCAGGTATGCGGCGGCGTGGTCGATCCTGGCGAACCGGACGTCCTCGCCGCCTTCGGCGCCGCCGGTGACGATCCAGTCCGGGCCTTCCTGGAGCAGGCAACGGGCATCCGCGCTGCGGCTGCCGACCCGGTAGCCGTCGCTGTCCACCCGGTAGTCGGTGAGCCGGTCGTGCAGCGTGGCCAGCACTTCCTGGGTGTCCGGTACGTCGGCGTCGTCGAGCACGTGCCGGGACCCGGCGGCCTGCTCCGGCGCGTCGAGGAACTCGTCGAGTTCTGCGGCGATATCCGGTTCCACGGCGATGTCCGGTTCCGGGGCGGGCTCCGAAACGTCGGGTTCGGGCTGCTCGGCGACCTCTTGCGGCTCGTCGTCGAAGTCGTCGGCGGGCTGGTCGAGCAGTTCGCTGACGGCCGCTTCGCGGGTGGCGTCGTCGACCTCGACGAGTTCGAAGCGGCGGCTGCGGATGTGCTCGACGAATTCGGTTTCCGGCGGCACGCCGTACTGCGCGAGGTAGAAGGCGACCGCGCCCGGCCACAGCCAGTCGCCGTCGGTGTGCCAGGTGCCCGGCACCGAAGCGGTGCGTTCCGGGTCGAGCTGGTCCTCTTCGTCCTCGCGGGCGGCCAGCACGATCGGAGCGTTCTCCAGGTACTGGCGCAGCGGGCCGATCTCCTCGGTCGAGATCGGCAGCCGGTCGGCCACCACCGGGCGTCCCTGCTCGTCGTAGTCGTCGAAGACGTTGACCACCCGGAAACCGTCGGCCGATTCCACGATCCCCGGCTCCGGGATCGGTGTTTCGGCGGGTTCCGCGCTCGGCGGTTCGACTACCGGAGGGGCGGCGTCGACTACCGGGGGCTCGGCCTCGACCGCTTGGGAGGGTGCTGTGCCGTCGAAGCGCTCCCGCATCCAGTCCGGGATGTTCTCCTCGGAACGCGGGTAGCGGCGCAGCTCGTCGACGTACGCGGCGCGCGGCAGCGGGCGCTGCCAAAGGGGTTCGGAGTCGAAGTTGATATCAATTCGATAGCTCGAAGGGCGCTCCACGACGTAGAGAGCGCTGAGCCAGGTGCCCACATCGGGCCGGTACATGCCTTCGCGCAGGCGCTCGAAGATGTCCTGCAGTTCGGCTGGCGGCTCCCAGGGGCGGGAACTGCCGTCCTGCGCGGCGACCTCACCCAGCAGGTCGTGGTACTCACCGGTGGCGCGGTACTCCACCGTGATCTCCTGCCAGTCCTCGGGAGCGCCCTGTAACAGCAGAACCCCGATCCTGCGGGCGATCTGCTCCTGCTCTTCCGGACTGATCGCTGTCGGACGCGACATGGGTGACATCCTCCCCCTCTCGACGAGGCAACCCGACTCCACCCCGCCAAGACGCTACTCGACGCGGGCACGGCCATGTGCGTTGTGTGTGAGTTCAGTGCCGTTGGTCCAGGACACGTGCTCGCTTTCAAGATCCGCATCACCGTGCGCGGTGATCTCGTCAGGGAAGCCTGCCCGCTTGGCGGCCGGATGACCATCACACCACCAGGTGGATTGGATCAGCGGTGGCTCCGCGGCGGCGGATGGTCGGCGCAATTCACTAGCGGTACGGGTGTGCCAGAAGCCAAAGTGGTTGGTGTGCTTCGTCCCTACCGATTGCTGGCGGCGGTTCCGCACGCTTCGAGCCTGATGACCTTCAGTCTGCTGGGGCGCTTGCACATGCCCGCACTCGGGATGGTGTTGGCCTTCCTGGCGGTCGACTGGACGGGTTCCTACGCCATCGGCGGCGTCATCGGCGCGACGGTGACGGGCGGCCAGGCCGTCGCCGGACCGCTGCGCGGGCGGGCGGCCGACCGCAGTTCCGCGCCGAAGCTGTTGCTGCTGACCGGTTTCGGCTCGGGGCTGGGGATGACCGCGATGGTCGGGCTGACGGGCTGGTTGGATCCGGCGCACTGGTGGCTGATCCTGCCGTTGGCGGTGCTCACCGGGCTGTCCCATCCGCCGGTCACCCAGCTGGGCCGGGCGATTTGGCCGCGGCTGACCAGCGGCCCGGCGCGCGAGGCCGCTTTCTCGGTCGAAGCGACGTTGCAGGAGCTGCTGTTCGTGGTGGCGCCGATGCTGGCCGCGTTCGCGGTCGCCTTCTGGGGACCGGTCGCCGCGATGTTGTGCTGCGCGTCGTGGGCTGTGCTCGGCCCCGCGCTGTTCGCGGCGGCGCTGTGGCGCGCGGGTTTGCGGGAGGCGCCACCCCCGGAGGCAGGCGGTGCCCGCGAATCCGGGTCGCTGTTCCGGATGCCGGGTTTCGCCTCGCTGCTGGCGTTTTTCGGTCTGCTGGTCGGCGGGTTGATCTCGGTGGACTTGGTGCTCGTCGGCTGGGCGCGGGAGCGCGGTACACCGGAGTTGGCGGGCCTGCTGGCGATGGTGTGGGCGGTCGGTTCGCTGGTCGGTGGCCTGGTGGCAGGCGGTTTCAACGGGCGGCCTCGGCTGCTGCGGCGTGCGGCGCTTTCGGCGCTCGGTCTGCTCGCGCTGGTGCCGGTGTTGCCGCCGATCGCCGATCCGGGCTCGCCGTGGTTGGTCGGTGCGATCTTGCTGGTCGGGGGTTCCGCAGTGGCGCCGACGTTGGCCGCCAGCAACGGGCGGCTGGCGGACTTGGCACCTGCTGACCGGCGCAGCGAAGCGTTCGGCTGGATGGCCAGTGCGACGACGCTCGGCGCGGCCCTCGCCGCCCCGCTGGCCGGGTGGATGCTCGACCTGTCCGGCCCAGCGGCGGCTGCCACTGCGGCGGCCGTGCTGGCCGCGATGTCCGTTGGATTTGTCGCACATCACATGGTCCAGGCATCGCGCACGCCGCGGGAGAAGACGCAGAGTGCGGTTACGTGACTGTTTCTCCCGTGCATCAACAGCCTGACCGACCGCAGGTCGGCAAGCGCGCCCTCGGGCTGGCCGCGGCAGCCGGGATCGGGGTGCTGCTCGCGATCCAGGCCCGGATCAACGGCACGCTCGGGGCTCGGATGGACGATGCGCTCGCGGCCGGGGTGATCTCGTTCTCGGGCGGGTTCATCGTGCTGATCGGCTGCACCTTCGTGGTTCCGCGTGCTCGGCGCGGCTGGCTGAACCTGGCCACTGAGCTGCGCAAACCAGGCGGACTGCGGCCGTGGCAGTGCCTCGGCGGCGTGTGCGGCGGGTACCTGGTGTTCTCCCAGGGGATGGCGGCGACCGCGCTCGGCGTCGCGATGTTCACCGTCGCCGTGGTGGCCGGGCAGGTGACCAGCGGGCTCGTCGTCGATCGGCTCGGGTTGGGGCCGGCCGCGCCGCAGCACGCGACCCCGGCCCGGCTGTTCGGGGCCGGGCTCGCCGTGGTGGCGGTGGTGATCGCGGTGTCCACCCAGTTGGGCGGTGCGCAGGCGAGTTGGTTGGTCGTGCTGCCCGCGTTGGCCGGGCTCGGGCTCAGCTGGCAGGCGGCGGTCAACGGCCGGATGCGACACGCGGCCGACTCGGCGTTGTTCGCGGCGATGGTCAACTTCGGCGTCGGGATGGCCGCCCTCGGGTTGGGCTTCGCGGTCGAGGTCGTGGTGCGCGGCCTACCGCAGTTCCCGGCCGACGCGTGGCTGTACACCGGTGGTTTCCTGGGGATTTTCGTGATCGGCGGGTCAGTGGCGCTGGTGCGCTACACCGGCGTGCTGGTGCTCAGCTTGGGCATGATCGCCGGGCAACTGGTCGGCGCCCTGCTGCTCGACGTGTTCGCGCCGGTGGCCGGAGCTGGCATCGCGACGTCCACGGTGGTCGGCGTGCTGCTGACGTTGGTGGCGGTCGGCGTGGCCGCAATGCCGGACCGGGCGGGACGCGCCGCACGTCATCTGCCACGATGAACAGCCGTGAGCGCGACGATTCTCGACGGCAAGGCCACCAAGGACGCGATCTTCGACGAACTGCGGCCGCGGGTCGCCCGGCTCGTCGAGCAGGGGTACGCACCCGGACTGGCCACGGTGCTGGTGGGGGACGACCCCGGCTCGCAGTCCTACGTGCGGGCCAAGCACAACGACTGCGCCAAGGTCGGCATCAACTCGATTCGCCGGGACCTGCCCGCTGACGTCAGCCAGGCCGACGTCGAGGCGGTGCTCGACGAGCTCAACGCCGACCCGGCCTGCACCGCCTACATCGTGCAACTGCCGCTGCCCAAGCACCTCGACGCCGGGCCGCTGCTGGAGCGCATCGCGCCGGAGAAGGACGCCGACGGGCTGCACCCCATCAGCCTCGGTCGGCTGGTGCTGGGCGAGGCAGCTCCGCTGCCGTGCACCCCGCGCGGCATCATCGAGCTGCTGCGCCGCTACGACGTGCCGCTGAACGGCGCGCGGGTCGCCGTCGTCGGCCGCGGCATCACCGTGGGGCGGCCGATCGGTCTGCTGCTGACGCGGCGCAGCGAGAACGCCACCGTCACGCTCTGCCACACCGGCACCAAGGATCTCGCCGCTGAGGTGCGCCGCGCCGACATCGTCATCGCGGCGGCCGGGAAGCCGCACCTGATCACGCCGGACATGATCACACCGGGTACTGCGGTGCTCGACGTCGGTGTGACCCGCACCGATGCCGGACTGGCTGGCGATGTGCACCCGGACGTCGCGGAGGTCGCCGGGTTCCTGTCGCCGAACCCCGGCGGGGTCGGTCCGATGACCCGCGCGATGCTGTTGAGCAACGTCGTCGAGGCGGCGGAGCGCAACGTCGGCTGATGGTTTCGCGTGAAACCGGCTGGTTTTCCGCCTACGACTCCGGGAGGAACGGCGTGAGCGATCGGTTCGGCGCCAGGTCGCGACTTTCGGTGCACGTGCCGTTCGGCTTGGTGCTGCTGGTCGTGCTGATCGGGCTCCTGCTGATCTCCCTGGGGCATTGGCGGCGGGGTTCGATGCTGCTCGGCGGCGCGCTGCTGCTCGGCGCGGCGCTGCGGGCCGTGGTCCCGCAGGAGCGGATCGGGCTGCTGGCGATCCGCAGCCGAACAGTGGACATCCTGTTGTACGGCGGGTTCGGGCTGGTGATCATCGCGGTGGCGGTGACCATCCGGGGCTGGCTGTTCGGCTGACCGACCGGACGGGTAACTGATCTGGTCCTTGGGTGGGTGTTCATCTGCGGTTCGCTCCGCCTGCACGGGGTATTCGTCGCCGACGGCGAGCGTGGGCTTTGTGCGAGTTCTCATTGTCGGCGGCGGTGTGCTCGGCACCATGCACGCGCTGCGGGCCCTGGAACGGGGCCACGACGTGGTGCAGTTGGAACGCGAAGCGGAGGCTCGCGGCGCTTCGGTCCGCAACTTCGGCCTGATCTGGGTGAGCGGCCGCCAGCTCGGCCCGGACCTCGAAGTCGCGATGCGCGCTCGCCACGACTGGGAGCGCATCGCCGCTGACGTACCTGCCCTCGGTTTCCGCAGCAACGGCTCGCTGACCGTGCTCCGCACGCCCGCCGAACTGGCGGTCGCCGAAGACTTCGTCGCTCGCCCGGACGCCGCCGAGCGCGCCACGAAGCTGCTGGACGCCGCCGAGGCCAGGGCGCTGAATCCGGCGTTGCGCGGCGAAATGCTCGCCGCGCTGTGGTGCGAGATGGACGCCGCCGTCGAGTCGCGGACCGCGCAGCCCGCGTTGCGGGCGCACCTCGCCGCCACGGGTCGCTACACCTGGCTGTCCGGCCGCGAGGTTCGGGACATCGGCGAAGGCTGGGTGCGCGACGACACCGCCGAACGCCACGAAGCCGACCTCGTGATCGTCTGCACCGGCGCGGCTCTCGGCGGCTTGGTGAAGGAACTGCGGCCGAACCTGCCGGTGCGGCGCGTGCGGCTGCAGATGATGCAGACCGGTTCGCTCGACGAACCCCTACTGACTTCCGTGGCCGACGCGGACAGCATGCGGTACTACCCCGGCTATCGAGGCCCATCGCTGGACGAGCTCAACGCCTCCCAACCTCAGCCGGAAGTGGCTGCGGACAACGGCATGCAGCTGCTCATGGTGCAGCGTGTCCACGGTGGACTGACCATCGGTGACACGCACGAGTACGACGAGCCGTTCGCCTTCGACGTGCGCGAGGATCCGTACGAACACCTCAAGCAGCGGGCCGAGGAACTGCTCGGCCGACCGCTGCCGCGCATCATCCGCCGCTGGGCCGGGGTTTACGCGCAGACCGAGGACAAGTCGCAGGTCGTGCATCGCGAACAGGTGCTGCCCGGCGTCTGGCTGGTGACCGGTCCCGGCGGTCGCGGCATGACCGGTTCTCCGGCGATCGCCACCGACACCTGGCGGGAGGTGGACGCGTGATCAAACTGGTAGTGCTGGACATGGCGGGCACCACGGTCGCCGATGACGGTCTGGTCGAGCGCGCCTTCACCCAGGCGATCCAGGAGATCGGCGTCGCCGGATCCGCGGTCCCCGGCATGCTCGACTACGTCCGGCGCACCATGGGCGAATCGAAGATCGCGGTCTTCCGGCACCTGCTCGCTGGTGACGAAACCCTTGCGCGGCAAGCGAACCAGGCGTTCGAGCAGGCGTATGCGGCACGCGTCGCCGACGGCGATTGCCGCGAGATCGACGGCGCTGCGGCGGCCATCCGGCAACTGCGCGACGCCGCCGTCAAGGTCGCGCTGACGACCGGTTTCTCAGAGCTCACCCAGAAGCAGATCCTCGACGCACTGGGCTGGGGCGGGCTGGCGGATCTCACCCTGACACCGGCGCAGGCCGGTCGCGGCCGTCCCTACCCGGACATGGTGCTCACCGCGCTGTTGCGACTGCGCATCGACGACGTGCGGCAGATCGCCACCGTCGGCGACACCGCCTACGACGTGCGCTCCGGCCGCAGCGCCGGGGCGTCGATCGTCGCTGGTGTGCTCACCGGCGCGCACGAGCGCGCCGCGCTCGCCGCGGCCGGTGCCACCCACATCCTCGAATCTGTCAGGCAACTCCCGGAACTCGTGCTGTCCGCGAAGGATGATCTGTGAACACCAACGGCGATTTCGCCTCCCACAACGGCTTTTGCGAGAGGACGGGGGACGAGCCGTGTCCGTGATCTCCTTCGAGCGGGTCAGCAAATCGTTCGGCAGCGTGCAGGCCCTCCACGAGGTGTCGCTGGACGTACCGGCCGGTGAGGTCGCCGTGCTGCTCGGGCTGTCCGGATCGGGCAAGTCGACGCTGCTGCGGCACGTGGACGGGTTGCAGCGCGCCACGTCCGGCAGCGTCCGGGTGCTCGGCAACGACGTCGGTGCACTGCGCGGGTCCGCGCTGCGGGCGTTGCGCCGCCGGGTCGGGTTCGTGTTCCAGCAGTTCCACCTCGTGGGATCGCTGACGGTGCTGGAGAACGTGTGCACCGGTGCGCTCGGCGGTCTGCGCGGCCCGCGACTCGGTCTGTTCTCCTACCCGAAGCAGGTTCGCCACGCCGCTCTGGAGCAGTTGGAGCGGGTTGGTCTCACCGACCAGGCGTTGCAGCGCGCCAGCACCCTCTCCGGCGGACAGCAGCAGCGCGTCGCGGTCGCGCGGGCGTTGTTGCAGAAGCCCGAGATCCTGCTGGCCGACGAGCCGGTCGCCTCGCTGGATCCCGACTCGGCCGCGCAGGTGATGAACCTGATCGCGGAGATCGGTCGGGAGGACGGGCTCACCGTGTTGTGCAGCCTGCACCAGGTCGACCTCGCGTTGAGCTGGGGACATCGGATCATCGGGCTGCGCTCCGGGCAGGTCGTGCTGGACACCCCGGTCGACGGGCTGAGCCGGGACGCGGCGATGGCGATCTACTCCAAGGTCGGATCCGAACTCGCGACGACGGGGTGAATTCCGTGACCACCACAGTAGAAGCGCCCCGTGCACGTCGGGTGAAGTCTCCGCCGCACCGCCGCACGCTCGCCCGTCCCCAGCCCGAAGGGGCGATCGCCGCGCTGGTCGTGCTGGCCCTGCTCGGGTCCGCCGTCTGGGCCTTCAGTGCGCTGCGGCTGAACGTGGCGACCATTGTGGACGGTTTCGGCAACGCGGTGGACTTCGCGTCCCGCACCTTGCCGCTGGACTTCCCGTCGATCGGCGAATTGCTGTCGCTCAGCGGGCAGACGCTGGCGATCGTGGTGTGCGCGACGCTGGTCGCTTCGCTGCTCAGCATGCCGATAGCGGTGCTCGCGGCCCGCAACACCGCATTGGGCAGCACCAGCCGGTTCGGGGCGCGCGTGCTGATCGTCGTGGCGCGTGCCGTGCCGGACGTGGTGCTGGCGATCGTGTTCTTCCGGATGTTCGGATTCGGCGGGCTGACCGGTGTGCTGGCCATGGGGCTGCACTCCACCGGCATGATCGGCAAGCTGTACGCGGACGCCATCGAGCAGGTCGACGAAGGGCCGCGCACCGCGATCCGCGCGGCTGGCGGGACCCGGTTGCAGCAGTTGGTCAGCGGGGTGTTGCCGCAGGTGGTGCCGTCGTTCGTGGCGACCTCGCTGCACCGGCTGGACATCAACCTGCGGGTGTCGGTGGTGCTCGGCTTCGTCGGCGTCGGGGGGCTGGGCAAGGCGATCGCCGATTCGCTGCGCACCCTCGACTACCAGCGCGGGATGGCATTGGCGTCGGTGGTGTTCCTGCTGTGCGTGCTGGTCGAGATCGTGTCCGGTTCGATCCGGCAGGCGTTGCTGGGGGTGCGGGAGGAACGCCGCGGCGTGGTCGCGGCGCTGACCCGGCGCGCTGTGGTGCGGAAATCCTCCAGCGCAGTGCCGAAACCCGCGCGCCCGAGTGCGGCGCCGCGGATCAGTCCACCGTGGACCGCCGGGCGGCTGCGGCGGACCGGCTACTGGCTGCTGACCGCGCTGATCGTGGTCGCTTCGATCTGGGGCGCGGACATCTCGTTCGCCCAGTTCGAGCGGGCCGTCAGCGGTTTCGGTCCGACGCTGGGGCTGTTCTGGCCGCCGGAAACCGGTGGCATCCTCGACGAGTTGCTGGGCGAGTTGCTGGTGACCATCCAGATCGCCTTGGCCGCCACGCTGATCGGCGCGGTGCTCGCGCTGCCGATCGGCGCGCTGGCCGCCGACAAC
This sequence comes from Saccharopolyspora soli, assembly GCF_022678645.1. Taxonomy (GTDB): domain Bacteria; phylum Actinomycetota; class Actinomycetes; order Mycobacteriales; family Pseudonocardiaceae; genus Saccharopolyspora; species Saccharopolyspora soli. Next base: position 13,939 of record NZ_JALBWV010000022.1, on the reverse strand, counting down.
GTGGCGCCGAACCCCGCGGTGGCGAAGTTCTTCCGCGGCGTGGTGCTCGCGGTTCGCGGTGTGCCGGAGCTGGTGCTGGCCATCGTGTTCGTGGTGATCACCGGGTTGGGCGCGGTAGCGGGTGCGCTCGCGCTGGGCGTCGGATCGGTCGGGTTGCTCGGAAAACTCGTCGCCGACTCGTTGGAGGAGGTGGATCGCGGCCGCGAGCAGGCGCTGCGCGCCACCGGGGCGAACCGGCTGCAGGTGTTCTTCGCGGCGACGGTGCCGCAGGCTGCTCCGGCGTTCGTCGCGCACGTGCTGTACCAGCTGGACACCAACCTGCGGTCGGCCACGCTGCTCGGTCTGGTCGGCGCGGGCGGCATCGGCTACTACCTGCTCAACGCATCCCGAGTCCTGGACTTCGGCGTGGTGACCACGGTTCTGCTGCTCACCTTCGCCACGGTTCTGCTCGTCGAACTCCTGGCCGTCTGGCTGCGCAGGGTGCTCCGAGGGTCGTGAGTGCACAGCCGGGCTCCAACCCGGTTATGCGCTCACGACCTCATTCCCACCAGAAGGACCAGGTGCGGCGGCCGCGGATCTCCTGGGCGTAGGCCGAGATGGAGCCGGTCTCCTGCAGGATCCGGTCCGGGCAGAACGTCCAGTGCTCCGCCGCGACCGCAGCGGCGTGGTCCGGGTCCTGCGGCGGTGCCGCCACGCTCAGGTCCAGGCGGTCCGGACCGAGCCGCAGCAGCCGCGCCCCGAACCGCTCCTCCCAGCTGCGCGCCATCGCCGAGAGTCCGGCGGTCCGCGACACGTGGTTGGCCGCGCCGGACCAGCCCAGCGCGGTCAGCACGTCCGCGCCACGGCGCACCGGGATCAGCGCGAGCCGGGTGTCGGTGTCGATGAACCGCGGCAACTGCTGGTTGGCCAGAATGTCCGGATCCGCCAGCAGATTCCCGGCCCGCGCCGGTCCCGGACAGGTGTAGTCGAACGGCGCCAGCACTTCCAGGCTGTACGCGGGGCCGAGGTCGTCGTCGACCTGCACCAGGCCGTCCCAGATCCGGGCCATCACGTCGGTCACCCGCCACCGGTCGATGTGTTCGAGCGGTTCCGGCGGTACCACGCCGACCGTGCAGCGTTCCCCGTAGACCTCGTCGCTGTCGCACAGCAGCAACGGCCACAGCCCGCTGCGCCGGTGCTCGGCGCGAAGCGTGGCGACCAGCTGCGGCGCCGGTGCTTCGTCGCTGATCCAGCACAGCGGGGTCGGGTTGTCGGAGAGTGTTGTTTGTTCGGTCAGGACCTCGCCGGGGGGTAGTGGGGCGGAAACCCCCGCACCGGTGCCGAAAACCGCGGACAGGTCGGCAGTTGCCCCCGCTTGCCGGTCGTCTCGCAACACTTCACCGCCTCCTAGCCAAGCCCCTCGTCCGGACCACCTTAAGGAGCGGAGTGCGACACCGGGCGGTCGGGCTGGCCGTCACGCCTCGGTGGCCTCCGGGGAAAGTCCAGGGACCAGCACGATTCTGCCGGTCCGCGCGCCGGAGATGTGCAGGTCGAGCGCTTCGGCCGCGGATTCCAGCGGCAGTCGCCGGGCGATCATCGGTCGCAACTGTCCACTGGCGACCATTTGGAGCAGCCCCGCCAAGTCTGTTCGGAACTGGGCGTTGGACTTGACGTAGTACAGCCGGGCGCGTCGGCCGCCGGTGCGTCCGATCAGGCGTAGCAGTTCCCACCGGGCGAGTCGGCCGACCAGCCGGAGGTACGGGAGCCACCACGGTCCGGTGTCGTGCAGCGTCGCCGCGCTGCCGTAGGTGACCAACGTGCCGCCAGGCGCGAGCAGCTGCCAGGACGCGTCCAGGCTCGCCGGGCCGAGCGGGTCGAAGATGGCGTCCACTCCGCCAGGCGCGAGTTCGGCCACTCGGCTGGGCACGTCCTCGGCGCGGTGGTCGATCAGTTCGATCCCGATGTCCCGGAGCGCGTCGTGCCGATGCGCGGAAGCCGTCCCGATCACCCGGACACCGGCGGCGACGGCGAGCTGTGCGAGCAGGGTGCCGACCCCGCCGCCGACGCCGTGCACCAGCACCGTCTGTCCACGTCGGACTTTTGCCGCGCGGTGCAGCAGTTGCCACGCGGTGACGCCGTTGAGCACCACCGCGACCCCGGTCACGGCATCGACCTCGTCCGGCACCGGAACCAGTTCGCGGTCGCGGATCTCGACGTACTCGGCCCATGCGCCGGTGACCGGCATCGCCGCGACCCGCTGCCCGACCTGCCACGAGGTCACCGCCGAGCCGACTTCGACGATCTCGCCGACCAGGTCGTAGCCGGGCACGAACGGGACCTTCGGTTGTCCCGGATAGCGCCCGTGCACCATCTGTACCTCGGCGAAGGCCACTCCGGCGGCTTCGGTGCGGACCAGCACCCCGTGCGGTCCCGGTGTCGGCGGTGCGCTGCGGCGGGACGTGAGGAGTTCGGTCCCGCCCAGTCCGGTGAGGACGATCTCGGTGCCGGTGGTCGGCTTGCCCATGGCATCTCCTGTTATAAGCCGTCGTGTTAGTTAGAGCTTCTAACAAAACTATGAACCTGTTACGGTTGAGCCGTCAAGGGAAGGGGAGTCGGGCATGGCACCAGCGCCGCGCAGCCCCCGCGAGCGGTTCCGGGAGCAGACCCGGAACGAGGCCAAGCGGGTCGCGCTCGAACAGCTGGCCGAATCAGGGTCGGCAGGGGTCTCGGTGAACGCGATCGCGAAGCGGATGGGTGTCACCGGCCCGGCGCTGTACCGGTACTTCGCCAACCGCGACGCGCTGCTGGCCGAGTTGATCGTGGACGCCTACCGAGACCTCGGCGACGCGCTGGAAGAAGCGGCGCACGCACACCGGCGCAAAGCGCCCGCGGCCCGGTTCCGGGAGTTGGCGGCGCGATTCCGCTCGTGGGGGCTGGAGCAACCGCATCGGTACCTGCTGCTGTTCGGCACCCCGGTGCCGGGCTTCCGAGCCCCGGAGCTCACCTTCGACCTCGCCGACCGGGCGATCCGGCCGATCCTCGAAGTGCTCGCCGACCTGGCCCCGGAAGGGCTGCCCGCGCAGCGCTCCGCGCTGGACCGGCAACTGACCGCCTGGCGCGAACTGCGCGGCGGCCCGGTGTCGCCACCGGCGGTCCTGCAGCGCGGGTTGCAGGCGTGGACGCGGCTGCACGGGCTGGTCAGCCTGGAGATCGAAGGGCAGTTCGTCGGAATGGGCATCGACCCGGCACCGCTGTTCCGCGCCGAGGTGGAGTCGCTCATCGACCAGCCCTGGCGATGACGAAGGCCGGTCGCGCGCCATGCCGCCGATCGGATCGGGGGGCGCGGCGACCGGCCGGTGTCGTTGCGGGTCAGTCGCCCTCGCGGGGACGGGGGGTCTCGATCACGCAATCGCTGCCCGGGAACACCAGACCTTCGTGGCCGTCCTTGTACCGGACCTTGTACGGCGGCGCGCCGTCCGGACCGCGAACTTCCAGGATCTCGGCGAGTTGGTCGGCTTCGTCGACGTGCTTGCTGTGCACGTGCAGTTGATCGCCCACGGCTGCTTTCATCACCCATCACCTCCGCGAACCCAGACTAAGTGACCGGAGCCACACCGCGCATCGGGTGCCGCGCCGAAGAACCCGCGCTGGTTGGGCGTGACCGCAGGTGGTCGTCAGGCAAGCGGCGTCAGCCGCTTTCCGTCACTCTCGCAACTCGCACCGCCGCGGGTTCGCGGTGCCCACCCCTCTGGGGTTCTCCCCGCGAGGACAGCCCCGACGCCGCGTATCGGACATGCAGAAGTCGGGGATCCCGGAGTCGAGATAGCCCGGGGTGCGGGGTGTCCCCGCATAGCACTGTTGAGGTTCCGCTACCCGCACCGCCAAGCAAACCAATCCGCGCACCCTCTAGCTGCCTATCTGGGAGCAGGTCGTGGTTACCTGCTGGTACTTCTCCAGTTGGGTGGTGGTCCACTCGGCGCTGGACTCCAGGTTGATCTCACCGGAGGCGACCTGCTGCACCGACTGCTGCACGTCGAGCAGGTTCTGCCGCAAGGTCTGATCCGCGGTTTGCTCGGCCAGTTGACGTAGTTCCTCGGCCTTCGCCTGCGCGTCGGCCTGCGCCTGCTGCGGGTCGGCGAAGTTGGGCATGAAGTTCGCGACGTTGATCGCCTGCAGGCAGGCTCCCGCCGCGTCCAGGTCCTGCTGGGCCTGCTGGACCTGCTCGTTGGCGTCCTGCAGGCCCTGCTGCGCTTCCTGGATCTCACCGCACGCGGCGAGGCCGACCAGCAGCGGCAAGGACAGCGCCGCCATCACGAACCGCTTTCGAGCTCGCATCTTCCCTCCGGGGCTTCGAGCGGCACCGTGGTGGTGCCGCCCTTGTACCCTATCGACCCCCGAACGTGTGATGGGCGAAATGTCTCATCCGACCGCACGCTGTCCATCAGATGGCCGATTAAGAACTTCCGGTGGCGGTGTGCGCGGCTTGCGCCGGAATCGCGTCAGGACGGGGCGATCCAGGACATGACCTCGGATGGCAGGTCGAGTTGGGCGAGCCAGGGGGCCGCGCCGATCCGGTAGAGGACCACCGAGCTCAGCGCCATGGCGGCGATCGTCAGGCCGGGGCCGACCAGCACCATCTCGACCTTGCCGCCGGTCTTCATCCGCAGCAGCTTCGGCGGGGCCACCGGGAACCAGGTCTTGCCGCCCAGCGGTACCGGCCACAGCATCGGGCAGCCCTGCTCGGTGATCGCATCGCCGATGAAGTGCGCGATGCAACCGATCATCACCGCCAGGCCGAACGCCGCCGCGTCGGTGGGCTGGTCACCGGCCCACGCCCAGCAGGCGAGGGTGAGCAGCAGCGAAGCCACGGTGATCAGCAGCGCGTCCCGGTTCGAGGACCAGGTGTGCAGGAGCCCGCGAACCGCGAGGCCGGCGAAGAAGAACATCAGCACGCCGAGCGCGGCGCCCTCGCTGGTCTGCACGATGGCTGTGGTGATCAGCCCGGCCAGCACCGCGAACACGACGGTGTGCGTGAAGCCGCGGTGCGTGCCCTCCCGGTTGCTGTCCCGCTTGGTGCGGGTCAACCGGTACAGGAACCCGCTGAAGCCGCTGATCCCGGCCGATGTGCCGCGCGAGATGGCACCGAAGGTGCTGGCCACCGTCGACTTGGGGTGGTCTATGTCGGGCAACAGCGCTGCCCCGGCGGACAACGTGGCCCCGACCACCCAGGTCTTCGGGGATAATTGCCCTATCGCGTGCGTGTCGGCCAAGGCGGTCACTGCCGCCCAAGCGGCCAACCCGCTCATCGCGTGCGTCGGTCCAGTCGCCACCGAGCCCCCCTCCAAGATCGCTCGTTCGGGTGTCGAGCGTAGAAGAAGATCACGACACCGGGTCGCCACCGCAGAAGTGGCGCATCGCGCCCCCGCGAGGGTGGTGGCAGGAGAAGGGTGGAGGGCACAATCGAGTTCGATAGCAGTACGCTTGTACCGCTTGCATTCTCGCGAGAGGAGCACCCCGCCACATGAGCAAGATCAAGGTCCAGGGCACCATCGCCGAGCTCGACGGCGACGAGATGACCCGGATCATCTGGTCCTTCATCAAGGACAAGCTGATCCACCCATATCTGGACATCAACCTCGATTACTACGACCTCGGCATCGAGCACCGGGACGCCACGGACGACCAGGTCACGGTCGACGCGGCGAACGCCATCGCCAAGCACGGGGTGGGCGTGAAATGCGCCACCATCACCCCAGACGAGGCCCGCGTGGAGGAGTTCGGCCTGAAGAAGATGTGGCGGAGCCCGAACGGGACGATCCGCAACATCCTCGGCGGCGTCATCTTCCGCGAGCCGATCGTCATCTCGAACATCCCGCGCTACGTGCCGACCTGGACCAAGCCGATCGTCATCGGCCGTCACGCGCACGGCGACCAGTACAAGGCATCCGACTTCAAGGTCCCCGGGCCGGGCACCGTCACCATCACCTACACCCCGGACGACGGCGGCGAGCCGATCGAGTTCGAGGTCGCCAAGTTCGGCGAGGACGGCGGCGTCTCGATGGCGATGTACAACTACCGCAAGTCCATCGAGGAATTCGCCCGCGCCTCCTTCCGCTACGGCCTGGAGCGCGGCTACCCGGTCTACATGTCGACCAAGAACACGATCCTCAAGGCGTACGACGGCATGTTCAAGGACGTGTTCCAGGAGATCTTCGAGGCCGAGTACAAGGCCGACTTCGACGCCAAGGGCATCACATACGAGCACCGGCTGATCGACGACATGGTCGCCAGCGCCTTGAAGTGGGAGGGCGGCTACGTCTGGGCGTGCAAGAACTACGACGGTGACGTGCAGTCCGACACCGTGGCGCAGGGCTTCGGCTCGCTGGGCCTGATGACGTCGGTGCTGATGACCGCCGACGGCAAGGTGGAGGCGGAGGCCGCGCACGGCACGGTCACCCGGCACTACCGCCAGCACCAGCAGGGCAAGCCCACCTCGACCAACCCGATCGCGTCGATCTTCGCTTGGACCCGCGGTCTGCAGCACCGCGGCAAGCTGGATTCGACCCCGGATGTCGTCGGCTTCGCCGGCACGCTGGAGAAGGTCGTCATCGAGACCGTCGAGAGCGGGCGGATGACCAAGGACCTGGCGCTGCTGGTCGGTGGCGACCAGGGCTTTCAGACCACCGAGGAATTCCTCGCCACCCTGGACGAGAACTTGCAGAAGAAGATGGCCAACCGCTGATCTTCGACGCGAACCGCGAACGCCGCTCCCGTTTTCGAGGGAGCGGCGTTTCGTTTCTGGGGCGGCGTTTTCGCCGGGAGCGGTGGGCCGGGCTACCGCGCGCACATGGTGGCCGGGCGGGCGACACCCGAGGCGTTGAACCGCGCGCGCCGTCGGGTGCCTGGGCTTTCGCGGTCGCCGCGCGTCCCGCTATAGCTGGGATGACGCTCCTGACCGGGAGGTATGCCGTGATCCCGCTGCCCCGCACAGTTCTGCTCGCCGGTGCTGGCCTGCTCGGAGTTATCTACCTGATCGGCGCCAGCCAGACCGGTAGCAGCTCCGGCGAGCCCAAGCCGTGCACGTTCCACGTGACCGCCGACGTCCTCAACGTCCGTTCCGGGCCCAATGCCGGTGAGGACCGGGTGGATTCGTTGCAGCAGGGCGAGGAGGTCGCCGCGACGCCGAACGTGATCGGCGGCTTCCGCGCGCTCGACGACGCTCGTTGGGCGGCGGCCGAGTTCTTGGCGCCCATGCCGGGCAGCACCTGCGATCCCTGACGGAACTGGCGCCCGGCGAACATCGTTGGACTCCTGAAAGGTGTTCACGAGAACCGGGGGCCGAGATGCCGTACCAGTACAAGGTCGTGGAGCTCAGGGAGAAGTGGCTCGGCGGCAAGATGTCCGGCGAAAAGCTGGAACGGGTGCTCAACGACCACGCCGCCCAGGGCTGGCAGCTGAAGGCGATCACCGGAGCGGACGTCAAGGGCCGCATCGGGCCGGGTGGCGTGGAAGGATTGCTGGTCACCTTCGAGCGGCCGGTGTGAAACCGGGGTGGGTGCGCAACCACGAGCGGGGCTCGGCTAGGCTGATTCCCGCACGCGGTCGAGCCGCTCAGCGCGATTAGCTCAGTGGGAGAGCGCTACCTTGACACGGTAGAGGTCACTGGTTCAATCCCAGTATCGCGCACCAGTTTTGCCAGTTCGGCGGCACTACGTCGGCTGGGATCGTTGTTGCCGTGCGACGTGTGCGGCGCCTCGTCCTCCTGGGCGGCGCCGATCAATATCACGTCCATTGTGGATACTCCGGTTCGCGATCCGGGTATGATTTTCGAAATGATTTCCACTTTCTTTCATGTATCGTCCACTGAGGAATTGATCAATTTAAGTCGATCTTTTCGGAATGTAACATCCCACTCTTTGTGGTGATCCGGTGCGAGATTCTTCAGAAATGCTGGTAGAGATCTTATTCAGGTGATCTGAAACCTGATCGCCTATTTCGGAAAGTTCTTCGTAGAGAGGGGAAATCATGACCCGCGCTCGCTGGATGTTGGGCACCCTCGGCGCCTTGGCGACGATCGCCCTAGTCCCGGCTCTACCCGCGTCGGCGCAATCCGATCCGGCGCTTTTCACGGAGATCACCAACTCGGCTGACGGATCCCGGTGGGCTGTGCACGGCGACCAGGTGATCAAGACGATCAGCGGACCGGCCAGTTCACCGACCAACAGCGACAAGTGGGTCGTCTCCGAGCAGTCCGATGGTTCGGTGACCATCCGGAACCAGGCGACGCGCGAGTGCGTGGAGTCCCAGCCGTGGTTCGACGGGGCGGTCTACTCCGCGCGGTGCGAGCAGCGCAGCGACCGTCAGAAGTGGATCCTCAACTGGAGCGAGGACGGCTACGTCATCACCCCGAAGAACGCCCCCGACCTCGCGGTTTCCGTCCAGGAACTGGGTGCTTCCGACAGTTGGCTGACGCTCAAGCCGCGTTCCTCGACGCCGTCCGGTTCGGCGCAGGACGACCTGGCGAGCGTTTTCCGGCTCAGCGCCTAGGAGCTGAACCGGGCGTAGCCTGAATTGGTACCGGCCCGCTGATCTGGTGCCCTCGCGCCGGATCAGCGGGCTTTTCCGCGGGCGCTCGATTAATAGACAAATCGATGTGAAATTTCGGCGGCTTTCTTCGGGTGCGACACACTCCTGGGGCGATTGGGGCTACCCGGAGTTGTCATGCTGCCCGGTCCTGTCGCCGGTTCGAATCCCCGCTGAACGATCGTGGTAGTGCTCCGGGGTCACGCGCCGCGCCGCGAGGTGGCGGGCGGTAGCGATTACCGCTTCGGGGGAATCCGATCAGTGATCCTTTTCTGCTCGTTCGGAGAGATCGTTCTAGGTGCGGTAAGGAGAACACCGTTCCTATTCTTTCGGCCAGGACGGAGGATGACGCGAAATGACCGGTATTCGGTTGCTCGGCCGTGCCGTGGTGGGGATCGCATTCGCTGCGGCGGTGCTGGTTCCAGGGGGCGCTTCGGCCGCATCCGACAACGCGGCGCAGAGCACGATCACGCTGACGGTGACGGAACTCCGCGGTTCAAGGACCGTGACCCTGAACTGCGACCCCGCGGGTGGGAACCATCCGCGGGCGACCACCGCGTGCGACGAATTGCGCCGAGTCGATGGGAACCCGGCGCGGATGGACCTGGGCAAGTCCATGATCTGCACCAAGGAGAGCCGCCAGGTGCGGGCGACTGGCGCGGGTGCGTGGCGCGGTCAGCAGGTGGACTTCGACGTGAAGGCGGCCAATCCCTGCGAGCTCAAGGCCCGGACCGGCGCCGTGTTCGACTTCTGAACACCTGGATCTGAACTCGTTTTGCTTTGCGGTGCCAGTGGCGGAACCTCAGACGCCGTCTCGACTCCGGGATCCCCGACTCATGTATGTCCTGATACACAGCGTCGTGGCTGTCCTCGCGAGACGACGTCTGAGAACCCGCAGCGGTGCGAGTTGCGTAGGTGGGCTAAGCGGCCTCGCCGCTTCAAAAACAAGATCGAAGACAGGCGCTGAGCATTCGAACGGGCCCACATTTCCGCGCGATTTGTGCGTACGGATTCGAAGAATTCGGTCCCGGCCGCGAATGCGTCGGGGGCGGACATCGCCTGCTCCCCGACGCATCGTGCGGAACGTCAGCCGCCAGCCATCGCTCCGACGATCAGGTACGGCTCCTTGCCGGTTGCCACTTCGTCCGGCAGCGGGGTGTCCGGGGACTCGTGGGAGAGGTCCTGTTCGCAGGCGAAGAACCGGATGAACGCCCGGCGGCGTTTGGTGTCCTGGTCGCGGACCGTGCCGCGCAACATCGGGAACCGGGCTTCCAGCGCGTCGAGCACCTTCCGTTGGGTGGGCGGACCTTCGACGTCCAGGGTGACCTCGCGGTCCGCGATCTTGGCCAGCGTCCGCAGGTGGTTGGGCAGCGCGACGCGGATCATGGCAGCGTCTGCACCTCGACGGACAACACCGCTGGCAGGTCTCGGACGATCGGTCGCCAGTTGTCCCCGGCATCCGGCGAGACGTACACCTGGCCGCCGGTGGTGCCGAAGTAGATGCCGCAGTCGTCCAGCGAATCCACCGCCATCGCATCCCGCAGCACATCGACGTAGCAGTTGCTCTGCGGCAGGCCGTTGGTCAGCGGCTCCCACTCGTAGCCGCCGGACCGGCTGCGGTACACGCGAAGCTTGCCGTCCAGCGGGTAGTGCTGCTCGTCGCTCTTGATCGGCACGACGTAGACCGTGTTCGGCTCGTGGGCGTGCACGTCGATCGGGAAGCCGAAGTCGGTCGGCAGGTCGCCGCTGATCTCGTACCAGGAATCGCCCGCGTCATCGCTGCGCATTACGTCCCAGTGCTTCTGCATGAACAGCACGTCCGGGCGCTGCGGGTGCAGGGCGATGCGGTGCACGCAGTGGCCGACCTCGGCGTCCTCATCGGGCAGGCCCACCGAGCGCAGCCCGCGGTTGATCGGCTGCCAGGACTTGCCGCCGTCGTCGGTGCGGAAGGCGCCCGCTGCCGAGATCGCGACGTAGATCCGGTTCGGATCGTTCGGCGCCTGGATGATCGTGTGCAGGCACATCCCGCCAGCGCCGGGCTGCCAGCCAGCGGCCGTGCCGTGTTCGCGCAGCGCGGGCAGTTCGTGCCAGGTCTGACCGCCGTCGGTGGTGCGGAACAGCGCGGCGTCCTCGACCCCGGCGTACACCGTGTCCGGATCGGTCAGGGACGGTTCGAGGTGCCAGACCCGCTCGAATTCCCAGGGATGCGGCGTGCCGTCGTACCACTGGTGCGTGCCGGGCGTGCCTTCGTAGCTGAACTTGTTGCCCACCGGTTCCCAGGTCTGGCCGCCGTCGTCGGAGCGCTGGATCAGCTGCCCGAACCAGCCGAGCGACTGCGAGGCGTACAGCCGGTTCGGGTCGACGGGCGATGCCTTGAGGTGGTAGAGCTGCCAGCCGCCGAAGTGCGGGCCGCTGACCTCCCACTGCTCGCGCTTGCCGTCCGCAGTCAGGACGAACGCCCCCTTGCGGGTGCCGACGAGGACTCGGACACGGCTCATGACTACTCCCTGGGACGTCCGCCGCGGAAATGTTTTGCCTGCTGGGGGTCAATGTAGGGCGAGCAGCGGGGACTGTCTTCTCCGATCTTGCGCAATCGGTGACGCCAGCGGCGGGAGCGCGACCAGCACCGGTGTCGACCACTCGGCGGCCACGTCGAGGTGCACCTCGCGGTGGTGGCAGGGCTGTCGCGCGGACACCCGCACCGGCCACGGCGAACCGCCGACCACGTTCCAGGCTGGCACCAGCTGGGCTGGAGCCTCCGCGCGCGACGCGAACGCCGTGGATAGCAGCCAATAGTTGCCCGGCGGGACGCCGGTAAGCGTGAAGTCGCCGGTTTCGTCCAGCAAAGAACCGCTGATCGGGATTCCGCGCGGGGACCGGCGCGGGAACAGACCGACGTAGACCGAGGCGGTGTCCCGCAGCGCCGCCAGCGCGGCCGTGCTGAGGTGGACTTTCCCGGTGACTACGCCGCCGCGCGGCACCGAACCCGGGATGTGAACGGGTTTCGGCGGTGCGTCCGCGAGCGAGTGGGGGAGTCGGCGGAAATCGGTCGGGCAGACGCCGACGTCGGCGGTGAACCGCCTGGTGAACGTGCCGACCGAGGTGAAGCCGACCGCGAAGCAGATGTCGATGATCCGGTCGTCATCGGCGAGCAGCAGTCGCTTGGCGCGTTGGAAGCGGTGCGCGGCGAGGAACTGCCCCGGTGGCACGCCGAGCTGCCGTTCGAACGATCTGGCCAGGTGGAAGGGGCTGTAGCCGACGTGGTCGGCGACGTCGGCCAGCTTGATCCGCTCTTCGGCGCGGGCCGCGATGAAGCGCGCGGCCTCGGTTACGACATCCGGCATGCCCGCACCCTCCAAACGGACCCAGGTCACGGCCCCAGTCGGTGGCTGGCCACGACGGTAGCGCCGGTGACCGACCCGCCTACCCCGTGCAACACTCCAATCGACAACCGCCCCTTCCGCCTCGACCGCGTTCGCAGCGGATCCCGGACGGCCCACGTAGTCGGCGTACCAGGAGGTTTCGCATCGTGACCGGTAGGAAGTCCGCCGCCGCACCCCGAATCGCCTCGTCACTCGCCCTGGTCGGATTGCTCGCAACCGGCTGCGCCACGGCGCAGGGAGCCGAAGGGACGAAATCTGCCGAACCGGCCCCGAACCTGTCCGACCTGAAGCAGTCCATCGTGGCGTACCACGACTCGGGCCGGTGGGACGCCGACATCGCCCGCGCCGACCAGCGGGGCCAGGACTACCTGGCCCGCCGCCTCGCGCAGGGGGTGCCGAAACCGGCCATCGTGCTCGACATCGACGAGACCGGCCTGTCCACCTACGGCTACGAGGTCGAGCACGATTTCGGTTACGACGCGGCGGCTTTCGACGGGTACGTGCTGGCCCGCGAAGCCACCGGGATCGCCCCGACGGTGGATCTGGTGCGCTTCGCCGACTCGCACGGCGTCGCGGTCTTCTTCATCACCGGCCGCCGGGAGGGCCCGGAAATGCGCGCTGCCAGCGCGCAGGACCTCCGCGAGGAGGGCTACCCCGAGCCCGACGGCCTGTACCTGCGACCGGCCGACGACCACGACCCGTCAGTGGTGCCGTACAAGAGCGGGGCCCGCGCGAACATCGAGCAGCAGGGCTACCAGATCATCCTGAACGTCGGTGACCAGGACTCCGACCTGACCGGCGGGCACGCCGAACGTGCCGTGAAGATCCCGAACCCGATGTACGAAGTCGCCTGACCGGCGCACGACCGTTCAATCCCGTGAGAGGTTGGCGCCGGAGGATCTGCTCAAGCCGACAGGAGAACACGGACATGGGATCACCAGCGGCGGCGTACCAGAGCGGTTCTGGGGCGTTGGACGTGGACAGGGAGTTCTACCGGACGCTCGGCGCGACGCAGCGGCGCGAGTTGGTCGAGTCGTTCGTGCTGCCGATCCGGTCCGGGATCGCGTGGCAGGTCCCGGCCGGGCATCTGTGCCGGATCGTGGCGATCGACGGGCCGCAGGTCGGCGACCTCAACATCTGGAACCGGCACGATCCGCGGGAACGGATGTGGGCCGCGCGCACTCGGCAGTTGCAAGCCGCGCACGTGTCGATCTTCGACCGGTTGTGGTCGACGCTGCCGTTCCTGCGGCCGCTGGCCACCATCACCGGCGACAGCTTGGCCGATTACGGGATCGACGGCGAAGGCGGTCGGGTGCACGATCTGCTCGGCACCCGCTGCGATCCATACGTCAACCGGATGCTCACCGGCGAGGACTTCGACTTCCACTGCCACTCGAACCTCACCCGCGCAGTGCTGCCGCACGGGCTGACCGAGTTCGACGTGCACGACGTGCTCAACGTGTTCCAGTGCACCGGGCTGAACGACGAGGACCGGTACTTCATGAAGGCATGTCCCGCGAAACGCGGCGACTTCTTCGAGTTCTTCGCCGAAATCGACCTGCTGTGCGCGTTGTCGACCTGTCCGGGCGGTGATCTGTCGGTCCCGCTGTGGGGACCGGATGCGCGTGATCCCATCGATGTGTGCCGCCCGCTCGGCATCGAGGTCTACCGAGTGGACCCGGATCTGCTCAGCGGCTGGTCATCGCCGCCGACCGCGGCGTACCGGAACCTGCACGGGATCGAACTGCCGCGCTGGGAATCGTGACGCGCTGGGCGGCAGCCCCGATCGAGTTCCCGCGCTGGGGCGCCAGATGCGCGGGAACTCGATCTTCTCGGGGGATGCCCGGTGCCGGGGCGCGGTCCGGCGCCGGGGTCGGGGCGGGGGCCTCGGGCAGCGGCCACGAGGGTCCGCCGGGGGGTCAGGCGGAGGCGGCCAGCCAGGCCGAGCGGCCCGCGTGGGTCGGCAGCCAGCAGCCCTTGGCCTCGGCACCGAC
>NZ_JALBWV010000021.1 GCF_022678645.1 Saccharopolyspora soli | reverse complement strand
GTCGGTGCCGAGGCCAAGGGCTGCTGGCTGCCGACCCACGCGGGCCGCTCGGCCTGGCTGGCCGCCTCCGCCTGACCGGTGATCGAGTGCCCGGCACCCAGCCGCGTTCACCGATTAGCGGCCAGCACTGCCGCGAGGCCCTCTTGTAGATCTTTGACGAAATACTCGGGAACCTCCAGCGACGGGAAATGTCCCCCGATTTCGGGCGACCTCCATCGGACGATCTGTCGGTACCGCTCCTGTGCCCAGGGGCGCGGACACTTCTCGATGTCGCGGGGATACATACTGATTGCTGAGGGGACGTCGACCCGAAGTTCGGGGTCGAGCGAGTTGACACCGCCATGGCTTTCGTAGTAGATGCGGGCTGCCGATGCGCCGGTCCGCGTCAGCCAATACAGGGTGACGTCGTCGAGAATGCTGTCTCTGGAAATCGTCTCGAACGGGCTGTCTTCGGTGTCTGTCCACTCGGCGAACTTGTCAAGGATCCAGGCGAGAAGCCCGACTGGTGAGTCGGCGAGCGAGTAGCCGATGGTCTGCGGTCGGGAGGCCTGCTGCTTCGCGTACGCCGCGCGGGGGCCGCCCCAGAAATCGCGGGTTTCCTCGGTCCATTTGCGCTCGGACGCCGTCAGCCCGTGCGTTGTCAACCCGGGCGGTGCCTGTGGGGTCAGCGTGTGGATGCCGAGAACGTGCGCCGGGAACCTGCCGCCGAGGACCGTGGTGATCACACCTCCCCAGTCGCCGCCGTGGGCTGCGAACTTGCTGTAGCCGAGCCTTTCCATCAGTTCCACCCATGCGGCCGCGATCTTTCCGATTCCCCACCCGGTGGTGGTCGGCTTGTCGCTGTAACCAAAGCCTGGCAACGACGGGACCACGACGTGGAACGCTGGCGCGTCTGCATCTTTCGGATCTGCCAGCTCGTCTACTACATCGATGAACTCAGCAATGCTGCCTGGCCAGCCGTGCGTCAAGATCAGAGGAGTGGCATCTGCGCGCGCGGATCGGCGGTGCAGGAAGTGGATTCCCAGATCATCAATGGTCGTGCGGAACTGGCCGATGCGGTTAAGGCGCTCTTCGAACGACCGCCACTTGTACCCGGTGCGCCAGTAGTTCACGACATCGACGAGGTCGGCGAGAGGAACGCCCTGTTCCCATCGGCGAGGGTCGGGCGCGGCGCGATAGACCGTCTCGGCCTCCGGTAGCCGCGCCGCGGCTAGTCGCGCGCGCAGATCGTCGAGGTCAGCGTCAGTTGCGTGGGCTTCAAATGCTTGCACGTCGCTGGTTGGGCGGGGCATGAGACCTCCTGGCCATCGCGGAACCGGCTACGAACTATCGCGAACCGGCTAAGACGGTTCTAGCATGTCTTCATGTCAGCGTGCAACCAGCTAAGGTGGTTCCATGCGTGCTGGGTTCCCTGACTTTCGCCTCGGTAACGTGCTAGCGACCAGCTTCACGGCGACTCTGACGGAGCGTCATGGCAACGCCGTGGAGCGCATTCCCACGCCGCACCGACTCGTCGACTGGCTGGCGGTGAACGGTCTCGCCGTGGACTCCTGCACCACTGCCCAGCTCGACCTCGCTCGGGAACTGAGGGAGTCGATTCACGCCGCCGCGACAGCGGCCGCGATCCAGGACGCTCTCCCTGCGTCTGCTGTCCAAGTCATCAATGACTGCAGCGCTGAGGGTCGGGCCGCTGCGATCCTGACGCCCGAGGGTAAGCGGCAATGGCGGCTCAGCTCGGCTTCCTGCGTGGAAGATGCCCTCAGCGTGATCGCCGCCGATGCGATCAGCATCATCGCAGGCGAACGAGACGGAAAATTGGCCTTGTGCGCATCACCAACCTGCCAAGCCGCCTTCTTCGACACCAGCCAAAGTCGCACCCGCAAATGGTGTGACATGAACACGTGCGGGAATCGTCAGAAGAAAGCGCGCTTCAATGCCAACCAGCGCAAAAACCCCAGATCAGCGGAGTGATCGTTACCTCGGTACATCCAAGTGGGCCCCACGCCTGCGACACATCTGTCGCGTTGGGTGCACCCCAGCGGCACCACTAAGAGCCATCCGTCGCCTTCGATCAACGTCCTCAATCAGTACGTCTACGGCGAAAACGATCTCCGCGCGCTCAGCTCCGAGTTGCTGCGGACCCGCAGCATCGGTCTTGGGGATTTTTGCAGGCGTAGCGCTACCAGGAGCAGGAGCGCAGCGCTTGTTGCTGAGCCGATTGTGAATCCTGCGACCAGCACCGCGATGATGCCCCCAATGGCGATGACCACACCGGCCGCGGCGAATCCGGGCGTGCGGCGAGGAGATTCGGTGGTCCCGCGCTCGAACCGGCCCAGCCAGGCGGCGAGCGGGATGAGGACCAGTGAGATCCCGGCCAACCACATGCCACGGGTCAGCCACCATGTGGAGCCGAGCGGCTCCGGCCACGGCAATCCCAGTACCAGGAGCGTGGCGGCGAGCAGCACCAGGGCGGGCATGTGCCAGAGGTAGATGGTCAGCGAGTGCTTGCAGATCGCGTCGACGTACGTGCGCAGGCCCGGTCGACTCATGCGGACCGCGAGGCGTGCGGCGACGAGTGACAGCAGGCATACCTGGACGACGCCGAGCAGAATCAGGTTGCTGGTCGGCGGGTTGAGGTTGGCCAGCATGTCGGCGGGGTAGGGCCCGGCGGCCGTGCTCGTCACCAGCAACGCGAACGCGCCGAGCGCCACGGCCAGCAGCTGACCGTTCGACCGGAACCGGAACCAGCCGTCGGCGTACCAGAAACCGATCTGCTGGATGGCCAGCCAGACGAACGCGAGGTTGCAGAACCCGATCTCCGGCGAATTGGTGGCGATCGACAGCAGATCGACGCCGAGCGCGAGCGCGACGAGCAGCGCCAGCGTTGCTCGCGGCGCTCGCTCGTGCTGTCGGCACAGCAGCGGGACCAGCGCGGAAGTCCCCAAGTAGACGCCGATGAACCACATCGGTTGGCTCATCCGGAACCCGACTTGCGCGAGTAGGTCCGGCGAGACCCCGGCCGCGTTCGCCACCGCCAGCGCGCCTGCGATCGCCGCGAAGGCAACAAGTGCGGGCCGGGCGAGCCGAGTTAGGCGGGTCCGGACGAAATCGGCTGGCGTCGCACCGGCGGCGCGCATTCGGCGCCACTGCGTAATTCCGGCGAATCCGCCGACAGCGAAGAACAGGGGCATTACCTGGATGATCCAGGAGACCGGGACAAACCATTTCTGGTTTTCCAGGGCATTCGTGATCTGAATGCCCGAGGTGTTGACCTCGATGCCCGCCATCATGGCGTGCAGGACGACAACGACCACCAGGCAAGCGGATCGGACTAAGTCGAGAACCCGGTCGCGGGCCGGACCTGGTCCGGCAGTCGGCTCCGGTGTCGGTGCAATATGCGTGCGCAGAACGGCCACTATCGCTTCTCCCGTGAAAAAATCCGGACGAATTCCCGGTTGGAAAAGCGTATGTATTCAGCGGCTGTGATCGCGTCCGTCCTGGGAGCGCATTGCAGACCCCTACTGGGGTAGGGGGTCAGGCGAACTCTCCATCCCCGGTACTAGGCACCTTCGCGCATCATGCGCCGGGGGCGACCAACCCGCTTTCGTAGGCTGCGATGACAGCCTGCACCCGGTCGCGGATTCCCAGCTTGCCGATGATGCGACTGACGTGGCTTTTCACGGTTTGCTCGGAGATGAACAACGCGTCGGCGATCTCGTTGTTCGAAAGTCCTTGCGCCACGTGGACCAGTACCTCGCGCTCCCGCTGGGTGAGCGCCGCGAGCTGCGGTGCGGTGGCCTGGCGCGGTGGGGCCGACCGGGCGAAGTGCTCGATCAGCCGACGCGTCACCGTCGGCGCCAGCAGTGCCTCGCCATCGGCGACCACGCGCACTGCCGAAACCAGATCGGCAGGCAGCGCATCCTTGAGCAGGAAGCCGCTGGCCCCCGCCCGGATCGCCGCGTACACGTAGTCGTCGATGTCGAAGGTCGTCAGCATCAGCACGCGGGGCACGGGTGCGGGCTGGTTCATCAGGTGCCGCGTTGTGTCGATGCCGTTGAGCACCGGCATCCGCACATCCATCACGACGACGTCCGGGTGGCGGGCGTGGGCGATTTCGATCGCGCGGGCGCCGTTGTCCGCCTCCCCGATCACCTCCATGTCGGGCTGGGCGTCGAGCAGGGCGGCGAATCCGGCCCGCACCATTGCCTGGTCGTCGACGACGAGCACCTTGATGATGGTCACTGGATCTCCCGCTCCTGCGAATCGTTGTCCGTGTGGTTCAGCGGAAGAACCGCGCACACTTCGTAGCCACCGTCGCCAGTATGTCCGAAGTGGACAGATCCGTTGACGATCGCGACCCGCTCCTGCATGCCGACGAGACCGTGCCCACCGCTGGGCACCGGATTCACCACCCGGTCCGGGGCGGTGTTGCGCACGGTGATCGTCAGCTCACCGCTAGATCGACCGAAACGCACCTCGGTCCGCGTGCCAGGGGCGTGCCTGGTGACGTTGCTCAACGCTTCCTGCACGATGCGAAACGCCGCGATGCCAGCGATTTCGCTGTCCGTTCGGTCTTCCAGCAACTCCGTGCCATGCGCGGAAACGTCCACGCCTGCGCGGCTGGCGCTGTCGATCAGCTCTGGAATGCGGGCCAGGCTGGGCTGCGGAACCAGCTCGCCGCCGGTCTGGCCGTCCCGCAACACCCCCAGCACGCCACGCATCTCGCGCAACGCACGCCGTGACGCCGCTGCCATTTCGTCGAACTCCGCGGCGAGCCGTGGATCGAGGCATGGGTGCCGGTACTGCGCGGTGGTCGCCTGCACGTTGATGAGCGACATGCTGTGCGCGATCACATCGTGCAGCTCGCGGGCGATCCGGGTCTTCTCCTCGGCCACCACCCGCTTGGCGTGTTCGTCGGCGCTGAGCCTGCGTTCCTGCACGAGCTGCGAGGAGATCTGCCGCCACTGCCGCACCACCAGCGCGCCGCCGAGCGCACCACCGGTGACCGCGCCGAACAGAACGAGGTTTCCCGCCACGGCATCCGTCGGCACGTTGCGCGGTGCGAGCACGACGCCTCCGGCAGCCGCCGCGACACCACCGAGCCAGCACCACAGGCCGGTCGGCCATGCTTGGTGCGCGCCGAGCACACTGATCAACAGCCCCTGGCCGATCAGTGTCGTCACCGAGACCGGCCAGATAGCCGTGGGATCGTCGCTGCGGGCCGCCATCGCGAGCAGGAACACGGCTGAACAGGAGATGGCGGTTGCAGACCGCGGGAAGAAAAGCGCGATGCCGATTGATCCGGCGTGGGCGATGCCGAGCGGGAACGCCAAAGCCAGCGACATCCCGAATACCGCGGCGTTGAGCGGGATCGCCACGGCCGCCAGCGACAGCGCGAGAACGCCCAGCACGCCCGCGACCCAGACGACCGGCTTCACCTGGGGGCGCGGTTGCTCAGCCGGATCGCGCCTGCGCTTGGATTTCGCCATCGGGGAAGGTTCAACTCCGCGGGTCGTAGTGGTCCTCGGCGAGGGTATCCGCTGCAATCGCCATGCCGGATTGTCGGTCTCGTCGTGAATATGGTGGTCGGCGAGGTATGCGGTGTTCTGTGGCGTCGAGCTCCGGTTGCCGCCACCGCTTCCGGGACCTCGACCGGCTCGGTTGGAGGTTGAGCACCGCCCGTTCGTTGAACCTGCCTGCCGGGTCAGCAGACACCTGCGCAATTCAGGTGAAATCGCGCGACATGGGTCCTGCGTCGGCTCTTCCTCCGGCATCAAGGACGCATGGCTACCGACGAGCACGTCCCCACGCCCGATCCGCCCCGGTTCCTGCTCCAGGAATCCATGGCGTTTCTCTACGCCAGCGCGCTGCGTGCCGCCGCGCTCCTGGACATCGCCGACCACCTCGTCGCCGGTCCCCGCACCCCGGCCGAACTGGCCGAGAGCACCGGCGCCGCCCCGGCCAGTCGTCGCCATCGACGCGGCATTGCCCGCTGGCAACGAGCCCCATCTCGGCAAACTGACCGACATCGCGATCATGGTGGTCGTGCCAGGCCGGGAACGCACGGAAGCCGACTTCCACCGCCTGTTCACCAACGCTGGCCTGCGCCTGACCCGCATCCTCCCGACCGACGGCTGGATGTCGGTCATCGAAGCCGAAGCCGCCTGAACCACGACCCCGATCCCGCACACCGTCCACAACGAACGCCGCAGGATGAGGCGCCACCCACCCCGCCTCCGGACTAGGTGCGCCCAGAAGCGGTCGAGTCGGCGGTCGGCGCCATGTCCTGCAGAATGCTGTCTTCCGGCGCTGGAGCCCTGCGAAGATGACGTTGTGATGCACGGAGCGGATTCCTCGACGTGGCGCCGGGTTCGTTGGCTGCGCGGCTCTAGGTATGCCTTACGGCTCGTTTATCTGCTTACCGGCTCCGCGCTCGCGCTGTCGTTCGGGTCCATCGATCTGGTGGTTGCGGACGCGTTGTGGGACCGGGCGCCGGTCGCGTTCAACAGACTTCTCGTTGCCGCTGTGGTGGTTGTCCCGCCGACTCTGCTGGGATTTCTTCCGCAGCTGCGACATCTGGAGGGGGCAGCGGCGACTTCCCTGCTGGGAGTGGACTTTCGAGGGCATCCACCTGGGCCCCCGAGGACTTGGGACCAGCGGTGGCGGACCGTCACGTGGTTCTGGGCGCATCTCCTCGCCGGTGGTCTCGCCGGGGCCGCCATCATTGGCGGCATCCTTGCGGTGGTCTACCTGGTCCGTGCGGTCGCGCCGCACGAGGCCCACCTGACCGGGCTGTCGTTGTGGGGTTTGACCGGTGTTTGGGGCGGCACCGTCCCGGTGTCGGTCGTGTTGCTCCTCGTCGTCGTGTCAGTCTTTCTCGCGCTGTCGGCCTGCGGCGTGTCGCTGGCGCGGCTCGCACCGGCGTTGCTCGGTCCGTCCGTCGCAGAACTCCTAGCCGAACTCGAGGCGCGGACGACGCATCTCGTCGAGCGCACCCGACTCGCCCGGGAACTGCACGACAGCGTCGGCCATGCGCTCACGGTCGTCGTCTTGGAGACGGCGGTCGCGCGACGCCGCGTACCACCGGAAAGCGAGGCGCTAGCGGGGTCGCTGGAGACCGTCGAAACCGCGGCCCGGCGCGCGCTGGAGGATTTGGATGCCATCCTCGGCTTGCTGCGGGAGGACCGGGAGGCCGCGCAGCGCCAGCCCGTTCACGATCTCAGCAGTCTTGACGGTCTCGTGCGCGCGTCACGCGAAGGTGGTCAGCGAATCGTCGTCTCATCGGAGGTCGAGGACCTCGCGACGCTGCCCCCGGCCGTCTCCCGCGAGGCATACCGGATCGTGCAGGAAGGTGTCACGAACGCCCTGCGGCACGCACCCGGCCAACCGGTCCGGATCAGCCTGGGGCGACGCTACGAGCGCCTCCGCATCCAGGTGACCAACCCGGTGGCCGGTGCTGGGCCGACGGCTGGTGGCGGTCGTGGGGGTGGACGAGGGCTGGCCGGAGTCCGCGAGCGGGTCCATCTCCTCGGCGGGAGGATGCGGTCCGGCCAACGCGACGGCACTTGGCATCTGGACGTGACCTTGCCGGTCCCGGAACAGGAGGAACCGTGAACGCCGCCAACCAGATCAGGGTCCTGCTCGCAGACGACGAAGACCTTGTGCGCGCGGGGCTGCGCGCCCTGATCGAGGGCGAAGACCTCTGCGTCGTCGGCGAGGCGCGCGACGGTGCCGAGGCGGTGTCCGCCACAGCATCTCTGCGGCCGGATGTGGTGTGCATGGACATCCGGATGCCGCGGGTGGACGGGATCCAGGCGACCCGGATCTTGCGCGAGCGGCATTCCGACACCAAGGTGCTGATGCTGACGACGTTCGAGAACGATGAATATGTCCAGGAGGCGCTGCAGACCGGAGCACAGGGGTTCCTGCTCAAGAGGTCGGCTCCGGAGTCGGTCCGCCACGCCATCCGCACCGTTCACCACGGCGACTCCTTGCTGTTCCCGGATGCCCTCCGCAGGCTCGTCTCCCGCCACGTGGACGCCGCAGCTGGCCGCCCCGGCCTGCCGATGCTGAGCGAACGCGAGGGCGAGGTGCTCCGATTGATAGCCTCCGGGCTGTCGAACGCCGAGATCGCACAACGGCTCCACCTGACGGTCGAGACGGTGAAGACCTACGTCGCGCGGATCCTCGCCAAGCTCGGTGTGCGCGATCGCGTGCAGGCCGTCATCC
The DNA here is from genome assembly GCF_022678645.1 of Saccharopolyspora soli. Lineage (GTDB taxonomy): Bacteria > Actinomycetota > Actinomycetes > Mycobacteriales > Pseudonocardiaceae > Saccharopolyspora > Saccharopolyspora soli. The sequence goes on along the minus strand of NZ_JALBWV010000021.1, from coordinate 124,690 downwards.
GCGCTTACGAGAGCGGATTCGTCCCCGTGGACTGACCGAGCCGCGGTGCCGAAGCTGGTAGTTGCGCGTCACGATGGCCAGCAGGGGCGCCCACAACAGCAGGGGCACGTACCACCGCAGGACATCCCAGCCCGGCTGGTGGCACCCGGGCGGCAGAGCTCGCAGCGGAGCCTGGTGCGGACCGCCACCCAGCAGCCACATCGCGATGACAGTCGCGAGCAGCGCCGCCAGGGCGTACGCGGTGCCCGTGACGGCACGCGCGTTTACCGCCCGTCCTCCGACAACGGGTAACCACTGCGGCAACACCTCACCCCACGGACGTACCAGACCGATCGCCAGCAACCCCAGAGCCATGGAGCCGAACGACAGGCTCGGCACGTAGATCGCTTCGAGGACGTTGTGGCTTGAGCACGGGTTCACATTCGTGACCAGCGTGCGGGCGGCACTGAACAGTCGCCACAGCGCCGACGGCAGGATGCACAACGGTATGGCGTAGGCGCAGATCCTGATGCTGACGGGGGGCCGAACCCTCGCCCCGATCGCGTGCTCTGTCATCGACGACCCTCCTATTGCGACTATCCGACCGACCTGCGAGCGCGGTGTGGCGTCGCTGGACGCGGCGAACGTAGCTGCGGTGAGACGGCTTGCGAGTCCCTCGCGAGAGCGACAGCTGTCCCTCTCCGGAACGATGCACCGGCCGGCGCGGCAGGGTCACGATGCGGTCATGGTGGTTAGCAGCTATGGCTCAGACGTCATCGGAAGCTCTGAGCCGGACGTGTGTCCCGGCCTCGTCCAACGCGTCGGTGCAGCGATCGTCAGCCTTGGTGCCAGCGTCTACCGCGGGCTGAAAGCCGCCTGGGTGCTGGGCCGCGCGGTCGGGTGTTCGCGGTCGTCTACTTCGGATTCGTCGCGACCGCACCAGGTCTCGCGCTGGAGATGCCGCCTACGTACGTCGGCTGTGGGGCCGCCCGTGCTCCAGTCGGCTACGCACTCCTGCTGGGTGATGACAGGGATGCACCCGGCGGTTTGCGCCCGCCGGGGCGGTGGTGGACGAGACATGAACTCCGTTGCTCTGATTGGGAGGTCGAATGGATCGCTGGGATCGGGCCGGAGGGATCGCGGCATATGGGGCAGCGCTGGCGCTGACGCCGTACTTGCTGATCAAGGTGTCGTGGGTGGTCGGTTCACTATTGGGGCTGCTGCCGGTCGGGACCGGCTTCGGCGAGGTGGAGTGGGTGGTGCTCAATAGCGCAACGATCGCCATGGCAGGGATCGGGATCGCGGTGGCGCTCGCGCTGGTGCGGCCGTGGGGGATGCGCATACCGGGAGTGCCGTTGGCTTTCTGCGCCTGGGTTGGGACGGGGTTCCTCGTCCCGGTGCTGCCATACGCCGTTCTCAGTTCGCTGCTGGACTCGGCGGATGGCAATCCGGATAGCGGGAGCGACGCGGGCCCGTCGATGCCGATCTGGGAGGCCGCACTGGTTCAGATCGGGTTTGTGGGCATGGGGCTGGGTCTGGCCGTCGCGCTGCCCACGTACTTGCGGCGGCGCTGGCCGGACGTGTTCGCGGGTCGGCTCGGGGACGGTGGAGGGGGCTCGCCAAAGGTGCCGCCATGGATGGTCGTGGTCGGGGCCGCAGTCGGTCTCATCTGGCTTTACTGGGCGGCGGGCGGCACCGCAGGTGTCGCCCACCGCGGCGAGCGGGACCTCAACTGGCATGTGCTGTCCGGCGTCTTCGGGCTCTGGGCCATCGCGGCTTCCGCCGCCACCTGGGCCGCGGTCCGAGGGCGGCCCGCAGGAGTCCCTCGATGGGGCCTGATGGTGCTCGGCTGGCTCGGCTCGGGCTCACTGTTCGCCTGGAGCGGCTGGAAGCTTCCGTTCACCCTGTACCTGGCAGTCGCGCAACCGCCCGATGCAGCCTTGCCGGAAAACCTCGCACTCGCGGCAGTCCTGCACCTGGCAGCAGTGGTGGCGGGCAGCACGATGCTGGCGGCGCTCGTTCGTACGCGGCTGGCGTCATCGAACCCGTAGCTATTCCCTCCCGCCTGCGTCACTCGACAAGCTGAGAGCTTCAACGAGGTGATCTCATGTGTCCTGAACGCAAGGAGTGCGGATGCAGGTAGTGCACTCCGAAGCGGTGCTGCGCGGAGGACGAAGGATGTGGTCAGCGTGGAGATGTGCGCTCTGAGCGCGCCGGAGGTGTTCGATCAGGACGGCTACGACGGTTACGTCGTTGCCCGGATGGGGCAGCTGCCGCCGGACTGCTACGGCGCTGACCGACAGGCCGCAATGCGTTGTCCTTCGGGCGTGTTCTCGGTTCGTCGTGCGGATGAGCTACCAGTACCGATGTGATTCGGGTTTGGCGGGATTTCCGTTGCCGTGCAGGGCGAGTGAACCAGAGGAGTGTGCCTGCCAGCGCGGGTACGATCCCTGCCGCCTGCAGCCCGACGTGTGCGCCGAGGGTCTGGATTATGGTTCCGAGCAGCGGGCCGCCGAGTGCACCGCTGCCGACGAAGACGAGGATGTACACGCCCATGACCCGGCCGCGGAACGTGTCAGCGGCGGCGAGCTGAACGGTGGCATTGGCCGAGGTATTGAGCAGCGTTGTCGTGGCGCCGATGGGTAGCAGGAAGGCAGCCAGAATCCATGGGTTCGTGGCGAAGGATGTCAGCACGTAGAGTCCGGCGAGAATCCCGCCGATCGCGAACAGGGTGCGGTGCGTGGTTCGCGACCACTGGGCGGAGAGCAATGCGCCGATGAGGGCTCCGGCGGCGGTGATGGCACTGAGCAGGCCGTATCCGTCGGCACCGGCGTGGATGACAGACTTCGCGTACGCGGCGAGCGTCACGGGGAGGTTCGTGGTGAACAGCCCGAACGTTCCCACCAGCAGGATCGGCCACAACATGTCGCGATTCCCAGACAGGTAACGCATTCCTTCGCGCAGCCGACGGTCGGACGTGCCCACCGTGCTCAATCCGCGTAGGTCGGCGGGGCGGATCAGAAGGAGTGCGCTGATGGGTGCGAGGTAGGACAGCGCGTTGACGGCGAAGGAGTATCCAGGGCCGACGGTCGCGATCAAGGCACCGCTGATGGCGGGGCCGGCCAGGGCGCCGAACTGGAACGCGGATGCGTTGAGGCAGATGGCGTTGCGCAGGTGGCGCGGGCCGACCATCTCGTTGACGAACGCCTGCCGGGTCGGTTCATCGACGGCGGTGGCTGTGCCGAGCGCGAACGCGATGAGGTAGACGTGCCAGAGCGCGACGTGGTGGGTGAGGGTGAGGCAGGCGAGTGCGGCCGCGGTGATCGCCATGGCCGTTTGGGTGAGCAGCAGCACCTGGCGTTTCGGCCAACGATCCGCGATCCAGCCGCCGGTGAGGCCGAACAGGAGCGTGGGCAGGAACTGCAGGGCGCTGGTGAGGCCGACCGCGGCGGCGTTGTCGGTGAGGGTCAGCACGAGCCAGTCCTGGGCGATGCGCTGCACCCAGGCGCCGGTCGTGGCGAAGAGCCGACCGACGAGGAAGAAGCGATAGTTGCGCGACCGCAGCGAGCCGAAAAGGCGTTCGCAGCGGGAGGATCTCGGGGGTGGTGACGACGGGTGCGGCGGGAGGACGTTGGCTGTGTCGGGCTCGCTGCTCAAGGATCGAACACCTCACGATGTCTGTGTGCCTCCTATCGTTCCGATTCGGCAGTCATTTCGAAACAGAATCCCCGCTATTACTATGATTGCGTTTCCCAATGAAAGGGTCCGCCGTGTACAGCGTTGAGCACCTGCGCTCGTTCCTCGCGGTGGCGCAGTCCCTGAGCTTCACACGGGCCGCCGCCCACCTCGATCTCGCGCAGCCGACCGTCAGTCAGCACGTCCGCAAGCTCGAGGCCGCCGTCGGTCGTTCCCTGTTGGTGCGCGACACGCGCAGCGTCACTCTGACCGCCGATGGCGAGGCGATGGCGGACTTCGCGCGGACGATCATCTCCGCGCACGAGCAGGCGGTCGACTACTTCACCGGGTCCCGGTTGCGTGGTCGGCTGCGGTTCGGCGTCACCGACGACGTCGCCCTCACCCAGATGCCCACCGTGCTGCGCGACTTCCGGAAGCTCTACCCCGGCATCGACCTGGCGATCACCGTCGCGCAGGGACCGATGCTGCAGCGTCGCGTTGCGTCGGGGCACCTCGACGTCGCGCTCGTCAAGTCGGAGCCCGGTGAGGGACGTGGTCGGCTCGTGCGGCGTGACCGGCTCGTCTGGGCAACCGCCGTCGGCACCGAGGTGGCGCCAAGGCGTCCGGTGCCGTTGATCGTGTACCAGGCACCCAGCCTGAGCCGGACGCTCTCGGTCCGGGCCCTGGACGCGGTCGGGATGCGGCACCGGGTCACCTGTGTCGTGCAGGGTGTCAACGGGGTGCTCGCGGCGGTCCGCGCCGGGCTCGGGATCGCCATCTTCCCGCGCAGCCTCACCCCGGGTGATCTCATCGAGGTACCCGCGAGCGCGGGCCTCCCAGAGCTGGGCGAGATCGACCTCGTCCTGCTCACCAATCCGCACGCACGAACCGAGCCCGTCGAGGCGCTGACCACCGCGATCCTGTCCCGGGCAAACCCGATCCAAGGCATCCCCCACTGACCAGCCCGGCGTGGCACCCGTCCGACGCGAAGAGCACCCCGCTGAAAACGCATCCGTTAGAGCACGCGCTGTGGGATCGGTTCGTCATGCTCGCGGATGCGGACTCAAGAATTTGATGCTGAGGGCTGGTCCCAGGCCTCATCACACGTGGAAGCTCAACAGGAACGCCGCATCAGGATCCACGGTCGCGGTCAAATCGGCGTCGAACGTGAACACCACGCCATCGGTCTTCGCGGAGAACGCGAGCGGCACGAGGTACCAGACCTGCCGCGCGTGAGCGTCGCTTGTGGACTGATCAGACGATGGGGGCGGCGAGGTGGACCGTTTTGGCCTGCGGTTTCTGGGTTTTCGCCGCCCTTCGCCGAGCAGCGCCGATCGGATCCCTGTGTTTTGGCCACGCGAGAGCTGTCCACAGCGAACCCACCGTGGCGACGGCGCCGGGTCGTGTCCTTGAGAAGACGGCGCCGCCATTGGCCTCGGCGACGTCGCGGATATGGCCAGGCCGAGTCTGGATCTGGGCAGTCCGCGGGCGCGCCGTAGCGAAGGACCCCTGCTTCCGTTCGGCGTGGATTAACAAAGAGGGGTCGGTGCATGGCCGATAGGCCCAACAACACCCCTGCAAATAAGAGGGCGCGATTCCCTCGCGCCCCGGCCCGTCTGGGGCGCGGGCGTGTGGATGAAGCCCTTGGTGGCTTCGTCCTCAGTCGCACGTCTCGCGGCGCATCACGATGCGGTGCCCTTCTCCGGCCGCCGGGGACGGCGGGTCGTCCGCTTGCGCGGCTCGGGCTGGGTCAAGGCGTTGCGCAGCGAGTTGAGCAACTCGGACGTGTTCGTGGCCCGATCGCGATCTCTGGCGGCGATGCCGAGCGCCACACAGTCGGTGAGCAGCAGCGCGCTGAGCCCCTCGCCGGTGAAACCGGATCCCGAGTGCACGGCCGCCAGGGTGAGCGTCACGCGATCGGCGAGGACCGGCAGCAGGGAATCAGAGAACAGCAGGACGGGGCAGCCCACCGCCTGCGCGTGGTCGAGGAGGACGTAGACGTCGTTGAACAGTCGGCCGGGCACGTAGAGGACCACGACATCGGACTTCTGGAGCCCTAGCAGGTCGTCGGCCAGTCGGAACCCCGTGGTGCTGATCTGCCGGGCCTGCCGACCGAGCCTCCGTAGCCGGAGGGTGAGGTAGTGCGCGCTCATCTCCGACGGGCCGAGGCCGAAGCTGACGACCTCGCGGGCGTTCGTGAGCAGGTCGACGGCCGCGACGAAGTCCTCCTCCGTGATCAGCCTGCGGGTTTCGAGAAGTCGTTCGGTCGCCTCGGTGAAAACGTGGTCGAGCAGGGATCCGGTCTGCTGGCTCGCTTTGTCGATCCGGCTCCGCAGCCGTGCTGACGGCCGGGTCCGGCCGATCGCCCGGCTGCCAGCCTCTCGCTTGAGCTCGGGAAGGCCCGAGTAACCCAGCGTTTTGGCGGTTCTGATGACGGTCGCGTCGCTGGTGTCGGTCGCCGCACCGATCTCGCCCGCCGTCGCGAAGATGATCTCCTGTGCGTGGTCGTGCAAGTACTCGGCGACCCGTCGTTCGGCGGGAGGCAGGTCGGCCAGTTTGCTCGCGATCCGCTCCCGCAGCGGGTCGTCTTCAGGCTGATCGTTCACAGCGGAGGTTGACTTTCTTCTCGATCCGGCTATCTTCACCGTAGTTTCTACTACGGGCACCGTCAACTTGTAGTCCACGTTACGGTCACATTGCTGTCTGTGGTGAGAGGATATTCCTGGGATGCCGAAGAGATCGGTCCCGCTCATCGAGGTCTCCGGCGATGCGCGCCAACGCGGCGCCGCCTACGGCGAGGCCGCCCATGCCGAGATCCGCGGCTCGGTGGAGTTCTACCGGGACGCGTTCGCGGCGTCGTCCGGTCTGGCCTGGCCCGACGTGCTCGTCGCGGCACGTCAGTGGCGGGCGCCGATCGAGGACAGCGCACCGGACCTGCTGGTCGAGATGGACGCGATCGCCGAGGGTGCCGGTCTGCATCCCGACGAGATCCTCGCGCTCAACGCCCGGGGCGAGATCGTGCGAAATCACGACAGCGGCTTCGGCCGGGGCCACGCCTCCGAACCCGTGGACGGGTGTAGCTCCTACGCGCTGTTGCCCGAGGCGACCGGGGACTGGCACACCTACTGCGGGCAGAACTGGGACTGGCGCGCCGGGGTCGAGGCCACGACCGTGCTGCTGCGGGTGGTGCAGCCGCCCAAGCCCACGATCATCATGCAGGTCGAGGCCGGACAGATCGGCAGGCAGGGCGCCAACTCCGCGGGAATCGCGCTGAACGCCAACGGCCTGGGCGGGCGGTTCGACGCCGGGATCGGCGTGCCCCAGCCGGTGCTGCGGCGGCTGATCCTCGACTCCGCCAGCCTGAGCGCGGCGCTCCAGGTGCCGTTCGACGTGCACCAGCACATCGCGACCAACCTGCTGATCACGCATCGCGACGGCGTCGCCATCGACCTGGAGACGACACCGGTGGTGCACCGCTGGGGCTACCCCGCCGACGGCATCCTCGTGCACGGCAACCACTACCAGTTCGGTGTCCCCGAACGACTTCGCGAGACGTACCGGCCGTCCCCTGTGGACTCCCTCTACCGGGTGCCGATCATCACGCGCGGTCTCGGCCTTGCCTCCGGCGCCCGTGACTCGGCCGGGGTCCGCGAGGTCATCGCCGAGACGATGAGCGACCACACAGGACTCCCGGACAGCGTGTGCGCCCACGTCGATCCCGGCCGACCCGCCGTCCGGCGGAACAAGACGATCATGTCCAGCCTCGTCGACCTCACCACGGGCGAGTACCGGCTGGCCGCGGGCAATCCCTGCGAGAACGACTACGAAGTTCTGCCCTGGCGCCTGTACGACGGGCCGGGCGGCGATCGCACCACCACCCCCGCAACAACGACCGCTAGGAACGAACCGTCATGACAAGACACCGCCATCCGCGCTGGCTCGCCGCCGGTGCTCTGGGGTGCGCCACGCTCGCAGTCATCGCCGGCTGCGGCGGCGCGCCCGTCTCCCCGTCCCAAGCGAAGCAGAACGTGCGGCTGGTCGACAGCACACCTGCTGCGTCCGGCCCGCTCGACAAGGCCACCTGGTTCATGCCCAAGGAGCCGGCGACCCTAGACCAGGACAACGACGCCGCCGGTGCCACCACCGACACCGTCATGGGCAACGTGTGCGAACGCCTCGTCCAGGTGCAGCCGGACCTGACGATCAAGCCTTGGCTCGCCGAGAAATTCGAGTGGACGACACCGACCACGCTGGTCTTCACCATCCGCCAGGGCGTCCGCTTCCACAGCGGCAACGTGATGACGGCCGACGACGTGGTGTGGAGCATGAACCGGCACCGCGCCGACGGGGCGAACGAATCCGATGAGTTCGTGAACGTGACCGGAGTCAGCCAGACCGGGCCCAACGAGGTGACGGTCACCACGACCCAGTCCGACGCCGTGTTCGTGAAGGCCCTGTCCGGTACCGGCGGCGTCGTCTTCGAACGCAAGGCCGTCGAGGCGCAGGGCGACACCTTCGGCACCCCCAGGGGGGACGACGCGTGCACCGGACCGCTGGATCTGAAGTCGTGGGATTCCGGACGGCAGATCGTCCTGACCAAGTTCGCGGACTACTGGAACAAGGAGCGCGTGTCGAAGACCGGTGAGCTCACCATCCGGTGGGCCGACGACGACGCCGTCGTCAACTCGCTGCTCACCGGTGAGGCAGACGGCGCGTACCTGGAGAACATCGCGTCCGCGGCCGGGCTGGCGAACGCTCCGAACACGACGGTCAGCCAGGGCGCCGACACCCGCGTGTGGAACTCGATGGTGACCGAGCGGGGCGCACTCGCCGACCCGCGGCTCCGCAAGGCGCTGTCGCTCGCGCTCGACCGGGACGGTGTCTCACGCGCTGCGCTCGCCGGTCTCGGGGTGCCCGCCAGCGAGCCGGTGGGCTCCGGTGCGTGGGGCTACCAGGCCGACAAGTTCCGCGCGGCGTCGCAGGAGCTGGCGGCGGGCGCGCCGGCCACGCCAACCGCGCAGAACATCGAGGCGGCGAAGAAGCTCGTCGCCGAGGTCGGCAACACGCAGCAGATCCTGGTCGCCAGCGACGGCACCACGGTGCGCGATGTGATCGCGAACGCGGTCGTGACAGCGGCGAAGGAGATCGGCCTGGACGCCAGGATCATCCAGTTCCCGCCACAGCAGTACGGCGACTACTACAGCGACGCCAACTTCCGCAAGCAGGCCGACCTGTTCACCGACGACTACTTCGTCTCGAAGAACGACCCCGTCGGCTTCTACAAGAACGGTGCCTCCGACTCGTCCGTCAACTGGGTGCTCAACGACCCCGAGTACGACGCCCTCGTGCAGCAGGGCAAGGCCGAGCTGGACGACGTGAAGCGGGCCGACCTCGCGATCGACCTCGCGAACCGGTGGGCTGAGGCCATGCCGTGGCTCTCGGTCGTGCAGAGCCCGACCACGGTCGTGCTCTCGACTGACGTGACGGGTGTCCCCGCGTCCGGCGCCTTCCGGAACTACCCGTGGGCGGCCGACCTCGGAGCGAAGGGCCAGTAAGCATGGTGGCGGCACTACTGCGGCGGCTCGGCGCCATGCTCCTCACGCTGGCGATCAGCTCGTTCATCATCTTCGCGGGCACCTACGCCGCGCCGGGCGATCCGGTGACGTTCCTGATCGGCAACCCCGAGAACGTCACACCGGAACGGGTCGCGGCGGTGCGCGCCGAGTACCACCTGGATCAGCCGTTCGCCGTGCAGTACGCCCTGTGGGCGCGGGGCGTACTGCACGGCGACCTCGGCACGTCCTTCTTCTACCAGCAGCCGGTTTCCGACCTGCTGGCGTCGCGCCTGCCAATGACGCTGACGCTCGTGGTGATGGCCGCGGTGCTGTTCGTCGTCATCGGCGTCTCGCTCGGCGTCGCCTCGGCTCTGCGCCGGGGCGGGCCGCTCGACTCGCTCATCACGGGGGTCACGACCTTCGTGAACTCCGTGCCGAACTTCGTGATCGCACTGGGGCTCGTGTCGGTTTTCGCGGTGCAGCTGCGCTGGTTCCCGGTGGCCGGGGACGGTGAGGGCTTCGTCGACCGGCTGTACCACCTGGCGCTGCCCGCGGTCGCGCTCGCGCTCGGGTCGCTCGCGCTCATCAGCCGCGTGACCAGGCAGACCATGGTCGAGCAGCAGTCGCTCGACCACGTCGAAGCGGCGCGCAGCTACGGGCTGGGCACCAGGCAGATCATGTCCCGGCACGTCCTGCGCAACTCGCTCGGTCCGGTGGTCACCATGTGCGGGCTCACCATCGCGGGAATGCTCGCGGGAACCACGGTGATCGAGAGCGTGTTCGGCCTCAACGGCGTCGGCAGCCTGCTCGTCGAATCCATCAACACGCACGATTTCGCCGTGGTGCAGGCGATTCTGCTCTACATGGTGCTCGCGTACATGGTGGTCACGGTCCTCGTCGACCTGCTGTACCCGCTCCTTGACGCGCGCACCCTGATAAGGAGTGACCGATCGTGACGATCGACAGTCTCCGGTCGCAGTCCACGGCTCAGTCGCCGGGCCGTGGGCGCGGCTCCCGATGGAACTTCGGGGTCTGCGTCGGAATCCTCGCCGTCGCCGTCGGCGCGGCGGTGCTCGCCCCGCTCGTCGCGCCGTACGAGCCCGACGCCACGGACTTCTCCGCCATCTGGAGCTATCCCAGCGCCGAGCACTGGCTCGGTACCGACCAGCTCGGCAGGGACATCCTGTCCCGGGTGATCCACGGCGCCAGGCCGAGCCTGCTCGGCGCGATCGCGCTGCTCGCCTTCGCGACGGCGGTGGGCGTGCTCATCGGAGTGGTCGCCGCGTGGCGGCGGGGCTGGGTCGACACCCTGCTCGCCCGGGTCACCGACGTCATGTTCGCGTTTCCGGGTCTGCTGTTCGTGGTGCTCATCATCGCGGTGTTCGATCGCGGGCCCGCGACGTCGATCATCGGCATGGGCCTGGCCTTCGCGCCGGTGATCGCCAAGTTCACCAGGGCGGTCGCGCTGGAGGAGCTGGCCCGGCCGTACGTCGACGCCTACCGCTTGCAAGGGGTCGGCGGCGTCCAGCTGCTCGGCAGGTACGTGCTGCCGAACCTGCTGCCCACCCTGGTCGGCTACCTCGTGGTGCTTTTCGGAGAGGGGCTCATGAGCCTGGCCGCGCTCAGCTTCCTCGGGTTCGGCGCGCAGCCGCCCAGCTCCGAATGGGGGTTGATGGTGCAGCAGGGCCGCGCCGGTGTGATCCAGGGCTTCTTCGGCCCCGCCATCATCCCGGGCCTCACGATCGCAATCGTGGTGGTCGCGACCAACGTCGTCGGGGTTCGGCTTTCCGACAAGCTCGCCGTGAGGACGTGACTCGTATGCTGCTGGTGATCGAAGACCTCAACCTGTCGGTACCGACTCCCGAGGGCCCCCGGCAGATCCTGCGCGGCGTGACGCTCGACGTCGCCGAGGGCGAGACGGTGGGGCTGGTCGGTGAGTCCGGCTCGGGAAAGTCGACGACGGCGAGAGCGGCGCTGCGCCTGGTTCCGGACGGCGCTTCCCTGTCGGGCACCGTCACGACCTGCGGATGCAGCATGGTCGCCGACGACCAGGCCACGGTCCGGACGGTCCGGTCGGAAATGGCCGCCATGATCTTCCAGGAGCCGCGTGCGGTGCTCAACCCGGTGCGCCGCATCGGCGACTCCGCCACCGAGCGACTCGTCCACGTCCACGGTGTCGCCAAGGCGCAGGCGCGGGAGCGGATTGCTTCGTTGTTCGCCGAGGTCGGCCTCGACAACACGGACCGCCTGTTGCGCGCGTACCCGCACCAGCTCTCCGGCGGCATGCTGCAACGCGTGGTGATCGCCGCGGCGCTGAGCATCAGTCCCAGTCTGCTCCTCGCGGACGAGGCGACGAGCGCACTCGATGTGACGACGCAGGCGGAGGTGCTCGCGCTGCTCCGGCGGCTCCAGCGAGAGCGGGAGATGGGTGTCCTGTTCATTACCCACGACCTGCAGCTCGCCGCCGCGTACTGCGACCGCGTCTACGTCATGAAGGACGGTTCCGTGGTGGACCACCAGAAGGCCAGCACGATCTTCGTGAACCCGGCCAACCCGTACACGAAGGCCTTGGCGGACGCCGTCCCCAAGCTTCCCGATCGGGAACCGAACGTGATGGAGGCCCAGTCATGAGGAGCCCTGTGTCGACCTCAGTCCTCCGCAACTGCGCCCCAGGGGACCGTGGCGCGAACCAGCCACCAGAAACCACGCAACGGGAGATCGGGCCGGACGCAACCACCACTGCGAATCGCGGAGAGGCGGAACTGGAGGCGGACCAGTCATGAGCGATGCGGTGCAGGTCGATGGCCTGACCAAGACCTTCCCCGGGCGTCGTGGGGCGCCCCGCGTGGTCGCGGTGAAGGACGTGGGCTTCGGCCTGCGCAAGGGCGAGGCGCTCGGGCTGGTCGGCGAGTCCGGCTCCGGCAAGACCACGATCGCCCGCATGCTGGTGGGCCTGGCCCGCCCCGACGCGGGCACGATCGCGATCAACGGTCGGGCCAGGGAACGCAAGGAGCGCGGCAGGTCCGCGCGCCTGCGCCGGGCCAGGGAAGTCCAGATGGTCTTCCAGGATCCGTACGGTTCCCTGGACCGCCGGCTGAGCGTCGAGGCAGCACTGCGTGATGTCCTGCGTCGCCATCTGCCCGATCCGGCGAAGGAGGGCGTGCGGGCCCGGATCGCCGAGCTGATGGACTGCGTCGGGCTCTCCGAGCAGCATCTCGGATCCCGGCCCCACCAACTCAGCGGCGGCCAGCGGCAGCGGGTAGCCATCGCGAAGGCGCTCGCGGTGGACCCCGCCGTGCTCGTGCTCGACGAGGCGGTGTCCGCATTGGACGTCTCCGTTCAGGCGCAGATCCTGCGGCTGCTCAACGAGGTCCGCGCCGACACCGGGGTGAGCCTGGTGTTCGTCACGCACGACCTCGCCGTGGTCGGTCAAGTGACGAACGAGATTCTCGTGATGTACAAGGGAGAGGCCGTCGAGCAGGGTGCCACGGCAGATGTGCTGCGCCGCCCCCAGCACCCCTACACCGAGATGCTCCTGTCGTCCGCACCAGGGCCGAACTGGAAACCCGAGCGCGTCGCCGAACTGCGGGCCGCCTTCGCGAGCACGCGGTGACGGGTTCCGAGCGGGCCGTCGAACCCGCAGACAACACACCGCACGGCTGCTCCCGGCGTCCTCGCCGGACAGCGTCATCCGCCCGGACGAAGATTCGGAAGGTTAACAGGTCGCCACGATGAGACTGCTCGTACTGCCTGGGGACGGCATTGGTCCGGAGATCGTCGCCCCGACCCGAAAGGTGCTCGACGCGGCCGACGCCGCGTACGGCCTCGGCCTCGAATTCGAGACCGCCGACATCGGGTTCGCCAGCCTCGCCCGCGAGGGCACGACGCTCCCACCGGCGGTGCTCGACCGGATCCCCGAGGTCGACGGCGTGGTCCTCGGCCCGGTGTCGCACTACGAGTACCCGCCGAAGGACGAGGGCGGGCTCAACCCGTCGGCCGAGCTCCGCGTTCGGTTCGAGTTGTTCGCGAACGTCCGCCCGTCTCGGTCGAGGGCGGAGCTGAGCGTCCTGCGGGCACCGATGGACCTGGTCCTCGTCCGCGAGAACACCGAGGGCTTTTACTCCGACCGCAACATGTACGCGGGCACCGGCGAGTTCATGCCGGACGCTGACAACGCGTTCAGCATCCGCAAGATCAGTGCCCGGGGCTGTGCCCGGGTGACCAGGGCGGCGTTCGAGCTCGCCCGGGGACGCCGCCGGAAGGTGACCGCGGTGCACAAGGCCAACGTGCTCAAGCTCTCCGACGGGCTCTTCCTCCGCGAGGTGCGCGAGGTCGCGAAGGACTTCCCGGACGTCCAGCTCGATGAACTGATCGTCGACGCCGCCGCGGCCGCGCTGATCCGGCGGCCGGACACCTTCGACGTGATCGTGACCACCAACATGTTTGGCGACATCCTCTCGGACGAAGCTGCCGAACTCTCGGGCAGCCTCGGCCTCGGCGGCTCGCTCAACGTCGGCCACGACGTCGCGGTGGCCCAGGCACAGCACGGTTCCGCGCCGGACATCGCCGGGCAGGGGATCGCCAACCCGACGTCGCTCATCCTCTCCGCGGCGATGCTGCTCGACTGGCGGGGCCGGCGCGACCGCAACGAGGCCTTGGTCGAGGCGGCGGCAGGCATCGAGTCCGCCGTGGCGCGGACGCTCGACGATCCGGGTTCGCGCACCCGCGACCTGGGCGGCAGCCTGGGCACCGCCGAGTTCGCCGACCACGTGGTGGCGCGGCTGCTCACCGGGAGACGTGCGGTCTCGACCCCGAACTGACGTCCATCCTCGCGATCCCCACTGTTGAAAGGAATGGACATGCCCCTGTCCGTCAACCCGGCGACCGGCGACCGCATCGCCGGGTACGACGTGCACCCACCCGAGCAACTCGAAGCCGTCCTGGCCGCCGCCGCGGCAGCGCAGCACGACTGGCGCGCGACGCCACTCGACAAGCGCTTGCCGCTGCTGAGCGCGATCGCGCGCGAGCTGCGTTCCGATGTGGAGCGCTACGCCGAGCTGATCACGCGGGAGATGGGCAAACCCATCGCGGAAGCCCGCGCCGAGATCGAGAAGTCGGCCTGGACGCTCGACCACTACGCGGAGAACAGCGAACGGTACCTCGCCGCCGAGCCGGTCCCTTCCAGCGCGACGGAGAGCGTGGTCGTCTTCGAGCCGCTGGGCGTGCTGCTCGCGATCATGCCGTGGAACTACCCGTTCTGGCAGTTCTTCCGCTTCCTCGCGCCCGCGCTGGCTGCGGGAAACGGGGCGATCCTCAAGCACGCGAGCAACGTCTCGGGGTGCGCGGTGCTGCTAGCGGAGATCGTGCGCCGGGCCGGCGCACCAGAGGGGCTGTGCTCCACGGTGCTGGTCGAGCCCGCCACCGTGGCCGATCTCATCGCTGACGACCGGATCGCGGCCGTCACCCTCACCGGCTCCACCGAGGTGGGCGCGATCGTGGCCGCGCAGGCCGGTGCCCAGCTGAAGAAGCACGTGCTGGAGCTGGGCGGCTCCGACCCGTTCATCGTGCTCGCCGACGCCGACCTGGACGCGGCCTCGACGGCGGCGGTCCGGTCGCGGTTCAACACCACCGGCCAGAGCTGTGTCAACGCCAAGCGGCTCATCGTCGACGAGAGCGTCGCGGACGAGTTCGTCGATCTCGTCGTCGACAAGGCCGCTGCGCTGGTGGTCGGTGATCCGCTGGACGAGAAAACCCAGATCGGGCCGCTAGCGCGCGGGGACCTGCGCGACGTGCTGCATGGTCAGGTGGAGCGCACCGTGGCCGCGGGGGCGACCCGCCGCGTCGGCGGGCACCCTGTCGACGGCCCCGGCTTCTTCTACCCGCCGACCGTCCTCGACCACGTCACCCCGGAAATGGCCGCGTTCACCGAGGAGACCTTCGGCCCGGTGGCGAGCGTGACGCGGGTCAGCGGCGCCGCGGAGGCGATCGAGCTGGCCAACCGCACCGAGTACGGGCTGGGTGCTGCGTTGTGGACAGCGGATCTCGACGAGGCACGGCGGCTCGTTCCGCTCATCGACGCCGGTGCCGTCTTCGTCAACGGGATGGTGGCCTCCGACCCCCGCCTGCCCTTCGGCGGGATCAAGAAGTCCGGCTACGGCCGCGAACTCGGCTGGCACGGAATCAGGGAGTTCGTCAACGTGAAGACCGTGTGGATCGGCCCGGTGGTCCAGGCATGACCGCCGACAACCGGCAGCAGCCATCTATCCTGCGCCCCGACGAGCTGCCCGCCAAGGACCGCGGGGCAGGCGCGCGCACGGTGCCGCTCGTGACGAGCGCGCGGGGTGCCACGGCGTTTCTCAACGGCATCACCAGTTTCGAGCCGGGAGCGGCGATCGCGCATCACACCCACAACGTCGCCGAGTCGGTGGTCATCGTGCAGGGCGAGGCCATTGTGGACATCGACGGCGAGCGGACCCGGCTGCGCGTATTCGACACGACGTTCGTGCCGGCCAACATCCCCCATCACTTCGAGAACGCCTCGGACACCGAGCCGATGAAGATCTTCTGGACGTACGCCTCGCCGGAGGCGACCAGAACGATCGTCGAGTCGGGGCAGCGCTCCCGGATCGACGCCGAGCACCCCGACGGGCCCGTGAGCTCGGCCAGCATCGTGCGCGAGACGGCGCTGATCACCGTGCTGCCGGGCCGGGAGAAGGCGTTCGAGGCGGCGGTGGCCGAGGCCGCGCCCCTGTTCCAGCGTGCGAAGGGAGCACGCACGTTCGTCCTGGAGCGCTCGCACGAGAACCCGCTGCGGTACCGGCTCGTCGTCGGTTGGGAGTCGGTCGACGATCACACGTTGGGGTTCCGGAACTCGCCGGAGTTCCGGCGTTGGCGCGAGCTCATCGGCGACTCGATCGCCGGGCTGCCGGAGGTCGAGCACTTCCACCACGTTCTGACCGCCTTCTGACGGCGGATCCCGCGCGCGTCGCGACCCCGCGACCGGAACTAGCCAGTGACGAGCAAGGAGCACACGAAACCATGGTGAACACCGCCGAACGCGATTCGCAGGGCGCCCACTTCATCGGCGGCACGCCGTTCTTCGCCTCGCGGCACGACCAGCGCCTGTCCTACGCCCTGTACGTGCCCAAGGACCACACGCCCGACGCGGCACCGCTGCCGCTGGTCGTGATCCAGCACGGTACCGGGCGGTCGGCAGAGCTCTACCGGGACCGGTGGAAGGGCTTCGCGATCGAGCACCGCTGCGTCATCCTCACGCCGTTGTTCCCGGCCGGGCTGGTGGAACCCGGGGAGCTGCACAGCTTCAAGTTCTTGGAGTACAAGGGGATCCGGTTCGACCACGAACTGCTGCACATCGTCGACGAGGTCGGCGAGCGGTTCAACACCGAGACCAAGAAGTTCTACCTGCATGGCTTCTCCGGCGGCGGGCAGTTCGCGCACCGCTTCCTCTACGCGCATCCCGACCGGCTGGCCGGCATCTCGATCGGCGCGCCCGGCCGGATCACCCAGCTCGACGACTCGCTGCCCTGGTGGCTCGGGACCGGAGGGTTCGCGGAGCGCTTCGGCGTCGAGATCGACATCGAGGCCGTGCGGCGGGTTCCGGTGCAGATGGTGGTCGGCGGCGACGACGTCGAGAGCTGGGAGATCAACAACCCCGGCGGGCCCAACTGGATGGACGGTGTCGAGAAGACCGGCAGCACCCGGATCGAGCGGCTGGAGACGCTGCGCGACAACTTCACCGCGCACGGGATCGAGGTCCGTTTCGACGTCGTTCCCGGCGTCGCCCACAAGGGCAGCGAGGTGATTCCCGTGGTCCAGGAGTTCATGGCGGAGTTGGTGAGCCGGCGGTGATCCGGCCTGCGGACCACCTCGGCCGGCACGGAACCAGCGCCGCAACGATATCGGCCGACGTTCGGCCCACCCACGAAAGGACGGTGACCATGGCGAACGATCTGGCGACCGTGGGCATAGGCCCCATAAGCACCCTTCTTCGGGACCTGTCGAACCGAGGCATGCGACTGCATTCGCTGCTCGTGCACTGGCGAGGCCGTACCGTGCTCGATCTGTGGCAATGGCCGCACGACCCGGACCTCAAGCACAAGCTCCACTCGGCGACCAAGAGCTTCACCGGCACGGCTGTCGGCTTCGCCGAGGCCGAGGGGCTGCTCGGGCTCGACGATCCGGTCGTGGACTTCTTCGATGGTCGGCTGCCCGCGGCTCCCAGCGAGAACCTGAGCCGGATGCGGGTTCGTGACCTGTTGACCATGCAGACCGGGCACGGTCGTGGCCTGTCGGGGGCGACGACCCGGCTGCGGCGGACCGGCTGGGTCGGCGAGTTCCTCGAGGAACCGGTGGTCGAGCTGCCGGGCCGCAGGTTCGTGTACAGCAGCACGACGAGCCACGTCCTCTCGGCGATCGTGCAGGAGGTGTCCGGGCAGCCCGTCGACGAGTACCTGAGCCCGCGCCTGTTCGAACCGCTGGGCATCGTGGACTTCGACTGGGAACGGGACCCGGACGGCGTGGCCAGCGGCGGCAACGGTCTGTCGATGCGGCCGCGGGACCTGCTCTCCTTCGGTGTCCTCTACCTCCAGGACGGCGTGTGGCAGGGCAAGCGGGTCCTGCCGTCCGGCTGGCCGCGGAAAGCCTCGGCCCTGCACGTCCGGCGCGCCCTCGGCGGGGAGTGGAACGGGAAGGAATTCGTCGGGCCTGCCGTGGACGCCGTCGCCGACTCGGGCTACGGCTTCCAGTTCTGGACGACGGAGGACGGGATCTACAACGCCTCGGGCATCTTCGGCCAGGAGTGCATGGTCTTCCCCGACCAGGACGGGGTCGTCGTCGTCACCGGCGCGATGGGCAACGGCACCTACCACGACCTCCCGGAAATGCTCAGGGAGACGTTCCGCGACGCCTTCGACGCCATGGCCGACGGCCAGGGGTCCGCTTCGGACGAACGTGACGAGGTCGGCCGGTGGGTGCGAAGCGCCCAGGAGCCGGAGCCGCTGCGTGCCGGGACGCGCCGGGTCGGCTTCCGGGAGACCTACGACTTCGAACCCAACGAGCACGGCCTGCGTGCCCTGTCGGTCGAGGTTCGGGAGGAATCGGTGCTGCTCGTCGTCGAGGACGAGCTCGGTCGGCACGATGTCGAACACGGCGTTGGCCACTGGATCAGGCAGGACACCGGAGCGAGCGTGTGGCGGCTCCACCACTCCTACCAGGACGCGTCCGCCGCCATCCTGGCGGCCGCGCAGTGGTCCGCCCCGAGCGACGAAGATCCCACCACGGACGACGTCCTGCTCCTCACCTGGCACTTCCTGGAATCGCCGTTCATCGACCAGCTGACGCTGCGCTTCGACGCCGCTGGCGTCACGGTCGCTCGCGAGGTCAACGTCAACTCGGGCCCGACCGAGCTGCCACCGGTCCGAGGCGTTCCCCGGCACCGGTAACGGCGTCACGCCCGCTCGGCCCGTAGCCCGGACAGCGCCCGGTGGAGCCGGTCGATGAACAGGTCGACGTGCGCGGGCTCCCAGACCAGCGGCGGCCGGATCTTCAGCACATCGCCGCGCGGGCCGGTCGAACCGGCGAGCGCGCCCTGCTCGACCAGCCCGTCGAGCAGGGCGCGGGTCATCGCGCGGGAACTCGCCCCATCGGTGGGGAGCACGTCGACGCCGGCGAGCAGTCCGATGCCGCGAACGTCACCGAGCAACGGCTCGGCGGCGGCGAGGTCGCGCAGCCGCTGGCGGAGCCGGGTTCCGACCTCCACCGCCTGCTCGGGCAAGCCGGTCAGCTGCAGGACATCGAGGACGGCGTGACCGGCGGCGGCGGCGACCGGTGTCGCCGCGAAGGTGGAGAAGTACTCATAGCTCCTGGCGAGGACGTCGGCGATCTCGCGCCGGGTGACGACAGCGCCGATGGGGTAACCGGCACCCATCGGCTTGCCCAGCGTCACGATGTCCGGCGTGACGCTGGCGAGCGCGAAGCGCCACAGGCGCGGACCACTGCGGCCGTAACCCGATTGCACCTCGTCCGCGAGGTACAGGGCGCCGACGCCGTGCGCGCCGTCGACGAGCCCGGCGGCGAACTCGCCGGGCATGTCGAGGACGCCTTCGGAGGTGAACTGCGAGTCCGCAAGCACCAGCGCGGGGCTCTCACCCGTGCCGTGCAGCGCCGCCGCAGCACGGGTGATGCGTTGCGCCGCAACGGCTCGCGTCAATTCCGCGGCGGGACCGCGGGGCGCGGGGTACGTTGCGACGCGCTGCGGCCGGTAACCCTCCGGCCACTCGTTCGAGCTCAGGTCGGCCATCCACTTGGACGTCCCGTGGTAGGCGTGCTCCGCGATGATCGCTCCGGTGGCGCCGGTGTACTCGGTCGCCAGCCGCCATGCGAGCTCGTTGGCTTCGGTGCCGGATGTGGTGAACAGGCAGGTGTCCAGCTCCGGTGGCATCGTGGCCAGGATGCGCTCTGCGAGGTCGACGACGCCTGCGTGCAGGTATCGCGAGTGGGTGTTCAGCGCGGCGAGCTGCCTGCCGACCGCATTGGTGACCGAGGGGTGCGTGTGCCCGATGACGGCGACGTTGTTGTAGGCGTCCAGATAACGCGTGCCGTCGGGGGAGAAGAGCCACGGGCCTTCGCCCCGCACCACCTCGACCGGCCGCCCGTAGAACAGAGGCGACAGTCCGCCGCCCATCGCCTCGGCTCGGCGGCGCGGCAGGCTGTGCCCGGGGATGGCGCTCGCGAGCTCGCGGGTACCGGCAAGTCGTTCCATCCGGTCCGCGAGCTGGTCCGGACCGAGCCGGCCGAGCAACTCCAGGACCTGCTCGCTGCCCTGGTCGTACTGGGTGATGTACCGGTGGTTGTCGTGATGCGGACCGCGTCGTGTCGCCGACACCGCCAGCGTCGTCAGCAGGCGGGCGATCACGAGTTCGCCGAGCAGAGCCACTTCAGCCCGAGCCAGCTCACGATGACGCTGGTAGCCGCGGAGCACGGCATCGGTGAGCCGCCACATGTCGCCGTCGCCACCCGCTCCGCGCAGTACCGACGTCAGGCTCGCGGCGAGGTCGCAGACGGCGGCTGTGTGGTGCATGTCGCCGAAGTCGATCACGCCGCTGACGGTCCCCGACTCGGAGAGCACGTTGGTGAGGGTGACGTCGGCGTGCTGGACACCGGACGGGAGCGTGCGGGTCGCCTCGAGCGCTGGCGTCACCCGGACCGCGAGGTCCTGCCACGGCCCGGCTCCGATGCCCGAATCGGCCAGCACGATCGGCATCCTCCTGATGTCCCACATCAGGGTTCGGCCCGCCGCCGGATGGAAGAAACCCCGCAGGGCAACGGACATCCGCGCGGTGGCGGCGCCGACCTGCTCGGCGAGTCCGATGTCGAGCGGCTTTCCTTCGAGCGGGTTCCCCGGCAGCAGCGTGATCAGCCTGGCCAGGCAGTCACGGCCGGTGTCATCGCGCAGGCGCACGATCGGCGCGCCCGACTGGGCGGGGACCGTGATCGGGACCGGCAGTCCGGGGTCCGAGTCGTGGACGTGGGCGAGCCCGCGGACCTCCATGTCGACCACTTCGGCGCTCTCGGCGGGGTTGGAGACCTTGACGACGAACCGGCCGTCGACGAGCGCGTTGAGGTCGCGTTCGCTGTCGAGCGATCGCAGCTCCGGATCAGGCAGGTCCCAATGCTCGCGCAGCACGTCCCGGAGCCGACCGGCGGCGAACACCGGTGCGGGCTCCGCGAAGACGTCGGTCGCCGATCCGTCCGGTCCGGCCCACTCTGTGGTCATGACGCCGTGTCCTTTCCCCGCCGAATGTGCTCAGAGCCTGTCTTTGATCTTGATTGTGATGTCGGGAATTCGGCGGAGCGAGACGGCGACGGCAACTCCCGGGGCCGCCACCCGCACCGCCGCGCACAACGAGCTCAAAGACGAGTTCTCAGCCAATGTCTCCCCGCAGGAACCGCCGGTAGACGAAGGGCAGGACGCCGCCGTTCTCGTAGTAGACGGCTTCCTGCGGCGTGTCCAGCCGCACCCTGACGTCGAACTCCAGGCCGGGCCGGTCGCCGCTCTCCGGCCGGGCCCGGATCGTCACCGAGGAGGACGGGGTCCGCAGCGCGCGTTCGATGCCGATGATGTCGAACGTCTCGGTGCCGTCCAGGGCGAGTGACCGGGCGCTCTGTCCGTCGAGGAACTGCAGGGGCAGCACGCCGAGTTGGGCCAGGTTCGCTCGATGGATGCGTTCGAACGACCGCGCGAGCACTGCTTTGACGCCCAGCAGCGCGGTCGCCTTCGCCGCCCAGTCCCGGGATGACCCGGTTCCGTACTCCTCGCCGGCGACGACGATCAGGGGGACGCCCGCCGCCGCGTACGACCGCGCGGCCGCATAGATGGGAACGACGGCGCCGTCCCGCGTGAAATCGGGGGTGAGCCCGCCACCCTCCTCCGCCACCAGCAGGTTCCGCAGCCGGGGGTTCGCGAACCCGCCGCGCACCATCACCTCGAAGTTCCCCCGACGAGAGGCGTAGGTGTTCAGGTCGGTCTCGCCGAGCCCGGTGAGATAGCGTCCCGCGCTGCTCCCCACGGGAATGCGGCCGGCCGGGCTGATGTGGTCGGTGGTGACCGAGTCACCGAGCAGCGCGAGCGCCCGCGCGCCGACGATGTCGTCCGGCCTCGGCGCCTCCTCGGCCGCCGCGTCCAGGAACGGCGGGCGGCGCAGGTAGGTGGATTCGGCCGACCAGCCGAACCGGTCACCGGTCGCCGCGGGCACATCGGCCCAATTCCGGTCGCCGTCGAAGATGCCGGTGTAGGCGTCGCTGAACAGCTCGGGAGTGAGGTGCGCGTTGATCACCGCGTCGATCTCGGCGTCGCTCGGCCACAGGTCGGCGAGCATGACGGGCCTGCCGTCCGCGTCCGTCCCCAGCGGTTCCGACAGCAGGTCGTGCGTGACCGAGCCCGCGAGGGCGTAGGCGACGACCAGGGGTGGCGACGCCAAGTAGTTGATCGAGACGTCGTTGTGGATGCGCCCGTCGAAGTTCCGGTTGCCCGACAACACGGAGGCGACGACGACGCCGTGTTCGGCGACCGCCTCGGCGACGACCGGCAGCAGCGGTCCGGAGTTGCCGATGCAGGTCATGCAGCCGTAGCCGACCAGGTTGAAGCCGAGCTCGTCGAGCGAGTCGGACAGACCCGAGCGCCGCAGGTAGTCCGTGACGGTCTTCGAACCCGGTGCCAGGCTCGTCTTCACCCATGGCTTGGTCTTGAGTCCCCGTGCCCGCGCGTTCCGGGCGAGCAGACCGGCGGCGACCATGACGTGCGGATTGGACGTGTTGGTGCACGAGGTGATCGCGGCGATGGCGACAGCGCCGTCCTGGACCTGCTGGCCGTGGCCCACTCCAGGGCCCGCGACCGATCCGCCGCTGCGGAGTGCGGGCCCGGCGGTGCGGACCCGCTCGACTGCTGCGGCGGCGTTGCTTCGCATGTCGCCCAGGGGAACGCGGTCCTGGGGCCGGCGAGGGCCGGCGAGTGACGCGGTCACCTGGGTGAGGTCGATCCGCAACCGCTCGTCGTAGCGCGGGCTGTAGGCGGGCTCGTGCCAGAGCCCCTGTTCCTTCGCGTAGGTCTCCACGGCGGCGATGTGATCGGGCCGCCGACCGGTCAGCCGCAGGTAGTCGAGCGTCGCACCGTCGATCGGGAACATGGCGGCGGTGGCGCCGAACTCCGGGCACATGTTTGCGATCGTCGCCCGCTGGGCCAGCGCAATCCCGGTGACGGCGGCGCCGGTGAACTCGATGAACTTGCCGACGACACCGTGCGCGCGCAGCGTCTCGGCGATCGTGAGCACCAGGTCGGTCGCGGTCACGGACGGCCGGAGCTCGCCAACGAACTCGACGCCCACCACCGGTGGGACGACCATGCTCAGCGGCTGCCCGAGCAGGGCGACCTCGGCCTCGATGCCGCCGACGCCCCACGCCAGGACGCCGAGCGCGTTCACCATGGTGGTGTGCGAGTCCGTTCCCGCGCAGGTGTCCGGGAATGCCCAACCGTCGCGGCGCTCGACAACCTGCGCGAGAAACTCCAGGTTGATCTGGTGCATGATGCCGCTGCCCGGCGGAACGACGTGGACACCGTCGAGCCGTTCGCCCCATTTCAGGAACCGGTACCGCTCCGCGTTGCGCGCGTACTCGATTTCGATGTTGCGGCGCACGGCGTCCGGGCTGCCCGACACCTCGGTGGCGATGGAGTGGTCGACGGTCAGGTGGCTGGGGATGAGGGGGCTCACGCGGCGTGGATCGCCACCCGCCTCGGCGATCGCGTCGCGCAACGCGGCGAGATCGGTCAGGACCGGAACCCCGTTGGTGTCGTGGAGGAACACCCGGGACGGCGAGAACGAGATGACGTCGGGGGCCCCGTCCGCCCGACCGCGGACGAGCGCGGCGATCTGCTCGGTCGTCACGGAGTGCCCGTCCTCGTGGCGCAGCAGGTTCTCCAGGAGCACCTTGTGGCTCAGCGGCAGCTGTTCCGCGCCGGGAACCGCGTCGAGACGGTGCACACGAAAGCGCTCACCTGCGAGATCGAGTAGAGCGAGGCTTTGATAGCTGTTCAGCGCTGTCCGCACCGTGCTCAAGTCGCCCCCTCCGTGGACCAGACTATAGGCTATAACATAGCTCGACGAAACCACGCATGCCATCGTCGTGGACCGGGCGCTGGTCCTGTCGGCCGAGAGCGGGCAGTCAGTAGAGTTCGGATCCGCCGCACGAACACCGTTCCGCAGACCCGACAACCCCAGGAGTTCGAGAATGGTCACGCTGTTCGAGAGGATATTGGCTGCCCACAAGGGTATCCGCCCCGATGTTCCGGTGACCACGCTCCAGCTCAGTACGTTTCTGTCGCGGGAGACGCAGTGCGACGTCTGGCTGAAGACGGAGCACCTGATGCCCACGGGCTCGTTCAAGGTGCGCGGTTCCGCGAACAAGATTCGTACGCTGGGCGAGGCCGCGCGGTCCGGTGTGGTCACCGCGTCCACCGGCAACCACGGACTCGGGGTGGCTCGTGCCGGTGCCCTGGCCGGTGTCGGGGTCACCGTATACGTCAGCAATACCGCCGTGCCCTCGAAGATGGCCGCGATCGAGGCGCTGGGTGCGAAGCTCGTTGTGATCGACGGATCCCCGCTCGACTCGGAGATCGCGGCACGTCGGCATTCGGAGCTGCGGGGCCAGCCGTACGTCGCCCCCTACAACGACCTCGACACGATGGCGGGGCAGGGGACCCTGGGGGTCGAACTGGTCGAGCAGGCCCCTGATCTCGACGCGGTTTTCCTGTGCGTCGGCGGGGGCGGTCTCGCCGGTGGGGTCGGCACCGCGCTCAAGGCGCTGAGCCCTAGAACTCGGCTGGTCGGCGTGTGGCCGGCGGCGTCGAGGTGCATGCTCGACTCGTTGAACGCCGGCCACATCGTCGAAACGCCCGAGTACGACACCCTTTCCGACGGTTCGGCGGGGGCGGTGGAACCGGGTTCGGTCACCTTCCCGGTCTGCCAGGAGGTGATCGACGAAACCGTGACCGTCAGCGAGGACGAGATCGCGCGCGGGATGCGGAAGATCGCCGAGGGGGAGCGGTGGATGATCGAGGGCTCGGCCGGTGTCGCCGTCGCCGGATTGCTCCAGACCGCCGAACGCTACCGCGGCAAGAAGGTGGCCGTCGTGCTGTGCGGCCGCAATGTCTCGGTCGAGACGTTCCTCGCTGCCATGGCACGCGCGGCGAGCTGAGCGTGCGCCCGCGGGCGCGGTCGAGCAACGAATCGATGCATGCCCTCCGGAGAAGCGCAACGATCGAATGACCCCGGCAACGGATCTTGGCTGTGGCTGACTGTTCATAGACTATAGCCTGTAACCATGACGACTTTTGCCGAGGACATCACCGGTACCGCGCCCGCTGAGTTCATCGCGTTGGATGAGCGGTGGAGCACGCACAACTACCACCCGTTGCCGGTGGTGGTGGCCGAGGCGGAAGGAGCGTGGGTCACCGACGTGGCGGGGGCGCGATATCTGGATTTCCTGTCCGGGTATTCGGCGTTGAATTTCGGGCATCGGCATCCGGTGCTGGTGGCGGCGGCGGTGGAGCAGCTGAGCCGGGTCACGTTGACGTCGCGGGCGTTCCACCACGATCAGCTGGGGTTGTTCTGCCGTGAGCTGGCCGGGCTGACGGGCACGGAGCTGGTGTTGCCGATGAACTCGGGTGCCGAGGCGGTGGAGTCGGCGATCAAGGTGGCGCGGAAGTGGGCGTACCGGATGAAGGGGGTGCCGGACGGGGCGGCCGAGGTGGTGGTGGCCGGCGGGAACTTCCACGGCCGTACGACCACGATCGTGTCGTTCTCCACCGACGAGACCGCGCGGGCGGAGTTCGGGCCGTTCACCCAGGGTTTCATGGTGGTGCCCTACGGTGACGCGGCGGCGTTGGCCGGGGCGATCACCGAGCGGACGGCGGCGGTGCTGGTGGAGCCGATCCAGGGTGAGGCGGGGGTGATCGTCCCGCCGGCGGGTTACCTGGCCGAGGTCCGCCGACTCTGCGATGCGGCGGGGGCGCTGCTGATCGCGGATGAGATCCAGTCCGGGCTGGCCCGGACCGGCCAGGTGCTCGCGCTGGACCACGAGGGTGTCCGCGCGGACCTCTACACCCTGGGCAAGGCGCTCGGCGGCGGGATCTTGCCCGTCTCGGCGGTCGCCGGCCGCGCCGACGTGCTGGGCGTGCTGCGCCCCGGCGAGCACGGCTCCACCTTCGGCGGTAACCCCCTGGCCTGCGCGGTCGGGCGCGCCGTGGTGCGGCTGCTGGCGACGGGGGAGTTCCAGGAGCGGGCCACCGCTCTCGGCACGCACCTGCACCAGCGCCTCGCGGCCATGCTCGGTCAGGGCCTCGCCGCGGTCCGCGGGCGCGGGCTGTGGGCCGGGGTGGACCTCCCCGCCGACGGACCGACCGGCCGCCAGGTCTCCGAGGCGCTGCTGCGGCGCGAGGTGCTGTGCAAGGAAACCCACGGCCACACCCTTCGCCTCGCACCCCCGCTCGTCATCACCCACGACGAACTGGACCAAGGACTCGATGCACTCGAAGAAGTGGTACGCCCGCGGTAGTGGCGTTGCAGGCATCTCGTCGAGGCTGTCGGCGCGACTGCGCCACCGGCACCGGCGGACGAGAACGCGGGAGTCGAACCGTTGCGCGGATTCTGTCGGGAAATCGATGCGCGTCGCGCATTCCGATGTCGCGGCGGAGTCCCTGGATTGGTTTCTCGCATTACCGAAATGTAAGGACTGGATGACTAGTGCGAGCTGGATGGCACGGCATCCACAGGTTATAGCGAATGGCGGACGAGGGTCGAGTCCGGAACCGGCCCGCTGGGGATCGGCGTCGGCTGCCGTGCCGCGGACGAGGCGCGGTACGCGGTGCACCAGGGTCTTCCCATGGCCCGGTGCTGTCTTGATTTTCCCTTGAGTAAAAGCAGATCCGAGCCCATCCGGGGTGTGGAGACCGCGTTACCGCGAGGTCGGCATGGGCTTGCCGACCGCTGTCTTCGGGGTGTGACGTGATTGACAGCCTTAGATTATAGGCTGTAGGTTACCGGCCAATTTGAGTCACCTCACGAGTCACGAGGGCGTGCGAAATGGCTGAACGAACTCGATGGTTGCGACGAGCGGGTGCCGTGGGGACGGCCGCGGCGGTTCTTCTCTCGGCGGCCTGCGCGAGTGAGCCCACCGCTCCACCGAACGAGATCGCCGTGGAGCAGGTGCCGAGCTACTACCCGGTGGACTACCAGAAGATCATCGAAGGGTCCAAGGCCGAGGGCGGAGAGCTGATCATCAGCTCGGGCACCGCCAAGGAGAACTGGGCCCCGGTCTTCAGGGACTTCCAGAAGAAGTACCCCTGGGTCAAGTCGATCCTGGCCAAGGAGAGCGGCGTCGAGATCTACCAGCAGTTGCTGAGCCAGATGGCGACGAACTCGGTGCAGTCGGACATGCTGGTGGTGAGCTCGACCCAGGGATGGAGCGAATTCGCCGCGCACGAGGGCGCGCTCGCCGAGTACCGGTCGCCGGAACTGGAGAAGCTGCCCGAGTTCGCCGAGCTCCTCCCGAACGTGTACGCGATGTCCATGGACCCGATGGGCATGGTGTACAACACCTCGTTGATCACTGAGGACCTGACCAGCCTCGGAGACCTCGCGGACTACGCCCGGACACACCCCGGCGAGCTCGACGGCAAGGTCGTGGTCCGGAGCGCGGATACCGAATTCGGCTTCACCGTGGCGAAGGCGTGGACGGAGGACAACCCGAAGAACCCGCGTGCCTGGTCGACGTTCGAGCAGCTGCTTCCCCTCTCCAACGCGGAGACGTCGTCCGGCACCCAGATCGAGAAGATCCTCTCGGGTGAGTACTCGGCCGGGTTCCTGATCAGCAGTGCGGTTGGCTATTCGCAGGAGCAGAAGAGCGCCGGTCTGGTCAAGTTCGTCCTGCCGAAGGACGGCACGCTGCTGCTCGGTCGTGGTGTGGGGATCATGAACAAGGCGCCGCATCCGAACACCGCCAGGCTCTTCGTGGACTTCCTGCTCTCCGAAGAGGGCCAGCGCGCGGTGGCGGAGGGCGGGCTCACCGCCTACCGGGACGGCATCTCCGGCACCCAAGGCCTGCGGACGTACCAGGATCTGGTCAAGGAGATCGGTGCGGACTCCATTGTCATCGTCCCGTTCGAGGCGACCCCTGACGCGGAGCTCGACAGGTTTCGGGGCCGGTTCGAGGAACTGATGAAACGATGACCCCGAACGCGACCGGCCTTCGCAGCCGTCCCGAGGCTCAGGGGGCGGCTGCTCCCAGAACCTCGTTGCTTGCGCCGAAGTACCGGCGGGTCCTCGGCGTCGACAAGGGTGTGCTGCTGCAGTACGCCACCCTGGCCTTTCTCGCGCTGTTCGTCATCGCTCCGATCGCCCCCATCCTCTACCAGTCGTTCATCGACCGGCCGTTGTACGAGCCGGGGAAGATCTTCACGATCGACAACTTCGTCAAGCTGTTCGCCGAGGCGGGGTTCGGTCAGGTCATCGTCAACACGGTGCTGCTGGCCGTGCTGACCACGGTCCTGACCCTCGTGTTCGCGGTGCCGATGGCGGTACTCGTGGTCCGGACCAAGCTGCCCTTCGCCAGGGTCCTCGCGGGCTCGATGCAGTGGCCGTTCTACATCTCGTCGCTGATCCTAGGGTTCGGCTGGATCACCATGTACGGGCCCGCTGGCTTCGTCAGCGTCGCGGTGCGCAACCTGCTCGGATTCGTGCCGTGGAACCTCTACAGCCTGCCCGGCATGGCGTTGACCGAGGCGGTCGCCCTCGCGCCCATCGCCTACGTCTTCTGCGCGAACGTGCTGCGGCAGGCCGATCCTGCCCTGGAGAGCGCGGCTCGGGTGTGCGGCGCGAAGCCCCTGCGGATTCTCCGCACCATCGTCGTCCCCATGCTGCGGCCGCCGATCGTGTACGCCACGATCCTGACGTTCACGTCGTCGATCGAGTCCTTGAGCGTTCCGCTCCTGTACGGCGCGCGGACGGACATCCGGGTGTTCTCGACGTTCCTCTACAGCAACGGGCTTGAGTCCGTCCAGCCCGACTACGGTGTGCTCGGCGCGGCGTCGATGATCATCCTGGTCGTGACGATCGGACTGGTGTTCCTCCAGGCGCGTGTGCTGAAGAAGGCACAGCGCTTCGTCTCGGTCCGCGGCAAGGCGAGCCGCCCGCGCCGCCTCGAACTCGGCTGGGTCAAGTGGGTGGGGACGATCCTGGTCACCGCCTACGTCGTCCTCGGCGCCGCGATACCGATCTTCGGCCTCGTGTTCCGGTCGTTCACGTTGGTCTTCACCCCGATGCAGAACCCGTTCCGGACGGTGACGCTGGAGAACTACTCCCGCATCTTCATGTTCGCCGACTACACGCGGTCCATCACGAACAGCATCATCGTCGCCGCGGTGGGCGCCGTGGTGGTCAGCCTGATCGCCATGATCGCCGTCGTCGTGGCGCGGCGGTCCACGTTCCGCTTCCGGCGCGCGGTCGAATACCTCGCGTTCGCACCGCAGGCGATCCCCGGCATCATCGTCGGCATCGGCTTCTTCTGGACCTTCGCACTCCTCCCGAGCAGCGGTCCGTTCAGCGTCATCGCAAAGGGGACGCTCATCGCCGTGATCATCGTGTTCGGGTTCGGCGTGGTGCCCACCGCGTTCAGCTCGATCGCGTCGTCGATCACGCAGATCGGTTCCGAACTCGACAACGCCGCACGGACGTCGGGCGCGGACTGGCTGGGCGCGTTCGTTCGGATCCTGTGGAAACTCCTGATCCCCGCCTTCGTCGGCGCGATGATCCTGACCTTCGTGGCGATGCTCAAGGCCTACGCGTCGGCGTTGTTCGTGGCCTCGGCGAACTCGGAGGTCATCGGTACGACGATGCTCGTCCTGTGGGGGGAAGGGGAGACCGGGTCCGTGGCCGCGCTCGCCACGCTGCAGATCGTCATCACCGCGGTGGTCGTAGGAATCGCGAGCCGCTTCATGAAGGGACACGCCAATGCCTGACGTCCGGCTTTCGCAGGTATCCAAGCGATTCGGGGACGTGTCCGCATTGGACGCGGTCGACCTGACCATCCGCGACGGTGAGTTCTTCACCATGCTCGGTCCGAGCGGGTGCGGGAAGTCCACGACGCTGAACTGCATCGCGGGGTTGGAGGAACCGACGACGGGCACGATCACGGTCGGCGACGTGCCCTTCGTCGACACCGAGCGCAAGTTCCTCGTTCCTCCGGAGGAGCGGAACCTGGGCATGGTCTTCCAGTCGTACGCGCTGTGGCCCCACATGACGGTGACCCAGAACCTCGCCGTTCCCCTGTCCATCCGCAAGGTCCGGCGCCAGGACCGGGCGAAACTCATCGAGGACGCCCTCGACAAGGTGGGTCTCGCTCATCTGGGGGCCCGGTACCCGCACGAGCTCTCCGGAGGCCAGCAGCAGCGTGTCGCGCTCGCGCGTGCGCTCGTGTACTCGCCCTCGGTGCTCCTGCTGGACGAGCCGCTGTCGAACCTCGACGCGAAGCTGCGGGAGCAGGCTCGTGCCTGGCTCAAGCGCCTGCAGGCGGATCTCGGCATCACCACCGTCTACGTGACGCACGACCAAGACGAGGCGCTGTCGCTGAGCGACCGGATCGCGGTGATGTTCGACGGGAAGATGAGCCAGATCGGCACGCCCGCCGAGATCTACGAAAGGCCGGTCACGGCGCAGGTGGCCGGGTTCGTCGGCAGCTGCAACTTCCTGCTCGGGAAGGTCGCCGACCGGAGGCCCGGTGTCGTCGAGGTCCGCCTGCAGAGCGCGGACGCGGTGGTCGAGGCCGCGTCGCCGGACAGGTTCACCACAGGCCAAGACGTGACCGTGGCGATCCGCCCCGAGCGCTTGTCCATCATCCCGGCCGGCGGCGAGCCGCCCGCGGCGAACGTGCTGGACACCGACGTGTTGACCCGGGCGTACATCGGCTCCCGGTTCGAGTACGACCTGCGGCTCGGCACGAGCGTGGTCAAGGTGATCACCCAGGACGGAACGCTGGAGGGCGGTGCACGGCTGGTCTTCGACCGGCAGGACGCGCTCCTGTACCCGGGTGTCGCGGTGCCCTCGGCGGAAGCGCAGCAGCTCTCGACAGTGGCCTGACAGGAGGATCGACAGATGCCGGACCGGCGCGAGCTCCGCGAGCCACTTCCTGGTCGAGGGGGCGCTCGGGCGGGAACGAAGGTGATCGGCATCGTGTTCGACTTCTTCCGCTCCGTTCTCGAGGAGCCGACCTGAACACCACATGTCTGCCGGTGTCTCGCGGGGTACGACCATGAACGGGAGCTTCGAGAACTTCTCCACGAAGAGCGAGTTCGCCTACGCGGCACTGCGGAACAAGATCCTCGCCCACGACTACGGGCCGGGAGAGACGCTCAACCAGGCGATCCTGGCCCGGGACATGGGAATCAGCACCACCCCGCTGCGGGAGGCGCTCCGGCGGCTCGAGTCGGAGGGGCTGGTGGAGCTCGGTGCGCATCGCGACGCACGGGTGAGCCGACTGTCGGCGGAGGAGGCCAGGGACCTGCTGGAGATGCGCCGCGCCCTGGACCCCCTCGCCGCCTCCCGCGCCGCGGAGCGTCGCGCGTCGAGGGACATCGCCAGGATGCGGGCGGCGTTCGAGGAGCTGAGGCCGTTGCCGGACCGGCCTGACGTGTCCGATCTGGTGGCACACCGCAGGTTCCACCGATCCATCTACGTCGCCTCGCACAACGAGCTGCTGATCGCCACGCTCGACGGCCTCTGGGACAAGGCCGACCGCTACCGGATGGTGGGCCTGCGCGAGCGGCGTGATCAGGCGAGGCGGGACGAGACGGCAGCCGAGCACCGGGCGATGCTGGACGCGGTCATCGCCGGGGACAGTGCTGGCGCTGCCGAGGTGATGCGCAGGCACATCCGCAGCAGTCTCGGCGCGACGGCTCTGTCGCGCCTGACCACGAGGCCGGATCACCCGTGACGCGGGAGGCCCGACATCGCGAGCTGGAAGGGAACCGATGGACAAGATCATGCTCTTCGGTGACAGCATGCTGGCGCGGTTCACCAAGCCGCGGATCCAGCAGCTGGAGCGGGAGCTGGGCGGCGACGCGACGCTGTACAACTGCGCCGCCGGCGGCTGGGACAGCACCGACGGGGTCACGCGCGCCCCGGTTCTCGCCGGCCTCGGCTGCTCGGCCGTGGTGCTGTCGTTCGGCGGCAACGACTGCGCCCCGTGGAAGCGGGTCGCGCTCGACCAGTTCACGGCGAACATCGGTGCGATCGTCGACGCGTTCGACGGTGCCCGCCTCGTGGCCTTCCTGCCTCCGGTGATCGAGGAGATCGAACGGCCGGGCCTCGGGATGCGCACCAACCACGAGCTCGACCAATATCGTGAGGTTCTGCGTTCCGCCGTCGGGGCTGACGCCTGCCTCGAGACCGATCGCATCCTCAGCCCCGGCGGTATGGCCCGGGGACTCGAAGGCGATGGACTGCACCTCACGGGCGAGAGCTACACCTCGCTGATACCGATCCTGGCGCAGGTGATCACACGGACCCTGGCCCGGCCCGCAGAACGGGGAGCCACGGCATGACGCACGCCTCGGCAACGGCAACGACCGGGCACGGCTCGATCGCGAGCCCGCACCACCTGGCGACGAACGCGGGAGAGCAGGCGTTTCGCGCCGGCGGCAACGCGATCGACGCCGCGATCGCCGCCGCCGTCGTGCTGAACGTCGTGTATCCGAACAACACCGCGCTCGGTGGCGACGTGGTGGCGCTCGTCCGCACCCCTGATGGCACGGTTCGCTGCGTCAACGCGACGGGGTACGCGCCTTCCGGGCAGTCCGTCGAGCGGTTGCGGGCGGCACACGGTGCCGAACTCCCCATGCGGGGCATCGACACCGTGACCGTGCCGGGCGCGGTCCGGGGCTGGGAATCGCTGAGAGCATTCGGTGCCCGCCTGGACTGGGCGGCGCAGTTCACCGTCGCGATCCGGCTGGCGGCGCAGGGCGCGCCCGTGAGCAGGTCTGTCGCGGCGGCCATCGCCGACAAACACGACGTCCTGATGCGGGATCCCGGCTGTCGCGAGGTTTTCCTCCCCGGCGGGACCCCGCTGCGGGAGGGTGAGCTCCTGCGCCAACCCGCGCTGGCGGAGTCGCTGGCCGAGCTGCGGGCCGAGGGGCCGGACGCGCTGTACGGCGGATCCGTGGGCCGGCGTCTGGCCGATGGTCTGAGGCGGCTCGGCTCGGTGCTGACCATCGAGGACCTGGCCGGTTTCCATCCCGAACTCGCAGACCCGGTCCGGGGCATGTTCCGCGCGCACGAGGTCATCACCAGCCCGCCGAACACCCAGGGGTTCATGCTGCTGAGGGCGTTGGACCGGGTTCAGCGGCTCGGCGACCCCGCCGACGTCCTGGGCGCACGGGCCGGTGAACTGGCGGCCATCTTCGAGCGGAGCAACGCCGTCCGCGATCTCCTGCTGGCCGATCCGAGATTCGCCGACGTGGATGCCGAGCGGTTGATCGGCCTGGAGCTGGACCCGGCAAAGCGCGTGCAGGGGCCGCGGCGCGTCGGCGGGGACACGGTCGGCATCTCCGCGATCGACTCGGACGGGTTCGCGGTCTCCCTCATCCAGAGCGTCTACAACTCGTTCGGTTCGGCTGTGCTGGAACCCGCAACCGGAATCCTCCTGCAGAACCGGGGGAGGTCGTTCTCGCTCGATCCGCGCTCGCCCAACGTCGTGGAACCCGGCAAGCGGCCCCGGCACACGCTCATGCCGGTCCTGGTCGTCAAGGACGATCAGGTGAGGTGGGTGAGCTCGACGATGGGAGGACACGGCCAACCGCAGATTCATGCCCAGCTGCTGTTGCGATCGCTGGCGGGGGAGACGCCCGCGGAGGCGGTCGGCGCTCCCCGGTGGATCGTCGGGGTGCAGGACAGCGGTGACACCAACCGGACGGTCTACCTGGAACGCGACGCCCCGTCCGACGCCGCGCGGTCGTTGGCCGAGCACGGCTTCGTCCCCAAACTGCTGCCCCCGCACGACGAATGGCTGGGGCACGCCAACCTGATCGAGGTCGGGTCGGGCGGCCGGTTCGACGCGGCCAGCGACCCGCGCTCGGATGGAGCGGCCGTGGAGGTCGAGCTACCCGCGCGATGACCGCCAACACGTGATCGCGCTGCGCGGACTCGCCGATGCTCCGGCGGTCAGTGACTGGTCCCGGTAGGCGCTGGCCCCCAGATCCTCTTGGGCCACAGCGACAGGAGAAATTGGTTGGCCTCTCTGCCGCGCGGGCCGAGGCCGTTCAATGTCGTGTGAAATCCCGTCCAGCACCTCGTGTGAGACGTTGCGGGCGTTGCCCTGCTCGAATCGCGTGCAGTACGCCGCGGAGACTCCGGCGAGCTGCGCCAGCTCCTCCCGCCGCAGGCCCGGCACACGGCGCCGTCGACTGTGGTCGGTGGAGCTCCGGAAGGGGCTTACACGAATCTCTTCAGCAGCATCGAGCAGATCGCCAAGCTGGTCGACGACTTCCGCGTGCGCGGCGTCGCTTTGACCGGTAGCGAGAGGGCGCTAGTCGCGGGTGGTTGTAGAGGCCCAAGATCGCTGACAGACGAGCTTGAACGCAGGCAACCGCTTCCGGACAGCGTGCCAACAGGTCACCGACTCACACCAGCCCGATGACCAGCGACTTCAAGATGGTGGATCTTCAGTGCTGGTCGCGAGGGCGGGAGCCGGCCGCCGCCCGGGCCAGCCGGGCGGCGGCCTTTGCACCGAGGCTGCCGCGAATGTGGCGGGTCATGACGGCTGACGCCTCGTCGGCGTCGCCGGCGATCACGGCGCCGAGCAGCAACCGGTGCTCCTCCGCAGTCTGGTCGGCCTTCGCGCTGCCGCCGCGATCACGCAGGCCCATGAGGCGGTAGCGGTCGGCCTTGTCCCACAGCGCGTCGAGGGTCGAGATCAGGATCTCGTTGTGCGAGGCCCGGTAGATCGACCGATGGAACCGCCGATGCGCCGCGAGGTCGGGCATGGCCGCGCGGTCGGGCAGCGCGTCGAAATCGGCTGCGGCGCGCATATCGGCGATGTCCGCCTTCGACCGCCGCTCGGCGGCCAGTGCCGCGGCGAGGGGGTCCAGCGCGAGCCTGGTCTCCATCAGGTCACGCGCCTCCTCCGCGGACAGCGCGGTGGCCCGCGCGTCGCGGTGGGCGTCGAGCTCGACGAGCCCCTCGGACTTGAGCCTGCGCAGTGCCTCTCTGAGCGGGGTCGTGCTGATGCCCAGGTCCTTGGCGATCTGCGTCTGGTTCATGATCTCGCCGGGCGGGAACTCGTGAGAGATGATCCTGTCTCGAAGCCACGAGTAGGCGAACTCGCTTTTCGTCAAGAAGCCGTCCTCGGGTCTGGGCATGCCTGCCTCCTCCCACCATCGAGTTGCGATGCCACCGAGAAGGCTCCCGTGCGTTCCGCACGCGGCCGGTGACGCTTCTCTGACGTCGCTGTTGTGTCCGTCGTTCGTTGATCGCATCCTAGTCATACCGGAGAAGACGACGTTCTTCGCTGAGCACTCGTTGACCTGGGATCAAGCACGACATGATGCGAAAGGGTGGATGCAGGTGCGTCACTGTCTGGCGCACGGTCTTGCAAGTGGTTGGCGTAGTGAGGTGTGGCCAGGACCGGTTCGCAAGGACGTGCCTCCAGCGGCGGCTGGAGGGCAGGCGGCGGGGCTTGGCGACTTTGCTGGCGGGGTTACCGGCCGGGGAGATGTGTCCGTCGTCTTCGGCATGGCGGTAAAGACAGCGCAGGGCGGCGATGAGGTGCTCGCCGGCACTGCGTCCGCCGCGTGCGTTGCGGCGGGCGACGACGTGGGTCTTGATGTACTCGACGAGTTGCTGGATCTCTGACGGGGTGGGTTCGTCCAGGCGTCGGTGGCCCCAATGGTTCTCGATGCGGTTCCAGTAGGAGCCGTAGACCCGCCGGGTGCCGTTGGTGACAGCGGCCGAGACGATGGGGATGTATTCGGCGAAGGCGGGGCACCGGCGCCCGGTTCGAGGGAGTGGCAGGGAGGTCCTCGGCCGACACCCAGGCGGGCCAGAAGCAGGCGCGCGGCGTCCAGATCGGCCTGCGACGCGCCCGAGGGCTGGTGTTGGTGGGCGGTCATGCGAGATCACCGTCCAGCCGCGTGGCGTGGCAGTGGGTGATCATGTCGTCCAGCACAGCGGGCGGGTGCACGACGAGAACGCTGCGGGCGGGGCTTTTTGCTGTCCCCGCCTGCCCCGCCAGGCGTCCACTTGGGACGCCTCTATGGGGCAGGCGAGTTTTCCTTGTGAGCTGCGAAAAAGTCGACTGGAGCACGGTCGGACAGGTGCTGTCGGGTGTCCCGGCGTGTGCCTGAGTAGCCGTTATGGCACCGGTGGTGGGGGAGAGGTTTCGGGACGCGGCCACCTGTTCCGCAGAGTCGTGAGGTATTGGAACCGTCTGAATGCCTGCCTTTTCAGGGCTCCTGCACCAGCCGGCCTGTTGTGTTGATGATTGGCGCGAGGGCTTGGCGTAGATCGTCGATCGGTCGATAGTGGACGGCGGTCATTCCGATCGCCTGGGCGGCCGTGGTGTTGACGGCGGTGTCGTCGATAAACAGTCATCGGTGGGTGGGAACGCCGACTTGTCGCGCGGCGATGAGGTAAACGCGGGGATCGGGTTTCGCGACGCCGATGTCGGCGGTGTTTATGACGATGTCGGCGACGTCGGCCAGTCTGTTGTTCGAGGTCTTTTCCAGTCGTGTGGTTGCGTTCAATACCAGGTCCACGGATGCGAGGCCACCGCCCGAGGTTACCGCCTGCCCTCCGGGCTTGACAGGCGAATCCATGCACTGCTGCTAGTGCATGGATTCGCCTCATGCGCTAATTGCCTGTTCAGTCCCAGGCCTCCGTCGGTTTGAGGCGGCCGGGCTCAGAGTCGGTAGAAGTCGTCGTAGTGGTTGGGGGAGAAGTAGACCTCACCGGTGGTCAGGTCCACCACGAGCCGGTAGGCCTGCCGGGCCGCACCGCATGCACGCGGGGTCACATCGAACTCGCGATAGGAGTGGCCCTCCGGGAGTTCGGCTTCGTAGTTGTTGTAGGTACCGCCGGCGAAGTTGCACTGACCGTCTGGCCAGTCGTACCAGTCGCGGGAGCCCGGGTATCCCATCGACGCCCAGATCTCGTTGGAGTCGCGGGCCTCCGCGCAACCGCTGTGGGTGCAGGAGTCGTAGACATCCGCATTCGCGGCAGGCGCGGTCGCGACACCGACGCCGAGGAGACCGGTGACGGCGAACGTCGCCACGAGCAGCTTGAGCAGGGTGAGTACAGAGCGATTCCTGTTGGACACGCATCCTCCCGAAACTTGTGGACACCTGAGATTCGCCGATCGTTCCTGCGATAACCGGACAACTGCACCACCAATTGATGAACAACTATGTGACGGTTGGTGTTCGCTCAGCGGCGTTACGTGAAGACGGGGCGGGCAGGAGATCATCTGTTCGCGTGTATCTGGCCATAAATTCCGGTTTTCCAACCGTTTCGGAGGCTCCGGTCGTTCCGAGGGACGCTGCAGACGGGCCGGCACAGGCGAAATATCCCTCTCAGAAAAGAGATTCCATGCGACATGGGGACATCTCCGCCAGCCCGGACACCGGCGGGGCAACGTGCCAGCGCAGATCCGGCACCTGCAAGTCCGCCGACGAGACCGACTCGGCGGAACCCTCCACGAGTACCAACATGCCGCCTGACCAGGCTGGATGATTAATCGGCACCCGCAAGCCTGAGGGCCCGGCTAAACCCCAGATCACAGGCCGTGAAACCAGTTTGAAGCCGCACGGGATCCAGACGTCCGGCGACGGAACACGCAGCGAGTTCAGCGATCGCCGGGCTGCGTTGGACCAGCTGGGAATGGTACGGCGGCTGCGCCCCGATCCCGGCGATACGACCTCAGCCGACCCGGCCGGATCTTGTCCCTGCGTTCCGGCGTACCTAGACCGGCAGGCGCCAGCGGCCAGTGGTCGCCAGCCCCGCGAGTTCCACGGCCGGGTCGGGCGGCGTCAGCGTGGTGGCGCCGCCCGACCAATCACCGACGACCGCTCGCCAGACGCTCTGGCTAACGGCCCGGACGTGGCTCGACGGCACTAACGGCGGGCATACACGCCGATCGCATCGTAGGCGATCCAGGAACCGTCGTCCTTGAACAACTCCAGCACGTTCCCTCCCTGCCGGAACAGCTCGCGCGCGAGTGGTCTTTCGATGTACGACGGCTTGAGTGGCGATCCGGGTACGGTGCTGTCGCCGATGGTGGAGCCTTTGGTCGCACCTAGCGCGAAGGCGAGGCGGTCGACCGTGGTCCCGTTCACGCTGAGGACGGCTGAGCCGGGTATAGAGGCGTGGCTGTCGATGAGCCACAGCGCCAGGTCGACATCCTGCGCTGGCACTGTGGATAGGTCGAACCGCAACCGGAACAGATGGTTGCGCCGTCCAGCCCACGCGTCTGCCGGCCCCGGCTGGAGGTAGCTCCATCCGCTGCTCGCCGAGTCCGCGCCATGGCGGAAGTCCACGTCGTCGGGAAAGGTCGTCGGATAGCGCGAGTAGCCGTTGGGCGAGAGCGCCATCTCAAGGCCCTTGCCGTCGAAGGTCCCGACGATGGCGATCGGGCTGCCGGATACCGTAACCGACCGCGTGCTCGTCGCCTCGACCGGATTCGACGTTATGCTCGCCGACCCTGCGGCGTCGATGACGACGATCTGATACGTCCACCGCTCGCCACCTGCGTCGAGCCCTCGGTGCTCGTAGTGCGGGTAGGGAGTCTTGGCGAGCAGTGTTTCCGGCCCGATCGGCACCTTGCCGGTGCCCCGCATGCCGTAGACGCGGTAGTGGTCGAGAACCGTGGACCACGGCGCGGGAGTCCACACCAGGTCATTGCGCTTGAGGTGGCCCGTCGCCCTGAGGTTCGCGACCGGTCGGGGTTCGGGGCTCGGGGCGAACTGGGCGTTCAGCATCAGATCAGCCTCTCCAGGCTGGGCCGTCCCGCCGGTGTGGCGAAGCGGAAACTGGTCTGGATGGGTGCGTCGGCGTCCTGTTCGATCCAGGGCACGATCTTGAAGTCGGAAATCAGCTCGTTCGGCGTCATCCTTACGTGCAGGTATCCTCGCCTGGCGTCGTACCCGCGGACGTAGGGATGCTTTACCCAGGCAGACGAACCCGTATCCTGGGACCCGTCCCCATCTGACGCGATCGAGGTACAGATCAGCTCCACGCCCACTGTTGTCGACGCGGGGTCGGAGAAGTCGGCCTTCAGCTCGCTGGCCACGTGCTTGTGGACGTCCCCGGCGAGGACCACCGGGTTACGGGTGTGCTGCATCACGTCGGTCAGTCGACGGCGCGCTGCCGGGAAGCCGTCCCACATGTCCACGTTGTTGTCGCCGACAGCGGTCACCACGTCGCCGGTGGCGACGACGTTCCAGGTCGCTGGGGAGTTGGTCATCCCCTGGTAGAGCCACTTTTCCTGCTCGTAACCGAGGATGCTGCGCTGCTCAGCGTACTGTTCGTCGAGATTGGCCGGGACCGGTCCGCGATACTGGCGCTCATCGATGAGGTTGAACCGGACGAGCGAGCCGTAGTCGAACCGTCGGTGGATCCGCGCCTGCGGCCCCTGCGGCAGGGTCGACAACGACAGCGGCAGGTTCTCGTAGAACGCGCGGTACGCGATCGCGCGACGGTAGAGGAAATCCTGTGGACTGATGCCGTACTGCGACTCGTCAGCGCCGTAGTTGTTCTGGACCTCGTGGTCATCCCAGGTGATCAGCCATGGCGCCGCCGCATGCACAGCCTGCAGATGTGGGTCGGTCTTGAACAACGAGTAGCGCAGCCGGTACTGCTCCAGCGTCTGGATCTCCACGCCGTGCTCGGAGCCGACCGAGGCGCCTTGCCGCCACAGGTTGTCGCCGGCGACGATGCCGTACTCGTAGATGTAGTCGCCGAGGAAGAGCACCATGTCGAGGTCCTCCTCGGCCATGTGCCGGTAGGGGCTGAAGTAGCCGTGGTACCACGCCTGGCAGGAAGCCGACGCGAAGCTGAACGACGACACCGGTTGGCCGGGAGCCGGCAGGGTTCTGGTCCGCCCGACCGGGCTGATCTGCGTCCCGACACGGAACCGGTAGAAGTACTCACGGTCCGGCCGGAGCCCCGTCACCTCTGGGTGTACCGCGTGCGCGAGCTCGGGCGACGCGAGCGCCTGGCCGCTGCGTACGACACGACGGAAGAGGGTGTCCTCGGCCACCTGGTACTGCACCGGGACCGGATCGGGCGGCATACCACCGTGGCCGTCGGCCGCCAGCGGCTCAGGAGCGAGACGGGTCCACAACACCACGCCGTCAGGGCGCGGATCGCCGGAGGCGACACCGAGACCGAACACGTTGTCAGGGGCCGGCCGGGCCGGAGTCGCCTTCGCGTCCGGCGCGTTGATACCCCAGGCGACCGCGGTGGCAGTCGCCCCGCTCAGCTTGAGGAAGTTCCGACGGCCGAGAGGTGCCCTCGGCCCCACATCGTGCACCATGATGTTCCCTTCGTAGAGACATCAAGATCCTCGGTGCGGGTAGTAGCGAGGGACGATCGCCGTTTGACCATTCCGCGAACATCCGTGGAATTTCGCCCGTAGGGGCCGTCTGGTGTTAGCCGACGAGGTCGCGAGGCACTTGCACCACATGACTGTGTGCGCCCGCAGGAGCCGGTGTTGCAAGGGTGGGACGGGCTGGTGCCTGACTGGGGGCGCTCGATCCCTTCTGTGGCTCCGTCAGTCCGTGATCGCCGGGTCGGTCTAGAACATCGCAGTGAGGTGGTCCTCAGCGTGATCCTCTTGTGTGCTCGGTGGGTAGGGCGGGGTGGAGGAACGTGCTGGGCTCCCCGTGCCAGGAGACGAACAGCGAGTCGCGGGCGCGAGTGCACGCGACGAACAGCAGATTGCGCTCGGCCTGGAGGTCCTGTTGGTGCTGCTGCGGATCGACTTCCGGATTGGTGACCGCGGCAGTCAACGGGACGATGCCCGCTCTGACATCGGCGACCACGACGCAACGGAACTCGAGGCCTTTCATCTTGTGCATCGTTCCGATCCGGACTCCGCCGGTGGTCGCGACATCATCGAGCTGGGACGTGCTGATCCCAGCGGCTGCCAGCGCCTCCGCCGCGCGTTCGCCGAAGTGTCTTCTGCGCGAGGTGATGGCGACGGTCTCCGGACGAATGCCTTGCCTCAGCCAGTGCTGGACTCGCCGAATGATGGCCGCGATTTCGGCGGCTTCGTCGGTGAAACTGGCTGTTTCGGGCTGGTGTCCCCGGAAACTCGATCGGTAGCCGACGAGGTTCTCTTCGCCTTCATCCATGTCGTCCACACGTTCTCCCAGCAGCAGGGCGGTGCTCCGCAGCAGGATCTCCCGGGAGGTGCGGTAGTTGATGCGCAGCTTCGTGGACCGGCCGGTGACTCGGACGCCGAGACTGCGCAGCGACACCTTGTTGTCGTAGATGCGCTGATAGGTGTCGCCGGCGATGAACAGGTCGTCCTCGTGCTCTCCGACGAGGGCGCGCAGCATGCGCCAGTGCGCGGGGTGTAGGTCCTGGGCTTCGTCGACGATGACATGCTGGTACGGCTTCTCGTCGCGCTTGTGCAGCAGCCGCGCGGCTTCGGCGACGATCTCCTCGAACGCCCATGTGTTCTCGCCGCGGAGCTGCGCGGTGAATTCCTCGAACACGGCCCACAGCCTGTCCCGGAGCACGAGAGAGAGGCGGTTTCCGCGCCCCTTTCGGTCGGCTTCGCGGTACTGCTGAGCTGTGGTGATCTGCTGGCCGAGCACCACCTGGCGCCACTCCTGGTCGAGGAAGGAATCGGGGAGGTCGAGGTGGTGGCGGCGGGCAAGCTGCTGCCATCGGGGCAAGCGGTCTCTTCTCTCGATCGGGTCGCCGGAATTCGGGTGCAGCTGCTGGAAGTAGCGGTGGGCGATCACGTCGATGTTGTCGACCTCGATCCTGCCGCGGACGACGGGGTCCGTGATGAGCAGGCTGAGATTGCGGGCGACTTCCGCAGCGAGATTCTTGGTGTACGTGGTGAGCAGAATCGAGTTCTTAACGAGTTGAGCGTTTCGCGCGAGGTGGTGAGCGCGGTGCAGTGCGACCACTGTCTTGCCGGTTCCTGGCCCGCCCGTGACGCGTGTAGGTCCATTGTAGGGCGGATGTTCGGCGATGCGTTGCTGCGTTGGATGGAGGAACACGCGCCAACGATCGAATGGTCGATGGAGGATGTCGCCCAGTTCCTTCGAGTCATTCACAACGACGATGTAGCCCTGGGACCGTTTCATCGCTTCGGTGAACGTGCTTGTCGCTTCCGGCGCGGCGGTGCTGCGGTTCTGCCCATCTGCCCGGGGAAGGTTCTGGAAGAGTTCTTGCTCTACAGTTTCGGGGCTGAGCCCGGATGCGAGGCTGGCGAGTACGTCGTACTGCAACTCAGGCAGCACCGGGCCGAGAATGCCGAGGTCGTCGGCCTTGCGCAGATTCCTGCACGCTTGTCCACGCAGTTGATCATGATCCTGTGAATGCGAACGTGCTGATCGCTAGCCCTATCACTGGCAAGGCGGTGTCACCGGACTTACGTGTCAGCTACCGTCGGTTGTAGTGGTGTGATCTACGTTCCTTGGGGGCGTAATGGCACAGTCGCGGAAGCGGCCACCAAGCCGACAGGCGGCTGATCTCCAGCGCCAACGGTGGGAAGCGCAGGAGCGCAAACGGGAATCTGCCGAGGCCGAACGATTGCGCAAGCTTGAGGTAAAGCAGCAGCAGGAAGCGGAACTCCAACGGCAGATCGAACTTGCGGCCGAGCAAACGGCGACCGTCGAACGCAGGCTGATCGAGATCACCGGGGTGCTGGCCGGAGTTCTCGACCGCTCGGTCCGGCCGCTTGATTTCGAGGCGTTGAAGATACCCCTGGTGCTGCCATCCCTGGACCTCGGAGGAGACGCCGAACCAGAACCGGCGCCCCAGTGGGAGGACTACGCGCCGCACACACCAGGCGCGATCAGTCGGGCGTTCGGTGGCGCCAATCGCTACGTTTCCCGGCGGGCGGCCGCTGATAAACGCTTTGAACGCGCCCAACGCGACCATGCCGAACGCGAAATCGCGCGCCAACAGCGGGTCGTTGCCAAGCGGGCGGCCCATGCCGAGCGGATCACCAAGCAACGTCAGCGGATCGAGGCTCAGCATGCCGAGATCGATACCTTCCGCGAGAAGGTGCTGAACGGCGACCGCTTCGCGGTCAGTGAGTACTACCAGCGACTCATCGACGACATCACTATGCCGACCGGGTTTCCTACGGCACGCCGCGCCGCTTACGTGCCGGAGTCGACCGAGCTCGTCATCGAATGGGACGTGCCGGGGCTTGACATCGTCCCGCTGGAGAAGGAGTTCCAGTTCGTCAAGACGCGCAAGACGATTGAGGTGCGTAAGAAGCGTCCGATCGAGGAGATTCGCAGCACTTATCAGGACATCATCTGCCAGATCGCCTTACAAGCGGTGCACGCTGCCTTTGCTGCCGATCTGAACGAGCTCGTCGACACCGTGGTAGTCAACGGCATGATTGACATGATCGACCCGGCGATCGGGCAGCCGGTCCGGCCGTGCCGGATAACCCTGCGGGCGACGCGGGCACAGTACGACAAGGTGAACCTCCACCAGGTTAAGGCGGTGGAATGCGTGCGCAGGTTCTTCGGCGCCGAGGTCACTGACCACCCAGAAGCTCTTGCCTCTGTGGAGCCCTACCTCAGCTTCGACATGGCAGATCCACGCTTGGTAGACCCGGTCGACATCCTGAGTAAGCTCGACCGACGCCCCAACCTGATGGACATGGAGCACAAGGAGTTCGAGCACTTCATCCAAAACCTCTTCGACCGGATGGGTTTCGACACCAAGCAGTTCCAGGCCAGCGGTGACGGTGGCATCGACTGCATCGCCTACGACCCAACCCCTATCCGCGGCGGCAAGTACGTGATCCAGGTCAAGCATTACAAGGACACCGTGCAACCGTCGGCGGTCCGGGACCTGTTTGGCGTGGTGCATGCGGAAGGGGCTACGAAGGGAATCCTGATCACGACCAGCGGTTTCGGTCCGAGCAGCTACGAGTTCGCCAACGGCAAACCGCTTCAGCTCTACGATGGGACCCGGCTGCTGTGGCTTTGTCATCAGCAGGGAATCGAAGCGCGGATCGTCATGCCACCGAAGACCAAGAAGAAGGCAAAGTGACCGGTATCGCCGGTTCGCTTCGGCGGGCGCACGGACAGTTTGACTGCTATGAAACGTGGGCTAACGGCGGAAGTGATTACCGACAGTCGTGCCACGGGGAGACTCAGGAGGAGGCGTTCAACAAGGCCAACCTGTGGTTGGGAATCAGCGGGAACACGGCACCCTCCTCGACGTATCCTGGCGACGAGCCCCCAATCCGGAGACGTACGAGCTGACGATCTACTTCTCTGAGTGAACCTGGGCCGGAACCGAGAGGCTTCCGGCCGCCTGTTGGGCTTTGGCGTGACGTCTCCAACGGTCGGGCTTCAGCTGTGCAAGGCGGTCATCGTGGACCTGGCGATTTCGAGTTCTTCCCGCGGACGCACGACGAGGACGGGTACGGCCGCGGAGGGCGGGCTGACCGGGCCATCGTCGTCGCGGTTGCCGCTCAAGCCTCCGGAGATGCTCAGCACCCCCAGCCCGGAGCACACCGCTTCGCGGAGCTCGGGCTGGTCCCAGCCGATCTCCCCGGTGAAGACCACCGCATCCACGCGGTCCAGGCTGGTGGCCTCCGCGGCGAGCTCCCGCCGCACGCCGTGGGCGAACACCTTCATGGCCAATTCGGCTCTGGCGTCGCCGTTTTCGGCCGCCTGCACCAGCTCCCGGGTATCCGCGGAAAGCCCCTCGGAGAGCCCGAGCAAGCCCGACCTCCGGTTGAGCGCTTCGGCGATGTCGTCGATGCCGAGTCCGGCTTCGCGCTGCAGCCACAGGAGCAAACCGGGGTCGACGCTGCCGGAACGTGTGGTCATCGGCACGCCCTCAAGCGGGGTGAAGCCCATCGACGTCTGCACGCTTCGCCCGCTGCGGACCGCGCATACCGAGCAGCCCCCGCCAAGGTGGGTCAGTAGGAGCTGCAGATCATCCTCCGGA
This sequence comes from Saccharopolyspora soli, assembly GCF_022678645.1. Taxonomy (GTDB): domain Bacteria; phylum Actinomycetota; class Actinomycetes; order Mycobacteriales; family Pseudonocardiaceae; genus Saccharopolyspora; species Saccharopolyspora soli. The sequence goes on along the minus strand of NZ_JALBWV010000021.1, from coordinate 79,704 downwards.
CGGCCGAGCAGCTGAGCAGTGCGCCGCAGGGCCCGGGAATACGAGAGCCCGTGAAAGCCGTAGCGTCGAATTCCGTAGCGGAACCGCCAATCCGCGGGCAGGGCGTAAGTTCTCGCGACCTCGGGAAGCTCGGCGTGGAAGGCCGTGTCAGGGCACAGCACGTGCGGAAGCCGTGGTAAACGCGCGCGCAGGGTGTCCACGAGATCGAGCACCGGTGGAACGTGCAATGGCGCCAGCGATTCCGCTGCGCGTGCCGCGTCAAGCGTGGAGTCGTCGACAGTGACCGGAGAAAGCAATTTCTGGCCGCCGTGGACAAGGCGGTAACCGACTCCTGCGATGTGCTGGTCCTGAACGCGTTCCAGCAGTCCTTCGAGCGCGCGTCGCGCTTCCGCGCTGTGCGCATGTTGCTCCACGGCCGATGAATCGAGCACTTCATCCGCTTGAGCATCGACGAGATGCAGCTGCAAGCTGGAGGAGCCTGGATTCACGGTTAGCACCAGGGCCATCGAGCCACCTCCCACTCCGGTCAGGGCCGGTACCGCTGTCACGCCCCGGCCCGTGCCCTCCAGGCACCAGTTCTCAACCGCATCAACGTCGTGGCCTGGCTCCTTTGGCTCGGGGTGCCTTTCTGAGCGAAGTCGTGGGCCGGCCCCAAGCCCGCGCGCCTACGACCCTGACAAGAGCCGAGTCCGTTCGCGTCCGCCCCGCAGGTCGAATTCGCAGGCGGCGTTCGGCCCGGCAGCGCGAGTCTTCGAAGGCCGTAGTGCCCTGCGCAGCAGGCGACGGCGTTGGTGCGGACCACACGGCCGAGACGAATACTCGACGACCAGCCCACGGCCCTGCCACACGAGGTCGATCTGCTTCCTCTGGACCACGGCAGGCGGGCATCCCAAGTCCAAAGTCGACGCACAGGCCGGGTTGTCCGACGGGCGCGCAGCCACGCCCGCACCGGGGCGTCGTCCGCGCATCGAGGCCCCGCATCCAGGTCGTCGTGCGGTCGGAGTGTCCTGACGGGAGCATGGCACCGGGTGCGATGGGAGCGGGAGGCTGCGGATGGAGGTGCCGGGTGTAACCCCGGAAAAGGGCCTGACTCGCGCGATCCGCGCATTCCTGCGCACCGAGTCCGGCGGGACCATGGTGCTGCTCGCAGCCACGCTCATCGCGCTGGTGTGGGCCAACTCGCCGTTCGCCGACACCTACGAGGCCCTGTGGCAGACCCCGTTCGCGCTGCGGTTGGGCGACCTCGAATTCGATCTCGACCTCCGGCACTGGGTGAACGACGGCCTGATGGCGCTGTTCTTCTTCGTGATCGGGATGGAGGTTTCGCGCGAGTTCAGCGTCGGCGAGATGCGCGACCGGCGCCGAGCGCTGCCTCCGGCGCTCGCAGCAGTGGGCGGGTTGATCTTCCCGATCGGTTTGTACCTGGCGTTCAACCCGGGCGGCCCCACCGCAGTGGGCTGGGGCATCCCGATGGCCACCGACACCGCGTTCGTCCTCGGGGTGCTGGTCCTGGTGGGGCCCCGGTGCCCGGATCCGCTGCGGGTGTTCATGCTGACGTTGTCGGTGGTCGACGACGTCGGTGCGATCGCGGTCATCGCGGTGGCGTACACGCGGCACATCGGCTGGACAGCGGCGGGCATCGCCCTCTGCCTGTTCGCATTGTTGCTTCTGGTGCGGCGCTTCGGTGAGTGGCGTTCGTCCGTATACCTCCTGCTGGGCTTGGCGATGTGGGGTGCCACGGTGGAGTCCGGCATACATCCGACCGTCATCGGCCTGACCCTCGGGGTTCTCGTTCAGGTGTACGAACCGCACGAGTCGCATGTCCTTCGCATGGGTGAGCTCACGCAGATGTTCCTGCGGGATCCGACACCGGAGCGCGGCCGGGAGGCGGTGCTGGGGCTGCGGACGGCGGTGCCGCCGAACGAGCGGTTGCAGCTCCTGCTGCACCCGTGGACCAGCTACCTGATCGTCCCCCTGTTCGCATTGGCCAACGCCGGAGTGCCGATCAGCGCGGAGACGTTGTCGCGGGCCTTGGTCTCGCCGGTGACGCATGGCGTCGTCGTGGGGCTTGTCGTCGGGAAGTTCGTCGGGGTCTGCGTCGGGACCTGGGTGGCGCTGCGTTCTGGGATGGGTGCGCTGCCGGGGAATCTCGTGTGGGGGCAATTGGCCGGCGGCGCGGCCTTGGCGGGCATCGGGTTCACCGTGTCCCTGTTCATCGCCGAGCTGGCGTTCGAGCGCGAGGTCTGGAAAGAGGATGCCAAGATCGGGATTCTCCTCGGGTTGCTGATCGCCGCGGTGCTGGGGCGTCTGATCTTCGCGTTCGCCTGGAACAGGGGAGCGGCGTGCGAACCGCCGCTGGCGGTGGGCGAAGATCAGGAGGAAGACCGGCCCGAGATGCTCACGGAGCCGGTCACGGGCCGCGACCACATTGCCGGCCCGGATACGGCCCCCGTGACGGTAGTGGAGTACGGCGACTACGAGTGCCCGCACTGCGGTCGGCTGCACCCGATCACCCAGCGGCTTCGCGAGCGGTTCGAGGACGATCTCCGGTTTGTGTTTCGGCACTTCCCACTGGACGAGGTGCACCCGCGCGCGGTAGCGGCGGCACTAGCCAGCGAGGCCGCCGACGAGTATGCGCGGTTCTGGGAGATGCACGAAGAGCTGTTCGCGCACCAACGCGAGTTGGATGACCGCAGCCTCGCTCGTCACGCGGAGCGGATCGGCGTACCCGGTGATGCCGTGGTGGGCGCGCGCTCCCGCGTGCACCTTCCGCGGGTGGCAGCGGATATCGCCTCCGGGCGAGCGAGCGGTGTTAGGGGCACGCCGACCTTGTTCATCAACGGCAGGCGCTACTCCGGACCGCTCGATGAGGCGTCGCTGAGCGCAGCCATCGACGAGGCCCTCTCGTCCTGAGACGTCTCATCTCGGGACGGCGCAAGCATGCGGCATCGGGCGGATCACATCTTCGCGCGAGAAACCCTGCGAATGGCTTGACACCAGGGGGCTACCGGCGGACCTTGAATCGTAGGCTGGCCAACCGGAGCAGGGCACCTGAACTGCGGGGACGCCTACTCTAGAAGGCCCCTGCTCGCGGACCCGGCTAGGCTCCCGGCAGACCTGGCAGATTCGGTGACGATCGAATTTCTCGGGATTTTCCGGGGGCCGTCTCGCGTCGGCAGTGGTGCGGATGCGGTTTAAGGTTCGTAGCCCGGTCGGCGGCGCCAGCTCGCCCGCGCCGCAGCGTGCTCGACCGCCGGATTCTGAGCTGCGGCACCAGGCTGGTGGCTTCCCACGTCGTTCAACAAAGTTGCGACGTTGTCGGATCCCGGAGACGCGGCGAGTCGTCGGCGAGCAGCCGAGCTGCGGGCTGAAACATCTACAGTGGATCGTTGCCAGACGATGTGACCGCTGGCGACGCGGTTCGATCAGGACGCTGGGCCGGTGGCACCACGTTCCGGCGTGCCTTGCCGCTGCTGGAGGAGCCGCGCGGCCTCGTCTGCGACTTCGGTGTCAACGAGTACCTCGTACCGGTTCGGCACCATGGCCTGCACCGCGGCGAAGTCCCTACGCCCGCCTTGCAGGGCGTAGGCCACCAAGCTGATCAAGGCGCCGACGATGGCACCGAAGATGAGTCCGTAAACGGCCAGCGTCAGGCTGGCCAACAACGGCTCGATCCAGCTGAGCAAGCCGAAGATCCAGCCAATCAGCACGCCGGTCACCGCCCCGCCGCTGGCGCCGTGCAGTGCGGCCTTCCCGTAGCTCATCCGGCCGACCACCTGCTCGACGAGCTTGACGTCGTGACCGACGATCGCGACCCGTTCCACCGGGAACCGCTGGTCGGCGAGGTAGTCCACCGCACTCTCGGCTTCCCCGTAGGTCGCGTAGGAGGCGACCGGTCTGCGTGCCGGACTCTCGATGGGTGACGACTCCCCGGCACCGGGCGCGGGGGGCGGTTGTTGGGCCATCGTCGACTCCTAGGTCTTCGCCCTCCGCGCTGGGATTGGCGAGCCTCGACGGTCTGCCGGCCCGGCGGTCCGGTCGCGACCCGGCGATGTACAACAAACAGCACCGGCGGAGGAACCTTCGAGCAGGAACGACGGTTCCGAGCCGACTGCCCTCAGCTTGCCAAACGCGGGCTGTTCGGCGCGTGCGCACTGGGGGACGAAATCCGCGCGGCGATTAGGCCCGCCGGGATAAAACGATTCGCCGAACCACCAGGACCCCGGCAAAGTTGCCGGTATTCGAAGACGGACAGCACCAGCGCCGAGGCCGTCCCACAGAGGTTCAGCGTTACCCAGAGCGAGCTGGGCACGCCTTTGGTGTCGGACCGATGATCTCCTGGCCGTTGATCAGCAGCATGAGAAACGTTGCGCCGATCGGTGCGAGCGCCGCACGTCCTGGTAGACGCAGCGCGCCGGCCGGCAACGCACCCCGCACCGTGGCCAGTCTCCGCAACCTCGCCATCAGCGCCCGGCGCCTGATCGGGCACACCAACATCACCAAAGCCCTACGCCACATCGCCCGCGACTTCACCAGACCACTCACCTCTGCGGAATCACCCCCTGACAAACCAAAGCGACTTTGCCGAACCCTGCTCGAACCACAGGCGGCGGCGGTAATCGATCGACTCGGAATCGAGAAATCCGTGAAGGGGAGGACAAACGCCGTTGGTACTGCCGTCGAAGCCGCTTGACGTTGGTGCTCACGGCGGAGGTACTGAACCTGTCGACGTCGTTGCATCCATTGCCCGACCGGCGTTTCCTGGGAGGCGCGAGCCGCCCTGCACCGTCGGGAGGCATCATGGAACTCGACGTCGTAGTGGAAACACCGATGGGGTCCCGCAACAAGTACGAGATGGATCAGGAGCTCGGTCGGATCCGGTTGGACCGGACGTTGTTCACCGCCATGCAGTACCCGGCGGACTACGGATTCGTACCGAACACCCTCGCCGAGGACGACGAACCACTGGATGCGCTCGTGCTGGTCGCGGAGCGAACTTTTCCGGGCTGCCAGATCGCTGCGCGTGTCGTCGGGGTGTTCTGGATGCGGGATCAGAGCGGCCCCGACGCGAAGTTGCTGTGCGTCCCCGCGGGCGATCCACGCCAGCAGCACATCGAAGAGCTCGGGGACCTGCCCTGGCACCTGGTCGAGGAGATCGCTCATTTCTTCGCGGTCTACAAGGAGATCGAGCCTGGCAAGTGCACCGAGGTGCGGGGGTGGCAGGACCGTGCGTTTGCCGAACAGGTCGCGCACGAGGCCTTCGCCCGCTTCGGTGGCTGATGAGGCTTGGAGGGTGCGCGGATTGGCTTGCGTGGCGGTGCGGGTAGCGGAACCTCAGAGGTCTTCTCGTCTCCGGGATCCCCGACATCATGTATGTCCAATGCACCACGTCGGGGCTGTCCTCGCGGGGAGAACCCCGGAGGGGTGGGCCGCCGTGAACCCGCGGCGGCGCAAGCTGCGAGGGTGGGAGGAAGCGGCTGACGCCGCTTGCCTGACGACCCCCTCGACATGCCCAATCCGCGCGAGTTCTTAGTCGATGGATGCCCGGGGCCGGGACCACCGTGCCAGAGCCAGCGCGGCGACCAGCACGAACGCCACCCCGGCGCTGACGGCGAGTTCGACGAGTTGGTCATGGGTCACGGGCGCGGCCCCGGGAACAGCTAGCCTGATGACGATCGACAGGATGTGCCGGACGATCGCGATGACGCCGACGACGATGAACGGCTCGAGCTGGAGATGCCCGCCGCGCAGGTGGTGCACGACCGTGACGAAGATTTCCAGCACGATCAGGATGAGCAACAGCTCCTCGATCACGCCGATGAACTGCTCCGGCCAGGGGGCGGGGCTCTGGACGACGGAGACGACCGCGACGACCAGGATCGCGGCGGCGAGCACCAGGAGCACCAGCGAGATCACGTAAAGCAGGTAGTACTCGCCGAACAGGAGCAGGCGCAGCACCAGCGCTCCCAGTGCGGTGCGGTCGCCGGTTCGCAACGGGTCGGGCTGCCGCGGCGAGGACGCTCCGCCGTCCTGCCACCCGTCTGACTCGTTCGCCATGGCACCCGCCATCTCAGATCGACCGCTGCGCACCTTCCGGCCCGGAGGTTCGGCAACGGGCGGGCCACTGGTCCCGCCGCCCGCAATCGCAGCATCGCGTTGAGGTGAGCGGGCTTGAGCGTCTGCCGGGGGCACAGCGGAAGTCTTCGTGCTGAGCACTCGCAGACCCATCGCGCGCACCGTGCGGAGCCGGCGCGAGGCCATCCGCAGGTCTTGGCGTGCATCCCCATCGGGGAGTGTGGCAGGCGTGGCGGACCCACGCGTGCCCCTGATGGGGCCAATCCCGGCAGCGTCGTTCGACTTGACCGAGCGAGGCGGGCCTTGTCCCTGGCGGGCAGCCGTGGGCGACGAGGGAACTCGACGTCGGCGACCGGCCGAGCCGGACAGCGGCGACCGGCACGGGGATTCCGCTCGCCGTCACGCTCACATTTGTCTCAGCCCTGACGGTTCGCCCTGCTGGGGCAGGTCGCGAGCGGGAAGTTGCCGCCTTCGGGTCGAAGTGATCGAGACAGCTCTGGAGGACGATCGTGCCCATGGCCACTCGACGTCCTTTGCATCCGGACCCGGCAAGCGAACTGCTGTTCCGATCAGCCGACGTGCGTGCCGACCTGTGGCGCCGCGCTGCGCTCGCCGAGCTGGCGGACATGGCCGGGCATGCTTTTGTGGCCGCGCTCACCGACGAGGCGGACGAGATGACGATCACTTCGGTTCAGCGCGGTGCCCACTACACCGTGGTGGCCGTCAGCGGTCCCGTCGACTCCCGGGCTACGCGGCAGCTGGCCGCCCACCTCAACGGGCTGCACAACGCCGGAGCGCACCACCTGGTGGTGGATCTGTCGCGCGTCACGAACCTGGACGAGAACCTCCTCGACCTGATGCGCCGGGTCGAGGCCAGGGTGCTGGCGCGCAACGGCGTTTTCGAGCTGACGGGCCTGGCGCCGAACGTGCTGTACGCGATGGAGGACGGGCCGCTGTCGGAGGTCTTCGCGCTCTACCGGGCCACCCTCGAGGAGGCGGGTCCGCAAGCCGTGTCGTGGGCGGCGTTGCGCTGCCCGCAGGGGCTCGCCGAAGTGCCTGAACCCCGCACGGCGCGGCGGCACCGCTCGATCTTCGACGTGAGCGCCCGGCCGAGGGGCGGCCGGGTCGCGAGCACGCCGGAGTAGGTCAACTGCCGAGCCGTCGCGCGGGGCCGTTTCCTCGAACGGAAAGATCATCGGACGGGATTCTGCCGCCAGGCGCTCGACGGCGCTCACACCGGTGTCAGCCGGCTGTCGGGCTTTACCCGAGGCGAAAGCATGACTGAGCTATCAGCGGGCCTTTCCGAGCGGCCCTGATGACCGGAAGTAGTGACGGGTATGTGCCGTTCGTCCCGCTGGGTCAGCCGGCGGAGGCATTTTGCGGCTGCCGGGTCGAGGTCGGTGACTGCGGCGATCGGCACGATGGTTGTCACGGTCAGTTCACCTTCGCAGCACCGGGCACCGGTGCCCGAGGTGCTCTTTCGATCGGCCGGCGCCCGTGCTGACGCGCGGCGGGAATCGGCCGTCGACGAGCTGCGCAGCATCTCGGTGTCCGGAGGTGACCGGGGGAACGGCCAAGAACCGTCCACAGTGGCCGCCGCCGGGCAGTGAAGGTGGCTTTGACATGGATACGTCAGCAGTGTTGCAGACCGGTGGTTTCGTTGGAGGTGGTCCGGATGACCGGCGTGTGGGTGGACCCGCATCTTGAACACGTGCGGCCCGTGGTCCCGAGAAGTCCCGAAGGTTGCGAGGAATGCTTGCAACTCCACTCGCCGTGGGTGCACCTCCGGCTGTGCTTGACTTGCGGGCACGTCGGCTGCTGCGATTCCTCGCCGCTCAAGCACGCGAGCCGGCACGCGCATGTCCAGGGCCATCCCGTCGTGGCCTCCGCGGAGCCCGGTGAGAACTGGCGTTGGTGCTATGTCGACGAGACGTTCGTCTGATCGGAGATCCGCGACGGGAGTCCACTATGAACAGCGGTGTTGCGGCCGAGACGCCAGACCTGCACGGGGCGTACCCGCGGCTCAGCGACGAGCAGATCGACCGCCTCAGCGCCCACAGCGAGCGCAGACCCACCCAGCGCGGCGACCTGCTCTTCGAGGAAGGACAGCGCGTCCACGAGTTCTTCGTGATCCTCGCCGGCAAGGTCGCGGTCGTCGAAGGGTACGGCGGACCGAAGGAGCAGATCCTCCGGGTGCACGGCGCCGGCCGGTTCCTCGGCGAGCTGGGACTGCTGGCGGGACAGGCGTCACCGCTCACCGCCGTGGTCGTGGAACCCGGCGAGGTCCTCGCAGTCCCGGTGGACTGGCTGCGGGAGGTGGTGCGGCAGGACGTCGTGCTGGGAGACCTGATCCTGCGGGCGTACCTGGTGCGGCGCTCGCTGCTGATCGGCCTCGGGGCCGGCTTCCGCATCGTCGGATCCTGCTACTCCCCGGACGCGCGGCGGTTGCGCGAGTTCGCCGCGCGCAACCGCCTGCCGTACCGGTGGACCGACGTCGAGCAGGACGAGCAAGCGGAGGAACTGCTGCGCCGGTTCGGCGTCGGACCGTCGGAGACCCCCGTGGTCATCCTCCACGGGGAGGTCGTCCTGCGGAACCCGAGCAACGCCGAACTGGCCGCAGCCCTCGGCTTGGGCCACCGCATCCCGGAGAACATCTCCTGCGATCTGGCGGTGGTCGGCGCGGGCCCGGCCGGGCTTGCCGCTGCCGTCTACGGCGCCTCCGAAGGACTGACCACGACCGTGCTGGAGGGCCTGGCCGCCGGCGGGCAGGCGGGAACCTCGTCGCGGATCGAGAACTACCTCGGTTTCCCCGCCGGTATTTCCGGTGCGGAACTCGCTGAGCGCGCCGTCCTGCAGGCGGACAAGTTCGGCGCTCAGATCAACGTTCCCGCCGCGGCGAAGGCCCTGAGCGTGCGAGACGGTCATTACGTCATCAGCGTCGAAGGGGGGAGCGACGTGACGTGCCGCGCGGTCGTGCTCGCAACTGGCGTTCACTACCGCCGGCTCCAGGTCCCCGGTATCGAGCCGTTCGAGGGGGCGGGCGTGTACTACGCCGCGACGCTGCACGAGGCGCGGATGTGCCGAGTCGATCCCGTGGCGGTCGTCGGTGGCGGCAATTCCGCAGGGCAGGCGACGGTTTTCCTCGCCGATCACACGGAGTGTGTGTACCTCGTGGTCCGCGAAGCCGACCTCGGCGAGAACATGTCCCGGTACCTCGTGGAACAGGTCGAACACCACCCCCGCGTGGAGGTGCTCATGCACAGCGAGGTGCGCAGGGTGAACGGCACCAAGGCGCTGGACTCGCTGGTCGTGGAGGACAACCAGGACGGGACGCGGCGAACGGTGCCGGCACGTGCCCTGTTCGTCTTCATCGGCGCGACGCCGTGCACGCGGTGGCTCAGCGACGCGATCGCGCTCGACGAACGCGGTTCCATCCTCACCGGGTCCGATGCCATGCGGGCGACGGACCTGTGGCAGCACGTCGATCGGCCGCCGTACTTCCTCGAGACCAGCCTGCCCGGTGTGTTCGCCGCGGGTGACGTGCGCAGCGGTTCCATCAAGCGCGTCGCCTCGGCCGTGGGTGAGGGTTCCATGGCGGTCCGCCTCGTGCACGAACACGTGGACCGGCCGGCGGGCTCCACCCGCCAGCAGCGCGTGTCGGCACCGCAGGCGGCGTCGTCGTGACCGTGGCAGGGCTACCGGTCACCGGCAAGGATCCGATTTCCGGTGGCGGCGCAACTGGTCGCCGTAGGCGGCTTCCCGCGAGATGGCGATGGCCCGGTCGTCGGCCTCCTGCTGGTCGTCGAGCCGAACGGTCCCTTCCGCGTCACCACCGATCGGTCTCGACGCGCCTTCCAGGATCGCGCCGGCGGTGCGTGCCGCCAGCGGCAAGGCGCGATGGGTCAGGGTCTTCCACAGCGGGACCGCCGCAATGAAAGCCGCGAGCGGCGGGTCGATCAACCCCACGCCGACGGCGAGTGCCACCCCGCCGAAGTACCCGATTGAACGGGGCACGTCCAGTGTCACCGGTCCGACCCGGAGGTCGAGAATGGTCTCCGAGGGCATGGCGTTCCTCCTGGGAGTCGACAATTGGTCCAGGTCGCGCGCCCTTGCGCGATGCCTGCGCATGCCGCACCGGCCTGCGCCTCATGGTGGCGCTCAGCACAGCGCTCGGCTTTCCGAGGCCCTCCGGCACCGGTTCGATGGGCTGAAGCCCGTCGCATCCCGCACCCCCACCGACATGTACGACGAAGAAGTGTCCGGACTGCACAACCGGGTCGTCCACGAGCTCAGCCTGGCGGGCTGGCTGGTCGGCAATTGCCTGAAGCACGAGGATTACTGGCCTACCCGGGAAGTGCGGGGGCACGTCCTGCGGTGCTGCGCAGAACTGGTGACCCGCGTCGGTGAACTCGCGGACCGGATTTGCGACCAGGATCCGGAGGTTGCCGCCGAGGTGCGGCGACTGACGGCTCTGCTGACGCACCGCAGCGAGCAGCTAAACAGCGCCGGCGAGTAGCGCCGCGGGAGCTTTCTGCTGCATCGGGGTCAATACTGCGCCGCGAATTCGTGGTGCCGGGTGGAAGCACGCGCTCGCTCGGGGCGTGGATGCTCGTAATGCCGGACCTTGGGTTTCGAGGAGGTTGGCCGGATGACCGACGAGGGCCACGCGACCGGGTTCGCACCCATCGCGGAGCACGGGGTGATCGGCGACATGCGGACGGCCGCCTTGGTGGCCACCGATGGCGCGATCGACTGGTTCTGCTGCCCGCAGTTCGACTCGCCGAGCGTTTTCGGCTCGATCGTGGGCGCGGATCGGGGTGGTTCGTGGAAGATCGCCCCGGAGTCGCACGTCGACAGCCACCAGCAGTTCTACGTTCCCGACTCGAACGTGCTCATCACCCGGTTCCTGACCGACGACGGTGTGGTCGAGATCCACGACTTCATGCCCATCTTGCGGTCGCACGATCCCGAGCACCGGCAGCGCCTGGTGCGCAAGGTGGTCTCCGTGCGCGGCAGCATGCGGATGCGAGCGGACGTCGCACCCCGGTTCGACTACGGACGTGCCCAGCACCGCACCACCCGCGGCCAGTACCAGGTCACCTTCCGCGGTCCGGGCCTGACGCTAGCGCTGAACTCGAGCGTGGCCCAACGGATCGACGAGCACGGGGACGCGCACGCCGAGTTCGAGATGTCCGACCGCAGCACCGAGGTGTTCGTGCTGGAGGTGCTGGGCCAGGACGCCGAACCCGGGCCGGGGGGCCGCACCACGGCCGAAGTCGACGAGCTGTTCCTGGGCACTGTGGCGTTCTGGCGGGAGTGGCTGGGCAACTCGTCGTACCGCGGCCGCTGGCGCGAGACGGTGAACCGCTCGGCGCTGGTCCTGAAGCTGCTCACGCATGAACCGAGCGGTTCGATGATCGCCGCGCCGACGACGTCGTTGCCGGAACGGCTCGGCGGCGCCCGGAACTGGGACTACCGCTACGTGTGGCTCCGCGACGCCGCCTTCTCGTTGTCCTCCCTGCTGCGATTGGGGTTCATCGACGAAGCCGACGCGTTCATGACGTGGATGACGTGCCGGTTCGCCGAGGTGAGTGACAGCGCGGCCGGCCCGCTGCACGTCATGTACGACGTCGATTGCCGCAGGGACCTGACCGAGATATCGCTCGACCACTGGGCCGGGCATCGCGGTGCGCGGCCGGTGCGCATCGGCAACGACGCCGTCGACCAGCTCCAGCTGGACATCTACGGTGAGATCATCGACGCCATCTACCTGTTCAACAAGCACGGACGCCCGATCACGCACGACAGCTGGCTCGACCTGATCGGGATGGTTGACTGGTTGCAGGACAACTGGGACCGCGCGGACAGCGGGATCTGGGAATCGCGTGCGGGCCCGCGCCTGCACACCTTCTCCCGGCTCATGTCCTGGGTCGCGTTCGAGCGAGTCGTGCAGATCGCGCGCCAGCGCGGTCTTCCCGGCAACCTGGAGAGCTGGGTGCGGACCCGGGACGAGATCTACTGGCAGATCATGAGCGACGGGTGGAGCGAGAAGCGGCGGGCGTTCGTGCAGCACTACGACGAGGACGTGCTCGACGCCTCGTTGTTGCTGATGCCGATGATGGAGTTCGTCGCTCCCACCGATCCGCGCTTCTTGTCCACATTGGATGCGATCACGGAGAACCTGGTCACCGACAGCCTGGTTTTCCGCTACGACTACCGGGGTTCGCCCGACGGGTTGGACGAGGCGGAAGGCACCTTCTCCATCTGCTCGTTCTGGTACGTGGAGGCCCTCACCCGGGCGGGACGGCTCGAGGACGCCCGGCTGGTGCTGGAGAAGATGTTCACCTACGCCAACCACCTCGGGCTCTACGCTGAGCAGATCGGCCTCACCGGCGACCAGCTCGGCAACTTCCCGCAGGCCTTCACGCACCTGTCGTTGATCAGCGCCGCGATGAACCTCGACCGCGCCCTTGGATGATGCTCCGCCGCGACGAGCTGACTCGCTCGTTCGATGTACGGGGCCGGCCGCTCGACGTTCGCACGCACAGGAGTCCACTGTGGATCGATTGTGTTCGTCGTCGTCCGCGGCGCGTCTCCATTGGACAGGTGCTGTTGACCTCGCCCTGGTGGGTGAAAACCGGCATTGAAGTTCGTCCTCGTGGGCGCATGCGACTGCCCCGGTGATTTGTCACGGTGCGGGAGGACCGGCAATCGTCCATTGCCGACGGCTCACCGGGGAGGGTTTCGTCGACGACCGAGCCGGCGGCCGAGCTGGAGGAGGCGTAACGGGAAGAGCCCGAACAGTGGTGCGTTGCCCACGTCGCTCCCGTACTCCTGGTCGAAAGCGGTGGCGTAGCGGCGGGCGCGATTGGCGCTCGGGTACTGCTTGACACTGCCGGCGCCGCAGCCGCGTTCGCATTCCCACAGCATCGTCACGCCTTCGCTTCGAAAGCGAAAGCGATGTCCGAGAACACGACAACGAAGCATCGCCCCGCAGGGTATCCGCGATGCCAGTTCTCGCCAGTCGATCGTGCAGGAGGCTTGCCGTGACTGCCCAAGAGCTGCGTGCCATCCGAACGCAGATACCGGCCCGTTTGGACCGCCTACCGTGGTCGCGCTTCCACTGGCGGATCGTCATCGGGCTCGGAACCGTGTGGATCCTCGACGGGCTCGAAGTGACGATCGTGGGCTCGATCGCGGCGCGCATGACCGAATCCGGCAGTGGCATCAGCATGAACGCGGCCGACGTAGGAACCGCCGCCGCCGTCTACGTCGCCGGCGCGTGCTTCGGAGCGCTCCTGTTCGGCCAGCTCACCGACCGGTTCGGGCGCAAGAAGCTGTTCATCCTCACGCTCGCGCTCTACATCGTGGCCACCGTGGCGACGGCCTTCGCCTTCGCCCCGTGGTACTTCTTCCTCATGCGGTTCCTCACCGGGATGGGCATCGGCGGGGAGTATTCCGCGATCAACTCGGCCATCGACGAGCTCATCCCCGCGCGCAACCGCGGCCAGGTCGACATCGCCATCAACGGAAGCTACTGGCTCGGCGCCGCCCTCGGCGGTCTGGTCTCGGCCGTGCTGCTGTCCTCGCTGCTGCCGATGGCCCTGGGCTGGCGGCTCGCGTTCGCCCTCGGCGGAGTGGTCGGACTGGGGATTCTGCTCGTGCGGCGCAACGTTCCGGAAAGCCCCCGCTGGTTGTTCATCCACGGCCAGGAGGACGAGGCCGAACGCATCGTCGACGAGATCGAGGCCGAGGTGCAGCGGGAAGTCGCCCGGCCGTTGCCGTCCCCAGGCACGGCCATCACCGTGCGCCAGCGGAAGGCGATTCCGTTCCGAGAGATAGCGCGAGTGGCGATCCATCGTTACCCGCGGCGTGCGGTCCTCGGCCTGGCGCTGTTCGTCGGCCAGGCATTTCTGTACAACGCGGTCACCTTCGACCTGGGTACGCTGCTCAACACTTTCTTCGGCGTGGGGTCGGAAACGGTTCCGTACTTCATCACCGTGTTCGCTCTCGGCAACTTCCTCGGACCGCTGCTGCTGGGACGGTTGTTCGACACCGTCGGGCGGATACCGATGATCTCCGGCACATACTTCCTGTCGTCGACGCTGATCATCGTCACGGCCATCCTGCTGTTGACGCATTCGTTGACCGCTGTGTCGTTCATGGTGCTCATCCTGCTGACGTTCTTCGTGGCTTCTGCGGGGGCGAGTTCGGCATACCTGACGGTGAGCGAGGTCTTCCCGATGGAGACGCGCGCGCTGGCGATCGCACTGTTCTTCGCGATCGGTACCGCCGTCGGCGGCATCACCGGCCCGGCGCTGTTCGGGCACTTCGTGGAAAGCGGGCAGACCGGCCTGCTGGCGGCGGGGTTCTTCATCGGAGCAGCCGTCATGATCGTTGGCGGTGTCGCCGAGCTGCTGCTCGGCGTACGCGCGGAGCAGCAGTCCCTGGAGAACATCGCCCGGCCGCTGACCGCCGAAGAGGCGGAGACCGAACCGCAGCAGCACGCCGCGTTCGTGCAGGCCGAGCGCGAGGCCGGGCTGTCTGCGGGGGGCCGGCAACGGCTGCGCGAACGCGATGACCGGGTCCGGCAGCGCAAGTCCCGCATTCAGGAGCGGGACCGCACGGGACTGCGCCGGTTCCGGCCTGGCCCCGGGTCGAGCTTCTACTCGCCCGGCATGGTCGGCACCTCGTCGACCGCGAGCCGCTGGTCGGCGACCTCGGATGAGGTGCTCGACGACGAGATCGAGGACGTGGTCCGGGCGCTCCAGGAACAGGGACCGGCGGATCGAGACGAGCTGGAAGAGCGCGTGCAGGGGCGGTCATGGGGCCCGGGCCGGCTCCGAACGGCCTTGAAGGAAGCGCTGGAGGAGGGCCGTGCGGAGGAGCTGCCCCCCGGTCGGTACGCGCCCCGTCGTTCGAGCGGGAGTTCGGGCGAGCGCGGCACCTCTGCCGACCGGTGATGGCCGCGCAAGGCGGGAGGGGCACATTCTCGATGGTCAAAGGCCGGAAGCGAATCTGGGCGCGAATGCTGGGGACCGGTTTGGTGTTGTGGCTGTTCACGGTGATCACGACCTACCTGACCGCCAACCCCACCCTCGTTCCGACGCTGGTCCTGCTCGGCAGCTTCCTCGTTCCCGTAGCGTTCGTCGCGTGGGCGTTCGAACGCCGCACCACCGGGGAGATCACCGCCGCGCTGGTGTTCCAGACCTTCGTGGTGGGCGGCGTGCTCGGCGTACTTGCCGCGTCGCTCCTGGAGAGCTACCTCCTGCACCCGTCGGCGACGCTCTTCCTGGGCGTCGGGCTCATCGAAGAGGCGGTGAAGCTCGCCGCCCTCGCGGTGCTGACCCGCGGGCTCAAGGTGAAAACACCGCAGGACGGCATGATCCTCGGTGCCTGCGTCGGTCTCGGCTTCTCCGCGTTCGAATCCGCGGGTTACGCCTTGATGGCCGCCCTGACCGAACAGGGCCTCTCCCTCGTCGACCTGGTGATCACGGAGCTCGTGCGTGGCTTGGCGACGCCCTTCGGGCACGGCTTGTGGACGGCGATCCTCGGTGGTGTGCTCTTCTCCAGGAGCGGGCGGGAGAGCTTCTTGTTGACCGGTCGGCTGCTTGCGGCCTACCTCGGCGTGTCCCTTCTGCACGCGCTGTGGGACTCGGTGCACAGCATCGCGGTTCTGATTGCGGTGGCGCTGACCGAACCGAGCGGATGGAGCCCGGAGGAGACGCCCGGGTGGATCAGCGACCCGAGTTCCGAGCAGGTCGTCGTCCTGATGGTTCTCACGTGGAGCGGGCTCGCCGTGGTCGCGTTGATCGGGGTTGGCTGGTTGGGCGCGCTGATCTCGATCTACCAGCGGCCCCCTCGGGCGGAGGCACGTGGGTACCCGATCTCGACGCGTGGCCGCTGGTGGCCGGGGGGTCAGCCGCCTCCCCGGTGAAGTCGGAGTGGTGGTGCCGGTGCTGACCAGACGCGCGATGTCCGATCCGGAGAACCCCGGCGACGGATCCCGGGGAGCTGGTGCCGCCTGGGGCAGTTGGCCTGCGGTCGTCGCGCGGGTGAAGTCCCTCGGCTCCCGAGTGATCGGTTTCGGCCCGACCTCGGAAGGCGACTTGCTGCTGATCTTCAAGACCGCCGGCGCGGCCGGGATCGCGTGGGCGGTGGGCGGCCAGCTGACCGGCTCACCCAATCCGGTGCTGGCGCCGTTGGCCGCGGTGCTCGTCGTGCAGGCCACGGTGTACCAGACCCTCCAGTCCGGACTGCGCAGGGTCGTGGGCGTGGTGCTCGGCGTCCTGCTCGCCCTGGTGTTGGGGCGGTCGTTTGGCCTCAACGCCTGGAGCCTGACCTTCGTGCTCCTGCTGGCGCTGCTGGTGGGACGGATGTTCCGGCTCGGCGGCCAAACCAGCCAAGTCGCGGTCAGCGCGCTGCTCGTGCTGGCGATCGGGGACGCCGCAACCGGTTACGCCCAGGAGCGGGTCTACGAGACGCTCCTGGGCGCGCTGGTCGGGGTGCTGGTCAACGCGCTGATCGCTCCGCCCGTGCATGTGCACGCCGCGCGCGACTCGCTCGCCGCGATGGCGCGGAAGCTCGCTCGACTGCTGGTCGACATCGGCGAACAGCTCTCCGGCGAGGGGGTGGTGTTCGCGCCTGCGCGAACTAAGGAGCTGTTGTGGACCGCACGGGACTTCCACCACGAGATCGCCGAGATCCGGGAGCAGCTGGACCGCGCCTCCGAGAGCCTGCGCTACAACCCGCGCCGCAGCGTCTTCGTGAGCCCCGCTCGCAAGCCCGCTCCAGCGGCGCTGCTGTCGAGGGCGAAAGCGGCGGCCGAAGCCGTCGACCACATCGTCGACCAGACCAGTGGTATCGCCCGAGCACTGGCCGACGTCGGAGAAGGCCGAGCGGGCGCCGAATGGGACACGGCCACCGCCGCGCGGGTCGGCGAATTGGTGACCAGCATCGGCAACGGAGTCGCGACCTGGGCACGGACCCTGGTCGCCGACGACCCCGATGCACCTGAGCGACCCGGCGAAGACCCGCCCCGGCAGCAGCTGATCCGCGCCATCGAAGAAGCGCGTGCCCAACTGGCCTCGCTCAGCCAGGAACTGGCCGCGCACCGCCGGGACGCCGACGGCCCGACGACCATGAGCTGGTTGGCCGTCGGCAGCGTTCTGGCCGACCTCTCCAGGATCCTCGCTGAGATCGATCCCGCCGGCGGTGCGCACAGGACCGCCGTGTCGGCGACACCAGCAGCCCGCCTGCACCTGCTGTGGCCCACCTTCCGGCCGCTGCGCCGCAAGCTCCGCGCCGCTCGTGGGCGCCTTCGCCGTCGAGGCTGAGCAGGCCTGCGTTCGTTCCGCCGGGCCGAATCTCCGCAGCGGATTTGGACCTCACCAGTGCAGGAATGTCGGTTCGGCGATCGTCAAACTCGAGGTGGCGGCGCACTTCTGGCCTCAGCAGAGCGCGGGTGTGGGGGGAAGGCATGGAACCGCAGAAGATCCGATGCGAACACTGTGGACGCGTCAACCGGATACCGTCGGTGGGCGAGGGGCGCCCCACATGCGGCAACTGCCACCGGCCGATGCCGTGGATCGCTGAGGCCGGGGATGCCGACTTCGCGGAGGTCGCCGAGAAGTCGTCCCTGTTCGTGCTGGTCGACCTGTGGGCACCATGGTGCGGCCCATGCAGGATGGTCAGCCCGGCGTTGGAGCAGGTGGCCAAGGAGCTCGCCGGTCGGGTGAAGCTCGTCAAGGTCAACGTCGACTCGGCGCCCAACACGTCGCAGCGGTTCACCGTTCAGGCCGTCCCGACCCTCCTGCTGCTCGACAGGGGCAGGGTCATCGCACGCCAGGCCGGCGCGTTGCCCGCGCCCGCCCTCCGCGAGTGGGTCGAGCAGGGGATCGGCGCCAGCACCTCCGAATCGGGACAATCCCACTGAATCTTCAAGCCGGGCGGGAATTCCTCGCGACAGCCCCGGGAAGCCCGCTGCGGACGGGTTCGTCCGGCGCTCATGTCACCCCGTCGAGAACTCGCCACGCGCGGGTCGCGACGTGCAGGTTGAGCCGGTTGTCGACGTCATTGATGTCGATGCGCGAAATTTCCCGGATTCGGCGGAGGCGGTACCGGAGTGTGCTCCGGTGGATGACCAGAGCGGTGGCGGTGGCGTTGTAGTTCCCGCCGCATTCGAGGTACTGCGACAGCGTTCGCACCAGGTTCGAGTGGTGCTTGCGGTCGTATTCCAGGAGGGAGCCGAGCCACTCCTGGACGAACGTTTCGATGTCGGCACCTCCGTCGCCCTGGCCGAGGATGCGGTAGATGCCGAGTTCGTCGAAGAAGGTGATTCCGTTGCTCAGCCGCGACTGTTGGCGGATCCGCAGGGACCGCAACGCCTCCTGGAACGATCGCGCGAAGTCTCCCGGCGAGTCGCAGCGACCCCCGACCCCGATCGCTCCGCCGTCGGTGCCTATTTCGTCGGCGACCGCGGGGAAGAAGCAGTCTCCGTCGGGTCGGCCGCTGCTGAACAGGACCACCATTCCCGATCGGCGCGCCAGGAGGATCGACATGCCCACTTTCTTCGTGGCCTTCCAGACAGCGACGGCGAGCTCATCCTCGGTGCCCGTGCCGGGCCATTGCACCGCCACCGCGTAATGCGGCGCGTGGAGGTTGTGGCCGACCGCCTCGGACCGGGCGAAAACGCTTTGGTCGCTCGTGCCGGCGAGGAGGTCCTCGACGAGATCACGTCGCAACCGAAGCTCGATCTCGGCCAGATTCCGGGCGTGGCTCAGCCGCAGTTCGAGGGCCATCGCCGCGCGCTCCAGGGCGTAGATCACGTGCGGTCGGACCGTGGGCCCCGGATCGAACAGGACGATGACCCCGAGGATTTCGTGCCGCAGTTGTGCGACTGCGACGAGACGGTCCCGGTCACGCGTCAGTCCGTCGCAGATGGTCGCTTGTTGGAGAGTCTCTTCCCGCCG
The DNA here is from genome assembly GCF_022678645.1 of Saccharopolyspora soli. Taxonomy (GTDB): domain Bacteria; phylum Actinomycetota; class Actinomycetes; order Mycobacteriales; family Pseudonocardiaceae; genus Saccharopolyspora; species Saccharopolyspora soli. The sequence goes on along the minus strand of NZ_JALBWV010000021.1, from coordinate 60,658 downwards.
CACGTTCGGTTCCGGGTACGGGTCGGGTCTGCCAGGGCCCGCCCACGACAGCAAGTTGCCGAAGCGATCCTCGACGGCGACTGCCCGATCAGTCAGCTCGTGCAAGGTGGCCGCGATCTCGTCCTCGCGGCCGTCCGAGGCCACGATGTGGGTGAAGGCATCGTGGATGGTCTGGCTGCGCTGCAGGTCTGCGACCGCGTCCTTGAGACGTTGGTTCATTATCGCGAGTTCTTCGCTCAACCGGCTCAGTTGCAGAGCGTGCTCCCGTTCGACTTGGTGTAGCGAGGCGTTCGCCACGGCAGCGGCCGTCTGTTGGGCTAGCACGGTGAGCAGGAACAGCTCGTTGGGATCTGGCTCGGCCTTCCCCGTGACGACGAGGTAGCCGCTCAAACCACCGGGACGCTTCAAGCCGAAGGCCCGCGCCCATGTCGCCCCCGGTACCGCTATGGGGCCGTCCTCGCCCTCCAGTGCGCCGAGCTGGTCAACCAGCTCGGTCGGCGGATCGTGCTCGTCGGGAAGGAATTCGATCAGCTCCCGATCACGCAGCAGGTAACCGGACCGGGCTTGGCAGGCACCCAGGGCGGGCACCGAGGACATCGCCAAGCGCAGGATGCCCTCCTGGTCCCGCCGTTCGAACATCGTCATCGCCAGCTGGAACAGGCGGTCGAGGCCGGAACCGGACGCTGCCGCCCAGGTGCTGGTGTTTCGTGGTCTTGCAGGGGTGTTCGGGTCGTCCATAGGATTTTCCCCGATGGTGTTTCTTACGCCTCGCAACGTTACGCCGTGGAACGGACGGGACAACCCGGACACGTCCGCATCGGAGTGTTGAGTCGTCGGCGGTGCGCACGGCCGATCGATTGCTTCGACAGGCCGAAACCTGGCAGAGATTTCGTCCCCGGGGATGGACGCGCCGACGGGGCGAGAGCGGCAAGCTAGCACGCAGTGGGCCCAGGCGAGTTCGGCACGCACCTGGACACGTGATGAGTGTCGAATTTGCCGATCTGCCGCTGGAATGTGGTGCTCGCAGTCGGCTGTGGACTAACTCCGGTCCTGCGGGCAGGTCCTGATCTGGTGTTGCCAACCCGCTTCGATTCGATCAAGGAGTCCGGCAATGGCGCTGATGCGATTCGATCCGTTCCGGGAATGGGACAGGGCCGCCGAACAAGCGTTCCGCGGTGCGCGTGCCATGCAGCAGTCCATGCCCATGGAAGCCTTCCGCCGGGGTGACGAGTTCTTCGTCGCGTTGGACATGCCAGGGGTGGCCCCCGATGACGTGGATGTGACGGTGGAACGCAATGTGGTCAACATCCGCGTCACACGGCGTCCGCTGCGCCAGGAAGGCGATGAAGTGCTAGTGGACGAGTGTCCGCAGGGCGAGTTCTCCCGGCAGCTGTTCCTGGGGGAGAACCTCGATCCCGGCAACCTCTCCGCCAATTACGAATCGGGCGTGCTGATGCTGCGGATTCCGGTGGCCGAGGCGAGCAAGCCGCGCAAGGTCGAGATCGGTGCCCAGGTGCCCGGCCAGCAGTCCGTCGAGTCCGTCGAGGCTCGTGGTGAGCGCCAGAAGGAGAAGGCGTAGGCGAGTCCGAACAGCAGTGCCACTCGATCTGCTTTCGTTGACAGGAGCTACTCATGGCCAAAGCAGTCGGCATTGACCTGGGTACGACGAACTCGGTGATCGCGGCCTGGGAAGGCGGCGAAGCCGGAGTGATCCCGAACGCCGAGGGCTCGCGTACCACCCCGTCCGTTGTCGCCTTCACCGATTCCGGGGAGCGGCTGGTGGGGCAGTTGGCACGACGCCAAGCGATCTTGAACCCGAAGGGGACCATCTACTCGGCGAAGCGGTTCATCGGCCGCCGCTACGACGAGGTGGCGAGCGAGGCGGACGCGGTCGGTTTCGACGTCGTCGAAGGCGAGAACGGGCTGGCCCGGTTCGAGGTCCGGGGCAAGATGTACGCGCCCGAAGAGATCAGCGCCCAGGTGCTGCGCAAGCTCGCCGACGACGCCGGTAAGGCGCTCGGCGAGCGAGTTACCGAGGCCGTCATCACGGTGCCCGCCTACTTCAACGACGCGCAGCGCACGGCGACCAAGGACGCCGGGCGGATCGCCGGGCTCAACGTGCTGCGGATCATCAACGAACCGACCGCGGCTGCGCTGGCGTACGGACTGGACAAGCGCACCCACGAAACGGTGCTGGTGTTCGACCTCGGAGGCGGCACCTTCGACGTCAGCATTCTCGACGTCGGTGACGGGGTCGTCGAGGTCCGCGCCACCGCCGGCGACGGCCACCTGGGCGGCGACGACTTCGACCGCAGGCTGGTCGACCACCTGGCCGACGAGTTCCAGCGGGACAACGGGATCGACCTGCGCAACGATCCGCAGGCCCTGCAACGGCTTTTCGAGGCGGCTGAGAAGGCCAAGGTCGAGTTGAGCTCGGTGTCGCAGACGCAGGTCTCGCTGCCGTTCATCACCGCCGATGCCTCCGGGCCCAAGCACCTGCAGAGCTCGATCATGCGGTCCACGTTCGACAAGCTGACCAGCGATCTCGTCGACCGGTGCCTGGACCCGGTCAAGCAGGCGATGGGCGATGCGAAGGTCACCGAGAACGACATCGACGAGGTCATCCTGGTCGGCGGCTCGACCCGGATCCCGGCCGTGCAAGCGCTGGTGCGGAAGCTGACCGGCGGCAAGGACCCCAACATGAGCGTCAACCCGGACGAGGTCGTCGCCGTGGGGGCCGCCGTGCAGGCCGGTGTGCTCAAGGGCGACGTGCAGGACGTGCTGCTGCTCGACGTGACCCCGCTGTCGCTGGGCGTGGAAACCCGCGGCGGTGTGATGACCAAGCTGATCGAGCGCAACACGACGATCCCGGCGCGCCGCACCGAGGTGTTCTCGACCGCCGAGGACAACCAATCCGCAGTGGACGTGGTGGTGCTGCAGGGCGAGCGCGAACGCGCGGCCGACAACCGCGTGCTCGGGCGGTTCCGCCTGGAGAACATCCGTCCGGCGCCGCGCGGTGAACCGCAGATCGAGGTCACCTTCGACGTCGACGCCAACGGCATCCTCAGCGTGACCGCGCGGGACAAGGACACCGGAGCGGAGCAGAGCATCACCATCAGCGACAGCTCCAACCTCGACAAGAGCGAAGTCGACCGGATGGTGTCCGAGGCCGAGCGCAACCGGACCGAGGACCAACGCTTGCGTGAAGCCGTCGACGCCCGCAACGAGCTCGACTCGGCGGCCTACCAGGTCGAGAAGCGGCTCGAAGAGCTGGGCGAAGCGGCCCCGTCGAACGAGCGGGCCCGCGCGGAGATGCTGATCAACGAGGCACGCGAGGCGGTGCAGAACGAGGCGCCGCCCGACCGCGTCCGTCCGCTGACCGACGACCTGCGGCAGATCTACCAGGGGCTGGCCGCGCACACCGCGGCAGCGGGCGCCGCCTCCGGCGGCGGGTCGCAGTCGGGTGGTGACGACTCCGACGACGTGGTGGACGCCGATTTCGAGCGGATGTGAGGCGTGCGATGACGACATCTTGGGAACCTGACGCCGAAGGTACCGAGCAGGAACCCGGGGTCGATTCCGACGGCGCGCCGTCCGAGCCCGAGGAGAAGCGGCAGGAGCCCGATGTCGCGGAGTTGGAGGACCGCTGGCGCCGTGCTCTCGCCGACCTCGACAACCTGCGCAAGCGCCACGCCCGCGAGCTGGAGCGGGTGCGGGCGGAGGAGCGGGCCAAGGTCACCGCGGCCTGGTTGCCGGTGATCGACAACCTAGAGCTGGCGCTGGAGCACGCCGACGCGGACCCGAGCTCGGTACTCGACGGGGTGCGCGCGATCCGCGACCAGGCGGTCAGCCTGCTGGCGCAGCTCGGATACCCGCGTCGGGACGAGGTCGGCGTTGCGTTCGACCCGAATCGCCACGAGGTGGTCGACGTCGTCGAGACACCCGACGCCGAACCGGGCACGGTCGTGCGCGTGCTGCGCCCGGGTTACGGCGACGCCGACAACCAGCTGCGCCCCGTCGCTGTGACCGTGAGCCGGAAGCCAGGGTGATGCGCCCATGGCGCGCGATTACTACGAGGTGCTCGGCGTGTCCCGCAACGCCAGCGCCGACGAGGTGCAGCAGGCCTACCGCAAACTCGCCCGCCGCTACCACCCCGACGTCAACTCCGATCCGTCGGCCGAGGAACGCTTCAAGGAGATCAACGAGGCCTACAGCGTGCTGTCCGACCCCGACACCCGCAAGCGCTACGACCGCTTCGGCCCGGACTTCCGCTCCATTCCGGAGGGTTACGAGGAGTGGGTTGGTGCCGGCCAAGGTGCTGGGCGCGGAGGTGCCGGGGCTGGCGTGCGCGGCGGCGTGCGCGTCGACGAGGGTTTCGGCGGGGTCGACTTCGAGGACCTGTTCGGCCGCTTGTTCGGAGCGCGGGGGGCCGCCGGTCCGATCCCGGGGGCAGACCAGGAAGCCGAGCTGGAGCTGACCGTTGAGGAGGCGTACCGCGGCGGCAAGCGGAACGTCACCCTGTCCGGACCATCGGGTGCGCGCAGCTTCGAAGTGACGATTCCCCGGGGCGTGGTGGATGGCCAGCGCATCCGACTGCCCGGGCAGGGGGGTCGCGGCGGCGGCAACGTCCGGGCCGGCGACCTGTACCTCGTGGTGCGCCTCGCGCCGCACAGCCGATACCGCGTGTCCGGGCGGGACATCTCCGTCGACCTGCCGGTCGCGCCGTGGGAGGCGGCGCTGGGCGCTATGGTCCCGCTCACCACGCCGGGTGGCGAGGCGAAGGTCCGCGTGCCGCCCGGTTCGTCGAGCGGCAGGCGACTGCGGCTGCGCGGGGAAGGCATGCCGAACCCGCGCGGATCTCCAGGCGACCTCTACGCCGAGGTCCGGATCGCGGTGCCGCCGAAGCCGACCGACCGCGAGCGCGAGCTGTTCGAACAGCTGGCGGCGGAATCCACCTTCGACCCGCGGAGGCCATGATGAGCGCAGCTTCCACACCGAGCAGCCGCGCCAGCTTGCCGGGAGTGGTGGTTCGGTACCCGCTGGCCCGACCGCATCGGTTGAGCCTGGAGACGACTGCTGCGCGCGCGGGTCTGCATCCGGATCTGGTCCGCCGCTTCGTGGCGTTGAGCCTGCTGGACGCCTCTCGCGACGTGCACGGGCGATTGTGGTTCGACGCCGATGCCCCCGCTGCCCTCGCCCGGATCCAGCGCCTTCGGTGCGGCTTGTCGTTGAACTACGCCGCGATTGGCCTTGTGCTGGACCTGCTCGAACGGATCAGCCGGCTCGAAGCCGCCTTGCACGCCGCCGGTCGAACCGGTACTGGAGGTGATCCACGATGGACATGAACCGCTTGACCCAGAAGTCCCAGGAGGCGCTGCGGAACGCGCAGAGCGTGGCGACCGAAATGGGGCACACCGAGGTCGACGGTGAGCACCTGCTGCTCGCACTGCTCGACCAGGCTGACGGCGTCGTGCCGCGGATGATCGAACAAGCCGGCGGCGACCTCGCCGGATTGCGCAAGGGCGTGCGGGAGGCGCTGTCGCGACGCGCCAAGGTCACCGGGCCGGGCGCCACGCTGGGGCAGGTTTACGTTACGCAGCGCCTCTCCCGGCTGCTGGACGCCGCCGAGCGCGAAGCCAAGCGGCTCAAGGACGAATACGTCTCGGTCGAACATCTCGCGCTCGCGCTGATCGACGAGGGGTCGGCGACCGAAGCGGGGCGACAGCTGGCCCAGCACGGCGTCACCCGGGAGGAGTTCCTCTCCGCGCTGACCCGCATCCGGGGGAGCCAGCGGGTCAGCTCGGCGAACCCGGAGAGCGCGTACGAAGCCCTGGAGAAGTACGGCCGGGACCTGGTCGACGAGGCCCGGCGCGGGATTCTGGACCCGGTGATCGGCCGGGACGCCGAGATTCGCCGCGTGATCCAAATCCTGAGCCGCAAGTCGAAGAACAACCCGGTGCTCATCGGCGATCCGGGCGTCGGCAAGACGGCGATCGTGGAGGGGCTGGCCCAGCGGATCGTGCACGGCGACGTTCCCGAGGGGTTGCGGGACAAGACCGTTTTCGCCCTCGACATGGGGTCGCTGGTCGCGGGAGCGAAATACCGGGGCGAGTTCGAGGAACGCCTCAAGGCGGTGCTGAACGAGGTCAAGGCCGCCGAGGGGCGCATCCTGCTCTTCGTCGACGAACTGCACACCGTCGTGGGTGCGGGTGCGGCCGAAGGCGCGATGGACGCCGGCAACATGCTCAAACCGATGCTCGCGCGAGGCGAGCTCCACATGATCGGCGCGACGACGCTGGACGAGTACCGCAAGCACGTCGAGACCGATGCCGCGCTGGAACGCCGCTTCCAGATCGTCATCGTCGACGAACCGAGCGTCGAGGACACCATCTCGATCCTGCGTGGTCTGCGCGAACGCCTGGAGGTGTTCCACGGGGTGAAGATCCAGGACGGCGCGCTCGTCACGGCGGCGACGCTGAGCCACCGCTACATCAGTGACCGCTTCCTGCCGGACAAGGCAATCGACCTGGTCGACGAGGCCTGCGCCCGGTTGCGCACCGAGATCGACTCGATGCCCGCCGAACTCGACGAGCTCACCCGCCGGGTGACCCGGTTGGAGATCGAGGAAGCCGCGCTGTCAAAGGAATCCGACCCGGCCAGCCAGTCCAGGCTGGAGGAACTCCGTCGAGAACTGGCGGATCTGCGCGCCGAGGCTGACGCCAAGCACGCGCAGTGGGAAGCTGAGCGGCAGGCCATCAGGCGAGTCCAGGAACTGCGCCAGGAGCTGGAGCAGCTGCGGCGCGAGGCCGAGGAAGCGGAGCGCAAGTACGACCTCAATCGCGCGGCCGAGCTGCGGTACGGCAAGATCACCGGACTGGAGCGGAGGCTGGCCGCGGAGGAGGAGCAGCTCGCGAGCAAGCAGGGCGACCACCAGCTGCTCCGGGAGGTCGTCACCGGCGAGGAGATCGCCGAGATCGTGGCGGTTTGGACGGGTATTCCCGTCGCGCGCCTGCAGGAGGGCGAGCGCGAGAAGTTGTTGCGCCTCGACGAGATCCTGCGCGAGAAGGTGATCGGCCAGGACGAGGCGGTGTCGCTCGTCACCGACGCGATCATCCGCGCCCGGTCCGGCATCCGGGATCCGCGACGCCCCATCGGGTCGTTCGTGTTCCTCGGCCCGACCGGTGTCGGCAAGACGCAGCTGGCGAAGACGCTGGCCGCGACCCTGTTCGACTCCGAGGAGAACATGGTCCGGCTCGACATGAGCGAGTACCAGGAGCGGCACACCGTCAGCCGGCTGGTCGGCGCGCCGCCCGGCTACGTCGGGTACGAGGAAGGCGGGCAGCTCACCGAGGCGGTGCGGCGCAAACCCTATTCGGTGGTTCTGTTCGACGAGATCGAGAAGGCCCACACCGAGGTCTTCAACACCCTCCTCCAGGTCCTCGACGACGGGCGGATCACCGACGCGCAGGGACGCACCGTGGACTTCCGCAACACGGTCATCATCATGACGTCCAACATCGGGTCGGAGTACCTGCTCGAAGGCGTCGTCGGCGGCGAGATCAAACCGGACGCGCGGGATCGCGTGATGGCGGAGTTGCGGCAGCACTTCCGCCCGGAATTCCTCAACCGCATCGACGACATCGTGCTGTTCCGGCCGCTGTCGCTGCCCGAGATCGAGCAGATCGTGGACCTGCAGTTCGACGATCTGCGCGGACGCCTGGCGGAGCGGCGGATCACGCTCGAGGTGACCGAGGAGGCCCGCCAGCTCATCGCCGAGCAGGGGTTCGATCCGGTCTACGGTGCCCGGCCCCTGCGCCGCTTCATCGCGCACGAGGTCGAAACCAGGATCGGTCGCGCGCTCCTGCGCGGAGAAGCCCGCGAGGGCGGCGTTTTGCGGGTGTCCGTCGTCAACGACGACCTGCACATTTCCTACGAGGAGGGAGAACAGCGGGCGCAAGCGGCTTGACGACAAGCGCGTCCGCTCACAGAAGCAGATCGAAGACGAGGAACACCCGTTCCCACTCAGCGGTGCCCGGGTTCTTCACGTCGGGGTCGATCGCCTTGAACGTCCGTGCAAGCGCCACGCTGATGCCTCCCGCCACATGGGGAAGCCGCTGGCGCGCCTCCTCGCTGAACTCCACCTCCAGCGGCGGCTGCGCGGTGAGGTGTTCGAGGATCGGCTCCACCTCGATCTCCTCGTCCAACTCGTCGAAGGCCTGGATGCTTTCCTGCAGCCCTTTGGTGATGGGAAGGTCGGAAACCTGCATCACGTCGCGCGAGTTGGCGGTCGCGGAGTTCCGCCCCATGAGGCACAAGTCGTAGAGCTTTTGGTTGACGAAGTCGTTGTAGCGCTTGAGGTCGTTCTTGTCGACGCGCAGTCCGGCCACAGCGCGGAAGAACCGCTCGAATTTGGTCACTCCCATGACGGCCATGTCGGTCCCCTTCCACGCGGTCTCGGTCGTCGTCCGCGTCAACCTGCCCGCCGCGTTCCCCACCCATGATGTGGTGCTGTTGCGCCGCACCCGTCACCCTGGCAAGACTCCCGCCATCCCGCACGGGCCCCACGGGGCGAATCTCGCCGCGGTTCTGCATCCCGGGGCACGAGCAATTGCTGCTTATTCCACGTTCGGGGAGAGCACCACCCAGTCGGCCACGCGACCAGCGCTCAGGTTCGCGACGGCATCGCCGATGCCGTCTAGCCGGTACACCGAGGTCGAGGTGTGAACCTTGCCCGCCGCGACGAGCCCCATCAGTTCGCCGAGGTCCTGGTGGCTGCCGACCAACCTCCCCACGAGATGCGCCTGCAGGATTTCGTTGGTCGGCAACTCGATTCCGGCACCGTAGCCGGTCACGAAGTAGGCACCCGCCCTGCGCAGCAGGGCCAGTGCGGCCGCTCCGCTCTCATTGGTACCTAGGAAGTCGAGAACGAGGTGAGCACCCCGGCCCGCGGTCAAGTCGAGCACCGCGTCGATCCGCTGCCGTTCCGCTTCGGCGGTCTCCGGCGCCCCGGAACCACCGCGCTTTCCCCAGTCGGAGAGGTCGACGACCACGGTGTCGTAAGGCGAGAGCGCTGTCACGCACTGCAAACCTATCTGCGCCAGCGCATCTCCGCCGAGCACGACCACGCAGCTGCCAGGCGGCACGAACGACAACGCGCTCTTCACCGCGTGGTACGCGGCAAGCCCGGCATCCGCGAGCACCGCGATGTTCGTCGGGTCCAGCGTGGACGGAATCTTGACCACCGACATGGCGTTGGTGAGCACCAGTTCAGCCATGCCGCCGTCCGAATCGATGCCGGGCGTGCGAGAACGCTCGCAGTGCCGGTCGTTTCCCGATCTGCACGCGCGGCACAGCCCGCAGTTGACCAACGGCTGGAGGATGACCGCGTCTCCAGGCGACACATTGGTCACACCGGAGCCGATGTCGTACACCCAGCCGGCGTTCTCATGACCCAACGTGTACGGCAGTCGGGTACCGATCATGCCCACCCATCGATCCTCGATGAGGTCGAGGTCCGTGCGGCACAGCCCGGCGCCGCCGACCTCGACCAGGACGTCCAATGGGGACGCCACCGCTGGCTCCGGAACCTCCTCGGCAACCGGAGGCTTGCCGTATTCATGCAGGCGAACGGCCTTCATCGCGCACCACCTCGTCCTCATCGGCGCGGGGTTCGAAATCCTGGGTGGGAGGTGTCGACCGAGCTGATGCCAGCATCACCGCCGCGCCGCAGGTCGCGCAAGCGGCGCCGCCCTGCGAGTTGTGGAAGCAGCACGCCCATGGACGAAAACGATCTACAGTGGATGATCGTGCAGCGCGCTGAGCCGCTCGAACGCCTCGTGGACGGGTGACCGATTGGTGGGGGAGAATCGACTGAGCGCGGGCGCTTTTCGATGGTGAATTGTGGCGTCCTCGCAGTGGAAGCCAACGGAAGGGGTGTTCGATGGCCGTGCATCCGAGGGCGGGGCAGCCTGCGGACCCGTCCGATCTGGTCGATGTCGCACGTTTGGTGACCACCTACTACGCCGAGCACCCCGACCCCACTGCGCCGGAACAACGCGTGTCCTTCGGGACCTCCGGACACCGCGGTTCGTCCTTCACCCGGAGCTTCAACGAGGACCACATCCTGGCCACCAGCCAGGCGATCTGCGACTGGCGGTCCGCCCAGGGCATCGACGGCCCGCTGTTCCTCGCTCGAGACACCCACGCGCTGTCGGAACCGGCGTTCGTCAGCGCGCTGGAGGTTCTCGCGGCCAATGACGTGGATGTGCTCGTGGATGCCCGGGACGGCTACACGCCGACGCCTGCGTTGTCCCGGGCTGTCCTGGCGCGCAACGCCGGGCGCACGAGCGGCCTCTCCGACGGGGTCGTCGTCACCCCGTCCCACAATCCCCCGACGGACGGCGGCTTCAAGTACAACCCGCCGCACGGCGGGCCCGCCGATACCGCTGTGACGAGTTGGATCGCCAGGCGCGCCAACGAATTGCTCGCCGAGGACCTGAAGGGAGTGCGCAGAATCGCGTACGCCCGTGCCAAGGCGGCCACGAGCGCCTACGACTTCGTCGATGCCTACGTGGGCGAGCTTCCTTCGGCTGTCGACCTCGACGCGATCCGCGCCGCCGGCATCGGTATCGGCGTCGACCCGCTCGGCGGCGCCAGCCTCGCCTACTGGACCGAGATCGCCGACCGGTACGGGCTCGACCTGACGGTCGTCCAGCAGCACGTCGATCCGACGTTCCGGTTCATGACGCTGGACTGGGACGGCAAGATCCGCATGGACTGCTCATCACGGTACGCAATGGCTTCGCTGATCGACCGGCGGGCCGACTTCCAGATCGCGACCGGCAACGACGCGGACGCCGACAGGCACGGGGTGGTCACCCGAGGAGCCGGACTGCTCGACCCGAACCACTACCTCGCGGTCTCGATCCACTACCTGTTCGACCACCGCCCCGACTGGCCACCTGGTGCCGCGGTCGGTAAGACCCTGGTCAGCTCCCGGATGATCGACCGGGTCGCCGAGGCCCTCGGCCGTGGACTGGTCGAAGTCCCGGTGGGATTCAAGTGGTTTGTCCCCGGCCTGCTGGACGGATCGATCGCGTTCGGCGGGGAGGAAAGCGCGGGCGCCTCGTTCCTCCGGCACGACGGCGGCGCGTGGACCACTGACAAGGACGGCATCCTGCTGGGCTTGCTGGCGGCGGAAATCCCAGCCAGGACCGGGTCCTACCCCGACGAGCTGTACCGGAAGCTCGTCGAGCGGTTCGGCGATTCCAGCTACGCCCGCATCGACGCACCGGCAACCCCGGAAGAGAAGGCACGCCTGTCGAAACTGTCCCCGGATGCCGTGTGCGCAACGGAGCTGGCAGGCGATCCCATCACGGCACTGCTCACCACCGCGCCGGGCAACAACGCGCCCATCGGTGGGTTGAAGGTCGAAACCGACTCCGGCTGGTTCGCCGCGAGGCCATCCGGAACTGAGGACGTGTACAAGATCTACGCGGAGAGCTTCCAGGGTCCGGAGCACCTCGCGCGCATCCAGGACGAAGCGGTGCAGGTCGTCTCCACCGCCCTGCGGTCCGGGAGCTGAGGATGCGCTCGTCGGACTTCCGCGTTGGCGGAATTCCGTTCGCGCGGGCTTGACGGTGAATTGCCTTCGAAGGATGTTTCCGGACAGCGTGCTGCAGGTGGGTCGAGTGGGGCTTCGCAAAAAATCTTCCGCGCTCCTCTTGAAACCTAGTCCATGCCATTGCCAGAATAAGTGCGTTGGCGCTCCAGGTTTCCTCCATTGGAGGTGCAGGATCAGCGTCAGCAGCACCGATGAGATCTGTTCGGGTCTGTGAGTTGCATCAAGAAGGGGTGAGTGATGTTGTTGCAGTTCGACCCGTTCCGTGATTTCAACCGTCTGGCCAACGAGATGCTGCGTGCGAGCCGGACGCCCCAATCGATGCCGATGGACGTCTACCGGCTCGGTGACCACTACGTGATCGAGTTCGACCTGCCGGGTGTGGACTCGGACTCGTTGGAGCTGACCACTGAGAAGAACACGCTGACGGTGCGGGCTGAGCGCAGGACGCCTGCCCACGGTAGCGAGCAGGGTGAGGCGAGCTACCTGACCGCCGAACGTCCGCGCGGGACGTTCAGCCGCCAGCTGTTGTTGGGCGATGGTTTGGACATGAACAACATCGCCGCCGACTACAAGGACGGTGTGCTGACGGTGACCATCCCGGTCGCCGAGGAGTCCAAGCCGCGGCGCATCTCGGTGGGCCGTTCCAGCGAACGCAAGGTGATCGAAGGCTCCACGCAAAGCGGGAGCTGATCGCCCGAAGTACGGTCCCATTTCGGTCCCGGCGGGTTTCGGCCCCGCCGGGACCGAACCCTTGCCAGAGGTCAGGTTGCAGAGGAGGCCGCTGATGGCCAGCCGCTCCACGCCCAGTGCGTTCGACGACGCCGATTACCCGGCCTACACCATGGGCCGGGCGGCCGAAATGCTTGGTGTCACGCCTGATTTCCTGCGCAGCCTTGACCGCGCCGGCCTGGTCGAACCGGAGCGTTCGAGCGGCGGGCACCGCCGTTACAGCCGGGCGCAGCTCGCACTCGCCACCCGCGTCCGCGAACTCCTCGATCAGGGGCACACGGTGCTGACCACCGCATTCCGCGTCGCCGAGCTCGAACTCGAGCTCCACGCCGTCCGTGAGCGCAACGCCGAACTGGAGGCCGGAAGATCCCGTTCGCGATCATGATCGGCGCCTGGAAAGCCAGCAGGAAGCAAACCGCTGCGTGGAACGGCTGCGCACGATCTCGGCATAGGTGCACATTAGGGCTTCCAGCTCTCGAAACCGTTGCCCTGTAGGACTCTGTTGCTTATGACTCGCCAGAAGATCGGCAGTGGTCTGGGTTCCGGTCGGAGCAATCGTTCCGCCTGCGCCGCAGGATGCCGACGTCTCCTTGACTGATGCGTCGCTTCCCCTTTGCCGGGTCCCGTAACCCAGCGCTTACTTGTTTAGACTTTGATGTCGCGGATCTCGTCGATTGTGGTCCGCCCGCCCACTTCGCAGTACCCGGCCCGTTCGGAGACTCGTGCCCGTACCAGGGAGTTGTCGGCGCCCTGGCGCACGACGATGTCGCGGCCGAGGTATCCGGCCAGCCGCAGGGCAGCCGATCCGGTGGCGGCATCTTCGAACACGCCGCAGTACATGGCAAAGACCCGGGCTCGGACGTCACCGGCTTCGGTATTTTCCCATGCCCACGCCATTGCCCGGATGAGACCGCCGGGTGAGTTACGCAGTTGGTCTACGTCGTTGGGCGAGTTGAGTCCGACCAGATCCCATCGCGGTCCCCAATCCGGCTTGCCACGGACCCACGTCTCGTCTCCCTCCGCCCAGCAGTCGACCACTCCCGCGCTGACGTGCATCCGGTTGATCGATATTCCCTGGTTGGACAGCAGCCACGCGGTGCCCACCCGGGGATGGCCGGCGAAGGGCACCTCGGAGGCGGGGTCGAAGATCTGAACCTTGCCCTGCCGGAGGTCATCGACGAAGACTGTTTCGCTGAAGCCGACTTCGGTGGCGATCTCCTGCCTGCGGTCGGCCGGGATCGCGTCTCCGTGCAGGAAGACACCAAGAGGATTGCCGCCGCCACCGTTATCGTTGGTGAATACTCGCAGCACATGCATGTCGGCCATGTGATCGTTTCCTCCAATCGCAAATGAATCAGGGCGCGAGACGCGAGAAATCCCGTCGCGGCTCCGTCCTGTGGTGAGACGCGCCTAGTCGTCGGTGTCACGCGGGTTCTGTGGTCAGGGTTCGGTCGTGGCCGCAGGCTTCGTCTTCGGCGATTCACTGGAAGGTGCCGGAGTCTGCAGTGGAGGCTTCGTTGCGGGTGCGCCCTCCGAGCCCTGCGGCCAACTCACGCAAGGTCGGCAGGAGCAGATCGACTTCGTTTTCCGTGGTGCGCCAGTTGACGAACGCGGGTTTGAACGCTGAAACACTCTCTTCTGCTGCGGAGCGCGCGGTGACGGCTGGCGGGACGGTCGTCGTTCGAGTGATGCGTCAAGCCTCGCCGCATCGCTGCTGCAGGCGGTGTAACTGTGGCCGGGGCCTGGCCGCCGGGAAGGGTTCATTGTTTCGTTCTCGGTGTGGTGTCATTGGTCAGCGCCATGTCGACAGCGGCTTCGGCGTGGGCGACAGTCGTGTCGATGATGGGGACCGGGCTGTCCTCGGCCTTGACGAGGAGCCCGAACTCCGTGCAACCAAGGACGATGGCCTCGGCGCCGCGCTCGACCAAGTCGGCGATCGCCACCTTGAACTTCTCCAGTGTGCCGTCGAGATAGATACCCTTGGCCAGTTCCTCGAACAGGGCATTGTGGACGTTGTCCTGATGTGCGGCTTCCGCGATCAGCACCGTGACATCGCTATGCTGCCTCAGTCGGCCCACGAAGTAGCCACCGGTCATCGTGTAGCGGCTACCGAGCAACCCAACGGTATTGAACCCACCGTCCAGGATTCTCCGGGCCGTTGGATCGACGATGTGGAGAAAGGGCAGTCCGACAGCCCTCTCAATGTGATGAGCGACGGCGTGGACGGTGTTGCACGCTACGAGAAAGAAGTCAGCTCCGGCAGCCTTCAGCTTTCGTCCTTGGGTGGCCACCAGATCGGCGACGATATCCCACCGTGCCTCGCGCTGGTTGTGTTCAATCGTCGCGAAGTCGGTCTGGGCCAGCACCAGCTTCGCGCTGTGCGGAGCAGTGTTGGTCATGCGTTGCGCGATCAATTCGTTGATGATGCGGTAGTAGACGATCGAACCAGGCCACGCGATGCCTCCGACGACCCCGATGGTTCTCACGTGAGTGCTCCTTCCTTGACCTGGGCTGCGGAACGAGACGGCTGGTTCGTCAGGCGCCCTTGCAAGCGCGCCAGCAGCGCAGGATGGCGTGGACGGCGGTCTCGATGTCGGTGCGGGTGGTGGCGGCGTCGCAGATGCTGATGCGCATGGCGCGGTGGCCGTGCCAGCGGGTACCTCCCGCCCAGCAAGTGCGGTCCGCTTGCACGGCGGCGATAACCGCGTCGGTGGTCTGGTCGTCGTCGAATTGCACCAGGACTTGATTGAGCGCTGTCGGGACGAGAATCCGCGCTCCCGCGGCGTCGAGCAATCCCGCCATCCGCTTGGCGTGCGCGCACAGCCGGTCGACCAGTTCGGCGATGCCTCGACGTCCGCGACTGGCCAAGATCGCCCAGATCTCAGCCCCGCGGGCGCGTTGGGACATCTGCAGACCGAGGTGGGCCGCCGCGCGTTCGGCATCGGTGGCGAAGTACGCGGCGTCGAACGCCATGGCCCGCCGTAGATCCGCCGGCACGCGGCAGATCGCGATGCCGGAGTCGTACGGCGCGTTCAGCCATTTGTGGGCGTCGGTGGCCCACGAGTCGGCCAGTTCCACGCCATCGACAAGGTGTCGCTGCGTCTCGGATGCGGTGGCCCACAGCCCGAAGGCCCCGTCGACGTGTACCCAACCATCCTGGTCGTGCACGAGCGGGATGATCTCGCGGAAGGGGTCACTGTGGCCGGTGTTGACGTTACCGGCCTGGAGCAGCACGAGGGTGCGGTCGTCGACGGAAGGGAATTCGTCGACGAGCACCCGGCCGCATTCATCGGTCGGCGCCGGCGTGACGTCGTCGGTGCCGAAGCCGGCCGCGCGCAGTGCCTTCGCGACCGAGGCGTGGATCTCCGCCGAGGCGATCACCCGCAACGGGGGTGCCCCAGTCAGGCCGCGCCGCTCGACACTCCACCCGGCGCGGTGCAGCAACGCGTCCCGGGCAGCCAGGATGCAGGTCAGGTTGGCGATCGACGCGCCGGAACAGAACGCGGCGATGGCCGTGTCCGGTAGCCCGAGCAGTTGGCATGACCAGCGCGCGGCCAGTTCGTCCAACAGCGCCGCGACCGGTGACATGACCGGCAGCGCGACATTCTGGTCCCAGGCGGCCACCAGCACAGCCGCCGCCGACGCGGCGGGATCGGTCCCGCCGTTGACGAACCCGAAGTATCGGCCTCCGGTGGAAGCCACCGTGGCCGGGGAACCGAGCTCGTCGAGCATCGCCAACACGTCGCTCGGGGGAACCGGTTCGTCGGCGAGCTCCCGCGGAAACCCAGCGAGGTCGCGCAGAGCCTGCTCAGTGGGGAACACCTCGCGTTCCCGGCTCGCCGAGACGTAGGTCGCGGCCCGCTGCGCGGCGTCGAGCACGAGCCGGGACTGGAGAGTGTGCTGGTCGGCAACGCTTGATCTCGATGACATGCCATCAGTCTCGGTAACTGGCTCTCGAAAACAAGAGCCACTTGATGGCAGACTGGCACCATGCCCGTGGCGCCGCAGCACGTAACGCCGGAACATCTGAAGGCGAGGCTGTACGGATGGCAGGACCGGCCGGGCCCGCTGTACCTGCGCCTCGCGGAAGCACTTCGCGCCCTGGCCGAGACCGGCGCGGTCAACACCGGTACCCGGCTGCCGTCCGAGCGAGCCCTGGCCGCCACGCTGAACGTCTCGCGCAACACCGTGACCGCCGCCTACGGCCAACTCCGCGACGACGGCTGGCTGGTCGGACGCCGGGGTGCCGCGGCACGCGTCGGGGCCAACACGCGGACACCGGACGGTCAAAGCGCGCCGGCCGATCCTCTCGCGAACTTGTTCACCACCGGAGCACGTCCTGATCTCGACCTGACGATCGCCAGCCCCAGCGCCGCGCCCGCCGTTCTCGACGCCCTTGCCCGCCCACACGTGCTGCTGCCCGAGTTCGCCACGCACGACGCCGGCTACTACCCTGCCGGGCACCCCATCCTGCTCGACGCCATCGCAGGCAAGCTCCGCCGGGACGGCATCGACGCCGACCCCGAAGAGATCGTCGTCACCAACGGCGCCCAACAGGCGTTGGCCCTGGTCGCCGAGGCGTTGCACCGGCCACGCCGACCGGTCGCGCTGGAGGCGGTGACATACCCGGGAGTCATTGACGCGGTCCGCCGGCGAGGCCGTAGCCAACTCGTGGCCCTGCCAGTCGACGCCACGGGTCTGCGGGTTGACGTGGCAGCCCGCGTGATCCAGGCGACGACCCCGGCCGCGGTCTACCTGACAACTTTCCAAAATCCAACTGGCAACGCGCTCAGCCAAGCGGAGGCCGACGTCGTCCTGTCGGCGGCTGAGGCAAGCCGAACGACGATCGTGGAAGACCGCGTTCTCGCCGATCTTCCGCTCGACCGACAGGACCCGCCGACACCACTCGCCGCGCTGAATCCCAGCACGGCTGTGGTGACGATCGGAAGTCTGTCCAAAGTGTTCTGGGGCGGGCTACGGATCGGTTGGATCCACACCAACCGCACACTCGCCGCCCACCTGCGCACCCGTCGACGTGCACTCGACCTGGGCAGTCCAGCCCCGATGCAGTTCCTCGCCGCCTGGCTGCTTGAACACTGCTCCGGCGACACTCACCGGTGGCGAATCCGCCAACTCCAGGACTCGTTGGCCGCACTCACCACAGCGATCTCGGCTGCGGATCTCGACTGGCGATACCAGCAGCCCGCCGGAGGTCCGAACCTGTGGATTCAACTACCCCGCGCCACGGCCGGCACCTACGCCGATCGGGCGGCCCGATACGCCGTCCCTGTCGCAGCCGGCAGCACCTTCGCCCTTACCGCAGATATGGCCGGGGAGATGATCCGAATTCCCTTTTACCGATCGCCGAACGAGTTGACAACCGCAGTCTCCGCGCTCGCCGTAACCTGGCGCCGGCACTTACAAACAGACGGCCACAGCACGCGGCCAGTCCGGCGCGTGGCAGAAGAAATGCCACGAATCTGAGACTGATCTCGGGGTGGCGGCGGATCTACTTGGGGAGATGAGCGGCAGAGTCCCCCTGCTACGGTGCGCCGATGTCAGCGATCAAGAAGTTCCAAGTCACCTTTGACTGCGCAGAACCTGAGCGTCTCGCTCGTTTCTGGTGCCAGGTGTTGGGGTACGTCATACCGCCACCACCAGAGGGGTTTGCCACTTGGGACGATTTCAAGCGTTCGCAGCCACCTGAGCAGCGGGATTCATGGTTCGCCTGCATAGATCCATCAGGCGTGGGCCCGCGACTGTACTTCCAGCGCGTTCCCGAGGGGAAGGCCGTCAAGAACCGGGTGCATCTTGATATTCGGGTCGGCACCGGACTCGTGGGTAAGGAGCGCCTCGCCGCACTTGAGGCCGAATGCGCGCGACTGGTCCCTCTCGGTGCGGTACACGTGCAAACGCTGTACGACGGCAACGATGCGTGCATCCCGATGCTGGACATCGAGGGCAACGAGTTCTGTATCGACTGAGCATTCTCTGAGCCGGGGCGGCGGGGAGCCGCCTCCCTTGGGTCTCTCCGGACTCGTATGGGGCGGGAATTACCCCGTGAGAGCAAGGTTGTGCAGCCGGGCGATGCCGAGCATGGCGGTGTGAACGCCGTCGCCTCTCAGACGGCAGTCACGAAGGATCTTCCAGGCTTTCATCCGGGCGAACACGTGCTCGACGCGCGCGCGAACCTGCTTGTGGGACCGGTTGTGTTCCTCTTTCCAGTCAGAGAACTCTTCGCCCTTGCGGCGACGGTGCGCGCGGGCGAGGGCGACATTTACTGGGAGCTCCCTATGGTGACTCGCGCCGATCGCAGCCAAGCAGTAGTCACAACCGCCGGAGAAGGGGCGATTACCCGAGAACCAAAGCCGCTTGGACACCACCGGCCACAACGTCGCGGCCAGTCGCCTCTCGTGCGGTACTCAGTCAGGGGTTCGGTCAATCGAGCGCGGGCCCGCGCATGGGCGAGGCCGTTGGACAGCGAGCTGAGGCGGCTCGTAGCTTCGTGCGCACAACGACCGCAGCTGCTCACGCGCCTGCCCGTGTTCCTGACCGTTGGGGCGCCGGGGTGCCCGCCGATCAGGCAGCGGGAGGGCCAAACAACGCCGGTCAAGCCCGGATCGGGCGCTATCGGGACTCGGCCTGCAGCGAGCAAACGCGCCAGCCGGGTCTCCGGCGACAGTCGCCGTTGTTCGCCTCGTCGCAGCGTCGCACAGGGCTTGCAGCCGCCGAGGTCCTGCTCGATGATGGCCGCGCTGAGCCCGGCGCGGGTCCCTCGGTCGGCGACGTTCTCCCCGGCCGGACCGGCGCCGATGACGATGACGTCGAACACGCTGCCGACGCTGGTGGTGTCGACTCTGGTGGTGTGGTCGGTCATGTCAGTTGCTCCCGCCGGTGTTCCGGCTGGCGTTGCGTCCGAGGCGCAGCGCGGAGATGAGGAAGAAGATGCCGCCGAGCAGGGCGTAGCCGGCCAGGTTGCGCAGCGAGGCCTGCGGGGCGGCGGCCTGCAGGAGGAACGAGATCCCGGCGAGCGTGGAGATGGCGCCGCTGGCGATCATCGCCCACTGGCCTCCGAGGTCGCGTCGCCGTAGCAGGGCGACGATGAGCTGGACGAGGCCCGCTACGACGGCCCAGACCCCCCACACCCGCAGGACCGCCGGAATGCCGGAGGTGACCGCGAAGACCAGCCCGCCGGCGGCGATCACACTGATCGCGATGTTGACGTAGAGGCCCAGGGCGGACCGGTTCGCTCGGGAGGAGCGGGCATCGACGACGGCGGCGGCCACGTCGAACAGCGGGTAGATCACGAGCAGGGTCGCGCTCACCGGCCCGATGCTCGACGCGGTCAAGAAAAGCACGACAGCCCAGATCAGAGCGAACCCGAAACGAATGAAGTAGAGCCGACGAAGCGCCAGCGCGACGGTAGCAGGGGCAGTGGTCGTGGTCATGACAGATTCCTTCCAAGGAAAGCCGTTGAATCTGGTGTGTGCGGTGACCTGCTGGTCGGTCAACCGCAGCGTGGCGGCCGCAGCGTTCGACGAGTCCAAACTGACGGTGCCACCTAGCAGAAAGACCGTTCTCTCTCTCGCAGTGCGTAGCCTGGCATGACTCGTCGGCGATTGCAAGACCGATCGTTCTTTCTGTTACGGTGAGGTCATGGCCACACGGACACACCCCGCGCCCGACAGCCCGAACGGCAACCCGTCGGGAGAGCCGGTCCGGTCCGAGGCGCGGGAGCGGCTGCTGTCCACGGCCAGCGGGCTGTTCTACCGCGAAGGCATCCGGGCGGTCGGGGTCGAGCGGATCCTGGCCGAGGCTCCTGCCACGCGGGCGACGTTCTACCGGCACTTCCCCTCGAAAGAAGACCTCGTGGTCGCCTACCTGCGCGGCGTCGACACCGACATGCGGGCCAGCGTGCAGGCCACCATCGAGGCCGCGCCGTCACCGGCCGACGCACTGCGCGCGATCGGGACTGCCGTCGCCGACAGCCTGGCCTCGCCGGAGTTCCGCGGCTGCGCGTTCCTCAAGGCCGCCGCCGAGTACCCCGACCCCGACGACCGGGTGCGCCGGGTGATCCTCGAGCACCGAGCCTGGTACACGACCACGCTCACCGAACTCTTCGCGCAGGTCTTCGGGGACTCATCGCGGCGCGGCAAACCAGAGCACGCCGCACGGCACTTCGTCATGATGCGCGACGGCGCCATGAGCGGTGCCCACCTCGACGGCGTCGACAGCGTCGGCGCCGCGTTCCGCCGCGGTGTCGAGGGCCTGCTCACCGTCCTTCACTGAGCAGCCGCACAGCATCGGGTCTATAGCTGGAAGTCGCAGTTCGGTCGTCGGTCAGTCATGTGTCTTGGTGACAGTTAGCGCTCACAAGTGCCAACTACTGCTCACAGTCACAGTGTCCTCGGCGTGAGCCAGCCGCCCCTCTGACAGTGCTCCCGAGCCTTCGTTTCAACGATCCGCGATGTCTTCCGGCCGTGCGGGATTCTAAAACTCGGGCCATCAGGGCTGATCTGCGGTTTCACGCCGCCGGTTCGTATTCGTTGATCAGACCTCCCAGAACCGGTCGGCGCCTGATCCGTTCATGATTGGGGTTGTGGACGGGGTGGTCTGCCCGCGGAAGCCGAAGCTGGTGACCCCGGTGCGGCCGCCGACCGTTGTAGTGCCGCACGTACTGGTTCAGCACGGCCCGCAAGTGTCGTTCACCGAAGATCAGCATGCAGTCGGTGAGCTCGCTTCGCACGGTGAGCACGAATCGCTCGGCGAAGCAATTCGCTCGAGGACAGGCCGGAGGAATCTTCACAACCTCGATGCCGGCAGCAGCCAGGACGGCGTCGAACGATGCCGTGAACTGCCCGGCCCGGTCCCGGACAAGGAACTTGAACTCCGCGGCCCGGTCGCCGAGATCCATCAGAAAATTGCGAGCTTGCTGCGTGGTCCACGCTCCGTCCGGGTGTGAGGTCACACCGAGGATGTGCACGAAGCGGCTGCTCACCTCCAAGGTGAACAGCACATAGATGCGTTTGAGCGTCACGGCACAGTCCACCTGGAAGAAATCGACGGCAAGCATCGTCGACGCTTGCGTGCGCAGGAACTGACGCCACGATGTCTCGGTCTGGCGCGACGGTGCTGGCGAGATCTTCCTTCGTTTGAGGTTCCTGCGGATCGTTGACGCGCCAACACGGTGGCCCAGCTTGAGAAGTTCGCCCTGGATACGCTGATAACCCCACGTGGTGTTTTCCCGCGCCATCCGAACGATCAGCGCGGCAATGTCGTCATCGATCGGTGGGCGTCCGCACCGATGCGGGAAGGTCCACTTCTTCGCCACCAAACGACGATGCCACCGCATCACCGTGCCCGGCGTGACCAGCCGATGCCCACGCAGCCCCTTGGGCAGGAGCCGGATGAACGCCGAAAACACAGCCCGGTCCGCCCAGTCGAGCCGCGGCTTCGGAGTTCTGCCGGTGCGACGCTCGGCGGATGCCTGTCGCGCGGCAGCGAGCGCGTAGTGCTGGAATCACCGACCTTCAAGCCGGCGCGGAGCTACTTCAGGCCCGAGCGGACGAAGGCGTTGACGATGCGACGCTGCGGAACGAGGTAGAGGGCGAAGACGGGCAGGCAGGCCAGACCTGCTGTTTTCATCAACGGGCCCCAGCGGAACCGGTTGGGCGAGCGCGTTTGGCCCTGCACAAGGGGCGGTTTCTGGCCCTGGCGAGACCTCGTCCGTCCTGGTGGGAGTCGATGTGCGTGGGAGGTGGTCGGGTGTGCGGTGGCGCCAAGTATCAGGATCCGCCGCCAGCAAGGCGTCGGTCGGGTTCTCTTTGGCCAGGCGCATCCCGCTCTTGGGCCGCATGCCGGTCCGGTTCTCATTGGTCTCCGAACGGTTCGTCCGGACCGTGGTGGCCAGGAAACAGGAACCGCACAGTAGCTTCACGTAGGCGTCACAGCCCTGGCGTCTCGAAGGCGATCTTCGCGATACTCCAGTGCTATGAAGGTTCGCTGGCTGCAGGCTGGCCTGCTCGGGGCCGCACTGCTCCTCGTCGTCGCAACGGTCCTGCAATTGGTCGGTCTCTTGCCGGAGCTGAACCCATTTGGCCGGGAGACCATAGATCGCAGCCAGCCTGCCGTGCTGCGATCGATGAGAGACTTGAGCCAGTACCACGCTGCGGTCGGCGACTACCAGGTGGTGATCGACGTCGAGAAGGACGTGAAGGGCGTGCCATCGGCGCTCGCAGGCGAGCGCACGCTGTTCGTTGCCGCCGGTACGGTCAACGCGTACGTCGACTTCGGCCGTCTGGCCGATGACGGTCTGAACGTGTCGCCGGACGGGACGTCCGTACAGGTAAAGCTACCAACACCGGTGTTGGACAAGCCGAACATCGACAACCGGCGAAGCTATGTGTTCAGCCAGCAGCGCGGCTTGATTGACCGCCTCAACGCGATCGTGGAGACCCCGACACAGCAAGAGTTCTACGTCGCAGCGGAACAGCGGATCGCTGATGCGGCAAAGGAGTCCGGCTTGGTCGACCGGGCCAGGGACAACACCAAGGTAATGCTGACCGGCATGCTGCAAGCACTCGGCTTCCGCCAAGTCACCTTCGTGGACGACGAGCCATGAGCGGGCGCTCCGCCAATTGGCGCCACAGCCATCTGCAATCCCCGGACGAGCAAACGGATCCGCGCGGCCACCCAAGTCGGCGAAGCGATTTTGAGGTCGTCGGAGAACAGCAGCTGGCCGTCGACGTGGTCATCCGGGCGGACGCACCCGAACAAATTCGCCAAAATGCTCGGACCGTCTGGTCACGACAACCGACGGGTCGGACCGTCTCTGCTGCCCGTTCAAGGCTGGTCCATTGAGGACCACCAGCGGCATGACGCGATGTACCGGCGGGCTGGGATCGACCTAGCGACCCAGTCCCGAGTCGGGCTCGGCTCGGTGTGGGGAGGGAGCTCGATCCGCCAAATTGGTGCCATCGCCGAGACCTTACGACGTCAAGGCGAACCCGACCAAGGTCAAGGGCGGAACACCGGGCGCCACCAACACCCGTGCTGCGGAGACCAGGCGGATCACCAGGCTCTACGGCGTGCCGCTGGAAGTCGTTCCGTTCAACGGGAACTCCGAGGTGCAGGCGGCGCTGCCCGGCGGCAACGTCACGGTCGGCTTCGTCCATGCCTCGCAGGACGTCCTGTCCGCCAGCGAGTCCGGTCTGCTGCGACCGCTGGCGGTGGGTACTCCGCAGCGGTTGAACTACCTCGACGCGCCGACCTTCGTCGAGTTGGGTATCCCGAACTTGTCCACAGCACGACGACGTCCAGCGTGCTGGCTTTGCAGGAGAAGCCCGACGAAGTGGTGCGCAAATTACGTCCCCCAGCAATTCTCGGCAGTGCCGAGTTGGCCTGCGTGTTCGCACAAACCGAAGAAACCTTCCGCAGCGCGGTCGGCAACTGAGCCGGATCAGTCGGGACGCAGTACGACCTTTTCGTAGTTGTTGGCGAAGAAGGCGACGAAGGCCAGCGCCTCCGGGATGCCGCCGGTGCTGTTGCTGGTCGCCGACAGCAGGGTCGTGCTGTCCTGGCCCCGCACGCCGTACAGGGTGAACCGGCGGTTCGGCGGCAGCCCCCGCACGTTGAGGGTGATCTCGTCGATTCCGGGCAGGGCGCGGATGAACGCCGTGCCCGTCCCAGGAGTCGCCTGCACCTCCACCGGCAAGCCCTCGATCCGCATGTCCAAGCCCTGCCGACCCAGGTTGGCGGTGCTGGCGGGGCCGCTGCGCGCGACGTAGACCAAGGCCATCGGGGACTGCCCGATGCGGAGCGTGTCGATCACCTCCATCCTCCTGGTGTCGATCACGTCGACAGAATCCGAGTTCTGCAACCCCACGTAGACGCGGGTGTTGTCCGGACTGGGCCAGATGCCGTGCGAACCGGCGCCGTGGTTCTGGATCCGCTTGACCAGCTCGGGTTGTCCGCCCTGCGGTGCGCGGCGGTAGACGAGGGTCTGGTTCAGGTCACCGATCGTGACGTAGGCGTAGTCGACGCCGTCGACGGTGACGAAGTTGGGGTGGTTGGTCCGCGGCCCGGTGTCCAGTACGGCCTGGACCCGGTAGGTGTCGGTGTTGACGACCGTGGTGGTCCGGCCGTTGTTGGGCATGCCCAGCCAGATCTCCTTGCCGTCCGGGGAGATCGCTTCGTCGGACGAGCCACCCGCTTCGGCCGGGAGCGCGACGCGTTGCACGATGCGGCGGCTTGCCACGTCGATGACGTCGAGCGCGGACGCCCGCAGGTGGTTGACGTAGGCCAGCCGACCGTCCGGGCTGAACACGACCTTCGACGGGCCGTCCTCGGTGCGGATGCGGTCGAGGACTTGGTTGTTGCGCCAGTCGATGACCGCGACCGTGTCCTGGCCGCGCTCGGCGATCCACAGTTGGTTGCCGTCCGGGGAGAAGAACCCCTCGTGCGGGGCGCGACCGACGTAGATCGTGCGCAGCACCTGGTTCGTGGCGGTGTCGACGACGTGCACGGCGTTGCTGGTCACGTCGATGACGCAGAGGTGCTGGCCGTCGCGGGAGAACCCGAGACCGTGCACGTCGATCTGCCCGTGGTACATGGCCCCCAGCACGTCCGCGTCGGGGGCCATCCGGGGTTGCCCCAGCGCGATCGTCCCCAGCACGGTGCCCGCCTTCGGATCGATCACGCTGACCGTGTTGGAGTCCTGGTCGGCGGTGTAGACCCGGTCGTTCGGCGAGACCGGCTGGGCGCCGGGCAGTGCGGGGGGCTGCGTAATGGCGGGTGGTTCCGGCGGGGCAGCGGGGGCGCTCGGACCGCAGGCCGACACGAGGGCCAGGGAAACCGCGCTCAACACCGCCACGGGCAGACGCGCCCTGCTCCGGGTGGAACGCGGAAAGCGTTGTGACAATCGCATGATCCTGCCCCCGGCAAGAGGTATCAGCAGCGCAAGTTACCGTTCTGTCGGCGTTGTACCGCTCGGAACTGGGATGTTGTTAATACCCCTGTGCGGCATGCTGTTTAGTGTCGTCGCGGTTAGCGCGTACTGCATGTCCTGGTAGTGAACTGTGTCTGGCGTGGTTGAATGCACATGATGTGGTGTGCGTTCGAGCCAGGTGTGCTTCGCTCCAGTTAGGTCGACGTGGCGGCCGTCTCGGCTGGCGAGTGCGGTGGCGCTTCGTTGAGGTCGGCGCGGATGTAGGTGGTGGTTGTGCCGGCGTCGCCGCTGGTGCTGTCGGTGTGACCGGCGAAGGCGCGTGTGACGGGGTAGCCGAAGCGGCGCTCGACCCATTTCAGGATGGTGTGGCGCAGCCAGTCGGTGCTGATCTGCTGGGTGGCCACCCACGGGAGGTGGTGGCCGATCCGTGCCCAGAGGTGGTCGTACTGGCGGGTGGTGATCGGGCGCCCGTCGCGGTACCGCAGCAGCTGTCCACCGGGTGCGGCGGCGTCGCGTTGGTCAGCGTGGTCCTGCAGGTGCCGCATCAGAGTCGGTGAGACCGGCTGTGTCGACCAGCACTGCACGGGTGCGCACGTGATGGCCGACGGCTACCAAGGCAACCCCAGCGTGATCATGCCGTATCGCAAACCCGGTGACGGCAGCGAACTTCCCAACTGGAAGCAGGAACTCAACACGGTCCACAAGCGCGTCCGAGCCCGCGTTGAGCATGCCCTGGCGCATATGAAGTCCTGGACCATCCTCCGCAACTGCCGACGCAAACGCGACGGCGTCTGGCACGCCGCCAGGGGTGTAGCCCTCATGCGCAACCTCACCATGACCCACTACACAACCCGCCACACGGTTAAAGACCGCGCTTTCCCTTGCCCAGCACCACAAGTTGATCAACACGGGACGGGCTTTAGGGTGAGACACTTGGCCAGCTCGCATAATCAACAGTTCACGCGTTCTCTGGTCTTGTAAGCGTGTGTGGTCGCCGGGGGCGTAGCGGCGCCAGGTGCTTCCTGTCGCGGTCGCGGTGCGGACGGCCTGTTGGTGGGTCTATCCGAGCATCGTAGCGACGATGGGGGCTCATGCTTGGAGAACGAGCGCTGAAGCGCCGCTGTTCTGCCGCGACGAGTGGGATTTCCGTGCTGGCGTAGGCGTTTTTCGATCGTGTCAGCGGTCATGGACTGGCCACCGCGGCGTCCAGGGAACAGCCAGCGGACATCGCGGTTGGTGGCAGTGGTGAGGTTGATCCGCTGGGTCGATGTGCTGGTGAAGTAGTCCGGCGAAGGGTCCCTGTCGCCGGCGGGGTGAGTCCGATATGTTGATGTTGGCATCTCGCCAGGAGAGCGGTACTTGACAAGCGTATGGCACAAGGCGGCTTGGGGGAGGGGAAAGTGGCACGCCCCGGACAGGTAGTCGCCGAACGGTACCGGCTGCTCAAACGACTGGAACAAGGCGGCCAGGGCGAGGTGTGGCTCGGCGCTGACGAGCGGCTCGAAGACCGGCCGGTCGCGCTCAAGCGGGCGCTGCACGACGGCACCCAGGCGGAAGCCAACCGCATCAAGAAGGAGGCCGAAGCGCTGGCGCATGTGCATCACCCGAACGTGATCAGCGTGCTCGACGTGGTCCAGGACCGCGCGGACGACCAGCTGCTTGGGGACGGTGATATCGGGGACGCGTGGGTGGTCATGGAATTCGTGCGCGGTGGCCGGACCCTGGCCAGCCTCGGCCGGGTGACTCCGCTCGAGGCCGCCCGCTATGGCGCGCAGCTCGCCGGTGGTCTGGCCGCCGCGCACGCCGCAGGCATCCTGCACCGGGACGTCAAGCCAGCCAACGTGCTGATCACCGACGAGGGGTTCGTGATGCTCGCGGACTTCGGCATATCCCGGGTCCGGCACTCCGATGAGACTCTGATCCCTGAGGGGAAGTTCGCCGGCACGCCCGGTTATATCGCGCCCGAATACGTACGGGGCGGGGCCTACACCGCCAAATCCGATGTCTTCTCCGTCGGGGCCACGCTCTACCACCTGCTTGAGGGAACCACCCCCTTCGGCGTCGGCTCCGGCGACGCTCTGATCGCCAAGGCCCGCGATGGAGCCGCGATCACGTCACCACAAAACGCGGGCCCGCTCGCGCCGATCCTGGTGCAGATGCTCGACCACGACCCCGCCCGTCGGCCCACCCTCAGTACCGTCCGCGAGAAGCTCGCGACCCTGTCCGGCGACCGCGCCTTGGGCACCGAAGCAGCACGCTGGACCCGGTCACAGCGCGCGGCCGTCGTCGGCTTCGCACTCGTGGTCTTGGCCGGTGTCGGCACCTGGCTCGCCTTGGGCCTTGCCCCAGGGGCGCCGCCAGAACTCCCGACTGACGGTGGCGGTAGTGCGGCCGATGCGGAAATGCCTTCTGGAACCACGAGTTTCACCAGCATGATAGGCGACGAGGCCACAGCCGACCCGTGCGCGCTGCTCGACACCGACGCGGTGGCCGAGTTCGGCAAGACCCGGCTCGATCCCGGCAGCGACATCTTCAACAGCTGCCACCTGCTCGTCACCGAGCCCGATGGTGCCGAGATCGAGGTCGACGTCGAGATCTACCGTTCGGACGCCGAGCCCGACGGCGAGGTGGACATGATCGGATCGATTGGCGTCGTGCACGACGACGAGGACCTGCCTGAAAGCTGCGGGCGGGAACTGTTCCTGCCCGATGACGTGCACATCATTTCCGTGGAGGCGGCCCGCGAGCGCGACGGTCAGGCAGACCTGTGCGCCTTGGCGGACGCCACCGCGCAGCATGCCGCACGCGTGCTCAACGCAGGACAGATCCCTCGGCGCTCCGGGCAGCCCGACCTCGGTTCCCTTATCGGGCTGAGCGCTTGCGACCTGTTCGACGCCCAGACACTTGAGTTGCTCCCCGGGGTGGACGCTCAGCACCCCGCGGTCAGCTACGGCGAATGGGAGTGCAACTGGTTCAGCACCACCAGTGACGACCGGCTGAGGGTCCTGTTCCAGCGCAGCGAACCCACCCAGGACGGGCAGTGGCTCAAGCTCGCCGGACATGACGCCGTCGTCCAGCGCGATGCGTGGGATCCGGATTCGTGCCTGGTGAGCGTGGTCAACCGCTTGCCAGTGCCCACCGGCGGCGAGGACGCGCGGGCCGAGCTCGTGCGCGTGCTGGTCTTCAACGACGACCCTCTGGAGCAGCGATGCGCCTTGGCGACCCGGTTCGCCGAGGCGGCCGCCGCCCGCTTGCCCGCAGGGTGAGGTAGTACCTGCTTGAGAGGGTCCCATCCGGCGCTGCGACGCTCGCCCCACCCGAGTACCTGGAGGTCGGCATGGGCATCACGAGGACGCCGAAGCAGAACCGGCTCGACCCGAGGCACGGCAGCCTGGCTCGCGGTGTCACCGCCCCAGCCCCAGGAGAGCTCTTCGCGCTCTCAGTCACCGGCGGGGTCCGGTTCCGCCCGCAGGTGGAATGTTCGGTGACCTTCGGCCTCAACCGACCGGAGGTGTTGCGGAACCGGGATGGGCGGGTCGCCGAGTTGGAGGCTGATCTCGGCGGGGTCGTCGATCACGTCATCAAGGGTGAGTTTCAGGATGCGCGCGAGGGCCTCGGCGTAAAGCAGCATAAGCAGCGCGACGACGCGAGTCAGCAGCGGAATCGTCTCGTCATGAGCAGGGTGCGGAGCGTGGTGAGGCGGTGCCGCTGGCCGAGCGGCGCAGGTTTGGCCGTGCTGCTGTGCGGGATCGTCACGCTGATCAGGAACCGCACTGCCACGCGGAATCCGACGACCCCAACCAACCACCACCGGCTGCCTCCGACTGACCAACCGCCCTCTTCCCGACGGCGACACCGACGCCTCCTGAACGTCCACACCGGACCCCGTGCTTTTACGTTTTGCAGGCGTGGGCGTGGAACCTGGCTTGGTTGCGGGTCGGTACACGGCGCGGACTCGTTGGGCGAGTTGGACGAGTCATTCCCCCTCCGCATCAACCCAGCATGGCACGGTCCCGCAGGCTCGGCGCACGCCTCGGGCCGCGTGGCATCGCTGTCATGGGCGGCGCGCTGACCGCGGGCATCGAGGTTGCGGCGGCAGGTCCGGTCATCAAACGGAACCAAATGCTTGCCGGGGAGGTGGCCCGGCGCGGTAGGGACGGCTGCACGGTCCCGGGGTGGCGCGTGCGAAAATGGCCGCCGGGGAGTGTGTTTCTTCGATCTGCGGGGGCGCGGGTGTGACGGCACGGATTCCGGTAGTTGTGTTGGCGGGCTATCTGGGCTCCGGCAAGACGACTCTGCTGAACCACCCGCTGCGCAACAACGAGGGGCGCCGGATCGGCGTGCTGGTCAATGACTTCGGCAGCATCAACATCGACGCGATGACCGTCGCCGGTCAGGTCGACGTGGCGATATCGCTGGAGAATGGGTGTCTGTGCTGCGCCGTGGACTCCGACGGCGTGGACCCGATGCTGGACCGGTTGGCCTACCCAGGTGCTCCCGTCGACGCCATCGTGATCGAGGCCAGCGGTATCGCCGAACCGCGACAGCTGGTCCGGCTCGTGCTTTCCTCGGAGAACCCGCACATCGAGTTCGGCGGCATGGTGGAGGTCGTCGACGCCGCCGAGTTCGACGACACCCGGGCCCGCCACCCCGAGCTGGACGACCACGTCCGCTTCGCGGATCTCGTCGTGGTCAACAAGATCGACCGCCTCGGGGGAGCCGACCGGGAGCGAGTGATCGGCACCGTCCGGGAGATCGCTGACGGGGCCGTGCTGGCCACCGAGGACGGCCGGATCTCGCCGGGCGAGTTCACCGCGGAAGCGCCGGGACAGCGGTTCGTCGGCGACATCACCTACCTCAAGATCGGTGAAGAGTGGCTGTATCTCGCGACCGTGATCGACCTGGCCACCCGCATGGTCGTTGGATGGCAACTGGCCGACCATATGCGCACCAGCCTGGTCGTCGATGCCCTGGACATGGCGATCATCCACGGACACCTCGACCTGGACGCGGTGTTTCACTCCGACCGCGGAACGCAATACACCTCCGCCGAGTTTCCCGTTTCTGCAAGGACAATCACGTTCGCACCAGCGTTGGGCGCACCGGTGTGTGTTGGGACAACGCCGCCGCCGAATCGTTCTTCGCTTCACTGAAAAACGAGATGTATCACCGAGAACCGTTCCCCACCCGGGCCCGCGCCCGCTTCGCCGTCGCCGACTACATCGAAGTGTTCTACAAGCGGCAGTCGGCGACCGCTATCCCGCGCAGCACATGGCGAATTTCGACAGCAAGCACTGACCGGGCGAATCCCCCCACCAACAATCTGGAGCGCGCCACGTGTTCGTAAGCTGGGACGCGGCGAGGCCAGGCGACCCGTCTGCAGGTGCGGGGACCAGCACCGTTGCTCCCCGCACCGCCTACCGACCGCCGCGCACGATCCAGACAACAGGAGCCCCCATGGCCGACACAGTCCTTACCCGGCAGCAGATCCTCGACACCACCGAGGACGTGCTGCGGCGGTATGGCCCGGCCAAGGCCACCGTCGCCGACGTCGCCCGCGTCCTCCGGGTCAGTCCCGGGAGCATCTACCGCCACTTTCCGACCAAGGCGGCGCTGCGCGAGGCGGTCACCCGCGACTGGCTCGATCGCATCCACGCCGGTCTGGACGAGATCGCCACAAGTGACACACCCGCCCCCGATCGGTTGCGGCAGTGGCTGACCACGTTGTTCGACGCCAAGAAGAAGCACTCCCATGACGACCCGGAATTGTTCGCCACCTTCAGCGCACTGACCGCCGAACACGGCGACGTCGTCACCGAACACGTACGGGACCTCACCCAACAGATCAGGAAGATCGTCCTAGCCGGTGTCGAACGCCGGGAGTTCGCCGACACCGACGTCGACGCGGCGGCAGACGCGGTCTTCGCAGCGACGACAACGTTCCACAACCCCCTGCACGCCGCAGAGTGGACAAAACCCGGAACCGACGCGGTCTTCCAGGCCGTGACGGACCTCGTCATCGCCGGGCTGGTCCGCGGCTGACCGTCCACCACCTGGAGCCAGCAATATCGGTCTCCGGTACATATTCGACACGCGGCGGTGTTCACCGTTCTCGCAGCCACCGCGCCGGCTGGCCCGAACGGCACGAGCACGTTCACGAGAACCTCCCGCAGCACGACGACCACGCGACGCTGATGATCACGACATACTGCGGACTGTGGCGGTAGGCGGCGGAGAACTCGCTCGCCAGGATCGATCGCGCTGTCGAGGAGAACGACACCAGCTCAGGCTGCGTGGCACTGCGGCCTGCCCGGCGAGCGTGTCCATGCCTGTACCCGCCAACTCGGCCATTCTGGCCACCCGGTTACCTCATCCGGGGCCTTGCTTCCGTGGCAACCGCGACCTCGGTGAGCGTCGCGGCAACGGAGCTCATTATCCGATCAGGAAGATCTATTGTGGACGACTCTTTACCGCGTCACAACAAGGGCGCCGTTCAGGCTGTCAGCCGTCGAGCCACCACCACGACGTACCGACAGTCCTCAGTGGCGTCGTTGAGGACTGTCCGCTGCCGAGGCTTGCCGAGTTTGAACCTGTCACCCGCCTCGAAGTCCGCAAGTGCTCCGGTCGACTCCACCAGCCGAGTCCGGCAAACCGGGGCAACGCCATTGTGTCCGGACAACGGGGCCAAGCTCACTGCAAGCGCTGTTGATCCCTTCGGATCGATTGATCCTGGTGTGGGTTTCAGGCACGGGGCACGATAGTAGCCATCGCACGATCGATCGCTTCGGTGAAGGTGCCGTTCGCGCGTCCGGCGAGCCAGGAATGCTGTGCAGCCAGCAGGCAGGCGAAGGCCGCTCCGGCGATCGCGCCCGGCGCAGGGTCGTCGGCCGCGTACGGCGAGCCCGACGCCGCCGCGCGTTCGCGCAGCGCGGCCTCGGCCGCCCCCTGCATCCGCTGCAGTTTTTCCAGGTAGCTGGCCAGCAGTCCCGGGGTGGCGAACACGATGCGCTTGGACATGCCGACGGCTTCGGCGATGTCGTCGATGGTGGTCGCCTCGTAGCCATAGATCGTCGAGCCGCTCTACGCCAGTCGTTTGCAGACCTGGCGCAACGCCCAGGACAAGTAACCCCTCGCTTCGAGGGCACTCACACGAAAGGACAGCATCATGGCGAAGACCATTGTCATCACCTGTGCCAGTGACGGGATCGGCGCCGCTGGCGCCCGCCAGCTCCGCAAGAACGGCCACGAGGTCGTCGTCGTGGGGCGATCCCGCGAGAAGACTCTCGCCGTGGCGCGAGAATTGGGAACCGACCATTTCCTCGCGGACTTCACGAAACTCGACGAGGTCCGCGAACTCGCCGCGAAGCTGAACGACGCATACCCGCGCATCGACGTGCTGGTCAACAATGCCGGCGGCATCTTCGGTGACCGCGCCAAGACCGTCGACGGCTTCGAGAAGACCTTCCAGATCAACCACCTCGCGCCGTTCCTGCTCACCACCGTGCTCATGGACAACCTGATCGCCAGCCACGCGTCGGTGATCCAAACCTCGAGCTCCGGGGCGCGCCTGTTCGGCAAGCTGAACCTCGATGACCTCGACCACGACAAGGACTTCACTCCGCACCTGGCCTACGGCACCGTGAAGCTCGAGAACGTCCTGTTCACCAAGGAACTCCACCGCCGCTACCACGCCAAGGGCGTGTCCGCCGCGGCGTTCCACCCCGGCGCCGTGGCCACCAGCTTCGCCACCGAGTCCGACAGCTTCATGAAGCGCATCTACAACAGCCGCATCGGCCGCGCCTTCATGGTCACCCCCGAAAAGGGAGCCGACCGAATCCGGGACCTACTACGAAAAGCGCAAACCCGCCAAGCGGAACAACCCACAAGCGCTCGACGCCGGCCTCGCTCGCAAACTGTGGGATCGTTCCGCCCAGCTGATCGGCCAGCAGGTCGGCTGATCGCCGTACCCGCACGGCCGGGGAAATCCGGCTGTGCGGGTTGACCACCCATCGGACGAAGGGAGTCATCACCCAGAAAAGCGCCACCGACACCCGCAACCGCCCCATGCATGTCGTCACCTTTCGCACGCCCTTCGCCCCGCTCGGCGTCACGCTCGGCCACGACCACGCAGCCGTACGCGAGGCACAGCGGTAGTCCGCGCTGTGACGTCTGACGCAGAATGAATGACGGTTCTTCAAATTCGTCAGTCGTCAGCGTAGGGTGGTCCTTGGTCGAACGTTGACCGGGGATCAATGAGGAGAGGAAGCACGACGATGGACAAGCGCACGCTCGGCACGCACGGGCCGCGGGTTTCGAAGCTGGGGCTCGGGGCGATGGGCATGTCGGATCTGTACGGCCCCGCAGACGATGCGGAGAGCATCGCCACGATCCACGCGGCGCTCGACGCGGGGATCACGCTGATCGACACCGGGGACTTCTACGGCTCCGGCCACAACGAACTGCTGATCCGGGACGCGCTCCGGCAGCGCAACCGCGACGACGTGGTCATCAGTGTCAAGTTCGGCAGCCGGCGCAGCCCGGACGGCGGGTTCCAGCCGGCGCCAGCGGACACCGACCCGGTGGCGGTCAAGGACCGGCTTTCGTACACGCTGCGCCGGCTCGGTACCGACCACGTGGACATCTACCGGCCGACGCGGCTGAACCCGAACGTGCCGATCGAGGACACCGTCGGCGCCATCGCCGAGCTGGTCCAGGCCGGCTACGTGCGCCACATCGGACTGTCCGAGGTCAGCGCGGCGACGCTGCGGCGGGCCGCCGCGGTGCACCCCATCAGCGACCTGCAGATCGAGTACTCGCTGCTCTCCCGCGGCATCGAGACCTCCATCCTGCCCACGGCCCGCGAGCTGGGCACCGGCATCACCGCCTACGGCGTGCTCTCCCGTGGTCTGCTGTCCGGCCACTGGACGCCGGATCGCGAACTGGCGGGCAACGACTTCCGCGGGCACTCGCCGCGCTTCCAGGGCGAGAACCTCCGGGCGAACCTCGCCCTCGTCGACGCGCTCGACAAGGTCGCCCGGTCGATCGGTGCCACCGTCGCGCAGGTCGCGATCGCCTGGGTCGCCTCGCGCGGGTCGGACGTCGTGCCGCTGGTGGGCGCGCGGCGGCGGGATCGCCTGCAGGAGTCCCTTGCGGCCGCCGAACTAGTCATGACCGAGGACCACCTCGACGCGATCGAAGCAGCCGTGCCGGCAGGCGCCGCCGCCGGTGACCGCTACCCCACCCAACACATGGCCGCCTTGGACAGCGAGCGCTGACCAAGTCAAGACGGGAGGATCGCTATGTCCAAGGTCATCGTGGTCACGGGGGCGGGTACCGGGATGGGCAGGCTCGCCGCCCGTTCGCTCGCCCTGGCAGGTCACACCGTCTACGCGAGCATGCGGGGCATCGAGTCCCGCAACGCCGACAAGGCCGCGTCGGCCCGCGCCTTCGCCGAAGAGCACAAGGTCAACCTGAAGGTTCTGGAGCTCGACATCCTGTCGGCCGAGTCGGCGCAGGCCGCCGCGGACTCTGTCCTAGCCGAACAGGGCCGCGTTGACGTGCTGGTGCACAACGCCGCACACCTCTATTTCGGGATCACTGAGGCGTTCACCCCCGAGCAGCTCCTGCGCGGGCTGGACACCAATGTGGTCGGGGCGCTGCGGGTCAACCGTGCCTTCCTGCCGATAATGCGCAAGCAGCGGTCCGGCCTGTTGCTCTGGGTCGGCAGTGGGTCGACGAGGGTGGTTCCGCCATTCCTGGGGCCGTACACGGCAGCGAAAGCCGCGTTCGACTCCTTCGCCGAGTCGGTCAGCTACGAGACGATCAAGTTCGGCATCGACACCACCATCGTCATGCCCGGCATCTTCGTTGACGGCACCGCCCACTTCCCCAAGGCTGAGTCAGCGTCCGACACCGAGGTTCAGCAGCAGTACCTGGAGATCTACCAGCCCTACCTCGATCGCAACGAAGTGGCCTCGCGGGGAATGACCCTGCCCGGTCTGACCCCGGACGTGCAGAGCGTCGCCGACGAGATCGTCCGCGTCGTCGACCTGCCCGCCGGCACCCGCCCGTTCCGGACCACGGTCGACTTCACCGGCGTCGGGGACATCCCTGTCAACGAGGCCGCGGCTCGCAGCCGCCATCAGTTCATCGCGCGGTTGGGCTTCGGCGACCTACTGCCTACCGGGCCCGCCGTCATCGACGGGCGCGGGATCGATCGCACCGACGTTACCTAAGCTCCATCCGGTGCGGCAAACATCCCTCCGGGAAGAAGGGGCGGGACCAGCCACGAGCCGGTCTCGCCCCTTGGGCGCTCGTCGACCGGCCGCACGAACCCATGCTTGAGGAGACCACGTGGCCGACACCACTCTCACGCGGCAGCAGATCCTCGACACAACGGAGGACGTGCTGCGGCGGTATGGCCCCGCCAAAGCGACGGTCGCCGACGTCGCTCGCGCACTCGGGGTCAGCCCCGGCAGCATCTACCGTCATTTCCCCACCAAAGTTGCTTTGCGCGAAGCGGTCATCCACGAGTGGCTCCACCGAGTGCACGCCGGTCTCGACGAGATCGCCACGAGCCCGACACCAGCACCCGAACGCCTACGTCACTGGCTAACCCGCCTGTTCGAGGCCAAGAAGCAGCACTCCCGCGACGATCCGGAGCTCTTCGACACCTTCACCACGCTGGTCGCCGAGCACGGTGACGCCGCCGTCGAGCACACGCGCGACCTCGTCGACCAACTCCAGACCATCATCGCCGCAGGCGTTGAACGCGGTGAGTTCGCCGAGACCGACTCCGCACCGGCAGCGATCGCCGTCTTCACGGCCACGACAACCTTCCACAATCCCCTGTTCCGTTGGGAGTGGAGCGAACCCGGCATCGACGCCGTGTTCCAGGCCGTCACAAACCTGATCGTGGAAGGACTGACCCGCCGCTGACGTCGGGCAGCCGCCCTTCCCGACGGTCCAGGAACGGGATGAACTGCTCCGTGCTATTTCACCAGAGCCGGATCATCGCCGGGTATTTCTCTTCCCACTCGGCAGAGATCCAGCACGTCTCGGATGTCAGCAGCCCAGCACTTTCCAGACACGGCTAGAGGTGGGTCGCGGCCCGGACCAGCCCAGCGACGCCCCGCGCGCGGCTGTGGGGCGGCCACGCGATCACCGTCGTCACCATCGGCGCGTCCGGCACCGGCACGGCGGCGAGGCCGCGGCGCAGGTTAACCCCCCACGACTCCGTACGTGATCCTCGACGAGCCGACCAATGGGCTCGACCCCGAGGGCGTGCGCTGGATCCGCTCGCTGCTGCGCGACCTGGCGGACGAGGGACAGACGGTGTTCGTCTCCTCGCACCTGCTGTCCGAGATGGCGCAGCTGGCCGACGATCTGGTGGTCATCGGCGAAGTCAGGTTGATCGCGGCCGAACCGGTGCGGAACTTCGTTGAGGCGCACACCCGCACGCACGTGGTCGTTCGCACCGCGCAGGCCGAGCGATTCCGGGAGTGGCTGCGCCAGGAGGGTTTCCGGGTGCAGCACGAGGAGGCCGACGTGCTCGTCGTCGACAGCGCCGACCCGGACGCGGTCAGCGCGGCCGCCCGGCACGCGAACGTGCCGATCCGGGAGCTGCACACCCGCCGCAGCAGCCTCGAAGACGCGTTCCTGCACGCCACCGCCAACGCCACGACCTACCGAGGAGAAGCAGCATGAGCACGGAAACGATCGGTACGAGCCGGGTGGCGCTGCCGCCCGCGGACCGCGCGCCCGGTTTCCGGCGCGCCCTCGGCTACGAGTGGACCTCCTTCCGGACCCTGCTTTCCAACTGGGTGCTGATGTGGTCGGCGCTGGTGGTCCAGATCCTGCTCACGGTGGTGGCGCACAACCCGCCGGACAACGGGGGACATCACGTTCGACAAGACGCTCTCGGTCGTCTGGGTCTTCGGCGCGCTCATCGCGCATGCGGGAACGCGTTGCCCTGACCGGCGGAAAGCTCCACACCGGCCGAACTGACGACGGCGACTACCGCGTGCACGCGGTCCTCCCGCGCCACCCGGACAAAGAGCTGCCCGAGACGTGACCGACGACCGAGATTCGCCCCTTTTCTCCGGGCACGTTCACACAAGCGGTTGGGTGTGCACGGTCGCGCGGACCTCGGTCTGCACGTGCCGTTCGACGTTGGGCTTGGCCGAGCCGCCGTCTGGCTCACCCCACATGACGGTCAGTTCGTTCCCGTCCACCGCCTCGGCTTCCTCGACCACGCACAGCGAGAACCAGCAGCCGGCGTTGACGGTGTAGCCGGTCCGGTTGGAGAAGCCGACGATCCGGTCCCCCTTCAGGATCGTGTCGTACTGGTAGGTCGAGTAGACCGCGTACGGCACCTGGAGGAACTTGGGCTGGCGCTGCCCGGTGAAAAGGCTGTCGGCGAAGATCCGCTTGACGTCCTCGTCGTTCCACCGCAGCCACACCTTCCTGCGCCGCGGCCCGTTGTCGGCGGCGGCGTTCAGCGCGTCACGGCCGATGAAGTCATGATCGAACTTCACGATCCGGTCGTAGTTCAGGTCGTACGGCGTGACGTAGTAGTCGTCGATCTCGGGCAGCACGAGGCTCCCGCCCAGCGACGCGACGCCTGGGAAGGTATGCCCGCCGACCCACTCTCGGAAGTCCTTCGTGGACTCTCCGGAGTAGATGGCGGGCACTGGAAGCCCGAGCCAGCCCGACTCCAGCGCGGTGGTCGAGTAGGCGATCGCGCCGGCTTCTCGCATGCCAAACTCCTCGCCGGCTGTGCGGAGCGCCTCCCAAACAGCAGGCCCGTCCGCGGCCGGGCCGAACAATTCGAGCCCGGTCATCTCCTCGCCGGGAATGCCGGTCATGGTGTGGTTCAGGACCCGGACCGGACGCTCCGCGATCGTGAACTCGCCCATGGCGAAGAACTTGAGCCGCTCGACTCGACCGCCGTGCGCCTTCTCCACAATGGCGAGCGCTTCCGGTCCTTGCAGCTGATAGCGGTACTGCAAGCGGGATCCCTTGTTCACGCCCGTGCGCTCGTCGCGAGTGAGCTGGACGTCGTAGCCGCACTTCTCGGCGTGGAAGGCAACCCACTGCGCGACGATGGCCGAACCCAGCAGGCTCGCTTTGTCGTCCTCCAGACCGAGCAGGATCACGTCGCCGACCAGCTTTCCGTCGGCGTTGCAGGCGACGAACTGTTTCGCCTTGTTCGCACCGAAGGTGCGGAAGCTGTTGACGCCGGTGTCCGACAGCAGGCGTACCACGTCCGGACCTTCGAAGGTGTAGTCGGTCATGTGGAACGACTGGTCGAACAGGGCCGCGGTCTGCTTCCAGGCCGCCTGCTCGTCACGCCAGTTGCTGAACTCCGGGCGCATGGGGAATGGGTAGGCCCCGGCGGGCGCGTTGCGCAGCATCGTGACCGGGTCGCCGATTCGCCGGATCTTGGCTTCGAGGGATTCTTCAGGCACGGCTGGCCGTCCTCCTCTTCGGTGCGGGCGCCGATTCGGCGAGCCAGCGTTCGGCCTCGATAGCCGCGCCAGCGACCCCGGTGTTGGTCATGAGAGCGCGGCCGAATTGGCTGCCCTCGAAGACGAACTGCGCGAGCTGGGCCCGTGCGGCATAGATCGCTGCGGTGTAGCCAGCGGACCGGAGCCGATGACGATCAACTCGTGCACGTCCTCGGCACTCATCGCGCCTTCCCGGACTGCCGGGAAACGTCGGTCAGCAGGCGCACCGGTTCGTGAACTCCCTCTCGCGGCCTTCGATCGACTCCTCGTGGGCGGCGGCGTTGGCCTTCACCGTGCCCCGAATCTCGTTGTCGATCCGGTAGAGATCGACGACCAGCGACTCCCAGTCGCGCTTACCGTCGGCGTCCCACTGGAAGGGCAACCGGTGCAGGGTCCACTCGTCGCCAGGTTCGACCGCGGCGCCAGTCTCCAGCGCTGCGCGCACCACCTGCCGCTGCAAGCCATGTTCGCGCGGCTTCCCACCGGGACAGCCGAGTGGAAAATCCAGGAAAGTCGCGCGCGGTGGCTTCACCGACCGCGCTTGGTGCCGCAGCGTGGTCAGGCTGGTCGTGGGCAGCCCGCGCCGCTCGATCGCCCGCGCGAGCACACCCGCGGACACATGGCACTGCGGGCAGAACGGCACCACCAGCACGAGGTCGACGTTCATGGCGTGGAACTCTTCGACGATCCTGGGCGCGGTCTCGGTGGCCAGCGCCTCGTACTGGCTGATCGAGCCGACCATCGAGATCGCGTTGTCGGCATAGCGCCCGATCACGCCGTCGGATTCGAGGTCCAGCAGGGTGTCGCGCGGGTAGGCCACGTTCGGGTCCGCCAGGGCGAACGCGCGGATCGGCGTCATGTGCGCGATGAGGACCTCGGACAGGTCGCGTTCGCGAGGCAGCAGCCGGTAGGACAGGTCGCCGCGCTGGCCCAGCCGTGGCTGGTCCGGGTAGTACGCGCCGCACGTGACGAGAAGGCCCACCGTGGCCTGCGCGAGCGGCTTGGTCAGCGCGGTCAGCTCAGGCGGGTCGAACGTCGGCACGCTCAAGGAGGAAATACCGAGGACCGGTATGGCCACGCTCTGGTCGAAGTCGAAGGCGGGACCGGTGAGATCGAGGTCGGCTGGGGAACTCATGCGCTGCTCTCCTCTGTGCTCGGTAGTTCTCGCGGGGCGGTCGGCGGCGGGCTCCTGTCCCCGCCCGCAACGTCCAGGCCGGGGCAGGCCCGGATTCGCGAGGCGCTGTCCGCAGCGTAGCGGCGGATTTTCGAGTATTCAAGGATATTCGAAGATAACTCAATTCGTTGCATCTGACCTGGCAGAACGGACAATCGAAGATTTGTAGGATGGCGACATGGCCGAGAAGGAGACCCGCAACGAGCGGGTGTACACGGGCATGCGCGCCGATATCCTGGGCGGCCGCTGGAAGCCAGGTCAGCCCCTGCGGATCGCGGAGCTGTGCGAGCAGTTCGACAGCAGCGTCGGCGTGGTTCGAGAAAGCCTCCTGCGGCTGGCCGACCGCGGCCTGGTCGATGTGCGGCCGATGCAGGGCTTCCGGGTGAGCACACTGTCGAACGAGGATCTCGACGACCTCACCGAAGCACGGATCGACATCGAAACCCTGGCGTTGCGTTACTCGATTCAGCAGGGCGACACGGCCTGGGAATCGCGCCTCGTCGGGGCTCATTACTTGCTGACCGCCACGCCACGCCACGAGTCGGACGAGCGTGCCGCACGGTTCACCGCGGAGTGGGGCAAGGCCCACGGGGCGTTCCACACCGCGCTCCTGGAGGGCTGCCGGAACGGCTACATCCTTGCCACCGCACTCCGGCTACGCGACCGCGGGGAGCTCTACCGCCGCTGGTCGGTCGAGGTCCACCCGCACGACGGCCGGGATCTCGAACACGAACACCAAGTGCTGCTCGACGCCGTATTGGCCCGCGATACCGACACCGCCGTGGCGCGCCTGGCCGAACACATCCGCGCCACACACGAGACACTCCGCAAGGGCCTCCGAAGTCTCTGAACCACACACGGCTCCTGCACGATGATGGCCTGTCTCCACGGTCGCCTCCGCCGCGTGCCGTAGATGGTTCCGAGGAGGGATCCGCAGGAGGCTCTCGGGCTTTCAGGTGGAGAGTTTCCGCAGCAGTTCCAGCAGGATGCCGCGTTCTCCCGGAGTCAGTTCTGGCGCGGGGCGCGCGGACAGGGACGCCAGGAGCGTGCGCGCCAACTCCCGCATGGCCGACTTTTCGCGTGGCGGTTCATCCAGGTGAAACACGGCGGCGAAGACGGCTTCGCGCATCCGTTCGGCCAATCCCGTCGCCCCGGGCTCATCCCGGGATGAGAGCAGGGTGAGAGTAGTGCCCACGGCTGCCGTGTGGATCATCGCGGCTGCCTCCTCCAACGGCAGCCGCAGCCGCCCCGCCTCAGCCAGATTTTCCAGCAGGCCCAGCAGTATTCGGCGGCCCTCGCGCGCTGGTGGTTTGTCTTCGGCGCGGGGGGTGCCGTACATCAGCCGGTAGAAGGCCGGGTGGGCGAGGCCGAAGCCGATGTGGATGTCCCAGCTGCGGCGCATGTCGTCAAGGGGGGCGGCAGAGGGTTTCCGGCCGCGCTTGGCGCTGAGATAGCGTTCGAAGCCTTCCACGGCTACCGCTTCGAGCAGTCCCTGTTTGTCGCCGAAGTGGTGGTAGACGGTCGGCGCGGTAACTCCGGCTGCCTGGCACACGTCGCGGATCGATATCGCCTCCGCGCCCAGGCGCTCCAGCAGCGTCGCAGTGCTTTCGAGGATCTTCGTCCGCGTGTTGCGGTGACCGTCAACCATATAGCAAGGATATACGATTAGGCGAGCTTGACTTGAACAGGGTTATACGGATATAACGGCGCTATGCCAGATTCTTTAAAGGATTCTACTGGGCTGGTGTCGGACGACCCCGTACCCGAGAAACGCGTGCACACGCGACGTACCGTCCTGAAGTCCACCGCTGTCACCGCAGCTGGGGTGGTCGCGGTCCCCAACATCGCCTCAGCCGCCCCGGCCGCCGAGGGTCCGGCGCAGGCCATTGCTGCCGGGGCATCGGTGGGGATTGACTTAACGGTCAACGGGCAGCGGCGCAGCGTGGTCGTCGAGCCGAGGGTGACCCTGCTCGACGCGCTCCGCGAGCGCCTCGGCTTGACCGGTACCAAGAAGGGCTGCGACCGGGGCGAGTGCGGCGCGTGCACGGTGCTGGTCGACGGTGAACGGATCAAGTCCTGTCTGACCCTGGCCGTCATGCGCCAGGGCGCTGAGGTCACCACCGTGGAAGGTTTGGCGCGCGACGAGCACCTGCACCCGGTGCAGGCCGCGTTCATCCGGCACGACGCCTTCCAGTGCGGTGGCTGCACTCCTGGTCAGATCATGTCCGCCGTGGCCTGCATCGACGAGGGGCACACCGGTTCCGAGGCGGAGATCCGCGAGTGGATGAGCGGCAACCTGTGCCGCTGCGCCTGCTACCAGAACATCACGGCAGCCGTCGCCGACGCCGCGAAGGAGCTGCGAGGATGAGGTCCTTCGGCTACACCGTCGCGGAAAACCCGGCCGATGCCGTGCGCATCGCCGCCGAAACCCCGAACTCGACGTTCGTCGCGGGCGGGACGGACCTGCTGAACCTGATGAAGGACGGGGTGCAGGCCCACGACCACCTGGTGGACGTCAACCACCTGGACATCGCCGGAGTCACCGTGGACGGCGAGGCGGTGCGCATCGGCGGGCTGGCCAGGATGCGGCAGGTCGCCGACCACCCAGTGGTGCGGCGGGAGTTCCCGGTGCTTTCGCAGGCTTTGCTCGCCTCGGCGTCCCCACAGGTCCGCAACATGGCTGCGATCGGCGGAAACCTGTTGCAGCGCACCAGATGCGGTTACTTCCGCGACTCCGGCTCGGCGTGCAACAAGCGCGTCCCCGGCACTGGTTGCCCGGCGATCAACGGGCACAACCGGGGACACTCGATCCTGGGCGGCAGCGACCACTGCATCGCCACACATCCCTCGGACCTGGCAGTGGCGCTGGTTGCGCTGGACGCGACCGTGCACGTGCTCGGCCCGGGGGGCGACAGAGCCGTCCCCGTCGCAGACTTCTACCTCCTTCCCGAGGCCACACCGGAGCGGGAGAACGCGCTGCGTCCAGGAGAACTCATCACGGGAGTGAGCGTTCCGCATGCACCTGTGGCCGCGCACTCGCAATACCTGAAGCTGCGCGACCGGGCCAGCTTCGAGTTCGCGGTCGTGTCGGTGGCGGCCGCGCTCCAGATGAACGGCCGCACCGTGCGG
Source organism: Saccharopolyspora soli (assembly GCF_022678645.1). Taxonomy (GTDB): domain Bacteria; phylum Actinomycetota; class Actinomycetes; order Mycobacteriales; family Pseudonocardiaceae; genus Saccharopolyspora; species Saccharopolyspora soli. The sequence continues at coordinate 17,549 of NZ_JALBWV010000021.1, read as the reverse complement.
GACGTGCGGCTGGCATTCGGCGGCGTGGGCACGCGCCCGTGGCGCGACCCCCGCGTCGAAGCCGCGCTGCGTGGCCGAGAGCTGACAGCGGCGACGATGGCCGACGCGGGTCGCGTCTTGGTCAGCGACGCCGTTGCGCACGAGGGAAACAGGTTCAAGATCGAGCTCGTCCAGCGTGCGCTGGTGAGCATCCTCAGCGATCTGGGAGGCATTCGTTGATCGAGCTGGTTGGGCGGGGCGTCGAGCGGGTGGACGGCCCTGCGAAGGTAACCGGTGCGGCCCGCTACGCCGCGGACAACCAGATTCCCGGCGTGCTGCACGGTTTTCTGGTGATGAGCACGATCGCCCGCGGTGAGATCACGGCTATCGACACGAGCGCGGCGTTGGCGCATCCCGGCGTCGTCGCGGTGTACACCCACCGGGACATGCCGCGGCTGACGGTGCCGCCCTTCCCCTACCCCAAGGGTTTCGTCCCGATGCAGGACGCGCGGGTGCACCACAACGGGCAGCCGGTCGCTTACGTCGTGGCGGAGACCCTCGAACAGGCGCAGGAGGCCGCGAACCTGGTGCGCGTCAGCTATCGCGCCGAGCGTCCGACCGTGCGGATCGCTGACGCGCTCGACGAGGTGTACCTGCCGCCCCCGTTCCGCGAGGAGCCGAACGAGATCACCCGCGGCGATGCCGCCGGGGCGCTCGAACGAGCCGAGGTGCGGATCGAGCAGGACTACGCCAGCCCGATGCACCACCACAACCCGATCGAACCGCACACCTCCACCGCTGTCTGGGACGGCGACGCGCTGACGCTGTACGAGAGCGCACAGGGCGTCATATTCAGCCGCACAGTCGTGTCGACCGCATTCGACTTGTCGCCGGAGAACGTCCGTGTTGTCTCGCCCTACCTGGGCGGTGGTTTCGGAGCGAAGGGCCCCGTGTGGTCGCACACGCTCCTCACGGCGGCCGCAGCCAGGCTCGCTCGCCGGCCGGTGAAGCTCGTGCTGGCCCGCGCGCAGATGTATACCTCCGCAGGCCACCGTTCCGAGTTCCGCCACCGCGTGCAGCTCGGTGCCACGCGGCAGGGCGCGCTGACCGCCATCGTCGACACCAGCACGGCGCAGATGACCCGCACCGACGAGGGAATCTGGAACCCCAGCGAGTCCGTGCTCGCGCTGTACGCCTGCCCGAACGTCCACGTGCGACAGCAGGGCGTGCGGCTGGACCTGCCGACTTCGAGCTACATGCGATCGCCGGAGACGACCGCGCACTTCGGCCTTGAGACGGCCATGGACGAGCTGAGCTACGCCATCGGCATCGATCCGCTGGAGCTGCGGGTACGCAACCACAGCAACGTCGACCCGCGCAACGGCCAGCTCTACTCCAGCAAGCACCTGCTGGAGTGCTACCAGACGGCGGCAAAGGCGTTCGGCTGGCAGCGGCGCAACGCCAAACCGGGGTCGACAAAGGACGGCGACGAGTACATCGGCTGGGGTATGGCCACCGAGGCCCACAGCCACGGCGCGATACCGTCGACCGCGGCCATCACCATCGGCCTCGACGGGCGGGCGACGCTGCGGATCGCCACCCAGGAGATCGGCACCGGCACCTACACGGTGCTCACCCAGGTCGTCGCCGACGGACTCGGTATGCCGCTGGATCAGGTCACGTCGCTGCTCGGCGACACGGCGTTCCCTCCCGGGTCTCTGTCGGCGGCGTCGGCCACGATGGCCAGCGTGGTTGGACCGGTGTCCCGCGCGGCGCAGAGCGCACGAGACGCCGTGGTCAAGCTCGCCATCGCCGATCCGCGCTCCCCGCTGCACGGCCTGCGCGCCGAGGACATCGTGACCGAGGGCGGCTACCTCATCGCCCGCGCGGATCGCCAGCGCAGGGACAGCTATCGCGATGTCGTGGCCCGCGGTGGCCGTCCGGTCGAAGCGACGGGAAACCTGCTGAACACGCCCGGCCACTCGTTCGGTGCCGTGTTCGTGGAGGTCCGGGTCCAGCCGAGGCTCGGCACCGTGCGCGTGAGCCGGGTGGTGACCGCCCACGACCCTGGACGGGTGCTCAACCGCCGGACCGCACGTTCACAGGTGCTCGGCGGTGTGACCTGGGGAATCGGCTTCGCGCTGATGGAGCACACGATGGTGGACCCGACCTCGGCACGGGTGGTCAACCCGAACCTGTCCACCTACCTGATGCCGGTGTGCCCGGACGTGCCCTCGGTGGAGACGTTCTTCGTGGACCGGCCGGACCCGGCCAGCACAGCGCTTGGCGCGCGGGGCTTCGGCGAGACCCCGATGACCGGAGTGCCCGCCGCAATCGGCAACGCCATCTTCCACGCCACCGGCCGCCGCCTGCGAGAAGTTCCGTTCACCCAGGACAAGCTCATGTTATGAGCGCACGGGTCCAGGCCCCTCTCCGTGTCGTAGGTGCCTGCTGGCGCGGACTAGCCAGGTTCGGGGAGGGGTTTCCATATCTCGCTCAAGCCAAAAGCAACTTGGCTTTGGACTCGGACTTGCGTTGTCGGAGGTTCATCTACGCTCCGTCCTTTGTGGTCCGCCGACCTCGACCGCGGTTCCCCCGCTGCGGGACGTCACGTGCACCGGCACCTTGAACTACCGCTTCGACGAGCTGCGAGGGGAGATCCGGCCCGTGTGGCGGCTCGCCCGTCAGCAACGACTGGAGGAGCGGCGCCAGAAGAAGCGACGCCGTGAGGGATAGGTTCGTTTCCGAGCGAAGGGCACCCTCCGCGATCCCGAGTCGGAGCAGATCTACGAGTGCCGCACGCCTGGGCCCGAGGAAGCGGCTCTCGATTGTCGCCGCCAGCGATGGCCGATGTTGGGCATCCGCCAACAGTCCCCGCAGGACCGGTCCCGCTGGTCCATCGTGAAACCTCATCTCCGCCGCGAGGTATTGCTCAACCCGGTTCAGCGCCGATCCCCGATCGTCCGGTGCGTCGGGCAGGCCGAAGGCGTCTTCCAGCATGTCGAGCACCACCTCGGCCCGGTTGTCCCACCAGCGGTAGATCGTGGTTTTGCTGACACCCGACACGGAAACGAGGGCATCGACCGTGCACGCCGAGTACCCGCCGGTCTCCAAAAGCTCCCTGGTCGCGTCGAGGACCTGGCGACGAACGCGGTCGCGAGGGCCGTGCACTCGCGACCGCATGTTGTTCTCTCCGGACGTCATAGCGTTCAGCTTCCCCCGTCCCCATCCGCCTCTCGCGGCAGGTCGACAAGTGAACGATACGTACTGTACTCTTTTCTGATGATCGGCTTGAAGGAGCGGGTGGTCGATACCCTCGCGGCCCTGTCGAAGACTGGACTCGACGCAATCCTGCTCTCTGGCCCCGTTACGTCCCGGACATGCAGCTATTCCAGTAGGAGACCCATCCCTGCTGGTCGAGGTCGCTTGCGCTAGCGGCCGATCAACCACCGAGACAGAACAAGGACTCCATTGATGCCATCCGAGAGCCTCGAAGCCAAGCTCGCCAGGGTCGGCGACGCGGTGCGAATGCTGCGTGATTCCCCATCGAACCGGTTCAAGTTCGACTACCCGGAGATGTACACCAACTGGCAGGACGAACAGCGGGGCTGGACGCAGACGGCGACGTTGTTCGACCAGTCGCACCACATGACCGACGTGTACTTCGAAGGGCCGGACGTCAACCGGCTGCTTGCGGAGACGGGTACCAACAGCTTCAAGACCTGGGCGCCGGACAAAGCCAAACACTTCGTCGCCTGCACCGACGAGGGCAAGATGATCGGCACGGCCGTCCTGTTCGGACTGGAGTCGAACAGGGTGAACATCGTCGGTCCGACGGCGACTGCCAACTGGCTGCAATACCACGTCGAGACGGGCGATTACGACGTCGAGGTCGTGCGCGACGAACGCACCGCGGACCAGCCGGCGGGTGGGCGGCGCCGGATGTTCCGTTTCGAGATCGAGGGTCCGCACACGCCGAAGATCCTTGAGAAGGTCAACAGCGGCCCCCTGGAGCCGGTGCGGTTCTTCGGGATGACCCGCTTCTCGATCGCGGGTCGTCCCGTCCGCGCCCTCGCGCACACGATGGCCGCAGTGCCCGGCTCGCAATCGACGGGCTACGAGATCTGGGGTCCGGTCGAGGACAGCGAAGTCTGCTGGAACGCGCTTCTGGAGGCAGGCGAAGAGTTCGGCCTGGTGCTGGGAGGCGCTCTCGCCTACTACACCGCCGGTGTCGAGGCGGGTTACGCGGCCCAGCCCACTCCGGCGATCTACTCCGCGCCTCAGCTGAAGTCCTACCGGGAGTGGCTTCCCGGTAACGGATACGAGGGAAAGCTGTCGATCGGCGGCAGCTACACGTCGGACGACATCGAGGACTTCTACGTGTCACCGTTCCAGTTCGGCTACGACCATCTGGTCAAGTTCGATCACGACTTCATCGGCCGGGACGCGCTCAAGAAGCTGGCCCAGCAGCCACGCCGCAAGAAGGTGTGGCTGCGGTGGCACGACGAGGACGTGAAGAGGATCTACGCGAGCAGTTTGTTCGACGGTGACAACCGCGCGAAATACCTCGAAACGCCGCTGGCCCGCTATGCACGCGTGGAGCTCGATTCGATCCTGGCTGGCGGCCGGCATGTCGGCGTGTCCACCCTGCGTGCTTACACCGTCAATGTCGGCTGCTGGCTGTCGGTCGGGTTCATCGAGGAGGACGCGGCCATCGACGGTGCGGAGGTGACCATCGTCTGGGGTGAGGAGAACGGCGGCACCGCGAAGCGGAGCGTCGAGAGCCACGTTCAGACCGAGCTGCGTGCCACCGTCCACACGCGACCGCTACCGCAGCGCTGAGGTCGAGGAGGACTGATGAGTGCAACAGCGCAAGTGGATCATCCCCGCAAGCCTGGTCAGCTGCGCCTTGCCCGTGCCGTCGAATGGCATTGCGCGGGCAGGGTGATCCGGCACGGCGACCAGACGGTGGTGTTCTACGGATGACCGCCGATGTGATAGACGGACGACGCGTCGCCGACACTGTGCGCAACGAGACGGCGCGACGGGCGGCCGCTTTCCGGGAGCGGACTGGACGAGCTCCCGGGCTGGCGACCGTGCTGGTTGGCGAGGACCCGGCCAGCCGGGTGTACGTGGCGAACAAGCGGAGAAGCGCTGCCGCCGTGGGGATCGCCGACTTCCACCGGCATCTCGATGAGGCCTCCAGCCGCGTGGAGGTTGCCGCTGTGCTGGCGGAACTGGCCGACGATCCTGACGTGTCAGGAATTCTGCTGCAACTTCCGCTGCCCGGTGGAATCGACCCGAGCGACCTCATCGAACTGATCCCGGTGGCGAAGGATGTTGACGGCCTGACCACGGCGAGCCAAGGCCTGCTGGCCCGAAACCGGCCCGGGCTGAGGCCCTGCACTCCCTCGGGGGTGATCCGGCTGCTCCAGGACGCCGAGGTCCCGCTTGCGGGTGCTGAGGCGGTGGTCGTGGGCCGATCGGAGTTGGTTGGCCGCCCGATGGCGCAGTTGCTGCTCCAGGAGGACGCCACGGTGACGATGGCGCATTCTCGCACTCGGAACCTGGCTGAGGTCACCCGGCGCGCGGACGTTCTGATCGCGGCGGCAGGCGTGCCCGGGCTGATCGGCTCCGAGCACGTGAAGGCCGGCGCAACGGTCGTGGACGTGGGTATTCACCGCGGCGAGTCGGGGTTGGTGGGCGACGTGCGAGCTGACGACGTGCGGCAGGTCGCGAGGCGGCTCACCCCGGTTCCGGGCGGTGTCGGGCCGATGACGATCGCCATGCTGCTCGCGAACACGGTCACGGCTGCGGAGGCTCAGCACCAGGCCTTGAACCGGGTGGGCGGTGAGGGCCAGTGATCGAACCCGGCCTGCGGGAGACCGTCTTGCGGCATGTTCCCCGACCGGCGCAGACAACGCCCCACCCTTCCCACATCGCTCGGCGTTCCGCCGGCTGATCGACGGTGACCGGAAGCATGGCTGGCCAGCATGCGGCGATTGATCACGTCAACGCGATCAAGGCTGGTAAACCTGTCCTCATCGTCGGGCGGGACCAGGGCGTTGTGGCACTCGCCGCGTCTCGTGCATCGACGACGTGGACGGCTTGGGTGGTCAGGCACAGCTCGGGCTTGTTGTGCGTCGCGCTGGACAGCGCACGAGCCGACGAGCTCCGCTTGCCACCGATGGAATCGGATGGGACCAGCGGCAAACCCACCTTCGCGGTATCGGTCGATGCTGCCAGCGGGGCCACCACCGGGATCAGTGCTTCCGACCGCGCCCACTGCGCACGTCTTCTAGCCGATCCGTCCACCCGGCCTGAAGATCTGCGGCGCCCAGGCCACGTGCTCCCCATCCGCGTGCCCAGCAACCCCACCCCCGCAGAATACGGCTTCGCGGAGGCGGCGACCGATCTGTGCCGCCGGGCCGGTCTGCCAGCGGTCGCGCTGCTCGCGGTCGTCGTGGACGACAGCGGAACGGTCGCCAGCCCGGACCAACTGCGTTCTCTCGGCGCGGAATATGGCGTTGGATTGGTCGACTGCGAGTCGATCGCCGCGTCGCGGTTCGTGCCGACCCTGCGGAAAGTGGCGAGCATCGAGTTGTCCGGCCGACTTGGTTCGCTACGAGCTGATGCTTACCTGGATACCTCAAGCGGCGTCCAGCACCTCGTGATATTCGGGTCCTCGCCGGGCCCGGTATCGGCTCATCTGGAATGCATCCCGGGCACGATCTTCGGTAGCAGTTGCTGCCGTTGCCGCGCGGATTTGGACGCGGCCGTGGCCCGCCTCCACGACGAAGGCGGGATCCTCGTCTACCTCAGGACAGCCCAGTCAGGTCAGCACCAAGAAATGACGTTGGCTGATCGGGCGATCAGCAAAGCATTGCTTGAGAGCCTGGCGTAAGAACAACGTCCTCAAAACCAACCCGGTACCACAAGCACTACCACTGAAACCACCGGGGAAAGCACCACCAAAGCCAAGGACCACCGCATCAGCCCGCGATAAACCAAACCTCGAACCTCCACCGGAGCACTCGACACGACCAGCGCACTCGACGACGAGATAGGACAAACATCCACCGCCGTCGCCGAAATCGCGATCGCCGCCACGACCGCGAGCGTGCCGACCGACCCGCTGGCGAGCAGCGGGAGGGCCAGGGAGAGCGCGGCGGTGATGATGCCCGCGCTGGAACCCACGGCCGAGAACGCGGCACAGATCAGGCACAGCAGGAATACCACGAGCACCGGCGAACCAAGCGAGCTGAGGAGTTCGCCCGTCGCCTTGATCGTTCCTGCCCGGCCGAGCAGGTCGAGGTAGGTCACCACACCGCAGATCATCACGACGACCGGCCAGCTGATCTGCCCGAAGGCGGCCTTGTTGGCCGACGGATAGGCGAGTTGCAAAGCCACCGCGATGATCGTGGACAGCATCCCCACGTCAAGCCCGAACACCAGCAACCCGACCGCGAGAGCAGCCATGCCAAGCAACGTCGTCCGCTGGGCCGGGGTGAAGGTGGGGGAAACCGTGTCGTCCGGCGCTGCATTGCCAACGGACGGCCCCGGTCGTGCTGCCGCGCCCGGGCCGCCGTTTGCCAGGACGGTCGTCGTGTGCCGCGGTCCCAGGACGTCGTGGAGCACAAACACAACCAGGGCGAGGACGCAGAAGAACACGCAAGTCGTGAGGTAGAGGCCGAGGGCGGAGACGGCGATCCCGTTGCGGGCCAGTGTCGAGTTGACGATCACGCCCAAGAGGGTGATGGGCGAGAAGCTCCCCGCGATACCGCCCAGCAGGACCATCAGCGCGTTCAGCACAGGCGGGATGCCGAGTCGGTGCGCCAGCCCGAGCGAAAGGCCTCCGATGACAGCTGCGAGCGCGGGCAGGGCTGCTCCCATCGACACGGCAGCGAACGTGACGACGAACAGCACCGGGGGAACCGCCCGGCGCCGGCCTCCCACCATCCGCACAAGGCGCTGGATGATCTGTTCCATGGTGCCGTTGACCGTCGCGATGCCGAACAGGTACGTCACGCCGAAGATCAGGAGGAAGAGATCACCGGGAAAGCCGGAGAGGACTTCGGCCGTGCTTTCGCCGCGCATCAGGCCACCGACGAGCAGGGCCGCGACGAGTGCGAGGACACCGATGTTGATCGACGTCAGCGTGCCCACGAGGAGCACGACAACCAGGATCGCGACTGCTACCAGGTGGAATACCACTGCGTCCTCCTTTGGACGGGCAGGGGTAGCGGAGGAGACGGCGACGGGACAGCGCGCGGGAGGCGCCGAACCCGCGACTAGCTCGCCACTGGGGGGACCGAGCTGATCCAGAGGTTCCAGGTCCGCTCGACGGAACGGTCGATCGTCGCGGAGGCCAGCCGCGCCTCCTCGTCACTCAGGTACGTCACCGGTCCCAACCGGATCGCCTCAGCTTGCAGGCGAGCGTTCTGAACCGCGTAGATCGACCGGTAGACGGCGTGCGGCAGGGAAGGCCCGGCGATGGAGGATCCGTGGCCCCGCATCAGAACGACAGGCCTGTCCCGGAGCGATCGCGCCAGAGCGTCACCCAGTTCCGGGGTGTCCACGAGCATCGCGCTGGCCGGCCCAACTTCGTCCCTGATCTCGAAGACGGGGACATCGCCGCCGAGGAACCCGGCGACGTGGGACACCGGGCGCAGGCGGACATCGGTGACACCGAACGGGATGAGTGCGGCGGCGTGATTGTGCACCACCGCCCGCACGTCCGCCCGTGCCCGATAGATCCCCGCGTGGATGTGGCGTTCCAGATAACTGCCGCCGACGCCGACGGTCTCGCCCGTCGCGACGTCGAGTTCGCGGAGGTCGGCGAGGTCGACGGTGGCGGGGGCGATCGAACGCGCGAGGTAGAACCGGTCGGGGCGGCTGTTGGATCGCACGCTGACGTGCCCCCAGCCATCGACGACTCCGTACACGGCGAGGACCCGGTTGGCCTGCACGAGTTGTCGGCGGAGCTGGTCGTCGTCGAGCTCGTCGAAGCGTTGCGCGACCTGGTGCGGATGTCCGGCCACAGCTTCCTCCTCCACTACTCGGCCAGGGCCGTTTCCACAGCCGCTCGCAGCTCACCCGGTTGCCGTGGTTGTATCCGCGCGACCAGCTCTCCGTCGGCGAAGACGAGCGCTGACGGGACCGAGCGAACGTCGAACCGGGCGGCCACGTCGGGATCGTCGTCGACCACAACGCGGCGAACCGCCATGTCCCACGGATTCTCTTCGGCCAGCCGCCGGACGTCTGGTTCGATGCCGCGGCAGACGACGCACCACGGCGCGGTGAACAGCACGAGCGTGCGCCCGGGTTCACCGATCGCGGCATCGAAGTCCGCCGTGCCGATCTTCTTGATCTCGTTGTTCATTTCGACTCCTCTGGAGTGTCGGCTGTGGCTGTGACTCGATCTCGGGCCCGGCCTCCTAGAACACGACGGTGGTGTTGCCGTCGCGGATGACGCGGTCGTCGCAGTGCCAGGAGACCGCGCGGGAGAGCACGAGCCGTTCCACGTCAGCGCCCTTGCGTTGCAGGTCTCGCGTCGATTCCCGGTGCGAGACCCGGATGACGTCCTGTTCGATGATCGGGCCCTCGTCGAGATCCTCGGTCACGTAGTGCGCCGTGGCGCCGACGAGCTTGACGCCGCGTTCCTTGGCCCGCTGGTAGGGGCCGGCACCCATGAACGCGGGGAGGAACGAGTGGTGGATGTTGATGACCGGCACGCCGATCTCGTCCAGGAAGTCGCCGGAGATGATCTGCATGTAGCGGGCGAGCACGACCAGGTCGACGTTGCCCTTGAGCAGATTGAGGTGTTCCTTCTCGGCGACCGCTTTGCGGTCCTTCTGCACTGGCACGTGGAAGAACGGGATGCCGAACTGGCGGACGTCGTCGCCGAGGTCGGGGTGGTTGGAGATGACCATCGGGATGTTCATGTGCAGCTCGCCGCGTCGTTGCCGCCAAAGCAGGTCGAGCATGCAGTGGTCGGTTTTGGACACCATGATGGCGACGCGTTTCCGGCGTTTGGCCTCCACGAGCCGGTAGGACAGTCCCAGATCGTTGATCAGTTTCCGTTCCAGGGCGTGGTTGAGTTCGTCGAGCTTGACCGAGAGGTCGGGCAGGTGGAAGACGGTGCGCTGGAAGAACCGGCCGCCAGCGGGATCGCTGGTGGACTGGTCGAGTGCGACGACGTTGGCGCCGTGTTCGGCCAGCACCGTCGAGACGCGTGAGACGATTCCGGGTTGGTCGGCGCCCTGCACGATGAGGCGGCCGTAGTCCTCGGCGACGATGTTTCCGATCATGACCGTCCGTCCTCGGTCTCCAGCGAGGCCAGTAGCCGCTGGCGCCACTGTTCGGTTCCGCGGAGTTCGTTGAAGGTGAAGATGTGCAGGCCCGCGATGTTGTTCAAGGTCTTGGGCACCGCGGTACCGAGCCGCTTGACGAGCTTGGTCGGGTTGTAGCCGCCGGGAAGCAGGAACCGCCAGAACAGGTTTTGCTGCTTCTGCAGGAAGCGCGCTGACTGCCCGAGGCCGATGCCCGCGGAGATCCGCACGAGCTTCTGCCGGTTAACCGGGCCGGGCATGCCGACGAAGATCGGCAGGTCGATCCCCGAGGCCGCCACCCCGGCCGCCCACCGGCTCGTGGTGTCGGCGTCGAAACAGATCTGGGTGAGGATCCGGGTCGCCATCGACGCCTTCTGCTTCAGCGCCAGATCGATCGCCTCCCGTGGGATCGATCCGTGCCCCTCCGGATAGCCGCCGATACCCACGTCCTGGAACGGGTGGCCCGCGGCCTCCATCGACCGCAGCAGCGAGAACGCGTCGGCGAACTTCCCAGCCGGTTGTGGGGCGTCGCCGCCGATGACGAACACCGACTTCACGCCGGAGTCGCTGAGCCGAACCACGACGTCGGCGACGTGCTGGTCGTCGGTGAACTGGCGAGCCGGCAGGTGCGGTGCGACCCGGTACCCGTGCCCCAACAGCTTCTCGGTCAGGTCCAGGGTGTGGTCGATCCCCTTCGCCTCGGTCACCGTCACCGTGAGCGGAACCGTGGTCGGCACGTGCTCGACCACATCCCGCTCGGCGTTGTTGAACGGCACCACCTCGTAGCTCATGCTGCGCACGAGATCGGCCACAGTGGATCGTCGGGCGCGGCCACCGGCCGCATCCCCGCTGAGATTGATCATGATTCCTCGATCCCGGATGTGAGTACGGACGGATCACGACTTGCCAGAGGTGCCGCGCGTCCCGTCGCGCCGATCACCTCGGGTGCCGCGAAGGACTCGACTTCGACGGAGGACTGGGACGGGCCAGCGGCCCCTCGCGCAGCGGCGAGTACGGCGGCTTTCGCCCGCAATTCGGCGTATTCCGCCTCCGCGGTGGAGTCCCAGGTGATGCCGCCACCCGTTCCGTAACCGGCCGTACCCCGGTCGCGGTCGACGAGCAGGGTCCGGATTCCGACGTTGAACCGGGCACGAACACCAGTCCCCACCGGGGAGACCACACCGGCGGAGCCGCAGTAGACACCCCGCGGGGTCGGCTCGAGCGCGCGGATGATCTCCATGGCGCTCGGTTTGGGCGCACCGGTCACCGAGCCACAGGGAAACAGCGCCCGGAAGACGTCGACGAGATCGACGTCCGGTCGCAGGCGCGCCGTGACTTCGGAGGTGAGTTGGTGAACCGTCTTGTACCGTTCGGCGCGGCACAGTGCCCTGACGGACACGCCACCGGTGGTCGCGAGCCGTGCGAGGTCGTTGCGCACGAGATCGACGATCATGATGTTCTCGGCCCGTTCCTTCTCGCTGGACCGCAGGCGCGCGACGATCTCGCGATCCTCGGCTGCGGACCGTCCACGCCGCGACGTGCCCTTCATGGGCCGCATGAGCAAGCTGTCGCCCCGCGTCTCGAAGAACAGTTCGGGGCTGGCACTGGCGATGACGAACTGGCCGGTGTCGAGGTAGGCGTTGTAGGCGCCGCCCTGCGCGTGCGCGAGGTCTGCGTACAGCTGGAGCAGATCACCGCTGACCTCGGCGCTCATCCGCGTCGTGAGGTTGCACTGGTAGGTATCGCCGGCGGCGATGTGTCGGCGAACGGCGTCAACGGCACGACGGTGCTCACCTGGTCCCCATTCGTACTGCCACTCGCCGACGCGGTATTCCCGTCGTTCGGATGGCTGCACCACGGGGACGCGGTCCGGTCCGGCGGAGATCCCGAACCAGGCGAGCGGGAGACCTTCCACCGGCTGGTGGACGGCCAGCGAGGGATCGAGCCCCGCAGCCGCCTCGTAGCAGACGAATCCGAACGCCCACCAGCCACTCCGGGTCGCGTACCCGACTTCCGCCAGTACCTCCGGCACGTGTTCTGGCCTCGTGGCGACCAGGTCGTAGGCCACGTCCTGGAACCGACAGGCGACCCCGGCCCGCAGGTCGTCGAACCGGGCCCAGGCGGTGAGTGCCTGCACCGGGGATCTACCCTTGCCGCTCGTCACGGGCGCGGCCGTCGTCGCGCCGGACCCGGTTCGTCAACGACCCGATACCGTCGACCTCGACGGTGATCACGTCGCCGTCGGTGAGGAACCGCTGGGGATCGCGCCGGTATCCCACCCCGCCGGGCGTTCCGGTGAGGATGAGGTCACCGGGCAGGACGGTCGTGAACTCCGAGACCGTCGAAATCAGGGTAGGCACGTCGAAGATCAGCTTCGAGGTGTCGGACTCCTGCAGTGTCTCGCCGCCGATCACGGTGCGGATCCCGGCGGCCGAAATGTCGGCCTCCTCCGGGGTGATCAGGTAGGGGCCGAGCGGCGTCGACTGGTCCCAGGTCTTTCCCTGTAGCCACTGATGGGTCTTGTACTGGTAGTCGCGCATGGTGACGTCGTTGGCGACGGTGTAGCCGAGCACGTGGTCCCCGGCTTCCCGAGATGGGATGCGCCGCCCCGCGCGTCCGATGACCACGGCCAGCTCGGCCTCGTAGTCCACTTGCGACGACTCGCGCGGCAGGACGATGTCGTCGCGCGGACCGGCCAGACTGGACGCGAATTTGGTGAAGAGAACGGGATAGGTGGGAAGGTCACGGCCCGTCTCGCCGACGTGGGTCAGGTAGTTGAGTCCGACGCAGATGATCTTGTCCGGCGCGGGGACGACGGGGCACAGGTGCACGTCGCCGGCGGAGACGGCTTCGGACGGCAACTCGACCGCCGTCATGAGGGCGTCGATGTCGGTGAGCCGTCCGAGTTCGCTGATCCCCGCCAGCGGGATCAGCCGATCACCGTCGACCCGGCCGACCCTGCGTTGCCCGTTCAGCTCGAAAGTCGCGTAGGCCATGGCTCAGTCGTTCCCCTCGGACGTCTTGCGCCAGGTGGCGAGCTGTCCGCCCCAGAGGTTGACGCTCACCGGAACCGGTTCCCAGCTTCGTGGCACGTAGGTCACCCGGTCGTCGTGGAACTTCTCCATCTCGGCCGAGAGTTCGACGTGGTTGCCGGCTGGATCGTCGAAGAAGACGAACAGGTTGTTCCCAGGGCCGTGCCTTCCCGGACCCCACGTGACATTCACACCTTCGTCGGTCAACCGGTCGCACCAGGACTTGAAGTCGTCCCACCGTGCGAGGTCGAAGGAGTAGTGGTCGATCCCACCGCGCTGGCCGGTCTCCACGACCGCCAGGGAGTGGTGGTCGCGGTCGCTGCGCATCCACGCGAAACTGCCGTCGGCGAGCTGGTCGGAAAGCCGGAATCCCGCGACACCGGTGTAGAACGCGACCATGGCCGGCACATCCGCGGTGGACAGCGTGACGTGCTGGTACCGGACCGGGCGCCGGGCCGTGTCCGCGGCGTGCTCGCCTTCGCGGTGGACGGGACCGTGGAAGTGCACGGTGTTCCCGTCCGGATCGGTGACGACCATGCCTTTGGCTGGCTTCCCGCCGAAGGGGCAGTCGAGGTAGGAAGGGGCGAGCTCGGCAAGATCGTGGCCGGCGTCGCGGAACCGTTTCTCCAGATCCGCCATGCCGCCTGGGTCGCGGACCTCGAAACCGATGTGGTCCAGGCTGGCGTGGCCCGCCGTCAGGTCGAGCACGTGGTGCCCAGACCCCCAGCCGAGCCGCAGGCCACCGCCGTCGAGTTCGGAGTGGACGTGCAGGCCCAGGATCCTGCCGTAGAACTCGGCTGCCAGGCCCACGTCCGGTACGCGGAGCCCGATGTGGGATGTCCCGGTGCGGCGCAGTGCCCCCGCGCCTTCCGGCTGGGGCAGTGCGGTGCGATCGGGGCGTGACATAGGGGAAATCTCCTTCCGGTGGCCGGCGCCGGTCAGCGCCAGCGGGACGGTGTGGCTCGGGTGATCCCCGGTGGTCGATGTGGGTTGCCGATCGTCGGAGGCGGCCAACCGCAATGCGTCGAGCGCGGGTGCCCGGCCCGGCATCCAGACGGCCGCGACGGAGTGGTCGGGGCGGACGAGGAGCAGTTGACCGCGGTACGGCGCGAACTCGGCATCGAGCTGTCCGTCGACGTCGACGAGGCATTGCGCACCATTGCGAGGCATCCGGTCGTCGATGGCGATCAGTGCCGCTCTTGGAGACAGAGCCCCGAGGAGGCCGGCCGCTGCGGTGAGGTCCTGCGGTGCGACACCGACCCCGAACAGGGCCCAGCCGGTTCCGGTGAACTCGTCCAGGAGGACCGTGCGACCGGTGGAGGTGTCGAACGCCCGTGGTTGCCCGATCATCGCGCCGACCGGTCCGCAGGCTTGGTCCTCGGCCGGCACGAGGAGTCCGGCCCGGTAGACGTGCGGTGGCCGGTACCGCATCTCCTCGTAGAACGCGCGGATTTCGGGATTGCGGAGCGTGTCAACGAGATACGCGTCTCGGCGGCGGGCGAAGCGCTCGTCGGTCGACATGACGATGCGGCGCAGCCGCTCGGAGAGACGAACAGTCGCTTCCGCGTGTGCTCGCCGTTCGGCCTCGTAGGTGTCCAGCGCTGCCGGCGCGAGGCGGCCGTCGAGCACCTCCGCCAGCTTCCAGCACAGGTTCGCCGCGTCCCGAATGCCGGAGTTGAGGCCCTGCCCGGCGAATGGGGGCATCATGTGTGCGGCGTCGCCCATCAGGAAGACCCGGCCGTGCTGCCACCGGTCGGCGACGAGCGCGTGGAACCGGTAGATCACGGCGCGTTCGACCTGGTCCGGGGTGATGTCGCGGAAGGGTTCGAGCAGGCGCCGGATCAGTGCGAAGTCTGGTCCCGTCTCCGGGTCTCCCTCGCCGGGATGCAGCAGGAACTCGTAACGACACCGTCCGCGAAGGCCCGGGATGAGTACGTGCGGGCGGGCCGGATCGGCATGGTGCATGCCGTAGCGCTCGTCGTGGTGGTCGCCGAGGACATCGACCACCAGCCACGGTTCCGGATAACTGCGTCCCGACATGTCGATGCCGAGCGCCCGGCGAACTGTCGACCGGCCGCCGTCGCAGCCCAGCACGTACCGGGCCCGGATGATCTGACCGGTGGACTCCGGTTCTGACGCGGACCGGTACGACACCTCAACGTTTTCCGGACCCGGCCGAACATCGAGAACCTCGGTTCCCATCCGGAGCGTCACCAGCGGGTGGTCCGCCAGGTGGGCGAACAGTTCGCATTCGAGGTCCGGCTGCGCGAAGGGGTTCTTGAACGGGTAGCCGAACCGGAACGGCCGTGGAGACCGCGCCTGGAAGACCGGAGTCCCGGACGAGTTGTAGTAACGGGTTCCGGTGCCCGGCACGATGACGCGGAGGATCCTGTTCGCCAAGCCCGCGGACTGGTACACGCGCAGCGCTTCGTCATCGAGGGAGATGGCCTTCGGTTCGTCGCTCGTCGCCGTGTTGCGCTCCAACACCGTCACCGGAACACCGCGCGCCGCGAGCAGAGCGGCCGCCGTCATGCCAACGGGTCCGGCCCCGACGACCACGACCTGACTGCCAGTCCGGTCCATTCGATTCCTTTCCATGGTGCGAGTCATGGAGTTCTGGCGTCCGCTGAGGAAATCGCCACGATGCTCGACTGGCGCGAACTGAAGAGTCTCGATGTCCTATTAAGCGGGACATTGAATCTGTATCTCAGGACATTACTCGTCCGTGTTCGCGTGGTCAACACGTTGACCAGGTGCCGCGGAGGTAAACCGTCGTGATTGGACAGAGCTGTTCCACGACGTGGACGTGCGGGACTGGCCAGCCGAAGTCAGATCCTGGTGCTGAAGAGTGTCTCCCGCGCGAAGAGCCTTTCGGCCGCGACCGGTGCCGCCGCAACGCCCTGCGCCACCGCGAAGTCCACGAACGCCTGCAGCGTTCGCCGGTTCGCTTCGGTGCCGTATGCCCACCAATCGAGCGGGTCGCCATCGCTTGCGTCCGCGAGCAGCTCGGCAGCCCACGGCAGCGCCACGTGGCTCATAGCGGTGTCGAGGAGCCTGCGAAGGCTGCTCCTGCGCGCCTCGTCGAACGCCGCCAGCAGGTTCGCCGCGCACCACGGAATCTCGGCGTAGACGTCCGCCCGCAGCACCACCACGTGCATGATCGGATGAATGTGGGTGCGTCGCCACCAGTCCTTCTCGGCCGCGACGTGGTCGGCGAGCAATCGGACGATCCGACCGTCGGCATTCCGGGGAGGCCGCGCGCTGATCACGGCATCGATCTCGCCGGCCCGAAGCAACGCGCCCAGGCTGGTGTCCGGTCGCCGCTCCAGTCGGACCCCGTCGGGCAGGGTCGTCTCCACGCTCTCCGCGCGTCCGGGTTCGTCGAGTCCTGCCTGCACCCATTCGACCGAGTCGAGCGCGACGTCGTACTCGCTCGCCAGGATGCCGCGCGCCCACACCCCGGCGGTCTGCGCCCATTCCGGGATTCCCACACGTCGTCCAGCCAACGCGGACATGTCGTCGATGCCTCCCGCGCGGACGTAGACCGAACCGTGCCGGAAGACCCTCGACGGGAACACCGGGATCGCGATCAGCGACTCGTCGCCCCGCGAGCGCAGGGCAACGTACTGGGCCAGCGAGAACTCCGATACCTCCCATTCCCGGTACCGGGCGAACCGCTGCAGGATCTGTTCCACCGGCAACTGGACGAAGGTCAGGTCAAGTCCCTCGGCGCGGACCCGGTCCGCGGTCAGGTCCGCAACGTGGTCATAGGGGCCGATGGCCACCGTAAGCTTCCTGTTCCCACCCACATGAACCATCCAATAATCAGGACTGAAATTCTGTGATCCAGGACTAGAAGCTCGCACCATCGCAACTGACCTGTCAAGGCAACGGCCGCGGACCGCCGTCCTCACCCCGGCGGGCCACTACCAGGTATCGACGTTCGAAAGGAGGGATCGGCCCGAATTCGGCCCTTCGGCGAACATGCGGTTCCTCCCTCCCGCAAGGGGACCGACGATGGCCGACCCGGGCACGCCCCCGAGTTGGGCGCGGGGGGGGGGGGGGGGCCCCCCCGGGCCCCCCCCCCGCCCCCCCCCCCGCGGGGGGGGGGGGGGGGGGGGGGGGGGGGAGGGGGGGGGGGGGGGGGGGGGGGGGGGGGGGGGGGGGGGGGGGGGGGGGGGGGGGGGGGGGGGGGGGGGGGGGGGGG
>NZ_JALBWV010000020.1 GCF_022678645.1 Saccharopolyspora soli | reverse complement strand
TAGGCGCGGGGGCGTGGTGAAGGTGACGACCCTCAACGTCGCGGTCCAGCCGGCCATCCGCTGCCCGGGCGCTGCGGGGTTGCGGGAGCCGCGTGTTCTCGCTAAACCGCGCTTTCCGGCCAGGTCGCAGGCGAGTGCCTCGGTTCGAGAATGGTGGAGGCCATTTTCGCGTTGCTGATTACGGTGGGTGAACAGCGGTGGTGCGGATCGAGCCCGCACCGGCGATCTCATTCGATGGCACTGGCCGCTGATAACAGCGGCTCGTAGGAGACTGGACGCGTGGCGGAGAAAGGACGAAGGCGAGGCGAACTGCGGATCTACCTCGGTGCGGCTCCAGGAGTCGGCAAGACGTACGCGATGCTCAACGAGGCGCATCGCCGGGTGGAGCGCGGCACGGACGTGGTGGTCGGCTTCGTGGAGGACCACGGCCGCACCAAGACCGCCGCGCTGCTCGACGGCCTGGAGGTCCTGCCGCGGGCGCGCATCAACCACCGCGGGGTAGAGCTGACCGAGCTGGACCTCGACGGGCTGCTGGCCCGCAAGCCGGAGGTCGCCATCGTCGACGAGTTGGCGCACACCAACGTGCCCGGCTCGCGCAACGAGAAGCGCTGGCAGGACATCGACGAACTGCTCGACGCCGGGATCAACGTGCTGTCCACGGTGAACGTGCAACACCTGGAAAGCCTCAACGACGTGGTGGAAACCATCACCGGCATCCGGCAGCAGGAAACGGTCCCGGACGAGGTGGTGCGCCGCGCCGGGCAGATCGAACTCGCCGACATCACGCCCGAGGCGCTGCGCCGCCGCATGGCGCACGGCAACGTTTACTCGGCGAACCGCGTGGATGCCGCGCTGGGCAACTACTTCCGCACCGGGAACCTGACGGCGCTGCGCGAGCTGGCGCTGCTGTGGCTGGCCGACCAAGTCGACGTGGCGCTGCGGCGCTACCGCGCGGAGAAGAAGATCACCGCTACCTGGGAGACGCGCGAACGCGTCGTGGCTGCGGTCACCGGCGGCCGGGAGAGCGAGACGCTGATCCGCCGAGCCCGCCGGATCGCCGCTCGCGCGGGTGCGGAACTGCAAGTGGTGCACGTGCTGCGCGGTGACGGGCTCGCCGGGGCGTCGCCGCGCGGGATCGCCCGCGCGCGCAAGCTGGCCGATGCCGTCGGCGCCAGCTTCCACACGGTCGTCGGGGACGATGTGCCGGAAGCACTGCTGGAGTTCGCCCGCGCCGCGGACGCCACCCAACTGGTGGTCGGCACCTCGCGGCGCTCCCGTTGGGCGCGGCTGTTCGACGAGGGCATCGGCGCCACCACGGTGCAGAAGTCCGGCCCGATCGACGTGCACATAGTCACCCACGACGAGGCCGGAGGGCGCCCATTGCTCAAGAAGTTCGCGCGCAATCCGCTGTCCTCGGCCCGCCAGTTGTGGGGCTGGCTGCTCGCCGCGCTGCTGCCCGGCGCGGTCACCGCAGTGGCGTTCACCCTCGGCGACGTGGCGCTGTCGACGGACGTCGTCGGCTACTTCATGGCCACCACCATCGTCGCGCTGGTCGGTGGGATGGCACCGGCGATCGTCGCTGCGTTGCTCTCGGGCGGACTGCTGAACTTCTTCCTCACCCCGCCGCGCTATTCGCTGGCGGTGGCCGATCCGCAGAACGTGGTGGCGCTGGGGGCGATGGTGATCGTCGGCATGCTGGTCGCGTTCATGGTCGACCGCGCCGCGCGGCTGGCCGACCAGGCCAACAACGCCCGCACCGAAGCCGCGCTGCTGACTTCCTATGCCCGAACTGTGCTCACCCACCCCGATCCGCTGCCGCGGTTGCTGGAGAAGGTGGTGGAGAACTTCGGGTTGACCTCGGCGGCACTGCTGGAACGCACCGACGACCGGTGGCACGTCGCGGCGTCCACCGGCCCGCAACCGTGCACCAAGCCGGATGAGTCCGATGTGGACATCGAGGTGAACCCGGACGTGCACCTGGTCCTCAAACGACCGGGCAACAGGCCATTGCCAGCCGCTCACCGCACGGTCCTGGAAGGCGCGGCGGGTCAGGCCCTGGTTGCGCTGCGCCAGCAGCGGATGGCCGCTGACGCGTTGGAAGCGCAGCGGCGCGCGGACGCGACGCACCTGCGCACCGCGCTGCTGTCGGCGGTCGGCCACGACCTGCGCACTCCGCTGGCGTCGATCAAGGCGTCGGTGAGCAGCCTGCGCGCGCCCGACCTGACGCTGTCCGACGAGGACACCGCCGAACTGCTCGCCGGGGTGGAGGAATCCGCGGACCGGCTGACCGAGCTGGTCGACAACCTGCTGGACTCGTCCCGGCTGGCGACCGGCGCGATCGTCCCGCAGCAGCGCCCGGTCAGCTACGACGAGGTCGTGGCGGGCGCGTTGGCCGGGCTGGACGGGCGGCAGCACATCGACGTCGACATCGAAGAAAGCCTGCCGCCGGTGCTCGCCGACGTCGGGCTGCTGGAACGGGTGGTGGCCAACGTCGTGCAGAACGCGCTGAAGTACGGCCGTCCCAACGGCCGCCCGATCGGAGTGCGGGCCAGCGAGCACGCCGCATGGGTCGAGTTGCGCGTGGTCGACCACGGGCCGGGGCTGCCGGAGGGCACCGCCGACACCGCGTTCGAGCCGTTCGAACGGCTCGGTGAACACGGCGAGCGCGGCGACACCGGCGCGGCCGGAGTTGGGCTCGGGTTGAGCGTGGCGCAGGGCTTCATGGCGGCGATGCAAGGCACGATCCGAGCCGAGGACACCCCCGGCGGCGGGTTGACGATCGTGATCTCACTACCAGCGGTCACCGCTGATGGGCAGGGGAGACTATGACGAGGGTTCTGGTTGTCGACGACGAGCCGCAGTTGTTGCGCGCATTGCGGATAAATCTGACCGCGCGCAGCTACCAGGTGCTCACCGCCGTGGACGGCGCGTCCGCGCTTCGTGCGGCCAGCGACGGCAAACCCGACGTGGTCGTGCTCGATCTCGGCCTGCCGGACATGGACGGCAGCGAGGTCATCGCGGGCCTGCGCGGCTGGACCACGGTGCCGATCATCGTGCTGTCGGCGCGCACCGACTCCACCGACAAGGTGCACGCCCTGGACGCCGGGGCCGACGACTACGTCACGAAACCGTTCGGCATGGACGAGCTGCTGGCCCGCCTGCGCGCGGCGGTGCGGCGCGCGAACACCAGCGGATCCGCGGATCAACCGCTGGTGGAGACCTCGACGTTCACAGTGGACCTGTCGGCGAAGAAGGTGTCGCGAGACGGCGTGGAGATCCACCTGACGCCGACCGAGTGGGGCATGCTCGAAGTCCTGGCCCGCAACAAAGGCCGCCTGGTGGGCCAGAAGCAGCTGCTCAAGGAGGTGTGGGGCCCGCAGTACGCCAACGAAACCCACTACCTGCGGGTTTACTTGGCCCAACTGCGCCGGAAGCTGGAGCTGGACCCCAGCCACCCCCGCCACCTGATCACCGAAGCAGGCATGGGCTACCGCTTCGAACCCTGACGATCTCATGAGTGCGAAAACCGGCTGGAACCGGCTTTCGCACTCACGACCCCATGGAGCTCCCAGTCAAGGGGCTGCGAGGTCGGCTTCGACCTGGGTGATGGCTTCGTCGAAGGCGCGGCGGAACGCCGCGACTTCCCAGGGGTGCAGGCGGAAGAGTTCGGTGTCGTCCGGGCCGCAAACCTCCAGTTCGCCCGCCCCGACACCTATCGAGCACACCGCGAGCTCCCCGTGAGCGTCCCGGCAGCGCAACAACCACTCCCGCTTCGGCTCCGACTCCCGAACCCGAGACTCCCCAGCACTTGACGCCATCTCTACCTCCCGGTGTTGAGTCTGGTTGACACTAGAAATAATCGGTTGCGTGCATTTCTTGCCACAAGTACACGAATCGGTGATAGATCATCTGATCCTGCCGCTATAGCGTTTTCCTGTTGATTCAAGGAGGTTTCAGTGGCACGTCGGGCAGGCCCCTCGGTTCGTTCTCGCCGCTTGGCGTACCTGTTGCGCAGGCAGCGGCTGGCAGAGGGGTTGACGGCAGCGGATCTTGCACGAGCTGTCGGCATGTCAGCTAGCAAGATCAGTCGCTTCGAGAGTTCTGAAAGCGGTATATACCTGGATGATCTGGAGAAGCTGCTCGACTTCTACCGCCTGTCGAAGAAGCGTCGCGTTGAGCTGTTGGACATCGCCCGCCACGCGGAACAACGCGGCTGGCTGCGCTTGAGCAATACCAACCTTCCGGAAGACTGGCAGACCTGGACGGATTTCGAGGATGAAGCAAGCGCGCTGTTGAACTACGAGCCGCTGGCTCTTCCAGGGCTCCTGCAGACACCGGAGTACACCAGGGCAATCATTGAGGCGACCGGACAGCTGAGCGCGCGTGAGGTCGACTCGTTGGTGTCTGCCCGAATGGCACGTCAAGGGCTTCTCAGCAAGGAACAGCCGCTGGTGTTGCACGCGATTGTTGAAGAGTCGGCGCTGACGCGTCCAATCGGCCCGGAAGGCGCGCTGGAACGGCAACTCCGCTACCTCGTCGATGCGGCTGCACGGCCAAATATCACGATTCAAGTGATGTCTCACGACGCCGGTCTTCACGCGGGATTGAACGGGCCGTTCGTCATCCTGGAGTACGACTCTGAAGCCAGCCTGGTGTTGGTGGAGCACAAGACGGTCAACCTGTTCATGGACGAAGATGCCCAGTTGGCCGTGTACGCATCGGCGTGGGATGAGCTGGTGCGCAAAGCAAAAGAGCCGAGTGACTCGATCAAGTTCCTTCAAACGCTCGTTGCGTGATCACGGCGTGTCATCATGCAGCCATGAGCCTCGATGACCTGGCTGCCGCTGTCTGGCGGAAGTCGAGCCGCAGCACGGCGAGCTCCAATTGTGTGGAAGTGGCTTTCATTGGTGACTCGTGGTGGAAGTCCAGCCGCAGCGCGAACACCGCCAACTGTGTCGAGGTCGCCAGGCGGGACGCGGTTGTCGGGGTGCGGGACTCGAAGGATCCAGGTGGCGGGGTGCTGGTGTTTTCCGCGCTGCGGTGGGCCGATTTCGTCGGGAGTCTCATGCGGGTTGGCGTATAGGTCCGTAGGGTTGGTGTGAAGTTTTCGCGAGTTGGTGCGTGGCGGGAACGCCCGCTGCTAGGGTCGGCGTCGACCCGGTGATCAGATGCCGCGACCTGGGGGTTTCCGCGATGACGACACCAGCTCCACCGCCACCTCCGCCGGTCCCCGGCGGCCCCGGTCAGATGGTCACCGTCAACAAGGACAACGTCCTTGAGGTGCGCAAGATCATCCTGATGGCAGCGGAGGACGCCCGGGAGAAGCTGGCGAGCCTGGCGCCGAGCCTGACGGTCACCGCTCCTGCTGGCGACAACATCAGCACGACTTCGGCGGCGGTGTGGACCGGGAATCTCGTGGGAAATCCGGATTCGCACTACGCGAGACTGATGCAGTACGTGACCAACGTCTTCGAACTCGGGCTCCAGATCGAACAAGCCGCCAAGGATTACGGCTACACAGACGATGAGATTGCTGCGTCTTTCCAGCCGCAGCAAAGGCAGATGTGAGAGGAGTCCCGGTGCGGGTGCGTCTCGGGTACGGCTTGATCGCATTGGCTGCCGCCGCAGTTGCGCTGACCGGCTGCACGGTGAACGGCCCGGATCCGGAGCCCACCAACTCGACTCCGACCACCGAGGCCGAGTCGTCGCTGAATCTCCCGCAGCGGCCGAGCGAATTGCCGATCGCGGGCAAACAGGATTCGGATGTGTGCACCTGGCTGACCTCCGAGCAGAAAGCCCAGCTGGAGGCAGGCGGCGGGCGACCGGTGGTCAAGAACGGGAACAACTACAACGGTTGCACCTTCCTCGGTCAAAGCGGAAACGCGCAGTTCGGTATCACGCTGCGCATCGTGCCCGAGGGCCTTGCGGAATTCTCGAAGAAGCTCGCCGGGGCGCCGGAGACCATCGATGTCAACGGCTTCGGCGCGGTGCAGGGACAGATTCCGGGCGCCGAAAGCCTCGGTTGCGCGGTGTTCGTCGATGCAGCCGAAGGCCAAACGCTCTACGTCGACTTCGGCCTCACCAGCCCCGGTGCCCTGAACAACCAGCAGATGTGCGAGCGGGCCAAGCAGGCTGCCGAAGCGGCCGTGACGGCTTTGCAGAGTAGCTAGGGGGCAGTCGTGACCAGCATCGATCCGATTCGCGATATCCGGTTCGAGGGAATGGACATTGCCCAGCTCCAGGAGTGGATCAGCCAGATCAAGCAGGGGCGCGGCACGGAGTCGATGCAAGGCGCGGTCCGCGCGCTGGAGCAGTGCGTTCAGGTGGTCGTCGATCTCGACGACACGTTGCGCCGCGAGCTCGGCAAGCTGCAGATCGCCTGGGAGGGCAACGCCGGGAGTCTCGCGGCCGCCGCCACCCAGCAGACGGCTGTGTTCATGTCCGACGCCCCGGATCCGCTGAAGGCTTCCGCGGACAGCGTCGACGCGCAGGGCCGAGGCTACGAGTCGGCGCGGAACAACCTGCCGAACAACGATGAGTTGCGGCACAAGCAGTCGGAGAACGTGCTGGAGTGGGCCGGTGGCGGCTTCGGCTACGAGAGCGACTACGACAAGGAAGCCAAGGCGATCGAGGCGCAGCGGCAGGCCGCGCAGGCCGCGCTCGCTTCTTACCGCGACACGTCGGTCAACCAGGCCGACCGCTACGAGCCGCTGCCGACGATGCCCGCCGCCGCGGTCGCCGCAGCGCCGTCGTCGAGCTCCGTGCCAGGTACGCCTGGCATCGGTGTTGGCTCCGTCAGCGGAACCCTCCCGCCAGGCGATGCGCCCGGCGCCGTTGTCGGCGGCCCCGGCAATGTGGGACGCGGCGGCGGTGACAACCGCGCGACCCCGGTGCCCGGTGACCGCAGCGGTGGTGACCGGCATCCGTCCGAGGAGTACACGGCTGACGAGGTGGATCCGAATCCGGAGGCGAGCGAGGCGGGCACCGGCATCAGCACCGGCACCGTTCTCGGCATCGCCGCTGGCGGTGCGGCAGTTGCCGGAATCGGGGCCTACGCCGCGAGTCGGATGCTTGGCGGTCGCGGTCCCGCTGGGGCTGCTGCGGGTGCTGGCGGCAGCGTGCGCGGCGGTGTCGAAGGCAAACCCGACCTGGCCCGAGGCGGGGCGTCCGGCATCGGCGGCGGCCCCGGCGACACCACGGCCGGGCGGTCCGCGGGCAACACACCGGGTAGTCGTCCGGCCGCTGGTTCGCTGATGGGGCCTGCGGCGACGCGCGGTGAGAAGCGCGCCGAGGACGCCGAGCACGAGAACAAGTACGTCGCCGAGGAAACGCCGTTCGACGACGAACGCCTGGTCGCCCCGGCGGTGTTGGGGCACGTCGAGCCCGCGGCCGAGCCCGAGGACGACGAAGACGCCGACGACGATGAGCCGAAGAAGCAGGACTGACGTGCGCCCTGGAGCCGAAGCCGATCCAATCGTGCTGTCCGCATTGGAATTCGATGTGGTGTGCGAAGCGGAGAAGCTCACCGACCGTCGGCACATCATCCTCAACGTGCCGAGCCCCGGAGCGACGTTCACCGAGCGGGCTCAACTCGTCGTGGACGCGTGGGAGGGGCTGCGCAACCGCCGCCTCGCCGAGGCCAAGCGAGATCGAGTCGACGTCGACTTCGCCGACCTGCTCGGTCTGCTCAACCGGCCGCAGCGCAGCATCGACGTGCGGATCTGGGCCGACCGGCCGATCCGCGCCCTGGCCGCGGCCAACGGCGGCACCGGTCTTCTGGCCATTGTGGACGGTGACATCGTCGAGCTCACGCCGATCCGGGGGAGTTCGCTCGCCGAGGCAGCAGTGTCGGTGGCAGGCGAAATGTCGCCCGGCCCAGGCCGCGCGATCAGCCTGCCCAACGACATCCTCCGCGAAGCAAGCGACTACGCGGGCCCGAGCAACCCGCTGGTGTTCACCGACGAACTCCGATCCCTGGGCATTTCCCCGGACGACGCCGCCGACATCGCGAACATGGCCGACGGCATGGGAATCCGAGGCCAGTTCGGCGTGGAAACCTGCCCGAACCGAGGCGGCAAACCCGAACGAGCCAACCGAGTGGTGGCCTTCCACGACACCGGGAAGGGCCGCTACAGCCACGTGGTCCGAGCCAGCGGAGACGGCCGCCGCTGGAGCACGATAGCCCCGGCGGACAACGCGAGAATAGCGGAATACACCAAAGAACTCCTCGCCGAACACTGGCAAGACTGACCACTCGGACGCGCTTTCATTTGTTGGAACAGTTGCGCATTTCTCTGCTTCGCATCGTGCGTCGACTGTCAGCGGCGGCACGTTTCCGACCGTCACGCATGTTTCGGGAGAAGAACGGGACGTGGTCGCGCGGGAGGTGATCCGGAACTTGCCGCGGTCGTAGGTTCGGGGCCGCGTAGCCTGGGCTGCGGTTTCGTGGAGGTGTCCGTTGGTCGGGTACGTCGAGTTGGTCAAGCGGGCTCGGGCTTTGGTCGGGGCCGGGCAGCGGCGGGTTTTGGGGATTGCTGGGGCTCCTGGGGCTGGGAAGGGGACCGTGGCCGCGCGGGTTCTCCGGGAGCTCGGCGGATTGGCCGTTCTGGTGCCGATGGATGGGTTCCACCTGGCCAATGCTCAGTTGCGGCGGCTCGGGCGGGCTGATCGGAAAGGGGCTCCCGACACCTTCGATGCCGCCGGGTACGTCGCGTTGCTCCGGCGGATTCGGGAGTGCGGGCCGGACACCGTTTATGCTCCCGAGTTCCACCGGGAGATCGAGGAATCCTATGCCGGGGCCATCGCTGTCGAGCCCGACGTTCCGCTGGTGATCACCGAAGGCAACTACCTGCTGTTGGACACCCCGCCCTGGTCGGCGGTTCGGGAATTGCTCGATGAAGCCTGGTTCCTCGCGCCCGATGACGACATTCGGGTGCAGCGGCTCATCGCTCGGCACATCAGTTATGGCCGGACTCCCGAAGCGGCGGCGGAATGGGTGCATCGCAGCGATGAGCGGAATGCTGCAGTTGTCGCGGCGAGTCGGGATCGGGCAGATCTGGTCGTCTTCGGTGATCCGCGGTGATTTCTCCTTGGTGGATCCGAATAGTTTTCCGAATGTGCTGCCCAGGTTTTCCTGAATTGGGTAAGCTTCGGTTGTCGGAGGCCCTCGGCGGATGGTCCGTGTCGTGGTAAATGGCCGGGCGATCTGCTGGACAACTCGCTGACCTGTGGGGATGTCGTATATTGACCGTTGGTCAATTGGGTTTTTCATTCGCTCATTGTTGGCTGGAGAATCCGCCGGAATGCTGGCTATGTTGGTTCTCGTCCGACTCCGGACGGCATTTCCGGAACGCTTTCAACGAGGAGTGAACGACCATGGCGAACAAGCTGACCCGGGTTCTCGCGATCGGTGCCTCGGCGACCGCACTGCTGGGCGGGATGCTGATTGCCGCCCCCGCTGCTTCCGCGAGTGCGCAAGGGTGCGCGGGAACAAATCTGCGCACCGATCCGGCGCTGCTTTGCACCACCGTTGACGGCGAAAGCACGACGGTCAAGAACATCCAGGCTTCGATCGACATCAAGAATTACACGTGCAACGCCGACTTCAAGGTCTGGGGAACGTACGCGGACGGCCGGAAGTATTCCGACAGCGGGCACGCCAAGTGCGGTCTGGGGCGGGTTTGGGTCGATTTCAAACCGGGCGGTGGGAAGTTCAAGGACGGCACCAAGGTGTGCGGCGCATTGGTCGAGAACGGCAAGGTCCGGCCGGAACACGCCTGCATCGAAATCAAGAAATGACCGGACGTGCCGTGAGCTCGACCAGCGGGCTCACGGCACCACCGCCACCTCGAAGTAGATCGGTCGCAGAGCGCTCGCCGGGAAGAACAGGACGCCGTTCTCGTCGACCATCTTCCACGCGATCTTGCACCGCCCCGGCGCATCGCCCGCCTCGACCGGGACGCTCAGCCGCACCGGCTGCCCCGGCTCGACGGTGGCGATCGACAGTGCCGAATCCGCTGCGGTGCGCGGCCGCAGCAGGCAAGTGGCGGAATCTGTTGCCCTGGTTGGGAGCTCGGTGCTACCAGCCCAGCGTCATCAGAATTCGCCCGACGTCTCCGAACCGGTGGTCGGCGTCGGCGTTGGTTTCGAGGTCGACGTGGGCGGCTTGGTCGAGGTCGGCGGTCTGGTGATCGTCGGCGACGGCCGCGTCGGCGTTGGCGTCGGCACCGTTGGTGTCGGGGGCGGGAGCTCCGGCGGAGCGTCGCTGCTCGACGAGGTGTGCGACGTCGATTTGCTGGTGGGCGTGCCGCCCCGCTGCGACGTTTCGATGCCGTTGATTGGCGGCGGGGGTGGCAGCAGCGGCGGTTGGAAGGAAGTTTGCGCTGGTCGGGACGTGGCGGTCGGCTTCAGCGTGAAGTCCGGGGTCGCCTCGTCGCGTTGCTGGGAGCCAGCGACCATCGCGGCCGTCGTCGCGAAGACGGTCGCGACGGCGATGCCCGACGCGGCCAGCATCACCAGGCGTTTCGGCCGCGCGTCCGGGTCTTCCAGCAGCATCGGGTCCATGCCTGCCCCTCGGCTCATCGGGCGTGCGCAGCACGGATGCCCCGAAAACATCCAGCTGCCGCCCGGAATTCGGGCGGATCACACCCGCGTTTCGGGTAACCGTAGCGATCGACGCAAGTCGCCCTTACCGCAGGGCCGCGATCGGTGCGGACATGCGGCATCATGCCGGGCGTGACGGATTCGCAGCAGGCACGGCTGACCGCATGGGTGCACGGGCGCGTGCAGGGGGTGGGTTTCCGCTGGTGGACGCGATCACGAGCGTTGGGACTCGGCCTGGTCGGCAGCGCCACGAACCTGCCTGCTGGCCGGGTCGAGGTGGTCGCCGAAGGATCCCGAGAAGCCTGCGAGAAGCTGCTTGCCGCGCTGCGCTCCGGCGATGCGCCGGGCCACGTCGACCACGTCGCCGAACAGTGGTCCCAACCCAAGGGCGGCCTGACCGGCTTCGTCGAGCGCTAGCCCGCGGTGCCGTCAGCGTCCTGCGGTGAGAGGGTTCACCTGCGAAGATCGTGGCCCTGGAAGTTTCAGGTAACTCGAAGTTCTGATTGCTGCCGCAATCTTCGCCGATGTTGTTGTTGATCTCGTCCGGACGGCTCACCGGGCAGAATCGCCGCAACCAGCGGTTCTGCGCTGTTGCCGGTGGGCGCAGCGGTAGGCTCGGCCGGATATGACCCGCCGGTCAACCGGATGAACCACGGGAAGGTCGATCGCAGCCGTGCACCTGAAGAGCCTGACGCTGAAGGGGTTCAAGTCCTTCGCCTCGGCCACCACGCTGCGCTTCGAACCCGGCATCACCTGCGTCGTCGGCCCGAACGGCTCGGGCAAGTCCAACGTGCTCGACGCGCTGACCTGGGTGATGGGCGAGCAGGGTGCGAAGGCGCTGCGCGGCGGCAAGATGGAGGACGTGATCTTCGCGGGTACCGCGGGCCGCGCCCCGCTGGGCCGCGCCGAGGTCACGCTGACCATCGACAACACCGACGGCGCACTCCCGATCGAGTACACCGAGGTCTCCATCACCCGCCGGATGTTCCGCGACGGCGCCAGCGAGTACGAGATCAACGGCAACTCGTGCCGGTTGATGGACGTGCAGGAACTGCTGTCGGACTCCGGCATCGGCCGCGAAATGCACGTCATCGTCGGACAGGGGCAGCTGGCCACCATCCTGCAGGCCAAGCCGGATGAGCACCGCAGACTCGTCGAAGAGGCCGCGGGCGTGCTCAAACACCGCAAGCGCAAGGAAAAGGCGCTGCGCAAGCTCGACGCGATGCAGGCCAACCTGACCCGGTTGACCGACCTCACCAGCGAGTTGCGCCGCCAGCTCAAACCGCTCGGCAAGCAGGCCGAGATCGCTCGCAAGGCGCAGACCGTGCAGGCCGATCTGCGGGACGCGCGGCTGCGGCTCATCGCCGACGACCTGGTCAACGCGCGTGCCGACCTGGCCCGCGACGAAGCCGACCAGGAAGCCGCGCGAGCCAGGCGCACCGAGGTCGAGCGTGCGCTGCAGTTCGCCCAGTCCGAGGAGAAAACCCTCGAAGAGCAGGTCGCCGCCGATGCGCCGCGGCTGGCTCGGGCGCAGGAGACCTGGTACCGGCTGTCCGCCCTCGAGGAGCGGCTGCACGGCACGCTGCGGCTGGCCGCAGAGCGTCATCGGCACCTCACCGCGCAGACCGAAGAACACCGGCCCGGCCGCGACCCCGACCAGCTCGACGCCGAGGCCGAAGAGGCCGCCGAGCAGGAGATCGAGCTCCGCGAACAGGTGGAAGAGGCCCGCGAAGCGCTCAACGAGGTGGTGCAAAGCCGTTCGCAGCTGGAATCCGCGCTGAAGCAGGCCGAGCACGCCCACTTGGCGGCAGTGCGGGCGATCGCCGACCGCCGCGAAGGCGCCGCGCGGCTCTCCGGTCAGGTCGAGTCGCTGCGCAGCAAGGTCAGCGACACCGCCGACGAGATCGAACGGCTCTCGGATGCCTTGGAGGAAGCCACCGCGCGCGCCGAGGAAGCGGAGCGCGCGCAGGCCGATGCCGAGGAGGAAAGCGGCGGCTACGACTCCGACGACGCCGGGCTGCAGGAACGCCGCGAAGGCGCAGCCGAAGCGCGTGACGCGGCTCGGGCCCGCGTCGAGGAACTGGTGAAGGCGGAGCGAGCCGCGGAGCGGGAGATCGCGTCTTGGAAGGCGCGGGTCGAGGCGCTGTCGATGGGCTTGCAGCGCAAGGACGGCGCGGGCGCGCTCATGTCGGCCGGGGACCGGGTGCCGGGCTTGCTCGGATCGGTGGCTGCGTTGCTAAACGTCGAACCCGGCGCGGAGGCGGCGCTGGCCGCGGCGCTGGGCGCCGTCGCCGATGCGGTCGCGGTTCGCGGTGTCACCGACGCGGTCACCGCACTGGAACTGCTCAAAGCCGACGAAGCAGGGCGAGCTGGCCTGCTCATCGGTTCCACTGTGGACATCCAGCGGTCCGGCTGGCCGCAGCTGACCGGCTCGGCGCGCTGGGCGGCCGACCTGATCAGCGCGCCGGATGAGATGCGGGCGGCGTTGACCAGGGCGCTGGACCGCGTCGCGGTCGTCGAGACGTTGGCCGACGCCCAGCAACTCGTGCAGCGCGAGCCCGAAATCCGGGCCGTCACCACCAGCGGCGATGTCCTCGGCGCGCACTGGGCCATCGGCGGCTCCGACGACCAGCAGAGCACCATCGAGGTGCAGGCAGCCGTCGACGAAGCCGAACGCGAACTCGCGGCCGCACAACGACGTCTGGAACAGCACTCGGCCGCGCTGGAAGGCGCGCGAGCCGAAGAAGAGGCGCGGCGCGCCGAGGTCCGCGCCGTGCAGGAGCAGATCAACGACGCCAAGGTCCGCCAAGCTCGCAGCACCGAGCGGCTGTCCAGCCTGCAACGCGCGGCCCGCTCCGCAGTCGCGGACGTCGACCGGGTCCGCCAGCAGCGCGTGAAGGTCGAACAATCCCGCGAACAAGCCCTGGTCAAGCTCGCCGAACTCGAAGAGCGGCTGACCGTCGTCAAATCGGAACAAGACGAGGCCGCGGAGCCCGACACCGACGAGCGGGACCGGCTCAGCGCCGAGCTGAACACGGTGCGACAGCAGGAAATGGATGCCCGGCTCGCGCAGCGCACGGCGGAGGAGCGGGCCCGCGCCGTGCAGGGGCGCGCCGACCAGCTGCGCCGAGCCGCGCGCCACGAGCGCGAAGCGCGCGCCCGCGCTGAGGCAGCGCGTAAGGCCAGGGAACGCGCAGCGCGCGTGACCCAGGCCGTTGTCGCCGGGTGCGAAACGGCGTTGGAGCGCATCGCGCGGTCGCTGAGCGCCGCGACGGAGGAGCGGGACGTCGCGCAGGCGAAGCAGAGCGAGCACGAGCAGGCGCTCGGCGCCGTGCGAGCGCGGGTGCGCGAGCTCGGCGGGGAGCTGGAGAAGCTGACCGATGCGGTGCACCGCGACGAAGTCGTGCGTGCGGAGCAGCGGCTGCGCATCGAGCAGCTGGAAACCAAGATCATCGAGGATTTCGGGATCGGGCTGGACGACCTGGTCGACGAGTACGGGCCCACCGTGCCGATTCCCCCGAGTCCCGCCGAGATGGCCGAGTACGAGGCGGCCAAGGAACGCGGTGAGGAGGTCAGCGCTCCGCCGCCGGTGCCGTTCGACCGGGCCACCCAGGAGCGCCGCGCCCAGCGCGCCGAGAAGGACCTCGCCTTGCTGGGCAAGGTGAATCCGCTGGCGCTGGAGGAGTTCGCCGCGCTGGAGGAACGCTACAAGTTCCTGTCCACCCAGCTGGAAGACCTCAAGGACAGCCGTCGCGACCTGCTCAGCGTGGTCAAGGAGGTCGACGAGAAGATCCTCGAAGTGTTCACCTCGGCCTTCCACGACGTGGCCAACGAATTCGAGACCGTCTTCAAGGTCCTGTTCCCCGGTGGGGAGGGGCGGCTGACGCTCACCGATCCCGACGACCCGCTGACCACCGGTATCGAGGTCGAGGCGCGGCCGCCGGGCAAGAAGGTCAAGCGGCTTTCGCTGCTCTCCGGCGGTGAGAAGTCGCTGACCGCGGTGGCCATGCTGGTGTCGATCTTCCGAGCCCGCCCCTCGCCGTTCTACGTGATGGACGAGGTCGAGGCGGCGCTGGACGACACCAACCTGCGGCGCCTGATCACGCTGCTGGACCAGTTGCGCGCGACATCGCAGCTGATCATCATCACGCACCAGAAGCCGACCATGGAGATCGCCGACGCGCTCTACGGCGTGACGATGCGCGGCGACGGCATCACGCAGGTCATTTCCCAGCGCCTGCGCGGTGATTCCGGCAGTCGCCGCAAGGCAGCTGAAGTACCGGATGCGCCACCGGAGGGCGATGTCGCGTCGGTGCTCGCGGACCAGACTGGCATTGCGGTCGAAACCGATGCCGCTGCGTCGGACACTTCGGAAAACGTTGCGGCAGAACCCATTCCGGGCTCGGAAACCGTGTCTGGAAAAGGTGCGGATTCGGACGAGGCGCAGCCGAACGAAGAGCAGGACGGCGTATAAATCGCGTTCAAATCGTGGTCGCGGTCAGGCGTAGTCGCCGAGTGCGTAGCCGACGCTGAACGCGACCAGCGCGACGACCAGGGCGAAGCCGAGCACCACGGACCAGCCCGGCCGGGTGGGCTTCCAGGCGGGCCCGGTGTGCCACGACGTCGGTTCCGGTGGGGAAATCCACTGCGGCGCCGCGCGATTCCACAACTCCGGCCGCCCCAACTCGGACCGGCAAGAACCGCATTCCGACAGGTGGGTATGCATCATCAGCCATTCGACGTCGCTGAGCGCGCCAGTCGAATAGGCGTTGACCAACCCCCGGAATTCCGCGTGATCGATGTCTTGCACTGCTACCCCGTTCGCAGCTCGGGCGAACATCGCCTGCGTAATTCATCGACTCGACGGGACTCCCGCTGAAGGGCCGAACGCAGGCATTAGTGTGGGCAGCCACGTCGGTTCCGGTGTTCGGAACAGCGTGCGAGATGATGTGCGGCGCTCCGGCATCCACATTCGGGGGCGGATGTCGGCGAGAACTTGGCCGCGGGTGTTCCCCGCACCACCCCGAGCGCGGGGTCCCACCAGGTACAGGAGGCTTTCCATGACCAACCCGTACGGCCCGCCGCCGGGGCAGCAGCCGTATCCCCCGCAGGGCCAGCCGATGACGCCGCCGGGTGCTTACGGCCCACCGTCCGGCCCGATGCCGCAGCAGATGCCGCCGCAAATGCAACCTGGTATGCCGCCGCAGCCAATGCCGCCGCAGGGCGGCTACCCGCAGCAGGGCCCGCCCGCGCCGATGGGGCAGCCGATGGCGCCCCCGCCGCCCGGCATGGCGCGCGTGCTGATCGACTGCTCGTACTTCTGGCTGGCCTGGGTGCTGATGTTCTTCAAGCCGCAGGTCACCATCAACGGCCAGCCCGGCCCGATGCTGAGCTGGGGCAAGACGCCGATCGATCTGCCGCCCGGCCAGTACCAGATCCAGATCCACGTCAACTACCTGTGGCGGGTCGGCAACGCGACCGCGGTGGTCCCGGTCAGCGCGGGGCAGCAGATCGACGTCTACTACGCGGCGCCGGTGATCGTCTTCATCGACGGCGCGATCGGCCCGACCCCGCAGAAAGCACCCGGCATGGGCATCGGGATCGGAATCATCGCGGGCACCTTCGCGCTGTGCTTCCTCATCATCCTGCTGACCGTGATCGCAAGCCTCTGAGGTTTTCGCCGATCTCTCGCGAAATCGGCGCCTCCCGTGGGAGCACGTGGCGAATTCGCGCGAAATCGCCACGTGCCGCGCCCCGTCCGATCAGGCGTTGTCGACTCGCTCCGCGGGTTCGGCGGCCGGGGTGCGGCTGTGCCGCAGCGACAGCAGCCCGCCGACCACGAGCGTCACGATGACGCCGAGCGGCGTGTACCAGGGGTACGCCAGCGGCGCCTGGCCACCCGTGCCGTTCGGGAAGGTGACGCCGAGGATCACGATCGCCATCACCGCGACCGTCACCAGGAAGGCGATCACGGCGTCGCGCTCGGACGCCCGCTTCACCGCCAGTCCCAGGAAGAACGAGCCGAGCAGGGCGCCGTAGGTGTAGCCCGTGATGCTGAGCCCCAACTCGATCACCGGGTTCTCGGTGTTGGTGAACATCGAGGCGAACACGAACAGCACCACGCCCCACACCAGCACCCAGATCTTGGCCTGCCGCAACACCGCCGAGTCGGGGAGCTTGCGCTTGGACAGCCGCTGGTAGACGTCGGTGACCGTGGAGGTCGCCAGCGAGTTCAGCGACGAACTCATGGCCGCGGCCAGGATGCTCGCGATCAGCAGCCCGGCGATGCCGGGTGGCATCTGGGTGACGATGAACGTCGGGAACAGGTCGTCGTTGGTGGCCATGCCCATGGCCTTGGGCTGCACCCCGCGGTAGAAGGACCACAGCATGGTGCCGATCAGCAGGAACAGCCCGAACTGGAAGAACACCAGCACGCCGCTGCCGATCAGCGCGCCCTGGCTGGCCTTGAGCGTCCGGGTCGCCAGGAGGCGCTGCACGATCAGCTGGTCGGCGCCGTGCGAGGCCATCGACAGCAGCGCGCCACCGACGATCGCGGTGACGAACGAGTAGGGCTGGGTGACGATCGACGCGCCGAAGTCGAGCAGTTGGAACTTGCCCGCGTCGAAAGCGGCGCCGAACCAGTCGGCGGGCAGCTTCCCGGCCAGCACGACGACCGCGATGATCCCGCCGATGACGTACAGCACCATCTGCAGCGCGTCCACCCAGACGACCGCGCGGGTGCCGCCCAGGTAGGTGTAGAGCACCGTGATGATGGTGATCACCAGGATGATCTGCCAGAACGACACGTCGAACCCGGCTGCGGCCAG
Organism: Saccharopolyspora soli; assembly: GCF_022678645.1. GTDB lineage: Bacteria > Actinomycetota > Actinomycetes > Mycobacteriales > Pseudonocardiaceae > Saccharopolyspora > Saccharopolyspora soli. Next base: position 119,900 of record NZ_JALBWV010000020.1, on the reverse strand, counting down.
CAGCACCTTGACCGGGATGGCGGTGGCGAACAGCCGCACCCCGTCCGCCAGCAGCCTGGTGACCAGGAACGTCGCCGACGCCGTGATCTGGACCCCCGACCCGAACCGCTTGCCGAGGAACGCGTAGGCGGTGACCAGCTCACCGCCGTAGTAGCGGGGCAGCAGCACGAACGCCACCACGATCCGGCCGATCAGATATCCGATCGCCAACTGCAGGAAGGTGAACGAACCGAGGTAGGCGATGGTCGGGGTGCTGATGACCGTCAGCGTGGACGTCTCGGTCGCCACCACCGCGAAGCACACCGCCCACGACGGCATGTTCCGATCGCTGACGAAGAAGTCCTTCGCCGAGCGCTGCTTACCAGCCAGCAGAACGCCGAGCACCGGCATCAGGATCAGGTAACCGATGATGATCGTTACATCAACAGGATGCACTGGGCCTCCTACGCGGACTGCACTCGCAGCCGCTTCGGCTGCTGGGTTACGGGTTCGGGCAATCGCAGCGGACCGGCTCCCGGTGTGATGCTGCCCAACAGCCGGGGGCCGGTGGCGCCGGTGTGGCCCGGCATGTTTCCGGTTATGCCGTGCCAGGTGAGAAAGCCGAGCAGCGCGGTCAGGTGCGCCTCCTTGCTGTCGGCGGGCACCCCGAGTTCGTCGCTGACGACCAGCGGCGCGTCCAGTCGGCGGCGCAGGGCTGCCAGCAGGACCGGGTTGCGCACGCCGCCGCCGGAAGCGACGACCTTCGCCGCGCGCTCCGCGCGGCAAGCTTCGGCGACCGTGCATGCGGTTAGCTCGGTCAGTGTCGCCAGCAGGTCGGCGCCGCGCACCTCGGTGTCCAGTTTGTCCAGCGCGCGACCCAGGTATTCGGCGTTGAAGTGCTCCTTGCCGGTGGACTTCGGCGCTGGTCGCTGATAGTAGGCATCGGCGAGCAGGACTTCCAGCAGGTCGGCGCGGACGGTTCCGGCCGCGGCGAGCCGTCCGTCGGTGTCCTGCGGGACGCCGGTCAGCTGCCCCGCGGCGCGGTCGATCAGCGCGTTGCCCGGACCGGTGTCGTAGGCCAGCGGACGCGCTCCGCCGACCACGCTGATGTTGGCGATGCCGCCGATGTTCAGGGCCACGTTCGTGCCGGGTTCGGCAGCCAGCCACAGCGCGTCGAACACACCGGCCAGCGGGGCGCCCTGGCCGCCAGCAGCGACGTCGCGGACGCGCAGATCGGCCACCACCGGCAGTCCGGTGGCCTCCGCGATCCACGCGGGCTGTCCGATCTGCAGCGTGCCCCGCACCCGGCCGCTGCCCTGCACCCAGTGGTAGAGCGTCTGGCCCAGCGATCCGATGAGGTCCGCGCGACCGCCCGCCAGCTCGATCCCGAGCCGGGCGGCCGCCGCGAAGTGCTGGCCGACGTAGGTGTCCAGGCGGCACAGGTCCTCGGCGCTGCAGTTCGCCGGTGGCAGCGTGGCCAGCAGCTTGTCGTGCAGCACCTCCGGGTACGGGAGCACGGTGCTGCCGAGCGATCGGAGCTCGATGGTGTCGTGGTCCAGCCGCAGCTCGGCGGCGGCCACGTCGACGCCGTCCATCGACGTGCCGGAGAGCAGTCCGAGCACCCGCCACCAACCCACACGTGTGGTGTATTGCACAGCCATCGGCAAATGCAAGCATTTCGCGCGCATTGTTGGTGAATTGCTCACTTGGTGTTCCTGGGACCGCTCGGGGCGCGTGCCGAGGCCGGTATGACCAGGTGGGAGGATGAGTGCGTGACCACGTCAACCCTGATTCTGATCATCGTTGCCGTCGTGGTGGTGCTGGCGATCGCCGTGGTCGTCGGTGTCGTGCTGAACCGCAGGCGGCGGATCAGCCTGAGCGAACGGGACGGAAGCGCGGGCCCGGCCGAGGCCGTCAAGGGCGGCGGATACCGCGCCGACGGCGGAATCAGCCTGTCCAGTGGCGGCACCACCACGACCGCCCCGCCGGAGCACCCGGCGGGCGAGCGCACCGAGGTGGAGGGCCAACCGGGTGTCGGCGACGACGCGGCGGTGCCCCGCGACAGCGAGCGGCGCGGCATCGTCGACGTGCCGCTGCCGGACGGCCCCACGGTGACCGAGGAGGCGCCGGTCGAGGTTCCGGTGCAGGAGCGGGTCGAGCCGGTGCCCGAACCGGCGCCCGCCGTGCCGGTGGAGATCGAGGAGATCGAACCGACCTCGGGTCGGCTGGAGCGGCTGCGCGGGCGCCTGTCCCGCTCCCGGTCCACCTTCGGCCAGGGCCTGCTGGGTCTGCTCGGCGCGGGAGACCTCGACGAGAACTCCTGGGAGGAGATCGAGGACACCCTGCTGATGGCCGATCTGGGCGCGGCCACCACCACCGAGATCAGCGAGCGACTGCGCAGCGAGATCGCCACGCGCGGCGTCCGCACGCCGGACGAGGCACGCGCGCTGCTGCGCGAAGTGCTCGTGGATGCCCTGGGGCCGGACATGCAGCGCGCGGTGCAGGCGCTGCCGCACGGCGATCCGGCCGACGGCGGCAAGCCCGCCGTGGTGCTGGTCGTCGGCGTGAACGGCACCGGCAAGACGACCACAACCGGCAAGCTGGCGCGGGTACTGGTCGCGGACGGTCGGACCGTGCTGCTCGGCGCGGCCGACACCTTCCGCGCCGCCGCCGTCGAACAGCTCGCCACCTGGGGACACCGGGTGGGCGCCGAGGTGGTGCGGGGCAAGGAAGGCGCCGACCCGGCGAGCGTGGCGTTCGAGGCGGTCAGCCGGGGCAGCGACACCGCGGTCGACGCGGTGCTGGTCGACACCGCGGGTCGGCTGCACACCAAGACCGGGCTGATGGACGAGCTGGGCAAGGTCAAGCGCGTCGTGGAGAAGAAGGCCCAGGTCGACGAGGTCCTGCTGGTGCTGGATGCGACAACCGGGCAGAACGGCCTGACCCAGGCGCGGGTGTTCTCCGACGTCGTGGACGTGACCGGCATCGTGCTGACGAAGCTCGATGGCACCGCGAAGGGCGGGATCGTCTTCCAGGTCCAGCGAGAACTGGGCGTCCCGGTGAAGCTGGTGGGTCTCGGGGAAGGCCCGGACGACCTTGCCCCCTTCGAACCGGGAGCCTTCGTGGACGCCCTCCTCGGCTGACGACCACACCCCAGCAGCCCCCGCGCCTCAAGGGCGGGGGCTGCTTGCTTCGCGCACCAGCGAGAGTTGTCTGACGACTGATGTCTGGCCTAGGGTTCCCCCGGAAGGGGGACGCTTCATGCGGGTGGTCGGGCGAAGGTCTTCCGCGGACGAGGTCATCGCCGCGCTCAACGAGCAGTTGGTCAGCGGGGCCGTGGTCCGAGAAGCCGTGCGAGCGCAGTGAGCACCCGAACCCAATCCGCCCGCCCCGTTGGCACGGCCGCCGTGGCCACCCTGGTCCTCGTCGTGCTGGTCGCGCTGGCGTTGCGGCCGCCGTTCACCTCGGTGGCGCCGCTGTTCGAGCGGATCCAGCAGGACTTGGCGGTGTCGAACACCTTCGGTGGAGTGCTGACCACGTTGCCGGTGGTGTGCCTGGGGGCGTTCGCGTTCGTCGCACCGAAGCTCCGGCAGCGCTTCGGCGACGAGAAAGTGGTGGTCGGGTGCCTCGTGGTGCTGCTGGTCGGCAACTCGCTGCGCGCGCTGGGATCGGCCTGGACGCTGCTCACCGGCACGGTCGTGGTCGGTGCGGGCATCGCAGTGGCGAACGTGGCGCTGCCGGGCTTGATCAAGCGGGACTTCCCGGACAACGTGCCGGTGATCACGGCCGTCTACACGATGTGCCTGACGTTGGGCGGTGCGATCGCGGCCAGCGTCGTCGTGCCGATCGGCAACGCGCTGGCTTCGCAATGGCAGGCCCCGCTCGGGCTGCTCGCGGTTCCGGTGCTTGTGGCCCTGGTGATCAGCGTTTTCGCGCTGCGGCGCAGCTCGGGTGCACCCCAGCTGCCATCGCGTCCGGGCCGGTTGTGGCGCAACCCGGTGGCTTGGCAGGTCACCGTGTTCATGGGCCTGCAGTCGGCCATGGCCTACGTCGTGTTCGGCTGGCTGCCGACCATGTTGCAGAGCCGGGGCATGAGCGCCGAGCTGGCCGGGTTGGCGCTGGGCGTGCAGGCGGCGGTGCAGGCCGCCGGATCGATGACCGTGCCGATGCTGTGCCGCCGGTTCCGCGACCAGCGTCCGATCGCGGTGGTGCTCGCGGTGCTGGTCGTGCTCGGGTTCACCGGCATCCTGGCAGGTCCGCCCGCTGGGCTGTGGCCCGCGACGGTCGTGCTCGGGCTGGCGCAGGGCGCGGCGTTCGGCTTGGCGTTGACGTTGTTCGGGCTGCGTTCGCCGGACAGCGACACCACCACGGCGCTGTCCGGGATGGCGCAGGGTGGCGGATATCTGATCGCCGCGGCGGGCCCGCTGCTGATCGGGTTGCTGCATGATCTGTCCGGGAACTGGACCGTCCCGCTGGTGCTGCTGCTGGCCTGCTCAGCCGGTTGGCTCGGCGCCGGACTGCTGGCCGGACGGCCGGTCCAGGTGCCGTCGGTGCGCGGCGATGTAACACACCGGTGACATCACAACACGTTCGTAACTGGCGGTGAGCTGAAGTTCACATCGGCGTTACACCGCAACGGGCCGCCTGAAACAGACATTTCCCAAGATGCGGGCCAACTCGGTCCGCACGGGGAGGCAATGTGAATTCAGGCGACACCGCATGGGTGCTCGTGAGTGCCGCGATGGTGCTGCTCATGACCCCTGGTCTGGCGTTCTTCTACGGTGGCATGGTGCGCTCGCGCGGCGTGCTCAACATGTTGATGATGAGCCTGGGCAGCATCGGCGTGGTGGGCGTGCTGTGGGTGCTGCTGGGCTACTCGATGGCGTTCGGCAACGATGTTGGCCTCGGCTTGTTGGGCAACCCGGCCGAGTTCTTCGGGCTCAGCCAGGTCCTCGGTGAGGACGCGATCTCCGGGACCATCCCGACCATGGCGTTCGTCGGCTTCCAAGCGATGTTCGCGATCATCACGGTCGCGCTGATCTCCGGCGCGATCGCCGACCGGGCCCGCTTCGGACCCTGGCTGCTGTTCGCCGGGCTGTGGGCGATCCTGGTGTACTTCCCGGTCGCGCACTGGGTCTTCGCCTTCGACTCGGATTCGGGCACGGTCGGTGGCTGGATCGCCAACCGGCTCGCCGCGATCGACTTCGCCGGTGGTACGGCGGTGCACATCAACGCGGGTGCCGCCGCGCTGGCGCTGGCGTTGGTGCTGGGCAAGCGCACGGGCTGGCCGAAGGATCCGGGCAAGCCGCACAACTTGCCCTTCGTCGTCCTCGGCGCTGGCCTGCTGTGGTTCGGCTGGTTCGGGTTCAACGCAGGTTCCGCGCTGTCCGCTGGCACCAGCGCCGCTGTGGTCCTGGTGAACACCCTGGTCGCCACCTGCGGCGCGATGCTGGCCTGGCTGCTCGTCGAGCGGATCCGGGACGGGCACGCGACCACGTTGGGTGCCGCGTCGGGCATCGTGGCGGGTCTGGTCGCGATCACCCCGGCCTGCTCCTCGGTGACGCCGCTCGGCGCGATCGCGGTCGGCGCGATCACCGGTGCGGTCTGCGCGCTGGCGGTCAGCCTCAAGTACAAGTTCGGCTACGACGACTCGCTGGACGTCGTCGGCGTCCACCTGGTCGGCGGTCTGATGGGCACCCTGCTGATCGGTCTGTTCGCCTCGTCGGCGGCCCCGGCCGGGGTGGCCGGGCTGTTCTACGGCGGCGGTTTGGACCAGTTGTGGCGGCAGGCTGTCGGCGCGGCTGCGGTGCTGGTTTACTCGTTCGTGCTCAGCCTGGTGCTGGCACTGCTGGTCAAGGCGGTCGTCGGGTTCCGGGCGAGCGCCGAGGACGAGGCCGTGGGCATCGACGAGACCGAGCACGCCGAGACCGCGTACCACTTCGGTGACGACCGCTCTGCGCGCCGCTCTTCGGTGTCGGCCGACGAGGTCGAACGCAAGCTGGAGGGCAGCCGCGCATGAAATTGGTGACCGCGATCGTTCAACCGTCGAAGTTGGACGATCTCAAGGAGGCGCTCGGGCGGCTCGGGGTGCTGGGCATGACCGTCAGCCAGGCTCAGGGCTACGGCCGCCAGAAGGGCCACACGGAGGTCTACCGGGGCGCTGAGTACTCCGTGGACTTCATCGAGAAGCTGCGTGTCGAGGTCCTGGTCGACGAGTCCAATGTGGACAAGGTGGTGGACGGCATCGTGTCCGCGGTGCGCACCGGCAAGGTCGGCGACGGCAAGGTCTGGGTCACCGCGGTGGACACCGTAGTGCGAGTCCGCACCGGCGAGACCGGCGTGGAGGCCATCTAGCCCAACAGAACACCGGACGAGGGGCGCGAGCTGCGGCTCGCGCCCCTTCGTCGTGCCTTCCCCCGGTGCAGGTGCGTAGCACTACGCAGTCGTACTCGCGGGGCTTCACGGTCTTGCGGCGGCCCTTCGGACGGCAGACTTCTAAGTGCGACGCGGTGATCAGAGGGATCCGGAGGGGGCCCGCCCGTTCTGGGGGTCGGGCGGGCAGGCGGACCCGCGATCGCGAAGGGGGGAAGCCGCGTGGGTGGCCGGGACAGGGTCGCCCACGCGGTCCGGGTGCGGTATCCCGTAGCGCACCAGGTGGATGGTGCGGGAGGCGGTTCGTAGGGGGAGCGAGCCGCCTCCCGCTTTTTCGCGTCCGGTGGTGTTGCGCACGCGCCCGGTCCGGCAAGATCGATCAACGCGTAACCTTGAGACCGTCGTGGACATATCGGACGTAATCCCTGTGCCTGCCAGCCCACCAACCATGCGAATCGGCAGGCGCTCGCTCGTCGTGCTGGCCGGGCTGCCCGGCGCGGGCAAGAGCACGATGCTCCGGAAGCTGCGCGGCGGCACGGGCGTCTCGACGCTGGACTCCGAGCAGGTGCGCACCCGGCTGCGCAAGGTCCTACCGACCCGGTTGCCGTACCGCTACTACCGCCCCGTGGTGCACCTGGTGCACCGGACCCGAATCGCCTGGTTCTGCCTGCGAACGCGTGGTCCGGTCGTGGCGCACGAACCCGCGACCCGCGCCACCACCCGCGCGATGCTGCTGCTGTTCGGGTGGCTCACCGGGCGGCAACGGGTGCTGGTGTGGCTGCACGCCGATCCGCGCGAGGCGCTGGCCGGGCAGCAGGAGCGCGGGCGGCTGATCCGCCCGACGTCGTTCCTGCGGCACGTGCAACGGGCCGACCGGATGCACCAGAAGTTGCGCGGCGGCGGCACGCCGTACGGCTGGCACCGCGTGCACCTGTTCACCCGGGATCAGGTCGAGGACGGGCTGCGGCTGGATGTCGTGGCGTGACCTGCGTCCCGTTTGCGCAGGGGGGCTGAGCCAGCCGTCGTTCTCGATCGCTACGCTGGACATCTGGTGCTGCGGCAGGATGCCGCCGCGCCAGGCTGAAGAATCATCGAGCTGCGGGTGACTGGCAACAGGGTGTGCGTCCAGCTGAACGCGCGGTTCGAAATGCGCAAGCGGCGCCCAGCGGCGTCAGGGCTCCGAGCCGACAGCCGCCGATCACCCCGGACCTCCGGGCGGTAGTGCCGGGCCGTTTCCGCATTCCATCAGCCCCCTGTCGAGCCCACCGAGGAGACCCGCGTTCAGCATGCCGACCTTCGACGAACTTGAGCTAGACCCGCGCGTCCGCGAGACGCTCAGCGAGATCGGTTACGAGACCCCGTCACCGATCCAGGAGAAGACCATCCCGCTGCTGCTGGAGGGGCGGGACGTGCTGGGCCTGGCCCAGACCGGCACCGGCAAGACGGCCGCGTTCGCGCTGCCGATCCTCTCCCGGCTGGAGCTGAACGCCACCGGCCCGCAGGCCCTGGTGCTCGCCCCCACCCGCGAGCTGGCGATCCAGGTCTCCGAGGCGTTCCAGCGCTACGCCGCGCACCTGCCCGGCTTCCACGTGCTGCCCATCTACGGCGGCACCAGCTACGGCCCGCAACTGGCCGGTCTGCGTCGCGGCGCGCACGTCGTCGTCGGCACCCCCGGCCGGTTGATCGACCACTTGGAGAAGGGCTCGCTCGACCTGACCGGGCTCAAGCACGTAGTGCTCGACGAGGCCGACGAGATGCTCCGGATGGGCTTCATCGAGGACGTCGAGAAGATCCTGCAGACCGTCCCGACCAGTCGGCAGGTGGCGCTGTTCTCGGCGACGATGCCCACCGCGATCCGCAAGATCAGCCAGTCCTACCTCAACGAGCCGGTCGAGATCTCGGTCAAGACCAAGACCAGCACCGCGACCAACATCAACCAGCGGCACGTGCCGGTGCGCGGCGCGAACAAGCTGGACGCGCTGACCCGCATCCTGGAGGTCGAGCCGTTCGACTCGATGATCGTGTTCGTGCGCACCAAGCAGCTCACCGAAGAACTCGCCGAGAAGTTGCAGGCCCGCGGCTTCAGCGCGGCGGCGATCAACGGTGACATCGCGCAGGCGCAGCGGGAGCGCACCATCGGCCACCTCCGGGACGGCCGGATCGACATCCTGGTGGCCACCGACGTCGCCGCCCGCGGCCTGGACGTCGAGCGCATCTCGCACGTGCTGAACTACGACATCCCGCACGACACCGAGTCCTACGTGCACCGCGTCGGCCGCACCGGGCGGGCCGGGCGCAGCGGGGAGGCGATCCTGTTCGTCTCGCCGCGCGAACGGCACCTGCTGCGCGCCATCGAGAAGGCCACCCGGCAGCAGATCACGCAGATGGAGCTGCCCAGCATCGAGGCGGTCAACGACCGGCGGCTGGCGAAGTTCGCGCAGAGCATCACCGACACCCTGGCCAAGGGGGGCCTGGAGGTGTTCCAGGACCTGGTGGCGGAGTACGAGCGCACCCACGACGTGCCAGCCGTGGAGATCGCGGCGGCGCTGGCCAGCATGGCGCAGGGCGACCGGCCGCTGCTGCTGGATCCGGAGCCGGTCGAGGCGCCGGTACCGCACCGCGCGGGTCAATCCTTCGAACCGGGCACCTCGGAGACCGAGACCTACCGCGTCGAGGTCGGCCGCCGCAACCGGGTCACCCCGCGGGCGCTGGTCGGGGCACTGGCCAACGAGGGCGGCGTGCCCAGCAAGTACATCGGGCACATCGACATCCGCAACGAGCACACCCTGATCGAACTGCCCGCCGACCTGCCGGACGAGCTGCTGAGCAAGCTGCGCACCACCCAGGTGGCCGGGCGGGGCCTGCGGATCAGCCGGGCCGACGGCGAGTTCATCAGCCGCCGCCCGCGCCGTCCCGGCAGGGACCGGGACAAGCCGCGTCCGTACCGCAAGGGCCAGCACTCCCCGCAGCACCGTTCCGCGGCGGGCAAGCGTCGGGAGGACTTCTCGCGCAGTTGAGCCGGGAGGGGGCGCAATTTCTCGTGAAATTGCGCCCCCTAGCCGACGCCAGGCGGTATACCCGGCCGGTTACCCTCGCATAGGTACCCAGGTACATCCATCGACTCTGGAGCCCGTGAACCCGTGTTCGACACTCTTTCCGACCGGCTCACCTCGGTCCTGACGAACCTGCGCGGCAAGGGGCGGCTGTCCGAGGCCGACATCGACGCGACCGCGCGGGAGATCCGCATCGCCCTGCTCGAAGCCGACGTGGCGCTTCCCGTGGTGCGCGGCTTCATCAGCGGTGTCAAGGAGCGTGCGAAGGGCGCCGAGGTCTCGCAGGCGCTGAACCCGGCCCAGCAGGTCATCAAGATCGTCAACGAGGAACTGGTCACCATCCTCGGCGGCGAGACCCGTCGGTTGGATTACGCGAAGACGCCGCCGACCGTGATCATGCTGGCCGGTCTGCAGGGTTCCGGTAAGACCACGCTGGCGGGCAAGCTCGCCAAATGGCTCGCCGGGCAGGGCCACACCCCGCTGCTGGTGGCCGCCGACCTGCAGCGCCCGAACGCGGTGAACCAGCTGCAGGTGGTCGGGGAGCGCGCCGGGGTGCCGGTGTTCGCGCCGGAGCCCGGCAACGGCGTCGGCGACCCGGTCGAGGTGTCCCGCCGCAGCCTCGACGAGGCCCGCCGCGCGCAGCACGACATCGTCATCGTCGACACCGCCGGTCGGCTGGGCATCGACGAAGAGATGATGAAGCAGGCCGCCGACATCCGGGACGCGATCACCCCGGACGAGATCCTGTTCGTGCTGGACGCGATGATCGGTCAGGACGCGGTGAACACCGCCGAGGCGTTCCGCGACGGTGTCGGGTTCTCCGGTGTGGTGCTGACCAAGCTCGACGGCGACGCCCGCGGTGGTGCCGCCCTGTCGGTCCGCGAGGTCACCGGCCAACCGATCATGTTCGCCTCCAGCGGCGAGAAGCTGGAGGACTTCGACGTCTTCCACCCGGACCGGATGGCCAACCGGATCCTGGGCATGGGCGACCTGCTCACCCTCATCGAGCAGGCCGAGCAGGCATTCGACCAGGAGCAGGCCGAGCAGGCCGCGCAGAAGTTGGGCAGCGGCCAGCTGACCCTGGAGGACTTCCTGGAGCAGATGCAGGCGGTCCGCCGGATGGGCCCGCTGCAGAACCTGCTGGGCATGCTGCCCGGTGCTGGCCAGATGAAGGACCAACTGGCCAACTTCGACGAGAAGAGCCTGGACCGCATCCAGGCGATCATCCGGGGCATGACGCCCGCCGAACGGGCCGACCCGAAGATCATCAACGCCTCCCGCAGGCAGCGCATCGCCCGCGGTTCCGGGGTGGCCATCAGCGAGATCAACGACCTCGTCAACCGGTTCTTCGAAGCCCGCAAGATGATGCAGCAGATGGCGGGCGGCTTCGGCTTCGGCGGCGGTGGGGGCAGCAAGAGCCGCAAGGGCAAGAAGGGGAAGAAGGGCAAGAAAGGACGCGGCCCGACCCAGCCCAAGGGCATGCGCGGCATGCCCGGCGGCTTCCCCGGTCTGCCGCCTGGCGGCGCGGGCATGCCGGGCGCGGGCCCGGACCTGTCCAAGCTGGGCGGCAGCATGAACGACCTGCCTCCCGGATTCGATCCCTCGAAGCTGAACTTCGGCAAGAAGAAGTGACCGCGCTGCACCTGCGCGCCGTCGTGTTGCCCGACGGTGCGCAGCGGGAGCTGTGGGTCCACGACGGGCGGATCAGCCTGGAACCGGTGCCCGGAGCAACGACGGTGTTCGACGACGGCTACGTGCTGCCCGGTTTGGTCGACGCGCACTGCCACGTCGGCATCGGCTCCGAAGGACCGGTTGAGCTCGCCGAAGCCGCGGCGCAGGCGGCGATCGATCGCGACGCCGGGACGCTGCTGATCCGCGACTGCGGTGCGCCGATCGACACCCGACCGCTGCAGCAGCGCGAGGACCTGCCGAGGATCATCCGGGCGGGCAAGCACCTCGCGCGGCCCAAGCGCTACATCCCGTACCTGGCCGACCAGTTGGAGCACGAGGAGCAGCTGCCCGCCGCGGTCGCCGAGCAGGTCGCCAACGGCGACGGCTGGATCAAGCTCGTCGGCGACTGGATCGACCGGTCGGCGGGCGACCTGGCACCGCTGTGGAGCGATGACGTGCTCGTCGAGGCGATCTCGACGGCGCACCGGATGGGCGCCCGCGTCACCGCGCACGTCTTCGGCGAGGCTGCGCTGCCCAGCCTGATCGCGGCCGGGATCGACTGCGTCGAACACGGCACCGGGCTCACCGACGACACGGTCGAGCTGATGGCCCAGCACGGCACGGCACTGGTCCCGACCCTGGTCAACGTCGAGAACTTCCCGTCCTTCGCGGCCGCCGCGAGCAAGTACCCGGCCTACGCCGCGCACATCACGGACCTGTACGAACGGGCCGATCGAACGGTCGCCAAGGCGATCGAGGCGGGCATCCCGGTGTACGCGGGCACCGACGCGGGCGGCGGCATCGAACACGGCGCGCTGGCCGATGAGGTGCTCGCGCTGCACCGGGTCGGGATGTCGACCGAGCAGGCTCTCGGTGCGGCGTCGTGGGCGGCCCGCGAGTGGCTCGGCTGGTCCGGGCTGGTGCACGGCGCCCCGGCCGACCTGGTCTGCTACGACGCAGACCCGCGCAAGGACCTGATGGCCCTCCGCCACCCGCAGCGCATCATCCTGCGCGGCAACGTCATGTCCTGATCGATCCCGCGTTGCCCATCTGCACCGCAATGCCGAACGCGACCACGCGCAGGCTCTAAGGTGGGCCTTGTCGAGGGGAGCGAACGTGGGGGAGCAGCCCGAGCGGGAACGTCCGGAGTTCCCGGTGGGGAAGCCACACGAACAACCGGCTCCGGAACCGGTGGTGCCGTTCGCGCAATCCATGGGACCAGCGCAGGACACCACCGACGAGAACCTGCACCCGAGGTTCTGGGAAGCACAGCTGGAAGCGGCCCGCCGCGGCTCGCTGGCCTGGGGTTTGGCCGCCTTCTTCATCGGCTACGGCGGCTACTACCTGGCCGTGCTGATCCTCAACGCGGTCCGGCCGGAGCGGGCCAACGGATTCGACCCGACCGCGCCGCCGCAAACCGGCCCGCTGCTGCTGTTGGCCTTCGCGCCGAACATCCTGCTGGGCCTGGTGCCCGCGGTGTTCTCCTGGTGGCGGGGCCGGGGATTGCGCTCGGATTTCGGCATCCTGCCGAAGCTGCGCGATCTCAAGGTGGGCCTGGCCTGCGGGGGCATCGCGCTGCTCGGTTCCTGGATGCTGACATTGGTGATCATCGCGATCTACGGGCCGCCGCCGGAGACCGATCTGGCCCGGCTGATGTCGGGCGAACGGACCGTTTGGCTGTTCCTGTTCGCGCTGTTCGCCTTCCTGGGCGCGCCGCTGACCGAGGAACTGCTCATGCGCGGCGCGCTCTGGGGTGCCCTGGAGCACTACCGCATCCCGCGATACGCGATCTTGATCCTGACCGCGTTGATCTTCGCGCTGATTCACCAAGAAGTGTGGCGTACCCCGGTGCTGTTCGTCGGCGGCCTGGCCATCGGCATGGCGCGGATGATCACTGGTCGGGTGGCGGCCAGCATGATCGCCCACGCGACGAACAACTTCCTGCCCGCGCTGCTGCTGTTCGCCGTCGCCGGGTGAAAATCGGTCCCGCGCCAGCGTCGCCGGAGGTAACCTGGCGACTCCGCCGGTGCCCGACACGCCGACATCGCCAGGCGAGCCCGGCCGCCGATCGGCAACACGGAGGCGCCCGTGAACACACCGCAGCAGCCAGACCCCGCAGGGAACGCGCCCCCACTGCCCCCACCGGTTCGCAACCATCGCTGGGGGCTCGGTGCGTTCTTCTTCGTCCAAGCGATCTTCGTGCTGGTGTCGGTGACGCTCGCGGCCGCGTTGGGCAGTCCGGACGCCGTGACGCTGGTCGTGATGCTGGTGCTGCCGACGGTGTTGGCTGGCGCGGTGGCCGTGATGATCACCGTGGTGCGCGGCAACGGCCCGCGGCTCGACTTCGGCCTGGAGTGGCACTGGTCGGACGTGACCACCGGGCTCGCGATCGGCGGTGTCGGCGTGGTCACCACCACCATCGCGTCGATGCTGTGGATGCAGTGGGTGGGACCGAACAACGCGCAGTCCACGGTGAGCAGCCTGCTCGACGGCGTGCGGCTGCCCCCGATGCTGGCGGTGGTGATCTTCCTGCACGTCTGGCTGGTCGCCCCGCTGTGCGAGGAACTGCTCTACCGCGGCCTGCTCTGGGGTGCGATGGAGCGGTTGCGCTGGAGCCAGTTGAACGTGTTCGTGCTCAGCACCGCGGTCTTCGCGATCGGCCACCTGGAGCCGGAGCGCACCGCGTTGCTGCTGGTGATCGCGATCCCGATCGGCGTCGCCAGGATGGTCACCGGCCGACTGACCGCGAGCGTGGTCGCGCACCAGGTGAACAACTTCCTGCCCGCGCTGGGCCTGCTGTTGATCTCCCTCGGCCTCCTCCCGGCCTGAAATCTGTCTTCGAACGCCAGCGGGAACGGTCTGAGAACCCGCGGCGGTGCCAGCTGGGTACGTGGGCCAAGCGGCCGCGCCGCTTCAAGACAAGACCGAGAACAGGCTCGGAGCGCTTCGCGGCGCTGCTGAGCGGAGGTCCGGTAGCAGCAGGTTCGGACGCATCTGGCAGAATGGGATGCTGTTCGCCGCGAACGGTCCCTCTCACCGCTCGTGGCCGATTGACCTACGAGCATTCCAATCCGCTGCCCCACGCGGTTTCGGTGTGCTCACCGGAGCACCAACGAGAGTCTGAGGAGCACCAGCACCCGTGGCTGTGAAGATCAAGCTCGCGCGGATCGGCAAGATCCGGGAGCCGCACTACCGCATCGTCGTCGCCGACGCCCGGACCCGTCGCAACGGCCGGGCCATCGAGACGATCGGGCAGTACCACCCGAAGGAGAACCCGAGCGGCATCATCGTCAACTCGGAGCGGGTGCAGTACTGGCTGGGTGTCGGGGCGCAGCCGACCGACCCGGTGCGCAATCTGCTGGAGATCACCGGTGACTGGCAGAAGTTCAAGGGTCTGCCGGGCGCCGAGGGTCGGCTGAAGGTCGCCGAGCCGAAGCCGACCAAGCAGGAACTGTTCGAGGCCGCGCTGGCGGCCGCTGGCGACGAGCCGACGACCGAGGCCACCACCCCGAAGAAGCAGCGGGGCGGCAAGAAGGCCGAGGACAAGGCCGAAGAGCAGAAGTCCGAAGAAGGTCAGGCGTGACAGTCCTGGCGGACGCACTTGAGCACCTGGTGCGCGGCATCGTCGACAACCCCGACGATGTCCGCGTGCAGCTGCTCACGACCCGACGCGGTCGCACCCTTGAGGTGCACGTGAACCCGGACGACCTGGGCAAGGTCATCGGTCGCGGTGGGCGCACCGCGACCGCCTTGCGGACCGTGATGTCCGGCATCGGCGGCCGCGGCATCCGGGTCGATGTGGTCGACACCGACCGCTGAAGCACGATCATGAGCGAGCCCGAGGTGCAAACCCTCGCCGTCGGCCGCATCGTCCGGCCGCACGGCGTGCGAGGGGAGCTCGTCGTCGAGGTGCTCACCGACAGCCCCGAGTTGCGGTTCGCTCCTGGCTCGGTGCTCGGCGTCCAGCGCCGTGGCGTGGTCAGTGCGCAGAACCTGACGGTGGCAGCCGCTCGGCAGCATGCCGGGCGGCTGCTCATGCGCGCGGAGGGCGTCGAAGGTCGGGAGGCCGCCGAGGACCTGCGCGGCGCAGTGCTCACGGTCACCTCGGACGCCCTCGAACCCACCGATGACCCGGACGAGTTCCACGACCACGAGCTGACCGGGCTGCGGGTCGTACGGGTCTCGGGCGTCGAGGTGGGTACGGTCCACGAGGTGGTGCACACCCCGGCTGGCGAGTTGCTGGCCGTGCGCACCGCCGAAGACCGGGAAGTCCTGGTGCCGTTCGTGGCTGAGATCGTCCCCTCGGTCGATCTCGCGGCCGGTCGCCTCGTGGTGGATCCGCCGGAAGGCCTGTTCGACTGACGCGGACCGGTAGGACCGAGCAAACCGCCCTCGCCATCGGGCGGGGGCTTTCCGTCCGACAGCCTGCTTCGCAGCAGTGATCGCCGCTCGTGGTGCGAGACTCGACTCGCGGCGACAGGTTCGAGGACGAGTTCTGAGGGCCCCAATGCGCATCGACGTCATCACCATCTTTCCCGACTACCTGAACCCGCTGCGGGAAGCCTTGCTGGGCAAGGCCATCGAGCGCGAGCGGATCGTGGTCGACGTGCACGACCTGCGGAACTGGACGCACGACGTGCACCGGGCGGTGGACGACAGCCCCTACGGCGGCGGTCCCGGCATGGTGATGAAACCGCAGGTCTGGGGTGAAGCCCTGGATGCCGTCTGCGGCACCGGCGCGGAGCCGATGCCGCGGCTGGTGGTGCCGACCCCGGCGGGGCGGCCCTTCGACCAGCGCACCGCGATCCGCTGGGCCGCCGAGCCGTGGTTGGTGTTCGCCTGCGGCCGCTACGAGGGCATCGATCAGCGGGTGATCGACGACGCCGCGACGCGGATGCCGGTCGAAGAGGTCTCCATCGGCGACTACGTGCTGGTCGGTGGCGAGGTCGCCGCGCTGGTCATGATCGAGGCGGTGGCCCGGCTGCTGCCCGGCGTGCTGGGCAACCCGCTGTCGGCCGAGCAGGACTCGTTCTCCGACGGGCTGCTCGAAGGGCCCTGCTACACCCGGCCCGAGGTGTGGCGCGGGCATGCGGTTCCGGACGTGCTGCGCTCCGGGAACCACGCCGCGATCGCCCGCTGGCGCCGCGATCAGGCACTGGCCCGGACCTACCGGCGTCGTCCCGAACTGCTGGCCGCGCTGGCGGACGGGACCCTGGACGCGGCCGACCGCGCGCAACTCGATAAGCTGCGCGAGTCGGAGCATTCCGACGAGTCCCGGGATGCCGGAGACGCGCCGCGCTGATGCGTCGGCGGGGTCGGTTCAGACACCGAAAAGCGGATCTGGCACACTGGAACGGTTGATGCGGCCGAACAAATGTGTTCGGCCCGCTCACAAGCTAGTTCACCCCGTGTCAGGCGGTGCCCACCAATGGGTCGGGTCATCGACATGCGAGAACACGGGTGCCTTCGACACGGATGAGGACGGACCACCGATGAACACCCTGGATGCGCTGGACGCCCAGTCGTTGCGTTCCGACATTCCGGCCTTCCGGCCTGGTGACACGCTGAAGGTTCACGTCCGCGTCATCGAGGGTTCGCGCGAGCGGATCCAGGTCTTCCAGGGCGTGGTCATCCGTCGTCACGGCGATGGTCTCCGGGAGACCTTCACCGTGCGCAAGGTTTCCTTCGGTGTCGGTGTGGAGCGGACCTTCCCGGTGCACACCCCGAACATCGCGCAGATCGAGGTCGCGGCGCGCGGTGATGTTCGGCGGGCCAAGCTGTACTACCTGCGCGACCGGCGCGGCAAGGCCGCGAAGATCAAGGAGAAGCGCGAAACCGCGTCGGCTTCCTGATCAACGCTTGACTGAGTACGTGGCTGGTCCAGGTGCATGCACCTGGACCAGTCGCATTCCCGGAGCTCAGCGAGCGCGCGGTTCCACCTTCGAGTGATCACTGGTGGACCTGATCGGCGGCGGACCGCCCAGCTGAACTGGGTGTACTGGAAAAGAGCACGTCAAAGCGGCCCTGCGGGGTGGCCCAGTCCGTTACGCGTGTCGGGGGAGCGCGTCGACGCCCGGCAGGGTTCCAGTAGCCTGGCCGGGTGGCCGACGTCATGCGCAGCGGATCAGCGGAAGACCCACACGACGCGGAGCACCGAAGCGGTGCTCCGGACGAGTCCGGGGCCGGTTCCCGCCGCCGCAAGCCCAAGGGCAAGAAGAAGGGCTCGTTCTGGCGCGAGCTGCCCATCCTGGTCATCACCGCGCTGGTGCTGACGGTCCTCATCCAGGCTTTTCTGGCCAGGGTGTACGTGATCCCGTCGCAGTCGATGGAACAGACCCTGCACGGGTGCACCGGCTGCAACAACGACCGGGTGCTGGTGGACAAGGTCAGCTACCGGTTCAGCGATCCGGAGCCGGGCGATGTGGTCGTGTTCCGCGGCCCGCAGCCCTGGGTGCAGAACGAGTTCGAGACCGAGGAGACCACCAACCCCGTCGCCCGAGCCCTGCAGGGCGCGGCGTCGCTGCTGGGCTTCGGCGCACCGGACGAGAAGGACTTCGTCAAGCGGGTGATCGCCGTCGGCGGTCAGACCGTGGAGTGCTGCGACGCGCAGAACCGGGTGCTGGTCGACGGCAAGCCGCTCAACGAGCCCTACCTGTACTGGGAGCCGGGGCGGGGGGTCGGTCAGGACGAGTTCAAGCCGGTGACGGTCCCGCCCGGACATCTGTGGGTGATGGGCGACAACCGCAACGACTCGGCGGACTCGCGGGTCCAGGGCGGTGGTGGCACCAACGGTGCCGTGCCGGTGGAGAACGTGATCGGCAAGGCCCAGGTGATCGTGCTGCCGCCGACCCGCTGGCAGAGCATTCCGGAACCGAACCCGCAGTCCACCGCGCTGGGTGCGCCCGGCTGGCAGGCCGGGATGCCGCTGGGCGCGGGGTTCGCCGCGGCATTCCCGACGGTATGGGCGAGTCGTAGGCTCGTCGGTGTGGTGCGCAAGCGACGGTCGCCGGAGTGAATTCGACGTGGCGGTGACGGAGTTCCGGCCGCCGAGGTCGGTGATCCGGCGCAGCAGTGGCAACTGGGCTCTCCAGAGCGCGTTGGACCGCCGGGGACTCGGACCGGTGGCAGGTGTGGACGAGGCCGGGCGCGGCGCGTGCGCGGGCCCGCTGGTGGTGGCCGCGTGCGTGCTCAAGCCCGGTGACGCGCGCAGCTTCGACGGCCTGACGGACTCGAAGGTGCTCTCGGAAGCCGACCGGGAGCGGCTGTACGAGCGCATCACCGCGCGGGCGCTGGGCTGGTCCACCATCGTGATCTCCGCGGAGGAGGTCGATGCGCTGGGCATCCACGTGGCGAACCTGGAGGGCATGCGGCGCGCGGTCGCGCAGCTGAGCCTGCACCCCGGCTACGTGTTGACCGACGGATTCCGGGTGCAGGGGCTGGCCTCGCCCAGTGTGGCCGTGGTGAAGGGCGATCTGGTAGCGGCCTGTGTGGCTGCGGCGTCGGTGCTGGCGAAAGTGACCCGCGACAGGTTCATGTCCGAGCGGTTGCACATCGGCTTCCCGGACTACGGGTTCGACGAGCACAAGGGGTACAGCACCCCGGTGCACTCGGCGCGGCTGACGCGGTTCGGCCCGTGTGCCGAGCACCGGTGGTCGTTCGCGAACGTGGTGGCTGCGGCCCAGCGGCACGGGATGCGCTCGCCGCGAACCGTGACCAGCAAACCCGGTTTGTTCGATGCTTCTGACGGGGATGTGGTGGACAATGAGGTGTTGTAGTCGCAACGGCAACTCAGAAGGGCTCGCACAGCGATGAGCGCCGAGGATCTCGAAAAGTACGAGACCGAGATGGAGCTGCAGCTCTACAAGGAGTACCGCGACATCGTCGGGCAGTTCACCTATGTCGTGGAGACCGAGCGGCGCTTCTACCTGGCCAACGTGGTGGACGTGCAGGTGCGCAACTCCGATTCGGAGGTCTACTTCGAGGTGGCGATGTCGGACGCGTGGGTGTGGGACATGTACCGACCAGCGCGTTTTGTCAAGAACGTGCGGGTGATCACGTTCAAGGACGTCAATGTGGAGGAACTGGACAAACCGGATCTCCGGCTGCCGGAGAGCGGCCCGTTCGGTTCCTGAGGCAAGCGACAACGCTCGGGCGGTCATTGCGACCGCCCGAGCTTTTTGTTTTCGAAGGTTTCGCGCGATTGGCGGAAAACGGGTGCCTGCCGCTACGGCGCGGTTGAATTCTTCGGCCGGACACCGAACTATCCCCACTCATCCGAGTGATCCGAGTTGTCCACAGGGGACTGGTTTATCCACAGATTTCCAACTGGTACTGGTGATCGGCGCTGAATCCGGGCACGTTGGATGCATCGACCGTGCTCGGATCTGTTGGCGCACTGGGTGAAATCCGCTCACGAAACCCTCGGAGACCGGCGCGGAAATCCGAAATGCCGTATCGAGGAGGAAAGTCGTGCGCCGGAAAAAGATCGTGGGTCCGTTGTCCGATTACGACAGCAAGGGCCGCAGACATGCGTTGGGCGTCGAAGGGGAGCGGCTGGCGGCCACGCACTTGGAGCGCCGCGGGCTGACCGTGCTGGACCGGAATTGGCGGTGCCCGCAAGGAGAACTCGACATCGTCGCCACCGACGGAGACACCGTGGTGTGCTGCGAGGTGAAGGCCCGCTCCGGCGTCGACTACGGCGGCCCGCTCTACGCGGTCGCGCCGGAGAAGATCAACCGGATCCGGAACGTGGCGCGGGCCTGGCTGGCCGCGCGCCAGCTGGTTGGTTGCCGGGTGCGCTTCGACGTCGTGTCGGTGCTGTGGCCGCCGGGCGAGCGGGCGTGCATCAAGCACCTTGAGGGGGTGTTCTAGATGGCACTGCGGCGAACCTGGGCGGTCGCGCTGTTCGGTGTGGACGGTGTGCTGGTCGAGATCGAAGCGGATGTCCGAAAGGGCGGCCTGCCATCGGTGCAGTTGCTCGGGCTGCCCGACACCGCCCTGCAGGAATCGAAGAACCGGGTGCGCGCGGCGATCCAGAACTGCCGGGAGGACTGGCCAGCGACCTGCGTGACGCTGGCGTTGTCCCCGGCCGCGCTGCCCAAGACCGGCACGTCGTACGACCTGGCGCTGGCGTGCGCGGTGCTCGCGGGTGCGGAGCTGGTCCCCCCGCACCGGTTGGCGGGCACGGTGTTGTTCGGCGAACTCGCGCTGGACGGGCGGATCAGGCCCGTTCGCGGGTTGCTGCCAGCGCTGCTGACGGCCCGCAAGGCGGGTATGCGCCGTGCTGTGGTGCCTGCGGACGGGCTGGCCGAAGCGCACCTGGTGGACGGCATCGAGGTGCTGGGCGCCGGGCATCTGCGGGACGTGGTGGCCTGGCTGCGCGAGCTCGCCGAGCTCGACCGCTATCCGCCGCCGGTAGATGCGCCACCGGCCGCTGACCTGCCGGATCTCGCTGATGTGCTCGGCCAGCCGGAGGCGCGGTGGGCGCTGGAGGTCGCGGCGGCAGGCGGTCACCACCTGCTGATGGTCGGTCCACCGGGTACCGGCAAGACGATGCTGGCCAAGCGCCTGTGCGGGCTGTTGCCGAGCCTGACCGGGCCGGAGGCGCTGGAGGTCACCGCGATCCGCTCGGTGGCCGGGGACCTCACCGAGTCGGCTGCGCTGATTCGCACCCCGCCGTTCGTCGCGCCGCACTCGTCGCTGTCGATCCCGGCGTTGATCGGCGGTGGTACCGGCTTGGCTCGGCCGGGCGCGGTCAGTCGTGCGCATCGCGGCGTGCTGCTGTTGGACGAAGCCTGCGAACTGGGCCCGAAACGATTGGAGGCGTTGCGAACCGCATTGGAGGAGGGCGAGGTCCGGCTGGCCCGGCGCGACGGAACGTTGCGCTACCCAGCGCGGTTCCAGCTGGTCCTGGCGACGAATCCGTGTCCGTGCGCACCGGCTCGGGACCTGGACTGCCAGTGCCCGCCGCAGGTCCGGCGGCGCTACCTCGGCAAGCTGTCCGGACCGCTGCTGGACCGGGTGGACCTGCGGGTCCGGATGCGGCCGATCACCGCGATGACCGTCCACAGTGGTGCCGAACCGGAGAGCACCGCAGTGGTGCGCAAACGGGTGGAGGCCGCGCGGGACGCCGCCCGGCAGCGGTGGTCGGAGCACGGTTGGCAGACCAACACCGAGGTGCCGGGCCCGGTGCTGCGCCGTGACTTCGCGTTGCCCACCGAGACGACGGCCCTGCTCGATCGCGGGCTGGAGGTCGGTGCGATCACGGCTCGGGGTGCCGATCGGTGCCTGCGGGTCGCCTGGACGCTGGCCGACCTCGACGGGCGGGCCCAACCGGACACCGAGCACGTGGCGGCGGCCTTGGAGTTCCGGGATCGGAGGGCGGCGTGATGACCGGATGCGAAAGGAGGACCGCCAAGGCGAAGCGCGAGTTGCTTCTGGCACGGGCCTTTCTGGTGGGCGTTGCCGAACCGCCCGCCCCGGCGTTGGCGGGGTTCGTCGCGGAACACGGCCCGTGCCGGGCGGTTGGCATCATCCAGCAGGACAAAGCGCCTCCGGCGGTCACCGCGGAGGTCGAGGCGCGGCGAGAGCACGTCTCGGGCGAGAAGATGCTGGTGGCCGCCGAGGCTGCCGGTGCTCGCCTCGTGGTGCCGGAGGATGGCGAATGGCCGCACGAGGTGTTCGCCAGTCTGTCCGGGGCGCGATCGGTCGACCTGCCGGGCATGGCCGAGCCAATCGCGTTGTGGGTCCGCGGTGAGGTGCCACTGGCCGAAGCGATGCGGCAGACGGTGGCGGTCGTCGGCGCCAGAGCCGCGTCGGGCTACGGCGAGCACGTGGCGGCGGAGTTCGGGCACGGACTGGCGAGGGCGGGATTCACCGTCGTTTCCGGGGCGGCGTACGGCATCGACGGGGCTGCGCACCGTGGCGCGCTCGCCGCGGGTGGCCTGACAGTGGCGTTCCTGGCCTGCGGTGTCGACGTCGACTACCCGGCCGGGCACAGCAGATTGCTGCGCGCCATCGCCGAACAAGGTGCTGTGGTGAGCGAGTACCCGCTGGGCACGCCGCCGCGAAAGCACCGTTTCCTGGTTCGGAACAGGCTGATCGCGGCGGCCGGTCGCGCCACCGTGGTGGTCGAAGCGGGGTCGCGCAGTGGCGCCGCCAACACCGCGAACACCGCCGATGCGTTGGGGCGACCGGTATTGGCCGTGCCTGGGCCGGTGACCTCGAAGAACTCGGTGGGATGCCATGGGATGGTGCGGTCCGGTCAAGCCGTGCTGGTCACGCGCACCGAGGAGATCCTCGAAGCGCTGAGCCCGCTCGGCGCCCGACCGTCGGTCGAAATCCCCGGCCAGGCCCGCCGAACCGACGGGCTGCATCCGCACGCGAAGCGCTTGCACGATTCGCTGACCGGCATGGACTGCGCCAGCGCGGACGAGCTGGCCAGGGATTCGGGGCTGCCGCTGGGCAAAGTCCGGGCGCTGCTGCCGGAATTGGAGTTGGCCGGATTCGTGGCGCGGTCCGAACGGGGGTGGTCGGCGAGGGCATGACGATGCGCGAGCCGGAAGTGCGAGATGTCGAGGATCGGTGCCGTCGAGACGCCGCTGAGGTTCCGCTACCAGCGCCGCCACCGGAAACAGGTTCAGCGAAGATCGAAAATGATCATGAAACGGCGTGGCGATGCTTGACCGACGCCGGTACAGCGGCGAGCGTCGAGGCATGGCCCACAAAGGTTCCGCCGAATCGCGAAGACCGGACTTCCGGGTGGCTCGCTCGAAACTGCCCGAATCGCTCGGTGCCGCGGTCGACGCGTTCGAACGACACCTCGCGGCGGAACGCGGGTTGTCCGCGCACACCGTTCGCGGATACGTCGGCGACGTCGTCTCAATGCTGGGCCACCTGGTGGACTCGGCGGACGACGCTGTCCTTGCTGTGTTGGACATTTCCATCTTGCGGGAATGGTTGTCCGCGCAACATGCGCACGGTGTGAGTCGAGCGACGCTCGCCCGCCGGGCGGCGTCGGCGCGCACCTTCACCGGCTGGGCGTTCCGCGCCGGGCTGTTGTCGATCGACCCTGGTCCGCGGCTTGCGGTGCCGTCGAAGCAGCGGAAACTGCCTGCCGTGCTGCGCGCTGACCAGGCAGGTGCGGCGATGCGAGCTTCGGCGATGGGCGCGGAACAAGGAGATCCGGTGGCACTGCGGGATCACGCCGTGCTCGAACTCCTGTATGCCACCGGAGTCCGCGTCGCCGAACTCTGCGGGCTGGACGTGGACGACGTCGACCGCGAGCACCGGCTGATCCGCGTAATCGGTAAAGGTGACAAGGAACGCGTTGTGCCGTTCGGCCTACCAGCTGATCAGTCGATCAGTCGATGGCTCTCAGCTGGTCGGTCGAAACTGGTTCGAGAATCCTCGGATGCCGCATTGTTCCTGGGTGTCCGAGGTGGACGGCTCGACCCGCGTGCGGTGCGGCGAGTCGTGCACGACGCGGTCGGAGCGGTTTCCGGCGCCCCGGGTGTCGGCCCGCACGGACTGCGGCATTCGGCTGCGACCCATTTGCTGGAGGGCGGTGCGGACCTCCGTAGCGTTCAGGAGTTGCTTGGTCACGCTACGCTCGCAACGACCCAGCTTTATACCCACGTGACCGTTGAACGGTTGAAGGCGATCCATGACCGAACCCACCCCCGTTCCTGACCACGCCGGGGGCGGCGCCGACACGGCGGCCGCGAGATCGACCTCGGTACCGGTGACCGCGCGTGATCAAGGCGGCCCGGCCAACGGCCATGTCCACGACTACGTGCGGCGGCGCGGGTTGTCCCTGGCGACCGCTGAACCGGCTGCCGGAGCGGACCAGCGCACCGCCGACGAGATCGAAGCTGGCATCGTCGCGCTTTGGCAGGCGTTCGGGCAGCGCCGCGACCAGGAACTGCGGGACCGTCTGGTGCTGCACTACGCGCCGCTGGTCAAGTACGTGGCGGGCCGGGTGGGCACCGGGTTGCCGTCGCACGTCGAGGTCTCGGACCTGATCCAGTCCGGGATCTTCGGCCTGGTCGACGCGATCGAGAAGTTCGAACCGGAACGCGGGCTGAAGTTCGAGACGTATGCGATGCAGCGCATCCGCGGCGCGATCCTCGACGACCTGCGCGCCCAGGACTGGGTGCCGAGGTCGGTGCGCAGCCGGGCCCGCGACGTGGAACGCGCGTTGGAACGTCTCGAAGCGAAGTTGCAGCGCACCGCGACGGACGCCGAACTGGCCTCCGAACTGGAACTGTCGGTGGAGGAACTGCGCGAACTGTTCGCGCAGTTGCAGATGACCAGCGTGATCGCGCTGGACGACCTGATCGGCGCCGGACCGGCGCAGGCGTCGCTGGCCGAGACGCTGCCCGACGACCGGGCCGAGGACCCGGTGGCGGCGCTGGTGGACCGGGACAGCCGACGCCAGCTGGCCGAGGCGGTGGAGCGGCTCAGCGAACGGGACCGCGTGGTGGTCACGCTCTACTACTTCGAAAACCTGACGCTCGCCGAGATCGGCAAGGTGCTCGGGGTGACCGAATCCCGAGTCTGCCAACTGCACACCCGAGCGGTCCTCCGCCTGCGCACCAAACTCACCGAGCAGAACTGAGCGATCCGAACCCCGTCCTGAACAACGGCCGGTCACTGCCTAAAACTGACCGCTTGCCCGGTCCTCATGAGGGGTCAGTTTCAGTGCCTGTCCTTGATCTTGCTTTTAAGCGGCGAAGCCGCTTGACCCACCTACGGCACTGGCACTGCGGCGGGTTCTCAGGCGGTGCCGTGCGGGGACACCCCGCACCCCGAGCTATCTCGGGAGGACAGCCTCGACGTGGTGTATTGCGCATACATGATGTCGGGGATCCCGGACCGAGAAGGCTTCTGACACCGGCACCGCTGTGCAAAACGAGTTGGAAGACAGGACAACCGCGGCGGCATTAGGTCCAGGGCAGCAGGCGGACGTGGCCGAAGCCGAGCAGGCGCAGCGGGTCGAGGTAGTCGAGTCGCCGCCGGGCGCCCCAGTGCAGGCAGGTGCCGGGTGGCTCGGCGGTGCACTGCGGATGACCGGGCTCCAGGTGGCCGATCGGTTGTCCGCGGGTGACCTGGTCGCCGACCGCGACCACCGGGGCGATCGGCTCGTAGGTGGTGCGCAGCCCGTCGACGTGCTCGATCGACACCAGGTTGCGGTCCACCATCCAGCCCGCGTAGACGACCAGGCCGTCCCCGGCCGCCAACACCGGCTGGCTGACCTCGCCGACCAGGTCGACGCCGCGGTGCCCCGGCCCGTACTCGTGCTCCGGCGCCTCGAACGGCCGCGCGACCGCAGGTGGCGGCGCCAGCGGCCAACCGAACCGCGAGTCCGGCACCGATGCGGCAGGCCGCGCGACAGCCCGGCCGGGCGGCTCGGCGAGTGCCGCGGCGAGCCCTATCGAACCGGCGGTCAACCCGCAGCAGAGCAAAGTGGAGATCAACAGGCGCATGGCTCCACGGTGGCCGCGGACGACCACCGGTGAACAGGGGGAAATCGAAATCTGTGGACAAACCAGGAGGCTGTGGACAACTCGTACGCCACGATCGGGGCAGCCTGGGCGTCCAGTACACTGTTCTCGCGGTTTCGTGTCCGCACGGACCGACTTCGCGTGCCCGCATGCCTGCGCAGGTGGCTCGACCGTCATGGTCGGCCACCAGGTGGCACAGTACCGAGTTCGACACCTCGGACGCTGCTGCTCCCAGCAGGGTGCCGGTGCCCTCGCGGTCCCGAGTTCTTCGCCGAACCCGGGCGGGGGTCGCCGGGCGGGTACCAGGGCGACGGACCACCCGGTTCGTCGCGGCAACCAAATCGCGCGCCCCACCAGCGCGCCCGACTCACGAGGTGCGAATCAGGCCATGGCCGTCGTCACCATGAAACAGCTGCTCGACAGCGGCGTGCACTTCGGGCACCAGACCCGCCGCTGGAACCCGAAGATGAAGCGCTACATCTTCACCGAGCGCAACGGCATCTACATCATCGACCTGCAGCAGACACTGACCTACATCGACGGGGCTTTCGACTTCGTCAAGCAGACGGTCGCGCACGGCGGAACGATCCTGTTCGTCGGCACCAAGAAGCAGGCGCAGGAAGCGATCGCCGAGCAGGCCCTGCGGGTCGGCATGCCGTTCGTCAACCAGCGCTGGCTCGGTGGCATGCTCACCAACTTCCAGACCGTCCACAAGCGTCTGCAGCGGCTCAAGGAACTTGAGACCATGGAGCAGACCGGGGGTTTCGAGGGTCGCACCAAGAAGGAGATCTTGATGCTGACCCGCGAGAAGGACAAGCTCGAAAAGACCCTCGGTGGTATCCGCGACATGAGCAAGGTGCCCAGCGCCGTGTGGATCGTGGACACCAAGAAGGAGCACATCGCCGTGGGCGAGGCCCGAAAGCTGGGCATCCCGGTCGTGGCGATCCTGGACACCAACTGCGATCCGGACGAGGTCGACTACCCGATTCCGGGCAACGACGACGCGATCCGGTCCGCCGCGCTGCTGACCCGCGTGGTCGCCGACGGTGTCGCCGAAGGGCTGATGGCCCGCAGCGGTCGCACCAACGGTGCGCCGGAGGGCGAGGAGAAGCCCGCTGGCGGCGAGCCGCTGGCCGAGTGGGAGAAGGAGCTGCTGGCTGGCTCCGGTCAGGCCGCGGAGGGCGGCGAGCAGGCCGCGCAGTCCTGAGTCCGCCCGCTGCGCGCCCGTCGCACGGCGGGCGCGCAGCGCGGTCTCGTTGTCTGCCGGGCACACTGGCAGATGCCACCCCGTGCCGGGCACGCATCCCCGCTGAGCTGGTCGAACGCCAGGGGCGCGGCCCGGCCGATGTCTGCAAGACCTTCGAAGCTGCGTAACTAATGAGGGACGGAAAACGCACGATGGCGAACTTCAGTGCGGCCGACGTCAAGCGTCTTCGCGAGCTGACCGGCGCCGGAATGATGGACTGCAAGAAGGCTCTTGAGCAGGCCGACGGCGACTTCGACAAGGCCGTCGAGAGCCTGCGCATCAAGGGCGCGAAGGACGTGGGCAAGCGCGCCGAGCGCGCCACCGCCGAGGGCTTGGTCGCCGCCGACGGCGGCGTGCTGATCGAGCTGAACAGCGAGACCGACTTCGTCGCCAAGAACGACGAGTTCATCGAGCTGGCCAACAAGGTCGTCGCCGCGGTCAAGGCCGCCGGTGCCGCTGACCTGCAGGCCGCCCTGGCGGCCCCGCTGGACGGCAAGACCGTCGCCGAGGTCATCCAGGAGCTGTCCGCCAAGATCGGCGAGAAGCTGGAGCTGCGCCGGGTCGCCAAGTTCGACGGCGAGGTGGCCACCTACCTGCACCGCCGCTCCGCGGACCTGCCCCCGGCGGTCGGCGTGCTGGTCCAGTACACCGGCCCCGCCCAGGAGGCCGCGCGCGGTGCCGCCATGCAGGTCGCCGCGCTCAAGCCGAAGTACCTCAGCCGCGACGACGTCCCGGCGGACATCGTCGCCAACGAGCGGCGCATCGCCGAGGAGACCGCGAAGGCCGAGGGCAAGCCGGAGAAGGCGCTGCCGAAGATCGTCGAGGGTCGCCTGAACGGGTTCTTCAAGGAGAACGCGCTGCTGGACCAGCCGTCCGTGCAGGACAACAAGAAGACCGTCAAGGCGCTGCTGGACGAGGCTGGCGTGACGGTCACCGGCTTCGCCCGGTTCGAGGTCGGCCAAGCCTGACCGCCCGCGCTCCGGCGGCAGGCCGGGTGGGCCGGTGGGTAGTGTGTCGTCGGTCCACCGGGCGCGGTGGACCGGTCGGTCGACGGCCATGGGATACGGCATCGGCGCCCCGCCTTGATTCGCAAGGCGGGGCGCTTTCGCAAGGTCGTGGCGCCGTCGGCGAGCAGACCGATCCGCACCGCATTTCCAGCGCTGTTCCCCACCGGGAGCAGCGCCAACCCGCACACCTCCAACCAGTCCTACCGAATCTCGTGGGAGGAACCAGTGACCGACGACGGCCCAGCGCAGCGTGGTTATACCCGAGTGCTGCTCAAACTGGGCGGCGAAATGTTCGGCGGGGGCAGCGTCGGGATCGATCCGGATGTGGTCGGCACGGTCGCCAGGCAGATCGCCGAGATCGTCGCCGATGGCGTGGAGGTGGCCATCGTGATCGGCGGCGGCAACTTCTTCCGCGGTGCCGAACTGCAGCAGCGCGGCATGGAACGCGCGCGCGGTGACTACATGGCGATGTTGGGTACCGTGATGAACTGCCTGGCCCTGCAGGACTTCCTGGAGCGCGAGCACGGCATCGACACCCGCGTGATGACCGCGATCACCATGGGCCAGGTCGCCGAGCCCTACATCCCGCGGCGCGCCGTGCGGCACATGGAGAAGGGCCGGGTGGTCATCTTCGGCGCGGGTACCGGGATGCCGTACTTCTCCACCGACACCACCGCGGCGCAGCGCGCACTGGAGATCGGCTGCGAGGTGGTGCTGATGGCCAAGGCCGTCGACGGGGTCTACACCGCCGACCCGAAGACCACGCCGGACGCGAAGCTGTTCGACTACATCACGCACCGCGAGGTGCTGGAACGCGGTCTGAAGGTCGCCGACGCGACCGCCTTCAGCCTCTGCATGGACAACCACATGCCGATCCTGGTGTTCAACCTGCTGGAAGAAGGCAACATCGCCCGCGCGGTCAGCGGTGAGAAGATCGGCACGCTGGTCAGCACCCCGGCCGCCTCGTCGGCCTGAGCGTGCTGGATCCTGATCTGGAGCGGGCCCGCGCTGGGGCCGCGCCGCGCAGCAGGCGACACTTGCAATGTCCACCGGTCGGCAGACTTAAGGAGCAGCCGTGATCGACGAAGCTCTTCTCGAAGGCGAGGAGAAGATGCAAAAGGCGGTGGAGGTCGCCAAGGACGACCTGGCCACCGTTCGCACCGGCCGCGCGAACCCCGCGATGTTCTCCGGCATCGTCGTCGACTACTACGGTTCGCCGACGCCGTTGAACCAGCTGGCCAGTGTCTCCGTGCCGGAGGCGCGGCTGGTGGTCATCAAGCCCTACGACGCCAGCCAGCTGGCGGCGATGGAGAAGGCCATCCGGGACTCCGACCTCGGGGTCAACCCGTCCAACGACGGCCAGTTGATCCGGGTGTCGATCCCGCAGATGACCGAGGAGCGCCGCAAGGAGATGGTCAAGCTCGCCAAGCACAAGGGCGAGGAAGGCAAGATCACCGTCCGGGGCATCCGGCGCAAGGTCAAGGAAGAGATCGACCGGATCGTCAAGGACGGCGAGGCTGGCGAAGACGAGGGCACCCGCGGTGAGAAGGAATTGGAGAACCTCACGCACCGCTACGTCGCCCAGATCGACGAGCTGGTCAAGCACAAGGAAGCAGAACTGCTAGAGGTCTGAGTGGTGACGGCCGGCCAGTGCGAAGGGGAGTCCGGGATGTCCGCTGACACCCCGGACCCGCCCTCGCGTCCTTCTCGGGCCGGACGCGATCTCCGCGCCGCCGTCGGCGTCGGGATAGTGCTCGGTGCCGCCATCATCCTTTCGCTGCTGATGGTGCGGTTCGTCTTCATCGGTATCGTCGCGGCGGCGGTTGCCGTTTCAACCGTCGAACTGGCCAGCGCGCTCAAGCGCGGCGCCGGGATCCGGGTTTCGCTGATCCCGGTCCTCGTCGGTGGGCAGGCGATGGTCTGGCTGTCCTGGCTGGGGTTGCGCGGCATCCTGGTCGCCTACGCGATCACCGTGTTGGCGTGCCTGGCGTGGCGGTTCCGCGACGGGGTCGACGGTTATCTGCGGGACGTGAGCGCCTCGGTGTTCACCGCCGCCTACGTGCCGCTGTTCGCCTCGTTCGCGGCGATGTTGGTGCGGCCGGAGGACGGTGCGTTCCGGGCGCTGTGCTTCATGATCGGGGTGGTCGCCTCGGACACCGGCGGATATGCCTTCGGCGTGCTGCTCGGACGGCATCCGATGGCGCCGAAGGTCAGCCCGAAGAAGTCCTGGGAGGGCTTCGGCGGATCGATGCTGGTCGGGGTGGTGGCCGGGGTCCTGTCGGTGACGCTGCTGCTGGACGGCCAGTGGTGGCAGGGCGCGCTGTTCGGCGCAGCGCTGGTGTGCAGCGCGACGCTGGGCGACCTGATGGAGTCGCTGATCAAACGCGACCTCGGCATCAAGGACATGGGCAACCTGCTGCCCGGCCACGGCGGTCTGATGGACCGGATGGATTCCCTGCTGCCCTCCGCCGCGGTCGCCTGGATGATGCTGTTCTGGCTGATCCCGACCTGATGCGCACCTGGCGGAAACCGGCCCGGCCGCAGGTCACCCCGAGCCCGAACATCTGGCACTGGCCGGAGGTCTACGAGACCGAGAACCGCGCCCAGGACTGCACCGGCGCGTTGTGGCGGGCGCTGCGGGAGCGTTGCGACTGGGCCGGGCTCGACGTGGTCGACATCGGTTGCGGTGACGGCTTCCACCTGCCGCTGTTCGCCGCGACAGCCCGCACTGTGATCGGCATCGAGCCGCATCCGCCGCTGGCCGAGCGGGCCCGCCACCGGCTGGCCGCGACGCCCGGTGCTGACGTGCGGATCGCGCCTGCCCAGCAGCTACCGCTCGCGGACGCCAGCGCCGACCTGGTGCACGCCCGCACGGCGTACTTCTTCGGCCCCGGCTGCGAACCCGGACTGGCCGAGGCGGAGCGGGTGCTGCGACCCGGCGGCATGATCGCGATCGTCGACCTCGACGCATCCCGCGCGCCGTACGGCGACTGGATGCGGGCGGATGCGCCGCAGCTCGACCCGGACGCGATCGAGGCGTTCTTCCAGCGCCACGACTTCGACAGCGTCTCGGTGGACACCCTGTGGCGCTTCGACGATCGGGAGAGTCTCCAAGCGGTGCTGGGCATCGAGTTCTCGGCGAAGACCGCCGCCCGCGCGACCCACGAGACGCCTGGCTGCACGATCCCGGTCGGCTACCGCGTGCGCACCCGCCGAAAACCAACCGGCCTGCTACGCGCCTGAGAATTCGTGCGGACTGGGCGTGACCGGAGGTGGTCGTGAGCCGCTTCCCTCCGACGCTCGCAGCTTGAGCAATTGTCAGGAGACCTGTGGATGAAGATCTTTTAGCGGCTTCGGGTTGGCCCCTTAGTCCCTGACGACCTCGTAGGTGAGGTGCGTCGCGCGCGGTGACTCGATGACCTCCCGCTGGACCAGCGTCGTCGGGCCGACGAGGTCGAACAGCCGCGTGCCGTCGCCGAGCACCAGTGGTGACAGGTGGATGCGGAGCTCGTCGACCAACCTCGCCGCGAGGCTCTGGTCGATGACGTTCGCGCCGCCCATGACGACGACGTCCTTGTCGCCTGCAGCCGTCCGGGCCTGGTCGATGGCCTCCGCTATTCCCTCGGTCACGAACCGGAACCTGGACGCGAGCCGCACCTGGGCGGGCGGTTCGTGGGTGACGACGTAGCACGGCGGTGCGGCCGACTGGTTCTGGTCGTGTCCGTACCCGATGTCGTCGTTCCAGCCGTTCGGGCCGTCCACGATGTCGTACAGCCGCCGCCCCATCACCACGGCGCCGGTCCTCTCGAAGCTGTGCGCCAGCACCGCTTCATCGACGGGGGAGCGGGGCTCTTCGAGCACCCATGCGTGGATCGCCTCGCCGCCGATGCCGAGGCCGTGCTCCTGGTCCACGCCGCGTGCGGTGACGTATCCGTCCAGCGACATCGAGATGTCAGCGATCACCTTGCTCATGCTCACTCCTCCAGGGTCTGTTGTCCGGTAGACCCAAGAAGTGCGCAGAACTCATCGGCGGCGGTCACTGAGCAATCGTCAAGACGAGCCGGATTTGACGTGCACCGTCGGCCCACAGATAGAGGATTGGGGCTCGCCTCGGGGTCGTGAGTGGTAATCGCCGTCATGGCGGCCACAACCACTCACGACGCGGCAGCGGCTCGGACCGTAGGTGCTCGTGCGCGGCTTCGCCACACCGCCGTTTCAGGCGGCCGCGACCACACCCGTGTTGCATGAGGCGTTCGATCAGCTGGTCGGCGAGGGGTGCTGGGTGCCGCGCGTCGGCCTCGGCTCCTTCCCGGTCCGCTTCCCGAGTCCCCGAGAGCCCGGCGACGACGGATGGCACGTCGAGGCCAGCTATGCCGGACCGCAGGGGGAGGGCAGGCTCAACCTCCGGTCTCGGGTACGCGCGCTGCTGATGCTCTTCCTGTTCTCGGACGTCGCTGGCGACGGGCACGCTCGGGGACGTCTACCTTCGCCACCCCTTCCTCGTGCACGCCGCTCAGCCGCATCGCCGACGAACGCCGCGCTTCATGGCGCAACCCCCGCTGTAACGCCAGGCAGCCCCTCGACCTCGAAGAGGAACACCCAACTCCGGTCGCCCGAGCCGTGCTCAACGGCCTGCGCCGATGACCCTCGTCCCATGAGGTGGGACTCCCCGACGAGCGGCTGGAATAGTGGCGCGGCGCACCGGTTGGACATCGTCATCAGCAGCCAGGAGTTTCAGGAGGGTGGATGTCCGAGGAGAGGCAGTTGGACGAGAACTTGGGTCGGTCGCGAAAGTTGAGCCAGGAGGAACGCGAGCAGTTCCTGGCGGAACCCCGCGTCGGCGTGTTGAGCGTGATCAGCGACGACGATCGCCCGCCAGCGACGCTACCCACCTGGTACGCGTACCAGCCGGGCGGCAACATCGCCGTCGTCACCAGGCAGGGCAAGCGCAAATCACGGCTCATCAGGCGAGCGGGCAAGCTGTCCTTCTCGGTGCAACATCCGGAGGTGCCGTACAAGTACGTCACCGTTGAGGGGACAGTCGTCAGGCAGGAACCGCCGACGAAGGAAGAACTCGCCAGCATCGGCCGCCGGTACCTGCCCGCGGACGCGGTCGACGAGTGGGCCGAGTGGGAACTCAGCGGTGGAAACGGCAATGGCGGGCCGGAATACGTCGAGATCCGACCGGACCGCTGGCTGACCGCGGACTTCTCCCGCTAGTCCTGACCCTACGGCGGAATTCGTTGCTCGCCACGATGCCCGCGCTCCGGTATGTCCTGCGGTTCCTTGTCTACAGTGGAGTGTCTTTCATCTTCGCTGGCGTCGGTGCAGCGCCAGCACGGCGGCGGCCCCGGCGAGGGAGATGATGCCGGTGAGCACGGCGACGTGATTCCAGCCGGACAACTGGGCGGCGATGTCGTCACGTGGGGCGGCGGCGAGGACACCGACGACGGTGACCCCGATCGAGGCGCCGACGTAGCGGGTGGTGTTGTTCATCCCGACGCCCACTGCGGCGCGGTCAGGCGGGACGGTGGCAGTCGCCTGCCGTCCCAGACCGGCGTTGAGCACGCCGGTGGCGACGCCTGCCACGAGAAGGCCGGGCAGCAGCCGTCCGATGGTCGAACCGGGCTCCAGTCCGGTAAGCAGCAACAGGCCGGCGCCCGTGGCTGCGAGGCCGATCGCCAGCTGCGCCGTCCCGGTCAGCCGCGCGGCCAGCCGACGGCTGAGCACGGCGGAGACGGCGCTGGCGCCGGACCACAGCCCGAGTGCGGCGCCAGCTCCGAAGGTGCTCATCCCCATGCTGGTGACGAGGAACGTGCAGGCGAACGACATCAGCGCGATCACACCGGCACCGGTGACCGTCGCCGCCACCGTGGCGGCCACGAAGTCGCCTCGGTGAAACAGCGCCAGCTCTACCATCGGCGACCGGCTCCGGAGTTGGCTGATCGCGAAAGCCACCAACGCGGCCACTGCAACACCGGCGCAGAGCAGGGCCAGGGCGAGACCACCTTGGCGCGCTTCGATCAGCGCGACGAGCAGCAGCCCCAGCCCGCCGGTCATCAACGCGGCGCCGACCAGGTCCAGACGCCTGCCTGGAATCACCGCCGTCTCGGGGAAGCACCATCGCGCGGCGATGGCGATGCTCGCCCCAGCCGCGGCGAGCAGCCAGTACGGTGCGCGCCACAGGTCCGCGAGGTCGAACAGACCGGTCAGCAGCGGGCCGAGCGCGATGCCCAGGCCCATGCTGGCGCCCCACCAACTGGCGGAAACCGACCGGGCTGCGGCGCCGCTGTTCACCGCGGCCACGAGTCCCAACCCGGTCGCGATAACACCGGCCGCACCAACACCTTCGACGAGTCGTCCGATGACGAATTGCGCCGCCGTGGTCGCGGTGGCGCACACCGCGGAACCGGCCACGAACACCCACGCGCCGAGTTCGAAAACCCTTCGGCGACCGGACTGGTCGGCCAGCGCGCCCGCAGTCAGCAGGCTCACCGCAAGGCCGGTGCTCATCGAGCTCAGGATCCACATGGTGGCTCCCGATGCGGCGCTCAGCGCGGCGGTGATCGTCGCTGCGTTTCCCAACGGACCCGCGTAGGCCAGCATGGCTGCGAACGTGCTCAGCGACGTCAGCGCAAGCGCCGCCGGAAAAGACCCACGTGCACCTTCGACGCGCTGGTTCGTCGTTTCGCCCACACTCAGTCTGTTCACCAGACCATCCTTGCATAGGCATGGTCTGGTGAACAGACCATGCCATCGGTACGATGGCGACGTGGCACTGGGAACCGGATATGACCAGCAGGGCTGTTTCCTCGCCCGCGCGCTCGAAGTGGTCGGAGAGCGCTGGACCCTGCTGATCCTGCGCGACTGCTTCTACGGGGTGCGCCGCTTCACGGACCTGCGCGAGCACCTCGACATTTCCCGAGCCGTGCTCACCGATCGGCTCGATACCCTCGTCGGAGCCGGTGTGCTGACCAGGGAGGACTCGGGTGGGCATCCGGAGTACCTGCTCACCGAGGCTGGCCTGGCGCTGTGGCCCACGATCTTCTCGCTGTCCAAATGGGGCGAGCGCTACACGAGCGGACCGCACCCCTCCCGGATCTTCAGCCACGCGGCATGCGACACCGACGTCGACGACTCCGGGCGATGCCGCGCGTGCGGCAAGACGCCGGGCCCCGACGACCTCGTCGTCAGCCTCGGCCCTGGCGCAAACGCGATGCGCCGCAGCGACCGCGTCGCCCGCGCCCTTGAGAACCCCCACCGGATGCTGACGCCGATCAGTGCCACGGCCGACTCGACCGCCGGGTAAACGGCACCTGCTCGAACTCGGTGCGAACGGCACCTCGGCCGCCTGGGTCGTGTCGATGTAATGGTTGAAGTGCATTAGCCCCTGACACCAGGCTGTAGCCATGCCTGCTACCCGTGCGAACGAGGGATCTCGGAAATGTCCGGCGGACCGGGCGAGGTGGCAGGTGCTGTCTCGGCACTGGACGTCTCAGGGCGAGGTCACCTACCGGAGGTGCGGCTGCGGACGTATCGGCATCTTCCTCGACGGTCGCGAGCTGAGGGTCCTGTGACCGGATCGCCTGGGAGGTGACGAGGTGCGGTTCAACGACTACGGCGGCGAAGCGGCCCGCCTGGCGGCGGATCTCGTCAATGCGACCGGGCCGCTCACGTCCGCGCAGGTGGAGTCGATCCTGTCGGCCCACGGCGTGGCGGAATCCTCGTTGGCGCCCGAGCACGTCGAAGAGTTGACACGCTGGTGCGAGAGGCTGGCCGACTGCTTCGACCGGCGAGATCTGCGACAGCGGTGCGAAGTGATCAACCGAATGCTCGCCGATGCCGCGAGCCAGCCGTACATCTCGTTGCACGACGGCCATCCACACCTGCACTACAGTTCGCCGGACGCGGACGCGGCGGCGCGCATTCGAGCGATCACAGCGGCCGGACTCGCCTACGTGGTCTGCTTCGCGGGAGCCGACCGCCTCGGCCGATGCGCGCGCGAAGCATGCGACCGAGCGTTCGTGGACACGTCCCGAAACGGCCGGAGAACGTACTGCTCATTGCGCTGCGCGAACAACGACGCGGTGGCCCGCCACAGGGCAAAGCACCGCTGATGGTCAACCGGGGTAGCGGCGCAGCAGGGTGGCGAGTTCGGTGAGTTCATCGGCCAGTTTGCGACATTCCGCTGTACCGGCCTGGTCGGTCGGCAGTTCGAAGGCCAGGTTGTCGATGTCCCATTGCGCCTGGCGCAGGACGATGGCCAGTTGCGCCGCGTCGCTCAATCGTCGGCCGACGGGAGCCAGCTTCGCAGCGGGCACGGTGCCAAACAGGCGCACATCGGCGGTTTGGAACAACAGGCCACCGCGATTCGCGGTGTGAGTCTGGCCGTGGTTCCCGGCCTGTTGCAGACAGCTGACTACGCTCGTGCCACGTTCGCGAGTCAAGCGGATCTGTTCGATGTTCCGCGGGATTTGGATGAGGCGGTTCGGGAGCGGCTTCGGCGGCAGGAAGTGCTTTACAGCCCGGACAAAGAGATCGACATCCTGATCTCCGAGGCCGCGTTGCTGCATCCGGTCGCACCTCGTGAAGTCATGGCGGCGCAGGCCGATCGGTTGGGGATGGCGATTGGGCTGCCCAACGTCCGCATCGGCCTGTTGCCCATGTCCCCATCAAGTCCCGCACGTCGTGTTGCGGGGGTACTGGATCCTCGATGATCAAGTGCTGGTCGAGAACATCACCGCAGAACTCCGCATCACAGATCCTGATCAGGTCGGCATCTACCGGAAGTTGACCGATCGGTTGTGGAGCGTTGCCGCCGAAGGCGATGAAGCGCGGGCGATATTGGCGCGGGCCGCCCGCACATTCAGGTGATCAGCGGAGGCCCCGATCATCCCCGCGTGGCGAACAGGTAGCCCGCGGCGAGGGTGGCGATGGTGGTTGCTGCCGCGTAGACGAGGGTTGGGCTCGTTGTTATCAGGAGGCCGCCGA
Source organism: Saccharopolyspora soli (assembly GCF_022678645.1). Taxonomy (GTDB): domain Bacteria; phylum Actinomycetota; class Actinomycetes; order Mycobacteriales; family Pseudonocardiaceae; genus Saccharopolyspora; species Saccharopolyspora soli. The sequence continues at coordinate 83,077 of NZ_JALBWV010000020.1, read as the reverse complement.
GGAGGGTTCCGGTTCCTATGCCGAGGTAGATCGCCGAGGCGTTCAGGGACACCACGACTGATGCTTCGCTCGGTGCCGCGTCTATGAGTCGGGTTTGCTGCGGCGGCGTTTGGGTCCAGGTGCTCGCGCCCCAGACCAGCACCAGGAACGCCACCACCGGCTGCGCCGTCGAGCCGGTCCAGGCGAACCAGCCGAGCAGCGCCAGCGCTAGCGCCATGCTCAGGTAGCCGACCGCGAGGATTCGGGTCGGCCCCCAGCGGTCCGTTGTGTAGCCGGACAGGAAATTGCCCACCACCGCACCGAGTCCGTACAGGAACAGCATCAGCGTCGTCGCGTTCTCCGCGACGCCGACGGCTTTCAGCGCCGGGACGCTGAAGGCGTAGATCGTGTAACTCGCGCCCATGCCGAGCACGGTCAGCGGTAGCACCGCCAGCACGCTGCGCCGGCGCAGCAGGGCGAGCCGGTTGCGCAGTGGCACGCGAGCTCCGCCCGGCAAGGCGGGCATGATCAGGTACACACCGAGGCCGACGAGCAGGCACAGTGCAGCAACCAGGCCGAGGGCTGCGCGCCAGCCGAGCCATGCACCGGCCACATCCCCGAGCGGCACTCCCAGTGCGGTGGCGATCGTGAGTCCGCCGACGACCACGGACAGCGCCCGCCCGCGGAGCTCCGGTGGCACCAGTGCCGCGCTGACCGCTCCCGCGCCCGGCGTGTACACGGCGGCACCGGCCGCAGCGAGCACCCGGCTGGCGATCAGCACTGCCAGGTTCGGGGCGATGGCCGAGCCGATGTTGGCGATGCCCAGCACCGCGAGCGCGGCGACCAGCAGGGTCCGGCGCGGGACGCGGGCGGTCGCGGTCGCCAGGACCGGGGCGAGGACCGCGTAGGCCACCGCGAAGACCGTCACCGACTGTCCGGCGGCGGCTGTGGTCGTGTGCAGGGATTCGGCCATCGATGGCAGGAATCCGGCGACGACGAACGCGTCTGTGCCGACCGCGAAGGTGCCCAGCGCCAGCACCAGGGTGGCCGCCAGGCCGCGGTGGCGGGTTGAAATCAGGACATCAGACATCCAGATTCTCCAGACAGGTCGACCCTGGTCAGCAGGGTGTTGTCGAGATCAGCCGACCGAGTGCCAGCGCCGTACTCGGTCTGCGGCGCGGCGCGGCGCCGCCGCCATAAGGTCGGCGATCGTCTGCGCCGCCAGTTCGCGGCGCCAGGCCAACTCGGCCTTGCGCATGGCGACATCGACACCGCAGCGCTTGCGGAACTCGCTGGTCGGTGCGTCAGCCCCGGCGCCGCGCTGGCGGATCTCGGCGCAGCGGAACGCGTCCTCGGGACCTTCGAGCGCGGCGACGACGTCCATCAGCGTGATCTTCTCCGGCGGCCGGGCCAGCCGGAAACCGCCGCGAACCCCCGGCGTGGAAGTGAGGATCTCGGCCTTGACCAGTGCTTGCAGGCGCTTGTTCAGGTATGCCGGGGGCAGGTCGAACTGGGCGGCGAGGCGTGCCGTCGGCACGGGTTCGTCCAGCCACGCCAACGCGAGGCAGCAGTGCAAGCCCCACTCGACACCTTCGCCCATCCGCATGATCTGGATACTAGCCGTCCAGGTTTAGCCGCGGAACCGCGAGCCTCATTCCCCGGTGCGCTGGGCGGTGTCGATGATGAAGAACGTGGCTCCGACGACGTCCTGGAGCAGCGCGAGCCTTCCGTGCGGGGAGTCCGACGGTTCGCGCAGCACCTTTCCGCCCAGTTGCACCGCCTTCTCCGCTGCGGTGTCGGTGTCGTGGTCCGGGTTGACCTGGAAGTACAGCTGCCAGTGCGCGGGCACGTCCTCGGGCAGCGCCGAGCTGGTCTCGAAGCGGCCCACGGTCGGCAGGTCGTCGACGTACCAGACCGTGTAGTCGAAGCCGTCTCCCGGCTCGCCGATCTGCTCCTGCCGGTAGCCCAGCAGTTCGGCGTAGAACGGATCGGCCGACGAACCGTCGCGGGTGTGCAGTTCGGCCCAGCAGAGCATCCCCGCGTGGTCGCGGCCGAACGTGCCGCTCGGCGGTGCCTCCCACAGGCCGATGATCGCGCCGGAGGGGTCTTCGGCGACCAGGAACGTCTCGTCTGCGGGTGTTTCCGTCGGCGGGACCAGCACTTTCCCGCCGAGCGCGCGGATGCGTTCCACCGCCCGGCGGGCCGAGCCGCACTCCAGGTAGAGGGTCCAGGCGGTCGGCGCGTCGGTCTCCGGCAACAGCAGTCCGGCGACCGGCTTGTGCTCCTTCAACGCGATGTTGTAATCCGGGCGCTGGATCCAGTGCCAGCCGAGCAGTCCGGTGTAGAAGTCCCTGGCGTCGGCGACGTCGTGGGTGGCCAGATCCACCCAGGCAGGTTCACCAACTGCGATGGCCATCGCTCCTCCTCGGCGAGTGCGTGGGTTGGTTCGCGAGACTGAGCGCCTGGCGGAACCCCAGACGCCGCCTCGGTCCGTCCCGGCATCCGGTTTGTCCCGAACCTCGGATACCCCAGGGTGACCGGACCCCCGGCCGGGAAAACCCGCGTGGCCGATCAAGCCCGCGGCGCCCGCTCGGTGACGTTACGGATCGGTGCCTTTTCCGCAATCCGAACGCCCCCGAATGACGCCTTGCTCCCGGACCATCCTCGTGATCGACTAATAGTGGTCACTCAGTGTGCTTAATCGCGCGCCAGGGGACCCGATCGACGCAAACACCAGGGTTACAGGAGCAGCCATGGCCAACCGCGCGGCGAAGCCGGTCACCGCGGGCCTGAGTCGGCTTGCTCAACTGGACCGGCGCGAGCGCGCCGAGATAATCCGGCAGCTGTGCCACCAGTACCCGGCGTTCCGGTCGTTGCTCCGGCAGGTGACGATCGCACGCGCGACGGCCTTCGCATCCGGTCTGGTGCTCGCCATCGCGGTGATGGTCCTCGTCGAAGGCGCATCCGTGTGGTGGGTCTCCGGCTTGGTGTTCACCGGCCTCGCCGGGTTCGGCTACGTCGCGGTGGCGCTCACGGACAGCCGGTTCGACCTGCTGCTGGCGGTGTTGGGTGCGCATCGCACCGACGAGTTGCACGGGCGCCTGGTGACCGAGCAGGTCTACGGCGAGGATTCGCCCGCCGATCCGCTGGAGCGGCCGTCCGCGCCGGTCGTCGCACCGCGCCCGGGCAGCCCCCGGCTCGTCGATGAAACGGCTGGCTCACCGGTGCACGCTGATCGATAGCGCGGCCGCGATCTCATTGCCCACGAAGTGGGTTTCGTCCTCCGGCGGCTCGCCGACGCGCACCACCAGCGGCCCGCCGAAGGGTTTGCGCTCCACGATCTCGATCCGCGAGCCCAACGTCATGCCGTGCTCGGTCAGGTAGCGCAGCAGCTCCGAATCGGTGTCCCACACCCGTGCGATGGTGCCGACCGTGCCGGGCTCGACCGTGTCCAGCAGCAGCGTCGCGGGTTTCTCCACGTTGCCTTCGACGGTCGGGATCGGGTCGCCGTGCGGGTCGTGGGTGGGGTTGCCGAGCTTGGCGGCGATGTGTTCGACCAACTCGTCGGACACCGCGTGCTCCAGCGCGTCGGCCTCCCGGTGCACCTCGTCCCAGCTGTAGTTGAGCTCCTCGACCAGGAACAGCTCGATGAGCCGGTGCCGACGCAGCACGTCGCAGGCCAACCGGCGGCCCTCCGGGGTTAGTTCGACGCTGCGGTAGCGGACGTGCGTGACCAGGCCGAGCTGGGCGAGTTTGTTGATCATCCCGGACACCGAGGACGGGCTCAGGCCGAGCCGCTGCGTCAGGGTGGCGTTCGTGACGGGCACGCCCCGTTCGCTGAGCCCGTAGATCGCCCGGAGGTAATCCTCCACAGACGGCGAGGGGCGCTCGGCCATACTCGTCATACTTTCACGATACGGGCGGCGACGAGCCGACGGGCGAGTGGCCGTTGACCACTGCTCGGCGGCGCCGTGCCCGCCTGACCTGGTGCCGCGAGGGAACACGGCGGTCCGGCGAACCACGATCATGCCGCCGGTCGAAGTGTCCGCGTCGAAGCTCGGGCCGGACGGCGGACTCCAAGGTCGTTTCGGCTCGTGGGACACTGGTCGGCGCTATGTCTGCGACTTCCCTTCCGCTCGTCTTCGACGCCCCGCGCCGTGGCATGCCGCCACGGCACCTCGCCGACCTCTCCGCCGACGAACGGCGGGCCGCGGTGACCGAGCTGGGGGAGAAGCCGTTCCGCGCCAAGCAGCTCGCACACCACTACTTCGGTCGGCTCAACGCCGACGTGGCGGCGATGACCGACATCCCGGCGGCCAGCCGCGCGAAGCTGGCCGAGCAGCTGCTGCCGCCGCTGCTGAGCGCGGTTCGGCACCTCGACACCGACGAGGGCACGACCCGCAAGACGCTCTGGCGCGCGCACGACGGCACGCTGCTGGAGAGCGTGCTGATGCGCTACCCGGATCGCGCCACGGTGTGCATTTCCAGCCAGGCCGGGTGCGGGATGGCGTGCCCGTTCTGCGCCACGGGCCAAGGCGGGCTGCAGCGCAACCTGTCGACCGCCGAGATCGTCGACCAGGTCCGTTCGGCGGCGGCGATGATGCGCGACGGCGAGGTCCCCGGCGGGCCCGGTCGGCTGTCCAACGTCGTGTTCATGGGCATGGGCGAGCCGCTGGCCAACTACCGGCGGGTGATCAACGCGGTGCACCGGATCTGCGACCCGGCTCCGGACGGACTGGGCCTCTCGCAGCGGTCGGTCACCGTTTCGACGGTCGGACTGGTGCCCGCGATCAAGAAGATGACCGCGGAGGACCTGCACGTGACGCTGGCGGTGTCGCTGCACACCCCGGACGACGAACTGCGCGACACGTTGGTGCCGGTGAACAACCGATGGAAGGTCGCCGAGGTGCTGGAGGCGGCGCGCGGCTACGCCGACCACACCGGACGGCGGGTGTCGATCGAGTACGCGCTGATCCGCGACATCAACGACCAGCCGTGGCGCGCGGATCTCCTCGGCAAGGTGCTGCACCGCCACCTCGGCCAGTTCGCGCACGTCAACCTGATCCCGCTGAACCCGACTCCGGGCAGCAAGTGGGACGCCAGCCCGAAGCCGGTGCAGCAGGAGTTCGTCCGCCGGGTCCGCGAAGCGGGCGTGCCCTGCACGGTCCGGGACACCCGAGGTCAGGAAATCGCCGCGGCCTGCGGCCAACTCGCCGCCGAAGGCTGAACCGTTCGGAGTGAAGGGCACCTTTGACCGGCTTACTCGGTCGAAGGTGCCCTTCACTCGTCACCCCATCGGTGGTGGTGACGGTTTTCGTGAACGCAATGAACAAAAAGGTGACCGGTAGCCGCTGCTGGCTCATGATCTTTGCACTCGAAAGGTGACCGAGCTGGGAGGCAATGGTGCCTTACCGTGCAATTCGTGGGTTCGCCCACCGCTTTTTCCGACCAGTCCGAAAAGGACGGTCGGTGGCCGTGTTCGCCGCGGTCGGCGCGGCCGTGGCGTTGGGCGGGATGCCCGCGCAGGCCGAACCGGCTCAAGTGATCGACCATCCGATACCGTCCGTCGGCTGCGTGCGGTCCGCGCCGGTGCCGCCGGGCACGTCGCAGACGCGCACGATCGTCTCCGGCGGGATCACCCGCAGCTACCTTTTGCACGTGCCGCAGGACTACCGGCCACTCAAGCCGACTTCGCTGGTGCTGTCCTTCCACGGGCACGGGCGGACTTCGGAGTACCAGGAGGAGCTGTCCGGCTTCTCGGCCACTGACGCCGTTGCGGTCTACCCGCTGGGACTCGTCGGCACGGACGGCGAAACCGCCTGGCAGGGCGCGCCGTACTCGGCTGCGGCCGACGACGTGCTGTTCACCAGCGATCTGCTGAACGAACTGCAGCGGGAGTTCTGCGTCGACCCCACGCGGATCTACGCGGCCGGGAAGTCCAACGGCGGTGGCTTCACCGGGGTGCTCGCCTGCCAGCTCAGCGGTCGGATCGCTGCCTTCGCACCGGTGTCCGGCGCCTTCTACCCCGAAGGCGGCGCGTGCGAACCCCAGCGGCCAGCGCCGATCCTGGACTTCCACGGAACAGCGGACACCACGATCCCCTACGACGGAAATCCGGAGAAGGGCCTGCCGCCGCTTCCGGACTGGATGGCGGGCTGGGCGGAGCGCAACCACTGCGCTGACCAGCCGGTGGTCCGCGACGAGGCCAACGGGGTGCAGGTCAGCCGATGGCTCGGCTGCGACCGGGGCAGCGACGTGGTGCATTACCGGATCGACGGGCTCGGGCACGACTGGCCGAGCACCCAACCGAATCCGGACTCCGACCAACCCGCGGTCCTCGACGCGACGCCGATCATCATGCAGTTCTTCGCCCAGCACCGACTCCGCTGAGCCAACCGACGGGATCGAAGCCGTGTCCAGAGTGGACTTCGATCCGAGCCCGGTCGGTGCGCGCCGATGAATCCCCCGGAAGGCGCGCACCGACCGAGCATTTCCAGCCCGGCGGTGCAAGTCATGAGGTTCCGCCACCGCTAGATCTCGGGTTGGCTCGTGGGTGCGTGGTCGTCGAGTACCGAGGTCGTCGTTCGGAAGCTGCGTAGCGAAGTGCTCGCCAGCGCGAGCGCGGCGATGCTGAGAACGCAGAGTGCGCCACCGGAGACGGCGGCGAATGTTGCTGATGTCATGCCGCTGACCAGTCCGCCGCGGAAGTTGCCGAGATCAGGGCCGGAGATGCCAACGATGTGTTCGACGGCGCTGACTCGGCCGCGGTGGGAGTCGGGGGTCGCCAACTGCACGATCGACCCGCGTGTGATCACCGAGATGGTGTCGGCTGCCCCAGCGATGGCGAGGCAACCGAGCACGAGCCACAGCGGCTGCGCCAGGCCGAATCCCACCAGTCCCAGACCCCAGATGGCTGCTGCGGCCAGCATGATGACACCTGGGCGCTGGGCTCGCGTCACTGTTCCGGACACGCAGCCCGCCGCGATCCCGCCGACAGCGATCGCGGAGAGGAACAGTCCGAACGTCTCGGGATTGCCGTCGAAGCGTTCTTCGTTGATCACCGGGAAGAGCCCGACGGGAAAGGCCGTGACAGTCGCCAGGACATCGCTGAAGAAGGCGCCGCTGAGCACCGGCTCGCGGCGGATGAAGCGCCAGCCCGACCAAATGGCACCGATTCCCCGCCAACCGGTTTCCCCGATGGGGCGCATCGAGGGCAGTCGCAGCACTCCGTAGAGCGCGGCGCAGAAGCTCAGCGCGTCGAGCAGATAGCAGGAGGCCACGCCCCATCGCGCCGCGAGCACACCCGCGACGGCAGGACCGACCAGCAAGGCTGCCTGAAAGCTGAGGTTGGTCAGGGCAATGCCCGCGCCGACCTGTTCGTTCGGCAACAGGCGCGCCACGAACGTCCTGCGTGCGGGAGCACCGAGCCCGCTGCTGGCCGCTTGCAGCGCCGTGAGCCCGAGCAGGAGCCACATCGATCCCGCACCGGCAACCGCTTGGACGGCCAACAGGCTGACCGAGAGGAGCTGGCCTGCCGTGGTGAGAAGCACCAACCGTCGGCGATCGACTGCGTCGGCCAGCGCACCACCGGCCAGCCCGAACAGGACCATCGGCACGGCGTTGGCGAGGCCAATGGCGCCCACCGCGATGGGACTGCTGGTCAGCTCCCACATCTGGTAGAGCACTGCGACCACCGTCACCTGCCCGCCCAGGGTTGACAGCGCGTTGCCCCACCACAACCTGCGGAAAGCAGCGCTGGAACGCAGCGGCCGGATATCGATCAGCCGATCGAGGCGCGTCATGGTTCCGGCAACGCGTCCAGGTGCTGGGCGATCCGGTCGCGGAACGAGCGGCGCGCCAACGCCGCCTCCAGGTCCCTGACGACCTGGCTCAGTGCATACGGGATCTCGGATTCCAGCTCTTGGACCGCCTGCTCGGTGGCTCGCCACTCCGCCTCCAGGAAGGGCAGTACCGCGCGGGCCTGCTTGGTCAACGTCACCTGGCGGGTTCGTGCATCGGAGCCCGCAACGCTGCGCACCAAACCCTCGCGGCGCAGCGCGCTCACGGTTTGGCTCATCGCCGAGTGGGTCACTTCCAGACAGGCGGCGAGCTCCTGAATGGTCATGGCGCCGCGCCGCCCGAGCCTGATGAGCGGCATGACGAACCGCGGTCGGACGCCAGCGATATCGCGCTCCCGGTACAGGCGGGCGATGTCGTCGTCCAGCGCGGTCAACAAGTGTCGGAGCGGCTGCCAGACGCTTGCCTGCTCAGTCGGGTCCGAGCCGGGCGTCCCGGTGCCGTGGCGCGATGGATCCGGAGTGATCACCAGCGTCACTATAACAGCACTTATATAAGCACTGTTGTTTCAAAGTCAGTCACCGCCGCTTCGGTCCGCTGACCTTCCGGTCTGGCTCGATAATATGCCTTGACAGGAATATGATTGATGGGGAATATTGTCGGTCGGGATGTTCGTCTTCGACCATTTGGAGCAGGCATGAACGACTCGCGCTTCGAGCCGGGGCCGCTGTTCGAGGCTGACTGCCTCGCCGCGGACGACCGATGGGCACTGGTGCTCGTCCGCGAGCTGCGGCACCCGCCGGAAAAGGTCTGGGCGGCGCTGACCGATCCGGCCCAGCTGCGCGAGTGGGCTCCCTACACCGCGAACCGCGACCTCGGCAGCACTGGCGACGCGACGCTGACGATGATCGACGGTGACGTCGCGCAGGACTTGGCCGGGGCGGTGCACCGCGCCGAGCCCCCGACGCTGCTGGAGTACTCGTGGGGCACCGACGTGCTGCGCTGGGAACTCGCCGCTACCGGGACCGGGACGAGGCTGACCCTGCGGCACACGGTCGACGGCCAGGATTGGGTGGCCGCGGTGGCCGCGGGTTGGCACCTCTGCCTGGTCGTCGCCGAGCACCTCCTCGATGGGCAGCCGATCAGTCCGATTCGCGGCGCGGACGCGCGCAACTACGGGTGGGAGGAGCTGCACACCGCGTACGCGGACAAGCTCGGCCTGCCCAACACCGGATGGCCAGATCACCTGGAGTCCTGAACTCGCCAACTCTCCCTGAATTCGGGCGTTTCCCGTGTGTCGTGCCGCGGGTGGTGGATTCCTGGCAGCCGCCCGCGGCACGGTTGGTCAGCTGGTGTGCTCGCGGATGGCTGCTTCGAGGACGGCCAGACCTTCGTCGAGGACGCTTTGCTCGATGACCAGCGGCGGTAGCAGGCGGATGACGTTGCCGTAGGTGCCGCAGGTGAGGATCACGACGCCTTGGGCGTGGCAGGTCCCGGCGATCCGCGAGGTCACCTCGGGGTCCGGTTCGGAGGTGCCCGGTTTGACGAACTCGATGCCGATCATGGCGCCACGGCCGCGCACGTCCAGGATCGCGTCGCTGCTCGCCGCGAGCGCCCGCAGCCTCGGCAGCATCAGGTCGCCGATGGCTCGTGCGGCGCGGGCCAGATCCCGCTCGCGCATCGCGCGGATCGCGCCGAGCGCACCCGCGCACGCGACCGGGTTGCCGCCGTAGGTGCCGCCCAGGCTGCTCGGCGGCATCGCGTCCATCAGTTCCGCGCGGCCGGTCACCGCGGCCAGCGGCAGTCCACCGGCGATGCCCTTTGCCGTGGTGATCAGGTCGGGCACCACGTCCTCGTGCTCGCAGGCGAACCACTCGCCGGTCCGGCAGAAGCCGGTCTGGATCTCGTCGGCGATGAACAGCACGCCGTTGTCGGTGCACCACTGCGCGATGGCAGGCAGGAATCCCGTTGCGGGCTCGATGAATCCGCCTTCGCCCTGGATCGGTTCGATCAGCACGGCCGCCACCGAGTCGGCGCCCAGCTGCTTCTCGATCCTTTCGATCGCCTCCCGCGCCACCTGCGCTCCGGTGCGCGCGTCCCGCGCCGGGTAGGACATCGGCACCCGGTAGATCTCCGGTGCGAACGGGCCGAATCCGTGCTTGTACGGCACGGACTTCGCGGTCAGCGCCATGGTGAGGTTGGTGCGCCCGTGGTAGGCGTGGTCGAACACCACGATCGCCTGTCGTCCGGTGGCCCGTCGTGCGATCTTGACCGCGTTCTCCACCGCTTCCGCGCCCGAGTTGAACAGCGCGCTGCGCTTCTCGTGCTCGCCTGGGGTCAGCGCCGCGAGTTCTTCGCAGACCTGCAGGTAGTTCTCGTACGGCGTCACCATGAAGCAGGTGTGGGTGAACTCGGCGACCTGGCGGCGCACCGGCTCGACGACCTCCGGCGCGGCATTGCCGACGTTGGTGACCGCGATGCCCGAACCCAGGTCGATCAGCGAGTTCCCGTCGACGTCGTGCAGCAGACCACCGGCGGCTTCGGCGATGTAGACCGGCAGCACGCTGGCCACTCCGCTGGCCACCGTCGCGGCGCGGCGGCGGTGCAGTTCGCGGGAGTGCGGGCCGGGGATTTCGGTGCGCAGCACGCGCGCCGTAGGTGCCTGCGGTGGGGAAGCTGTCACGATGCGGTCCTCCTGGTCGGGTAGCGCTGTGACCAGACTCGTGCTGGCCGCCGGTATCCGAACAGTGGACGATCTGGTTAACTCGGTTGCCAGGATTCGACACAATGTCAGGAGGCGGCCGGTGCCGTTGACGTTGCGGGACCTGGTAGCGGATGCCGGGCTGGGGCTCGTCGCGCGGGCCGGGGCGCAGGCTCTCGACCGGCCCGTTTCCTGGGTGCACACCAGTGAGCTGGCGGATCCGACGCCGTTCCTGGAAGGCGGCGAGCTGCTGCTGAGCACCGGCCTGGCGCTGCGCGCCGAGGACAGCCGAGAACTCGTCGAGCGGCTGACCGCGGTCGGGGTTGCCGGTCTCGGATTCGGCGTCGGGTTGAGCCACCGGAGGATCCCGCCCGAACTCGTCGCGGCCGCGGAACGAGCCGCGCTGCCGCTGCTCGAAGTGCCCCGGCCGACCCCGTTCATCGCGATCAGCAAGGCGGTTTCGCGGGCCGTCGCCGCCGACGAGTACGCGAGTTTGCGCCGCACCAGCCGGGCGCAGCACGAACTCGCGCAAGCGGCAGGCACCAGCAACGGACTGGCCGCCTTGGTCCGCAAACTCGCGAGGCTGCTGGACGTCTGGGTGCTGCTGCTCGACGCGGGCGGTCGACTGCTGCACAGCGCGCCCGCTGCCGCCAGCGCCCGGCTGGGACAACTTGAGTCCGAAGTGGACAAGATGCGGGCCAAGCGGGGTCTTGCCGCGGCCGGGTTCTCGCTCGGTGACCAGGAAGTGAGCATGCAGGCGCTGGGCGGCCGGGCGCGCGGATTCCTGGTGGTCGGTCGCCGCGGACCGTTCGCCACCACCGACCACCACGTGATCAACTCGGCGGCGTCGCTGCTCACCCTGGCCCTGGAGCAGGTCGAGGCGCTCGGTGCCGCGCGGCGTCGGCTGCGGTCGGGGTTCCTGGAGCTGATGCTGCGCGGCGAGCCGGTGCGGGACGTGCTCGCCGACCTGCACGCGGAGCTGCCGCCCGAGCCGTTCCGGGTCGTGGCGCTGGCCGGTGCCCGAGACCGCGACGAGCTGCTGTCCCGGCTGGCGGCGGATCTCCCGAGCGCCCCGGTTTACCTGGCCGAACACGACGACGTGGTGGTGGGGCTCGTCGGGGACGGCGGACTGCCGTGGCTCACCGGTCAACCCGGCGTGGCCATCGGGGTGTCCGAGCCGTCCGGGATCGCCGGGCTCGCCGAAGGTCTGCGGCAGGCTCAGCAGGCGGCGCGTGCGGCGAAACGCGCCGACACCGTCGTGCACTTCCGCGACCTCGCCGGGTACGGCCTGCTGAACCTGGTTCCAGTGGATGATGCGCGGGCGTTCGCGGATGCCGTCCTCGCGCCGCTGCGCGGACAGGACGTGCTCGTCGAGTCGTTGCGGACCTGGTTGGCGCACCACGGGCAGTGGGATCCGGCGGCGAGCCGGTTGGGCGTGCACCGGCACACCTTGCGAAACCGGGTGCGGAAGGTGGAGGAACTGCTCGGGCGCAGCCTCGACCAGCCCGGCGTGCGCGCGGAACTGTGGCTGGCCCTGCAGGTCATCGATCGGCCTGGCGAGTGAGGGAGGTGGCGCGGTGCTCGTCGAAGATCTGCTGAACCTGCCGGAACTCGCGTTGCGGGTGCGGGTGCGCGGCCAGGTGGACCGGCCGATCCGCTGGGTGCACACCATCGAAATCCAGGCGCCCGGCCGATTCCTGCGCGGTGGTGAGGTCGTGCTCACCGCCGGGGTGTGGCGCACCGCGGGGATCACCGCGGAGGCGTTCATCGCCGATCTGGTCGCCGCCGACGTCGCTGCGGTCGGATTCGGCTTGGTGCCACCGGAAACGCGGGTTCCGGAGGAGTTCGTCGACGCGGCGCGCGAGCACGGCCTGACCTGTTTCGTGGTGCCGGTCGAGGTCGCGTTCCTGCAGATCGTGGAGGCATTCGTCAACACCAAGCGGGCGGAGTGGGAACGCCCGCTGCGTCGGCACGTCGCGCAGCACGACGCGATCGTCGCGGCGCTGCGGGTGAATCGCGGCGTCGAGACCGTGCTGGACACGCTGGCCAAGCAACTCGGCGAGCCGGTCGCGGTGCGGGTCTCCGGTGGTCTGGTGGCGGGTGTCGCACCGCAGCCGAACCAGCCGCTTCCGCTGGTGGGCGAGGGGCTGGCCGAAGCGGAACTGCTGCTGCCCCGACCGCTGGCGGAACTCGACGTGGAGCAGCACGCGTCCGTGGTGCAGGCGATGCCGTTCATCGCATTGGAGATCGAGCGCACCCGAGCGGTGCGGGCGACGGAACTGCGCTACGCGTGGGAGCTCTTCGAATGGGTCCACAGTGGAACGGCCGGGATCGAGACGGTGCGCACCCGGCTGCACTCGCTGGGCCTGCCGCCGGATGGGCCGCTGGCCGCAGTCGTGCTGCGCACGTCGAGTCCCGACGCGGACTCCGTGCGGTTGGGCGACCTGCTGGGCACGGAGGGCGTCGTGGCGCAGCGCGGCAGCGAGGTCGTCGCGTTCGCGCGGGTGCGGGACGGCGTCGTGGGGCTGGCGCGGCGGATCCATGAGGCGTTGGCCAGCGGAGTGGTGCACATCGGCGTCGGGCAGCCCGGCACTGCTGCGGAGCTGCGCGTCAGCCTGTTGCAGGCGGCGCACGCCGCCGAGGCGGTGTCGTCGCGGGCGGAGAGCGGCTGGATGACGCACGAGCAGCTGAGCAGCCCGGCGCTGTTGCTTTCGGCGCAGGATCCGGAACTGCTGGCGGCCACGTCGCGCGCCTTGCTCGGACCGGTGCTCGACCACGACGAACGGCGGGGTAGCGACCTGCTGCCGTCGTTGGCGGTGTTCCTCGACGCGGGAGGCCGCTGGCAGGAGGCGGCGCAACGCCTCCACGTGCACATCAACACCCTGCGGCACCGGATGAGCCGGGTCGAAGACCTCACCGGCCGCAGCCTGTTCAGCACCCCGGACCGGGTGGACCTCTACCTAGCCCTCCGAGCCCTCCACCAGCCCTAACCTTTCCACCAATCGGAATCCCCTCATCGTTCCGGGGGATCGTCCTCCGGCGTTGTGCGATCGTCCAACAGCGGTGGGGGACTTCGGAGGATCGGTGACTAGTTCCCGCTGGTGACCAGGACCACTCTTTGTCGGTGCTGCCGAACTCCCCCTTCCGCGGCGCCGACAAGGAGGTCACCGCATGCCCCCGGATCCGTCACCGGCCGCGCGCGTCGGCATCGAGGCGCACGGCGTCGACACGATCCCCGACGCCGACCGCACCGGTCGGCCGCGCGATGTCGTCGGCATCCTGCTCGGTTCGAACATGTGCCTCGGCGTGGTCATCTTCGGCTGGCTGCCCGCTTCGTTCGGATTGGAGTTCTGGCCAGCCGTCACCTCCATGATCGCCGGGACGCTGCTGGGCACGGTGCTGGTCGCGCCGTTGGCCCTGGTGTCGCTGAAGACCGGCACGAACCTGTCGACCAGCAGCGGCGGCCACTTCGGCGTGCGCGGTCGGCTGATCGGCTCGGTGATCGGACTGCTGCTGTCGCTGGGCTACGCCGCGCTGACCGTTTGGACCGGCGGAGCTGCGGTGGTCGGCCCGCTGCACCGGCTGTTCGGGCTGCCCGACGGCGGCGTCAGCTACAGCGTCACCTACGCGTTGCTGGCCGTGCTTTCTGTGCTGGTCGCGATCTTCGGGTACCACCTGCTGACGCGGATGAGCAAGTGGGTGGCGCTGGGCACCGTGGTGCTCATGGCGGCGGGCGTGGTCGGCTTCGCCGACCAGTTCCAGACCGGGCCGGTCACCGACGCGGGATACCTGCTCGGGGATTTCTGGACGACGTGGGCACTGTCCACTGTGGCGGCCGGGCTCAGCGGGCCGATCGCGTTCATCACACTGCTCGGGGACTACAGCCGCTACGTCTCGCCGCGCCGGTACTCGGCTTGGCAGGTGTTCGCGGCGACCTGCGTGGGCATGGTCTTCGGGCTGCTGATCCCGCAGCTGTTCGGCTCCTTCACCGCGTACGCCGCTCGCGCCGCCGACGACTACGTCGGCCCGCTGGTGGCCGCCGCGCCGCTGTGGTTCCTGCTGCCGCTGCTGCTCAACGGGGTATTCGGCACGATCGGCAACTCCGGTGTGCTGATCTACAGCATGGGGCTGGACCTGGACGCGATCGTGCCGCCGCTGTCCAGGGTCAAGGCGACCGTGCTGACCTCGGTGCTGGCGACGGTGCTGGTGTTCCTCGGCTACTTCGTCTGGGACGCGCAGGACGCCGTGACCGCGTTCGTGCTGCTGCTCACCGCAGTGGGCACGCCGTGGGCGGTGATCACGTTGATCGGGTTCGCGCGCTGCCGAGGTGTCTACGACCCGGACGCGTTGCAGGTCTACAACCGCCGATCCCGTGGCGGGATCTACTGGTACACCGGCGGCTGGAACCTGCGCGCGGCGGCCGCGTGGGCGCTCGGCTCGGTCGTGGGTCTGTCCGCAGTGGACACCGCGTTGTACAAGGGGCCGCTGCTGGCGCTCACGGGCGGGATCGACCTGAGCTTCCTGCTGGCCGCCGCGGTGACCGCCGCCGCCTACCTGTTGCTGAACATCGGCAGTCCGCAGCCGATGCCCCGCGAACCCGACGTTCGGGTCGTCGCGAACGTCTGAACTCCCACCGATCAAGGAAGCGCACGAAATGGATCGTTACGACGTCGTGGTCATCGGCGCGGGTTTCGCCGGGCTGACCGCCGCGCGCGAACTGCGCGCGGCTGGTCAGCACGTGCTTGTCCTGGAGGCCCGCGACCGCATCGGCGGCTCCACCTGGTACCAGCCGGACGCCTTCGACGGCTACGGGTTGGAGATGGGCGGCACCTGGATCGTGCCGCAGCAGACCCACGTCTGGGCCGAGGTGCAGCGATACGGCGTCCCGATCAAGGACAGCGCGCTGCCCAGCCGGATGACCTGGTCCGACCACGGCAAGGTGCTGGAGAGCCTGCTGCCCGTCCCGCCGCAGGAGTACGGGCAGTTGGAGCACGCGGTCCGGTCGCTGATCGAGGCGGCTTCCCGGTTCGACCCGCTGCGCCCGCTGTCCGAGCAGGACGTCGCCGATCTCGACGTCCCGATCCGCCAGTGGGCCGACGACGTCGGGCTGACCGGCAACGCCAGGGAGCTGATGATCTCCTGGTTCTGCGGCTGCGCGAACGCCAACGAGGACATCGGCTCGGCGTTGGATGCGATCCGCTGGTGCGCGTCGATGGACAACTCGCTGTGGGGCATGGTGCAGGCCAGCGTGCTGGGCTTCACCTTCGTCAACGGCACCGCGTCGCTGGCGCAGGCGATCCTGGCCGACGGCGGTGCCGACCTGCGGCTGTCCAGCCCGGTCCGAAGGGTCGACGCAGACGCCGAGGGCGTCACGGTGATCTACGACGGCGGAGTGGTGCGCGGCGACCGCGTGCTGATGACGACGCCGGTCGGTGTGTGGCAGGACATCGAGTTCGCCCCGGCGCTGCCCGCGGACAAACTCGCGATGTCGAAGGAGAACCACGCCGGGCAGGGCCAGAAGATCTGGGCGCTGGCCCGCAACGTCCCGGACGACATCAGCGGTTTCGGCTGGGGCACCAGCTTCGACTACGTGGGCGCGATGGAGACCACCGAGCGGGGCGTGGTGCTGGTCTGCTTCGCCCCGGAACACGACCGCGTGGACGCCGGGGACCTCGCCGACGTGCAGCGCGCGGTCCGCGAGTTCGCCCCGGAGGCCGACGTTGTCGACGCCCGATCGCACGACTGGGTGCACGACGAGTTCTCCAAGGGGCTGTGGGCGACGTTCCGCGCCGGGCAGTTCGCCAAGTACGAGCTGTGCGTGGGGCGTCCCGAGGGAAGAGTGCACTTCAGCGGCTCGCACACCGCGCGCCGCTGGCGCACTTTCATCGACGGCGCGATCGAATCCGGCAAGTGCGCCGCAGCGGAAATCCTGACTGCGGCCAAGGAGTCGTGAGTGCACAACCGGGTTCCAGCCCGGTTGAGCACTCACGAGCACAAGGGGAGGAGCACCATGAACGACCCGATCGGTCCAGTGGACGGCAGGCAGGTGCCGCGATACGCCGGGGACACCACGTTCGCCCGGCTGCCCCGGCTGGCCGACGTGCCCGATGCGGACGTGCTGATCTGGGGCGTGCCGTTCGACACGGGCGTCAGCTACCGGCCCGGCGCGCGGTTCGGCCCCAACCACGTCCGGCAGAGCTCGCGCCTGCTGCGGCCCTACAACCCCGCCAACGACACCGAACCGTTCGCGTTGCGGCAGGTCGCCGACGCCGGGGACCTCGGGGTGAACCCGTTCGACATCAAGGAGGCCATCGACGCCATCGAGGTCGGGGCGCGGGAGCTGTCCGGGACCCGGCGCACGCTGGTCACCGTCGGCGGCGACCACACCATCGCGCTGCCGCTGCTGCGGGTGCAGCACGAGCGGCACGGGCCGATCGCGGTGCTGCACTTCGACGCCCACCTGGACACCTGGGACACCTACTTCGGCGCGCCCTACACGCACGGCACCCCGTTCCGGCGCGCGGCGGAGGAAGGGCTGATCGACTTCGAGCACTCGATGCACGTCGGCCTGCGCGGGCCGCTGTACTCGAAGCTGGACCTGGGCGAGAGCGAGCGGCTCGGGTTCGCGGCCTTGCACTGCCGCGAGTTCGCCCGCACGCCGCTGGACACCATCATCGACCGCATCCGCGCCCGGCTCGGCTCGCGTCCGGTCTACCTGTCCATCGACATCGACGTGCTGGACCCGGCCTTCGCGCCCGGCACCGGAACGCCCGAGGCGGGCGGACTGTCCAGCCGCGAACTGCTGGAGCTGGTGCGGGGCCTGGCCGACCTGAACGTGGTCGGCGCCGATCTGGTGGAGGTGGCCCCGGCCTACGACCACGCCGAGATCACCGGCATAGCGGCCGCGCACGTGATCTACGACCTGCTGTGCATCCTGCCCGGAGGACACTGATGCGCCAGAACTTGCCGGTGATTTTTCCGAGGTGAGGGGCACCTGTGACCAAGTAACTGGGTCACAGGTGCCCCTCACCCACCACCACGGCGAGCTCTACGGTCACGGCACGCCGATGCGGCGGCTGCTGGAGTCCGGCGCCTGCCGCGGCGACCGGTTCTTGCAGATCGGCCTGCGCGGCTACTGGCCGGAGCCGGAGACGCTGCGTTGGATGGCGCAACAGCGGATGCGGTCGTTCGAGATGACCGAGGTCGTCGCACGCGGGCTCGACGAGGTGCTGACCGAGGCGTCCCGGATCGCGCTTGACGACTGCGACACCGCAATCCGCCCAAAAGCCGTGACCGCAGTGCCAATCCGTCGAGTCGGTAGTGGTGCTGATGGACGGATTGCCACTCCGGGCGGCAGGTGCGGGCCCGTAGGGTCGGGGCAGGAACGACGTTGATAGGAGGGACCGATGTCTTCGGTCACCGGGTACTGGGTTGCTGGCGAGTCGCGCACCAGCGATGTGACGTTCGAGGTGCGGCACCCCTTCGACGGGTCATCGGTCGCCACCACGTGCTACGCCACCGACGCCGATGTCGAGCGCGCCGTGGCCGCGGCGCACGCGGTTCGGCACGAGTTCGCTTCGCTGCCCGCGCACGCGCGTGCGGCGGCGCTGGACCACGTCAGCCGACGCCTCGCCGAGCGGGCCGAAGAGCTCGCGCAGCTGATCACCGCGGAGAGCGGCAAACCGATCGTCTGGGCGCGCGTCGAGGTCACGCGTGCCATCTCGACCTTCCGCTGGGGCGCCGAAGAAGCCCGCCGCTTCTCCGGCGAGTTGCAGCGGCTGGACACCGACGCGGGCGCGACCGGTCGGATGGCGCTGGTCCGCAGGGTTGCGCGCGGGCCGGTGCTGGGCATCTCGCCGTTCAACTTCCCGATCAACCTGGTGGCGCACAAAGTGGCTCCGGCGCTGGCGGTCGGCGCACCGATCGTGGTGAAGCCCTCCCCGAAGACACCGCTGTCCGCGCTGTTGCTCGGCGAAATCCTCGCCGAGACGGACCTGCCCGCCGGTTCCTGGTCGGTGCTGATCACGCCCAACGACAGGGCCGCCGATCTCGTCGCCGATCCGCGGCTGCCGGTGGTGTCGTTCACCGGTTCCGTGCCGGTCGGCTGGAGCATTCGCGAAGCGGTGCCGCGCAAGCACGTCGTCCTAGAACTCGGCGGCAACGCTGCGGCGATCGTCAACTCGGACTGGTCCGACCTGGACTACGCGGCGGACCGGATCGCGACCTTCGCGACGTTCCAGGCGGGTCAGTCGTGCATCTCGGTGCAGCGCGTCTACGTCCACCGGGACAGCTACGACGACCTCGTTGATCGGGTGGTCAAGGCGGTCGAGGCACAGGGCACCGGCGACCCGAAGGACCCGGCTACCAAGGTCGGACCGGTGATCGACGCAGCAGCCGCCGAGCGAATCGAGCAGTGGGTCGGCGAAGCAGGCGCCGCGGGCGCCCGCGTGCTCACCGGGGGCACCCGCGAAGGCACGACGTACGCGCCGACGGTGCTGGTCGATGTTCCGGAGGACGCGAAGGTTTCCAGCGAGGAGGTCTTCGCGCCGGTGCTGACCATCGCACCGGTCGATTCGATGGACGAAGCGTTCGAGAAGGTCAACGCCTCCCGCTTCGGCCTGCAGGCCGGGGTGTTCACCCACGATCTGCAGTTGGCCTTCCGGGCGTCCGCGGAACTGGAGGTCGGTGGCGTGATCATTGGTGATGTGCCGAGCTTCCGCGCCGACCAGATGCCCTACGGCGGGGTCAAGGACTCCGGCTTCGGTCGCGAAGGCGTGCAAGCCGCGATGACCGACCTCACCGAGGAACGTGTCACGGTGCTCACCGGCATCACCGTGTGACCGAGTCCCCGAAACGACAACGCCGCCTCCGATGGTCCGGAGGCGGCGTTTCAGCAGTGCGGGGTCAGCGGCGCCACGCCGTCCGCTTCTTGCGCAGGTCGATGAGCAGGCCGACGACCAGAATCACCGCGGTCAAGACCAGGTAGGCGTCCTCGGTCTTGAAGTGCCCGCCGCCGCTGAGGATGCCCTGGTGGTTGCCGATGAGCATGGCCAGGACCGCGACGACGGAGAACCAACCGGCGATCTGGGTGCCCTTCGGGAAACCGCCGTGCCAGCCCCACTCGACCGACGGTTCCTCGGCCGGGTCGATGGCCTGGCTGGGCTTCTTCTCCAGCTCGGTGCTCGCCACGTTCCCCTCCTGCGCCACACCGGCCACGCGGACCGGACGACATCGTTGACCGCGGATCACCATCCGGCGATCCGCATTGCCCTCATCCTCGCACACGGCGTTGGCACCCGGACGCCCGGCTGCTCGCGCCCGAGCAGCGAAAAGGGTGTTGCGGAAGCGACTTCCGCAACACTCCGGCGGCTATCCGCCGCGCACCGCCCGGCGGCGGGCGGCGATAACCCGGTAGATGCCCAGCACGATGACCGAGCCGACGATGGCCAGGAGCCAGGTGCTCAGCGACCAGAACCGTTCGATGCCGATCCCGAAGATCCAGTTGCCGATCAGCCCGCCGACGAACGCGCCGACCACGCCGAGCAGCAGGGTGACCAGGATCCCGCCCGGGTCCTTGCCGGGCATGATCAGCTTGGCGATGGCACCCACGATCAGCCCGAGAACGATCCATCCGATGATGCCCATGGTTGGCCTCCTCACGTCCCCCCGGTGCACCGGGCCACATGGCTTACCACCCGATCGTGGACCTCGATGGCGGTTTGCGCACCGCGAGCGACCGCTGCTCACCTGCTTCGGGGACAATGGCCGTGATGCACGCCGACACCCCGAAAAAGCGCACTCCGAGCGATACCGGTCCGCGCACCGTCCTGGTGCTCGGCTCGACCGGTTCCATCGGCACCCAGGCCCTGGACGTGATCCGGCACAACCCCGACCGGTTCCGGGTCGCCGGACTGGCGGCGGGCGGCAGCGACCCGCAGACCTTGGCGGCGCAGGCGCTGGAGTTCGACGTCCCGGCCGTCGCGGTCGCCAAGGGCACCGCAGTCGAAGACGTCCAGCTCGCCCTCTACGCGGAGGCCCAGCGGCGCGGCTACGCCGCCGGTGAGTTCCGCCTGCCCCGGCTGCTGGCCGGACCGGATGCGGTGGCCGACCTCATCGAATCCGTCCCGGCGGACGTGGTGCTCAACGGCGTGGACGGCTCGCGCGGGCTCAAACCCACCCTCGCCGCGCTCGCGACCGGCGCCCAACTGGCGCTGGCGAACAAGGAGTCGCTGATCGCCGGTGGCTCGCTGGTGCTCAGCAAGGCCGCGCCCGGCCAGATCGTGCCGGTCGACTCCGAGCACTCGGCGCTGGCGCAATGCCTGCTCGGCGGCCGCATCGACGAGGTCGAACGCCTGGTGCTGACCGCCTCCGGCGGCCCGTTCCGCGGTCGCAAGCGCGAGGACTTGGCCGATGTCACGGTGCAGCAGGCGCTGGCCCACCCGACCTGGTCGATGGGCAACGTGATCACCATCAACTCCGCGACGCTGGTGAACAAGGGCCTGGAGCTGATCGAGGCGCACCTGCTGTTCGGCATCGGCTACGACCGCATCGAGGTCGTGGTGCACCCGCAGTCGATCGTGCATTCGATGATCACCTTCGTGGACGGCGCCACCATCGCCCAGGCGAGCCCGCCGAACATGCGCATCCCGATCGCGCTGAGCATGGACTGGCCGCGCCGGGTGCCGAAGGCCGCCCCGGCGCTGACCTTCGAGCAGGCCCAGGAATGGACCTTCGAGCCGCTCGACGGCGAAGCCTTCCCGGCCGTCGAACTGGCCCGCGCGGCGGGCACCGGCGGCGGCTGCCTGCCCGCGATCTACAACGCGGCCAACGAGGAGGCGCTGGCGGCGTTCGTCGACGGCCGCCTGCGCTTCATCGAGATCGTGCAAACTGTGGGTGAGGTGCTCGCCGACGCTGACCAGTGGCGCAGCGATCCGGCGAGCTTGGACGAAGTCTTCGCGGCGGAGGAGTGGGCACGCGCTCGGGCGCGCGAGCTCGCGGGGAGGGCGGAATAGATGCTGGTCGTCCTGGGCATCGTGATCTTCTTCCTCGGGCTGCTGTTCTCCATCGCGTGGCACGAGCTGGGTCACCTGGCGACCGCGAAGCTGTTCGGGATCAAGGTCACCCAGTACATGGTCGGCTTCGGCCGCACCATCTGGTCGCGGAAGAAGGGCGACACCGAGTACGGCGTCAAGCTCATCCCGTTCGGCGGCTACATCCGGATGATCGGCATGTTCCCGCCGGGCAAGGACGAGAAGTTCGGGCGCACCGCGTCGTCTTCGCCGTGGCGGACGATGATCGAGGACGCCCGGCAGATGTCCGCCGAGGAAATCACTCCAGAGGACGAGCACCGGCAGTTCTACCAGCGCAGCCCGTGGAAGCGGGTCATCGTGATGCTGGCCGGGCCGGTGATGAACCTGATCCTGGCGGTGGCCATCTTCACCGCGATCCTGATGGGCCACGGCCTGCTGACCCCGACCACGACGGTCCAATCGGTCAGCGCGTGCGTGGTGCCCGCCAACGTCGAGAACACCGAACAATGCCCGGCTGGCGCCCCGCCGTCCCCGGCCGCGGCGGCTGGCTTCCGGCCCGGCGACCGGATCGTGGAGTTCAACGGCAGGCCCTACACCTCGTGGGACCAGTTGCAGCTGGCCATCCGCGAGTCCAGCGGTCCGGTGCCGGTGGTCGTCGAACGCGACGGTCAGCGGGTGCCCCTGCAGCCGACCCTGATGCAGAACGAGATGCCGAAGCTGAACTCGACCAGCGAGTTCGAGAAGGTCGGCTTCCTCGGCCTCACCCCGACCCAGGTGCTGGTCAAGCAGGACGTGGGCGGCGTGGTGCACACCATCGGCGGCTTCGTGAACCTCACCGTGCAGAAGGTCGTCGAGCTGCCGCAGCGGGTACCCGACCTGGTCAGCGCGATCTTCGGCGGGCAGCGAGACCTGGACTCGCCGGTGGGCATAGTCGGCGCGAGCCGGTTGGGCGGCGAGGTGCTGTCCTCGGACCAATTCGGCGTGGACGACCGGATCATCCTGATGTTCAACCTGCTGGCCGGGGTGAACCTGTCGCTGTTCGTGTTCAACCTGCTGCCGATCCTGCCGCTGGACGGCGGGCACGTCGCGGGTGCGCTGTGGGAGTCGATCCGCCGCAGGTTCGCCAAGCTGGTGCGGCGGCCGGATCCCGGACCGTTCGACACGGCGCGGCTGATGCCGCTGGCGTACGGGGTGAGCCTGATCTTCATCGCGTACTCGCTGCTGGTGCTGGTGGCCGACATCGTGAACCCGGTGCAGTTGTTCTAGAAAGCTGTGTTCCAAACTCGTTTTGCTTTGCGGTGCGGGTAGCGGAACCTCAACAGTGCTATGCGGGGACACCCCGCACCCCGGGCTTTCTCGACACCGGGATCCCCGACTTCTGCATGTCCGATACGCGGCGTCGGGGCTGTCCTCGCGGGGAGGACCCCGGAGGGGTGGGCACCGTGAACCCGCGGCGGTGCGAGTTGCTTAGGTGGGCCAAGCGGCTGCGCCGCTTCAAAACAAGAACAAAGAGCGGACTAGGATCCGTGGCCGTTCCGCACAGCGAGCAATGGGAATTTCACTCGCGGGGTGGACGGCTTGCGACGAGGCAGAAGCGGGCTCGGCCGCGATGAGGAGGCTTCGGGGTGCGCCGCATCGGCTGGTCTGATGGGGTGTTGGGCGCAGCGCGGCGCTGGGCCGAACGAGAAGTGAACGGGCGGGGACGATCACGCGACGTGATCCGACCGGCCACCGCAGGGACCGGCTGGCTGAACCGTCGCCGGTATCGTGGAACGCGGGCGGCGCGAGCCGTCCGAAGCACACCAGAAGAGGTGGAGAGGTATCGATGACCGTCGATCTGGGCATGCCCGCGGCGCCAGCTCCGGTGTTGGCGGAGCGGCGCAAGACCCGCCAGTTGCAGGTCGGGGCGGTCGGTGTCGGTAGTGAGTACCCCGTCTCGGTGCAGTCGATGACGACGACGAACACCGCGGACATCAACGGCACGCTGCAGCAGATCGCGGAGTTGACCGCGGCGGGCTGCGACATCGTCCGGGTGGCGTGTCCGAGCGCCGATGACGCGGAAGCACTACCGGCCATCGCGCAGAAGTCGAAGATCCCGGTCATCGCCGACATCCACTTCCAGCCGAAGTACGTCTTCGCGGCGATCGAGGCCGGGTGCGCGGCGGTGCGGGTGAACCCCGGCAACATCAAGAAGTTCGACGACAAGGTCAAGGAGATCGCGCAGGCCGCCAGGGACCACGGCACCCCGATCCGGATCGGGGTCAACGCCGGTTCGCTGGACCCGCGGTTGCTGCAGAAGTACGGCAAGGCCACCCCGGAGGCGCTGGCGGAGTCGGCGTTGTGGGAGGCGAGCCTGTTCGCCGAGCACGACTTCCACGACCTGAAGATCTCGGTGAAGCACAACGACCCGGTCGTGATGGTGCGCGCCTACGAGATCCTCGCCGAGCAGTGCGACTACCCGCTGCACCTCGGGGTCACCGAGGCGGGCCCGGCGTTCCAGGGCACGATCAAGTCCGCGGTGGCCTTCGGCGCGCTGCTGCGGCAGGGCATCGGCGACACGATCCGGGTGTCGTTGTCGGCGCCGCCGGTCGAGGAGATCAAGGTCGGCACGCAGATCCTGCAGTCGTTGAACCTGCGGCCGCGGAAACTGGAGATCGTGTCGTGCCCGTCGTGCGGTCGCGCGCAGGTCGACGTCTACAAGCTCGCCGAGGAGGTCACCGCCGGGCTGGAGGGCATGGAGGTGCCGCTGCGGGTGGCCGTGATGGGCTGCGTGGTCAACGGGCCGGGCGAGGCCCGCGAGGCCGACCTCGGCGTCGCCTCGGGCAACGGCAAGGGGCAGATCTTCGTCAAGGGCGAAGTGATCAAGACCGTGCCCGAGCACCAGATCGTCGAGACCCTGATCGAAGAAGCCATGCGCATCGCCGAGGACATGGAACCGGTGGAGGCCGGGACCGCCGCCCCGATGGTCACCGTCAGCTGATCTTGCCCGACCGGCCGTCCCCGTTTCGGGGCGGCCGGTTGCGCCGCAGCATCGGCTTGAGCGTGGGGCGACTCGCTGAATTCGCCGGATACCGCCGACTGAGCTACTCCGAACGGGTGAGTGCGGGTCGGGTCGGTGTGGTGCATCTCGGCCGAGGAGGCTCGCTGCCCGGGGTTTCTGGCAGTCTTGGCAGGTGCTCAAGCTCGCCGGTGCACGGCTACTGGAGGAACGGGACGCGCTGCTGGTCCGTTCCGTGTTGGATTCCGCCCCGGTAGCGGCCTGCATGGTGGCCGCTCGCGTCGAGGAGGCCGGGATCCATCCGCTGCGCCTCGGCGGCGAACTCTGGGGTTATGGCGACAAGCTCGCCGGTATGTGCTTCTCCGGCGCGAACCTGATTCCGCTGCGCGGCGGGGCCGATGCGATGCGCGCTTTCGCGGATCGGGCGCTGCGCCGCCGCCGCGTGTGCTCGTCGCTGGTCGGCCCGGCCGAACAGGTGTTAGCGCTGTGGAACGAGGTCGCGGCGCAGTGGGGCCCGGCGCGGGAGATCCGCGCGGAACAGCCGCTCATGGTGCTTTCCGAGCGGCCCCGGATGACCCCGGATCCGCTGGTGCGCCCGGTGCGCCCGGACGAGCTGGACCGCTACTTGCCCGCGGCGGTCGCGATGTTCACCGAGGAAGTCGGGGTGGACCCGTCCAGCGACGGCGGCGCGGCCGCCTACCGGGCGCGGGTCGCGGACCTGATCGCCGGTGGCCGGGCGTTCGCCCGCTTCGAAGGCGGCCAGGTGGTGTTCAAGGCCGAGATCGGTGCGATTTCCCGCACCGTGGGCCAGATCCAGGGGGTTTGGGTGCATCCGGATCGGCGCAGCACCGGACTGGGCACCGCGGGGACCGCCGCGGTCGCCGACCGGCTGGTGCGCGGGCTGGGCCGGACCGCGAGCTTGTACGTCAACGACTACAACATCGCGGCCCGGCTGGCCTACCGCAAGGTCGGTTTCCGCCGCGTCGGATCGTTCGGCACGGTTCTGCTCTGACCCCCCACAGTGGATGGTCACCCGCACGTGTGACGGGTGAAGGGCACCTTTTACCAAGTTGTTTGGCAAAAGGTGCCCTTCACCCGTGAGCTGACGGCATACTCGCGGGCATGGGTTCGTTGCGGATCTTCGTCGGGTTGGCCGTGTTGGTGCTGGTGCCGTTGGCTGGGTGCAGCAGTGGGCCTTCGGAGGAGGATGTGGCCAGGTCCTTCGTGAACGCCGTGGCGGCCGGGGACGCGGCGGGTGCGGCGAACCAGACGGATCAGCCGCAGCAGGCCAGGCAGGTGCTGGAGGCCGCGCGCCGCAATCTTTCGCCGACGGCTGTGCACGCGACGGTTCGGGAGGTGGCCGAGGACGCCCAGGGCGTGCCGACCGCCCGATTCGACATGTCCTGGGACTTCGGCAACGGCAAGGTCTGGAACTACCCGAACGAGTTGAAGCTCGTCGAGCAGGAGCAGGGCTGGAAGGTCCGCTGGGCACCGTCGGTGCTGCAGCCGCAGCTGGGTGCCGGGCAGACCCTGTCCTTCCAGGAACAACGGCCCGACCCGGCGCCGGTGTTGGACCGCGACGGCAAGCAGCTGATGGGGCCGGAGCAGTTGGTCACCGTGAGCCTTAGCCCGTCGGAAGCCGGGGATGTGCCGGGCGTGGCGGCGTCGCTGGCCGGTGCGCTGAGCACCGTCGACCCCGGCATCACCCAGCAGTCCATTTTGGACGGCGCGGGGAGGACGCCGCCGGGCCAGCCGTACGCGGTGGTCACCCTTCGGCAGAGCGACTACGAACAGGTCAAATCCCGGATCTACGAACTGCCGGGCGTGCGCTTCCCCGCCCAGACGCGGCTGGTCACCGCCGAGCGCGGGCTCGGCACCCAGGTGCTCGCGGGCGTGGCGCGCAAGGTCGATGAGCAGGTCGAGGCCAACGCGGGGTGGCGTGTCGTCACGCTCGACGCGACCGGCAACCCGGCCAACGAACTGCACAGCGTCGCGGAGCGGCCGGTCGCGACGACGAACGTGACCCTCAGCGACGGCGCGCAGCGGGCGGCCGAGCAGGCGGTGGATCCGGTGCCGCAGGCCGCGATGCTGATGGCCTTGCAGCCGTCCACCGGCGAGGTGCTCGCAGTCGCCCAGAACGCTCCCGCCGACGCGCAGGGCCCGGTCGCGCTGTCCGGCCAGTACCCGCCCGGCTCGACGTTCAAGACGGTGACCGCGACCGCGGGGTTGGAGTCCGGCAAGGTCGACATCAACACCCCGGTGGACTGCCCGGGGAAGAAGACGTTCGACGGCCGGGTGCTGCCCAACGACAACGAGTTCGACCTGGGCAGGGTGCCGTTGCACACCGCTTTCGCGCGGTCCTGCAACACCTCGTTCGCACAGCTTTCGGTCGATCTGCCCGGACAGGCGCTGCCCGACGCGGCACAGCGGCTCGGCCTCGGCGTCGACTTCGACATGTCCGGTGCGACCACGATCACCGGGAAGGTGCCACCCGCCGACAGCGTGGTGCAGCGCGCGGAGAACGGCATCGGGCAGGGCACCGTGCTGGCCAGTCCGTTCGGCATGGCGCTGGTGACGGCTTCGGTGGCGAAGGGGCAGCTGCCGGTGCCGACGCTGATCCGAGGCGTGCCGACCAAGGCCGACGCCAACCCGCAACCACCACCGCAGCCCGCGCTCGACCAGCTCCGGGCGATGATGCGCGAGGTGGTCACCGCGGGCACCGCGACGGCGCTGAACGGCTCCGGCGATGTCCGGGGCAAGACCGGGACCGCGCAGTTCGGCGACGGCACCCATTCGCACGGCTGGTTCGTCGGCTACCGGGGCGACCTGGCCTTCGCGGTGCTGGTGACCGATGCGGGTTCGTCCGGACCGGCCGTCGAGGCGGCGCGGCGGTTCCTGGCGGGCGTCTGATCGCATCACGTGTTCGGGTGATCACCTACGGTCAGCATTGTGCTACGTTGTAGCGCATGGAGCGGATCGGCATCCGTGAGCTGCGGCAGAACGCCAGTCGGTACCTGAAGCGGGTCGCCGCCGGGGAATCGATCCTGGTGACCGATCGTGGTCGGACCGTCGCGGTGCTCAATCCGCCCACGCGTGACCAAGCCCTGTACGACGAACTCGTCGCCGCCGGAGAACTGGTGCCCGGCGACGGCGGCGAGTTCCCCGAACCGTTGCCAGCAGCGCCGACCCCGAGCGTCTCAGACCGGCGGCTGCGCAGGCGTGAACAGGAGCGGTTTTGATCTACTTCGATTCCTCCGCGCTGATCAAGTTGATCGCCCCCGAGCCGGAGAGCAAGGCGCTGAGCCAGTGGATCCGCGAGCGCTGGGAGCACCCCCGCGTCACCAGCGCGTTGTCGAAGGTGGACGTGCTGCGCACCTTCCGCGAGGTCGGCCC
This sequence comes from Saccharopolyspora soli, assembly GCF_022678645.1. GTDB lineage: Bacteria > Actinomycetota > Actinomycetes > Mycobacteriales > Pseudonocardiaceae > Saccharopolyspora > Saccharopolyspora soli. The sequence continues at coordinate 55,179 of NZ_JALBWV010000020.1, read as the reverse complement.
GGCCGCCGAAGACCTGGCGTCGATCATCGTGTCGAAGATCGACCAGCTGCCGGTGAAGCAGGACGTGCTGGACGCGGCCACCGAGCTGCGCTGCGCTGTCGGGCCGGTGGACGCCATCCACCTCGCCTCCGCCTACAAGATCAAGGACGGCCTGCACGCCTACGTCTCATACGACCCGGCGCTGCTGGCGGCAGCCGAGGAAGCTGGTATGGCCACCGCCTCACCAGGCGCATGAGCGTGAGCGGCTCCAGCTCGGCGCGGAGATTTGTTCGCGTGCCGGTGCGGGTAGCGGAACCTCAGCGGTGTTCTCGCGAGGACACCGGTGTCCTCGCGAGAACGCCGCTGCGAACCTGCCGATCACCCTCGGCCCGGCCGGAACACGCACGTCCTTGCGTGCTTTCGCACTCACGGGCAGTGGTGTTCGGGGCGCGGTTAGAGTGGGGGGCATGCCGGTTCGAGCTCCGTTGAAGCCAGGCGTGCAAACGCCGCGTCGTCCAGTCCCACCGCACATCGAGCGTCCCGAGTACGTGGACAAACCGGCTCCCAAGCGCAACACCGATCCCTACGTGCAGCCGCCGGAGGTCATCGAGGCGATGCGGGTGGCGGGCAAGCTCGCCGCCCAGGCCCTGGTCGAGGCGGGCAAGGCGGTGCGGCCTGGTGCGACCACCGATCACGTCGACTCGGTGGTGCACGAGTTCTTCTGCGACCACGGCGTCTACCCGTCGACGCTGGGTTACCGGGGCTTCCCGAAATCCTCCTGCACCTCGCTGAACGAGGTGATCTGCCACGGCATCCCGGACTCGACCGTGATCGAGGACGGCGACATCGTCAACGTCGACGTCACCGGCTTCATCGGCGGGGTGCACGGCGACACCAACGCGACGTTCCTGGCCGGTGCGGTCTCCGAGGAGGCGCGGCTGCTGGTGGAACGCACCCACGAGGCGCTGATGCGCGGCATCAGGGCCGCCAAGCCGGGCCGCCAGCTCAACGTGATCGGCCGGGTCATCGAGTCCTACGCCAAGCGGTTCGGCTACGGCGTGGTCCGCGACTTCACCGGGCACGGCATCGGCCGTTCGTTCCACAGTGGACTGGTGATCCTGCACTACGACGAGCCGTCGGTGCAGACCGTGCTGGAGCCGGGGATGACCTTCACCATCGAGCCGATGATCACCCTCGGTTCCCACGAGTACGACATGTGGAACGACGGCTGGACGGTGACCACCAAGGACAAGAGCTGGACCGCCCAGTTCGAGCACACGATCCTGATCACCGAAGAAAGCAACGAAATCCTCACTTTGCCTTGATGAGGCATATCGTTTGCGTGGCGGTGCGAGTAGCGGAACCTCAGAGGCATTCTCGACTCCGGGATCCCCGACTTACGTATGATCAACGCGGCGTCGGGGCTGTCCTCGCGAGAATGCCTCTGAGAACCCGCGGCGGTGTCGGTTGTGCGGGTGGGCTAAGGGCCTTCGGCGCTTGCGGCGGCTCAGCTGGGCTTCAGTTGTTCGTCGCGGTGGTGGTTTACCGCTGGAAGCGGCTTCGCCGCTTGCCTGACGAGGCTTGCGTTGGGCTCCGCGCCAACCCGGGCGCATTTAAGGCGAATCCGAATTCACGTGTTGGACGAGTCGCTGATTACTTGCGGCGTCGGGCAGCTTTGCGTTGTTCGCGATTTTGCTTGATCTGGGCCCAGAACTCCTCGTCCTTCTTCTTCTGCGCGGCCCTCTTCTCCGCGCCGCCGTGGAACTTGTCCCAGAATCGCCGCTGGCCCTCTTGGGTGAAGCCCCACACCACCGCTTTGATGAGCATCCACAGGCCGAGGAGGAAGGTCGTGAAACCGACCGCCACGACGATCAACGTGTAGGTGCCGGAGGAGACCCCTTCCAGCGGCGTGTACACCCGGTTTTCCGATGTGACGATTCGCCCGCCGCCGTGGCTCCACGCGACCCGCACGTCCTTGCCGACGTCGTCGGGGGCGAACAGGTTCATGTCGACGTCGGTGGTCCAGGTTTCACCGGTCTCGTCGTCCCGGAACGTCGCGGTGCAGCTCCAGTTGTGCCCGAAACCGCGGCGGGTGATCGGGCCGGTGTCCTCGCAGGCGGTCACCCGCGCCGTCGCGTTCGACACCTCCGCCTTGCGCGGGAAGGAGAACACGATGGTGAGCGCGGTGAGTCCGATGACCGCCACGATGCCCAGCCCGATCAGCACCCGGAGCAACCGGACCAGCGGGTTGTCCGACTTCCACATGGCGATCGCCTACTTCCCGTCCTGGGAGTTCTCCGCCGCGTCGGCGCCGTCGTCGAGCTTCGCGGTCTCCTTGACCGTCTCGTAGCCGAACTTGCTGGCGCCACCGTCGGGTCCCATGTCGACCACCATGTCCGGGCGCAGGTCTCCGCTGGCGAACGGTTTGTACTCGGCGCCTCCGGCTTTGAACCCGGACCAGGCGTTGCTGAGCTTGCTGGCGCCTTCGGTGGTGGCATTCGAGGCGATGTCGTCGATCTGCTGACCGCTGATCGTCTTCGGCTGCACCTTGACCGCGTGCAGCGCTGGCGGGTTGGCCAGCCCCTCGAAGAAACCGTCCACTTTGGTCCGGATCGACTTGCCCGCCGAGCCCAGCTTGTCCAGGTGGCTGGAAAGGTTCTTGAGCACGTCGGCGAGCTTGTTCATCCACTCCGAGATCTTGTCCGCCCACTTGAGGGCGATCCGGATGGCGTCGGCGATGAGACCGCCCGCGGCGATGCCCGCGGTGCAGGCGGCGGCGATGCCCCACCTGAGGACGGCGCCGATGATTTCGCCGATGCAACCGGCGATCATGTCCCGCACGATGCCGCGCACCGCGCCGACCACGACCCCGGCGCCGTCCACCGCGCCCTTCACGCCGTTGCAGCCCTCGCCCAACGCATCGAGCATCTTCGAGGTGTCGGCGCCCAGGTTGCGGTAGGCGTCCCCGGCTTTGCCCTCCCAGCCGGTGGTGGCCTGCGCCGTCTGGCCGTACTCCTGGGCGACCGCCTTGACCTCCTTGCCGACGTTCTCCCAGGTGCTTGCCATGCCGGAGATGGCGTCCGGGTTGCCCATCAACGCGTCGAACGGTTCCCGGATGAACTCGACGTTCTCGATCAGCCAGCCGACGCCCCAGCTGGCCAGCGTGCCGAGCGGGTCGGCGGCCAACCCGACCATGTCGACGCCGAGGCCCAGGGCGTTGAGGCCCGCGGAGTCCCAGTCGCCGTTCTGGATCGCTTGGGCGGTGCCGACGAGGTTCTCCGCCCCGCCAGCCCCGCTCATCGGGTTGGCGGTGCCTTTGGCCTCGGATTCCTTCGCCGATTCCGCGGCGGTGACCTGGAGGCTATCTGCCGAAGTCAACGTGCACCCCCTGGATGTGCTGGAGGCTTTCCTGGTCCCGCTGCTGGTACTCGTTGGCGGTGTCGTCGAGTGCTTGCCGCAGCGATGCCAGCGCCTTCCCGCCGCTTTCGATGTTCGCCTTCATGTCCTCCGCGATGCTGATCGCCTGGGTGGCGAGGAACTGCCCGAAAATGCCGAAAGCGTTGCTGTCGAGACTGGCCTGAGCCGCGGACTTCGCGCTGTCCACCCGGCTGGCGAAGCCCTGCACCTCGTTGCTGTGCTTGCTGATCACCGGTATGTCGGCCCGGAAGCCGTCGTCGCTCATCGCAGGAAGCTCCCCCCGCTGTTGTCGTCGAAGTCGTCGTCGCGGTTGTCCGACGCAGCAGGTCGCGACGGGGTTTCGTCGGTGCCGTCCCCGGCGTACCCGTGCGGCAGGCTGTTCTTGACGAAGTCCAGCGCCGCGCCGTCGCCGACGAACTGCTGCATGACCTCCACCATCTGGCCCGCGGCCTGCCGCTGGGCCTGCCGGACGCATTCCATGATCGTCGCGGCGACCTGGTCCGGTTTCGGGTGCTGGAAGCCGTTGCCGAACTGGATGTCCTCCAGCACGCCGCTGCTGTTGACCCGCACGGTGATCTGCCCGTCGCGGGACGTGGCGGTGGCGCCGACCTGCGCGAGCTCGTTCTGCGCCCGATCAGTGTCCGCCTTGATCTTCTGGAGTTTGGCGTTGTACTGCGTCAGCCAGTCGTCTGGATCCATGACCCGCCTTTCTGAAGATGGGAACGGACACAGCGGGCATAGTAGTGGGTCGATCACGGCACGTGGCCGGGTTCGAGGACTCTGCCGGAGACGTCGTCGAATGCGATAGGAACGTCGTGTGAATGCGTTGTTGGTCGCTGGGACGACTTCGGATGCCGGGAAGAGCGTGGTCACCGCCGGGATTTGCCGGTGGTTGGCGCGCGGTGGTGCTCGGGTTGCGCCGTTCAAGGCGCAGAACATGTCCAACAACTCGGTTGTGACGCCGGATGGCGGTGAGATCGGCCGAGCGCAGGCGTTGCAGGCCGCCGCTTGCGGCGTCGAGCCTTCGGTGCGGTTCAACCCGGTGCTGCTCAAGCCCGGCAGCGACCGCAGCTCGCAGGTCGTGGTGCTCGGCCAGGTCTCCGGCGAGGTGACCGCGATGTCGTACCGGGACCGCAAAGCCGCGCTGCTGGACACCGTGGTGTCCACATTGGACGATTTGCGGGCGGAGTACGACTACGTGGTGTGCGAGGGCGCCGGGTCGCCCGCCGAGATCAACCTGCGCGCCAACGACATCGCCAACATGGGCCTGGCGCGAGCCGCTGGACTGCCGGTGCTGGTGGTCGGCGACATCGATCGCGGTGGGGTGTTCGCGCAGCTCTTCGGCACCCTCGCGCTGTTGGACGCGGCTGACCAGGCGCTGGTGGCCGGGTTCCTGATCAACAAGTTCCGCGGCGATCCGGCGTTGCTGGAGCCCGGCCTGGACCAGCTGCGCGCGCTGACCGGCCGCCCGGTGCACGGCGTGCTCCCGTGGGCCGAGGAACTGTGGTTGGACGCCGAGGATTCACTGTCCTATGTGGCCGATGGTGTGGTCGGGCGACCGGCCCCGCCGGAGGGCGGGCAATGGTTGCGGGTCGCGGTGCCGAGGCTGCCTCGGATCTCCAACGCCACCGACGTCGAGGCGCTGGCTGCTGAGCCGGGCGTCGCGGTCCGGTTCGTCACCGAGCCCTCGCGGCTGGCCGATGCCGACCTGGTCGTGTTGCCCGGCTCGAAGTCGACGGTCGCGGACCTGGCGTGGTTGCGCCGCAGCGGTCTGGCAGACGCGATCCGCGCGCACGTCAGCGCCGGACGGCCGGTAGCCGGGATTTGCGGCGGTTTCCAGATGCTGTCCCAGCGCATCGTCGATGAGGTCGAGTCCGGCGCCGGGGCGGTCGATGGGCTCGGCCTGCTCGACCTGGAGATCGAGTTCGCGCCGCTGAAGACGTTGGCCCGGCCGTGCGGCACTGCCTTCGGCGAACCGGTCACGGGCTACGAGATCCACCACGGCGTCGCCGTCCGCTGCGGAGAGCTGGCTCCGCTGGTGGATTTGCCGGATGGGCAAACCGAAGGCGTGGTGACCGACTCCGTGCTCGGTACCCACTGGCACGGACTTTTCGAGAACGACTCGTTCCGGCGGGCCTTCCTGCGCTGGGCGGCGCTGCGCGCCGGGCGGGATGGCTTCGAACCGGCCGACGGCACGGTGTTCGCCGAAGTCCGCGGCAGGCAGCTGGACCTGCTCGGGGACCTGGTGGAAAAACACCTGGACACCGACGCCTTGCGCGGCCTGTTGGAGCACGGCGTGCCCGCTGGGCTGCCGCGGCTGTCCTCGGGAATGCTGCCAGGATCGGTGTGATCCGGGTAACGTCGAGCCATGGCTGCCGAATTCTCCGTTGATGAAGCCCGCGAGCGACTGGTGGAGCTGCTCGACCGCGCCGAGTCCGGGGAGGAGATCGTGATCACCCGCTTCGGCGCACCGTCGGTGTGGCTGCAACCAGCGCAGCCCCGGTCCAGCGGTGGGTTCGCCGCTGGTGTGATCGCGGCGGCGTGGGTCGCCCCGGTCGCCGGAGACGCGTTCGACGTCGGAACGGACTACTGGCCGGACTCGTCCGCCTGACTCCCCATCTGGGCCAGCAGTTCGTCGAGGAACGCGCCCGCTTCCTCGGCAGCTCGGCGTGGCTCGCTGTCGCGCACTGCCGCCAGCAGTTCGGTGTGCGAGATGTGCTGTTCCGGCGGGGTCTCCGGGTTGAAGGTGGTCGCCACGCTGGAGGCCACCGCTTCGCGGATCCCTTCGTACAACGAGATCAGCACCGGGTTGTGCGAAGCCGCGACCAGCCGCGCGTGGAACTCGGCGTCGGTGGTGACGACCTCGGCGCTGTCCAGGCGCTGCACCGCCGCATCGCGGGCGGCCAGGCAGATCTCCAGTTCGCGCAGGTCGTCCTCGGTTCGCGCCCGAGCGGCCAGTCTCGCGCCCTCCACTTCCAGCGCGCGTCGGACCTCCAGCACCTGGCGCAGTTCGGGGCCGCAGAGCTTGCGCACCGCGCCGGAGATCTCGCTGGTGGCGCGCACGAACGTGCCGTCGCCCTGGCGCACTTCCAGCAGCCCGGCGTGCGAAAGCGCGCGGACCGCCTCGCGGACGGTGTTGCGGCCGACGCCGAGAGCGATCACGAGCTCGGTCTCGGGCGGGATCTTGCCGCCCAGCGGCCATTCCCCGGACGAGACGAGCTCCCGGATCTGGGCGATGACCTGATCGACCAGTCCGGTCCGTTTGGCGGTGACCAAAGGCACTGACAGGTCCTTTCGTCCAAACATCCTACGTTTGACATACTAGGTCGCGATGTCCACCGAGTCACGACCCCAGCACGCCCCTGACGGTGTGGCTGACCAGGATGCCACCCGCCCCCGCACTGATGATCATGAGGACGCACTTTCGATCGAGAACGAGGGTGCGGCCGAGGTGGTCTTCCCCGACCGGCACATCGCGATGGCCGGTGGCGGACTGCTGCTCGCCGGTGTCGCGCTCGCGGCGGCGAACATGCGCCCGGCAGTCACCAGCCTGGCGTCGGTGCTCGGCGAAGTCCGCGACTCGCTGGGTGCGTCCAGCACCTGGGCGAGCGTGGTGACCTCCGTGCCAACGTTGTGCTTCGGGCTTGCGGGCATCAGTGCTCCGCTGCTGGCCAGGCGGATGGGCATCAACAAGGTCATCGGTGTGTCGCTTGCCGTGCTGACCGCCGCCATGCTGCTGCGGGTGACCGACGGCCCGTGGGCGGTGCTGGGTGGGACTGTCCTGGTCTGCGCCGCGATCGCGATGTGCAACGTGCTGATCCCGGTGGTGGTCAAGGAGTCGTTCCCGACTCGGGTCGGGATGGCCACCGCGCTCTACACCACCGCGATGGCCGCAGGTGGCGCGAGCGGTTCGGCGCTCACGCCGTACCTGAACTCCGCCACTGGTAGTTGGCGGCTGTCACTGGCGACCTGGGCTGTTGTCGCGCTGGCCGCGCTGTGCGTGTGGGTGCCCGCCACGGCTCGTCGCACTTCCAGCCGTCGGGTCGCCGTTTCGGCTGGCCCGCGGCGGTCGCTGCTGCGCAGCCCACTGGCGTGGGTGATCACCGCCTACTTCGCGATGCAGTCGTTGGTCGCCTACGTCGTGATGGGCTGGATGCCCGAGGTGTTCAAGGGCGCCGGGATGGACGCCACCAGCGCGGGCCTGCTGCTCGGGTTGTTGTTGCTGATCGGTGTGCCGGTCAACATGATCCTGCCGCCGCTGGTGACCAAGACGCGCAGCCAGTCGATGTGGGCCGTCGGGCTCGCGGGGCTGAACCTGATCGGGTTGCTGGGGCTGCTGCTAGCGCCGTTGAGCGCGCCGGTGGTGTGGGCGCTGGCGATCGGGATCGGGATTTGCGCTTTCCCGTTGGCGCTGGTGCTCATCTCGCTGCGGACCGCCAACGCCGCCGACACCGCCGTGCTGTCCGCGATGTCGCAGAGCCTCGGTTACCTGATCGCGTCTTTCGGGCCGTTCGTGTTCGGCGTGCTGCACGACGCGACCGGCGACTGGTCGGCATCGCTGATCGCGGTCATGGTGATCGTCGCGGCCCAGGCGGTCGTCGGCGTCATCGCCGGTCGACCCCGCACGATCTGACCCACCATCGCAACGCCGTCCCGCGATAGCTGCGCAATTTCTCGCGAAATTGCGCAGCGCGCCGGCCGGGTTACTTCAGGGGCAGGTTGAGCAGGGCGTTTTCCACCAGTTCCGGCATGCCGGGGTGGATCCAGTACTGGCCGCAGGCCATGGTGCGGGCGTCCAGGCCGAAGTGCATCGCCTGGATCAGCGGCTGCAGCAGGGTCGGTGCTTGGGGGCCGATGATGTGGGCGCCCAGGAGCTGGCCGGTGTCCGGGTCGGCGAGCAGTTTGGCGAAACCGGTGGTGTCCTCCATCGCCCAGCCGTAGGCGATGCCCGCGTAGTCCTGGGTCGACGTCACGTAGTTGACGCCGCGCCGCTCCGCCTCCTGCTCGGTGAGACCGACCGAGGCGATCTGCGGCGAGGAGAACACCGCGTGCGGCACGAACCGGTGGTCGGACTCGATCGGCTCTTCGGGGTGCAGCAGGTTGTGCTGCACGACGCGCATCTCGTGGTTGGCGACGTGCTTGAGCTCGTAGTCGGAGCTGATGTCGCCCAATGCCCAGACCCCATCGACGGAGGTCAGCTGGGTCGCGTCGGCCTTGATCTTGCCGTCCGCGGTGAGTTCGAACCCACCGGCCGCGGCATCGAGCAGGTCGGTGTTGGGCACCCGGCCCACCGCGATGAGCAGCGCCTCGGCCGACACCACCTCGGCACCCTCCGGCCCTTCCAGGTGCAGGCGGACCAGCTCGCCGTCGCGCTCGACCGCGATCTCCTTGCGGTTCAACCGCAGGTCCCACCGCCCGGCGGCGAGCTCGGTGAACCGCTTGGAGATGTCGACGTCCTCCCCGCGCAGCACGCGCCCGGAGCGGGCGATCATGGTGACCTCGACGCCCAGCGAGGAGAACACGTGCGCGAATTCCGCGCCGACGAACCCGGTGCCCATGATGATCATCCGGCTGGGCAGTCGGTCGAGCCGCATCACGGTGTCGCTGGTGTAGTAGTCGACCTGGTCCAGACCGGGGATGTCCGGGATCGACGGACGACCACCGGCCGCCACCACGACGCGGTCCGCGTTGATCTCCTCGGGCCCGGCGGCGGTTTCCACCCTCAGCTGCTTGACGCCGGTGAACCGGGCGACGCCCTCGTAGAGGGTGACGTTCGGGTTGTCCTCAGCGCGGTAGCGGCGGCCACCGGCCGAGATCGCGTCGATGCGGCCGAAGATCCGGTCCCGGATGTCGCGCCAGCGCACGTCGCGCAGTTCGAGATCGACGCCGAGCTTCGCGCCACTGGCCGGGGAACCGGCGACATCGGCGGTGTGCACGAACATCTTCGTCGGGATGCAGCCGACGTTCAGGCACGTGCCGCCGTAGGCGTCGTTGGGGCCGATGCCCTTCTCGACCAGGGCGACGTCCCAGTCGGCGAACCGCTCGTCGATGATCGAGTTGCCGGAACCGGTACCGATGATGATCAGATCGAAATGCCGCACTGGTCCATCCTGCCTCACATCGAGCGAGCCGCGGTCGGCACGCGCTGGCTTCGTCGGGCGTCGATGACTTCCAACCCGGTGAGCAGCCCGCTGATTCCGCGGCGATCTCGGGTACTGGTCACACCCCAGGCGTGCGCGGTGCACCACAGCAACCCGAGCACCGCATTCGGTTCCCCCGTCGCGACCTGGCACACCCCCTGGGACAGGGCGAGCCCGCCGGTCCCGACCGCCCAGCGGCACAGCACCGCAGCCGCTCCGGGGCGGCCGTTCGGCGCTCGGGCCCGCAACACCACCGCGTGCTGGCCGAGCGAGCTGCCATTTCCGATCAGCGCCGCGACCAGCAACAACACGGCAGGGGCGAACCACAACGCGGCTGCCTCCCACCAGCGCGTGGGAGCAGCGCGGGCCAGTCGGAGGCCGATGTCCGCCGCACGAGCGCAGACGACGCCGAGCCACCACAGCAGCAGCACGTCGCAACACATGCCCAGCAGTCGGCGGTTGGCGGTGACCGGGCGCGGTTCGGCGGCGGGACGACCGGTGGCACCGGAGGGCAGGCGTCGCAGGAGCGGCGCGAACAGGCCGCCGAGCAGTGCGCCGATGGTGTTGGCGATGACGTCGTCGACATCGAAGACCCGGTAGGGGCACGGGTAGACGAACCAGATCCCGGTGAGCTGGGTCAGCTCGATGGCCAGCGACGCCGTCGATCCGAGCAGCGCCGCAGCGGGTAAGCCGCGCCGCGCGAGCGCGCCCAGCGGGACGAAGAGCGCGATGTTGCACGCGAACTGCTCCAACATCGCGGAGTCGGTCAGCCCGGCGAACGGTCGCCACTGCGGAGCGAAGCACGTCGCGCCGGATGGCAACGGCAGGAAGACGTAGCAGAACAGGCCGATCGCGTAGAGCAGGACGGCGAAGCGCAGCACCGCGATGCCCACGCGGAGCTCGCCGTGCCGCCGGTGCTCACCAGCGACGAACGGCGCGAACAGCAGCGCGGCCACCGCAGTGGCGACCAGCGCCGCCAACGATCCCGGCAGCACGCTCATCTCGATCTCCTGAAGTCGCGAAACCTCCCTGCATGTAAAGAGGCGCGAGGGGACGATTCAGATACATCTCGATCGAGCGATCTTGGCGCGGACAAAAGCCGTGCCCGTCCCGGAAGCACCAGGACGAGCACGGCTTCGGCGTCTGGTTGTCCTTGAACTAGTTCCGCATGCGGCGAAGTCGCCGGTTCGTCAGCGCTGGTAGGTCGGCGTGATGACGGCCCGCGCGAGGGTGTGGAAGGTCAGGTTGAAGCTGACCACCGCCGGGCTGGCGTTCTCGTCCACGCCGAGCTTCTCGGTGTCCACGGCGTGGACCACGAAGTAGTAGCGGTGCGGCCGGTCGCCGGGCGGCGGGGCGGCGCCGCCGAAGGCGCGCTCACCGAAGTCGTTGGACACGTGGAAGGACCCGGCCGGGATGCCCCGCCCGTCGCGGTTGCCCGCGTCGGTGGCCAGCTCGGTGACGTCGGCGGGCACGTCGACCAGGATCCAGTGCCAGAAACCGCCCGGAATGGGCGCGTCCGGGTCGAAGCAGGTCACCGCGAAGCTCTTGGTGTTCTCCGGGAAACCGGACCAGCGCAGCTGGGGCGAGTGGTTCTGGCCGTCGGCGCCCATGCCGTCGAAGGCGTGGGCCTGCGGCATCGGCTGCCCGTCGGTCACATCGTCGGAGGTGACGGTGAACGCCGGAACCGCAGGCAGCAGCGAATACGGGTCCGGGTCGATCGGGCGCTCCAAGCTCATGCGAGCATCCTCCATTTCCTGGGTCTGTACGTGATCACCGGGATTCTCAGCCTAGAGCCTGTCTTTGAACTCGTCTTGCGTGGCGGTGCGGGTGGCGGAACCCCAGAGGTCATCTCGACTCCGGGATCCCCGACATCATGTATGTCCGATACGCGGCGTCGGGGCTGTCCTCGCGGGGAGAACCCCAGAGGGGTGGGCACCGTGAACCCGCGGCGGTGCAAGTGCCGTAGGTGGGCTAAGCGGCTGGCGCCGCTTCAAAGACAAGATCAAAAAAAGACCTAGGGGTCAGCTGCTCGCCACCCGCGCGGCGCACATCGGATCCGCAACGTGTCCAACGCCGCACAGGTGTATTGCACATAGTGCAACGGGGATGTGTATTTCGCAGGGTCGAGTCGTTAAGCTGTCGTCCGACGATGCGGCGCGGGATCGAGGAGGCGAACGTGGCGGAGCCGAGCAGCGGCCCCCGTGAGGTGTTGTGCCTGGGGGAGACGATGTCGCTGGTCGCCCCGGCCGCCCCGGTTTCCCTCGAACAGGCCCCGACGTTCACCCTGTCCGCCGGTGGTGCCGAGTCCAATGTGGCCATTCACCTGGCCGCGCTCGGGCACCGCGTCGGTTGGGCCAGTCGGGTCGGGGACGATCCGCTCGGCCGCCGCCTGGTCGCGGCCATCGCGGCCGCCGGGGTGGACACCGGCCTGGTGGAGGTCCGCGCGGACGCGCCGACGGGCGTCTACTTCAAGGACCCCGGCCCGCAGGGCACCAAGGTGTACTACTACCGAGCGGGCTCGGCCGCGTCCACAATGGACGAGAACTTCCTCGCTGACGAACTGCTCGACGAGCCGCGGTTGCTGCACATCAGCGGCATCACCTCCGCGCTGTCCGACGGCTGCGACCGGCTCGTGCGGCGAGTGCTGACCCGCCAACGCCGCGCCCGGATCACCTTCGACGTCAACTACCGCCCGGCGCTGTGGTCGGTCGCGCAGGCCGGGCCGCGCCTGCGCGAACTCGCCCAGCTCGCCGACGTGGTGTTCGTCGGATTGGACGAGGCGACCACCCTCTGGGGCGTCGAAACCGCTGCGGACGTGCGGAAACTGCTGGATGAGCCGAGTACGGTCGTGGTGAAGGACGGTGCCGACGCCGCCTACGCCCTGGGGGTCGACGCGGTGGTCGTGCCAGCCCCGAAGGTCGACGTGGTCGAACCGGTGGGCGCCGGGGACGCGTTCGCAGCCGGATACCTCTCCGGCATGCTGCGCGGCGAAGACGGCGTCCGCTGCCTGCGGCTCGGGCACATCCTGGCCGCCCACAGCCTGCTCAGCACCGAGGACCACGTGGCGCCGCCGAAGCGCGACGCCGTAGCGGAGTGGCTCGGCTACGACGAGCAGCAGTGGGGCACCTTGAGCTTCGGCAGCGGTGCAGCATCCGATTAGTAGGAGTGATCGTGGGTTTCTTCGACAAGCTCTTGACCGGCCCGGTCATGGCGATCCTGCGCGGGATGGACCCGCAGCGGACCGTCGAACTGGCCGAGCGGGCGTGGGATCTGGGCATCGAGGCGGTCGAGGTGCCGATCGAGACCCAGCAAGCCGAACCGTCGCTGCGCGCGGCGGTGCGGGCGGGCGCCGAGCGGGGGCGGCCGGTGGGTGCCGGGACGGTCGTGACCATCGAGCAGCTGCACACCGCCAAGGAGCTCGGCGCGGCGTTCACCGTGGCGCCGGGTCTGGACGCCGACGTGGTGCGGCTGAGCGCGGAACTCGACCTGCCGCACCTGCCCGGCGTCGCGACTCCGAGCGAGATCCAGCGCGCGCACCGGCTCGGGCTGTCGTGGGTCAAGGCGTTTCCGGCAGCTGAGTTGGGCGCCGGTTGGTTCCGGGCGATGCTCGGACCGTTCCCGGGTCTGCGGATGGTGGCCACCGGTGGGATGAATTCGCACAACGCGCCGGAATTCCTCGCTGCCGGCGCCACCGTGGTGGCGGTCGGTTCGGCGCTGGAGGATGCCGAGCAACTGCCTGCCTTGGCGAAGTTGGTCGAGAAGCGCTCATCCGAGACGGAGTAGACGTGAAGGTCCACATTGGTCCGGTCGCACCGCCCGAGCTGGCGGCGGCCGTCGTCGCGGCGGGGGCCGAGCTGAGCCCGGTCGCCGAGTCCACCGCGCTGGTCTGGTACGGCGGCAAGCCCGCGCAGTTCGCCGAGTTCGACCACCCCGGCCTGGAGTGGGTGCAACTTCCCTCGGCCGGTATCGAGTCGTGGGTGGCCGCTGGCGCATTGCGCGACGGCATCACCTTCACCTCGGCTGCGGGTACCTACGCCCAGACCGTCGCCGAGCACACGCTCGGCCTGATGCTGGCCGGAGCGCGACGGCTGAACGTGATGGCGCGGGCCGAGCGCTGGGCGCATCCGGAGGGCATGCGCGGCCTGTTCGGCGCCACGGTGGGGATCATCGGTGCAGGTGGCATCGGGCGGGCGTTGATCGAGCTGCTGCGGCCCTTCGGGGTTCGGGTGCTCGCGGTCAACCGGTCCGGCAAACCGGTGGACGCAGCGGCCTGGACCTGGGCGGCCGACGACATCGCCGGGGTGCGCCAGCTGCTCGCCGAGTCGGACTTCGTCGTGCTCGCCGCGCCAGCGACCGCCGAGACCGCGAAGCTGATCGATGCCGATGCGCTGTCCCGGATGCGGGCCGACGCGTGGTTGATCAACGTCGCGCGCGGATCGCTGGTCGACACCGACGCGCTGGTGGCGGCGCTGGACGCGGAGCGCATCGGAGGTGCGGCGCTGGACGTCACGGACCCGGAGCCGCTGCCGGAGGGACATCCGCTGTTCCAGCACCCACGGGCACTCATTTCGCCGCACTCGGCGAACCCGAAGTCGTTGCTGATCCCGGCCCTGGCTCGGCGCGTCGAGGAGAACGTCCGCCGTCGGCTGGCAGGCGAGCCGTTGCTGGGCGTGGTCGACCGCGCGGTGGGCTACTGACTTTCGTGAGTGGTTGCGGCTGTTATGACGACCATTGCCGCTCACGACAGTTCGGGCGCGGCGGGTTGTCGTTAGGATGGCCGTGAGCCAGACGGCGGTGTCGCGGAGGAACCCGGTGCGAATCCGGGGCGGTCGCGCCACTGTGACCGGGGAGCAGCCCCCAACCAGCCACTGCCCAGACCGCGATGGCGGCTCGGGTGGGAAGGCGGGGACCTGCGGTGATCCGGGAGCCAGGACACTCCTGCCGCCGTGACCCCACCGGGGCGCGCACCCCGAGAGAGGACGACCGTGAGCGAGCCTGCCCGCGAAACGACCCGAGTCCTGCTGCTGTCCACGGCGGACACCGATCTGCTGGCCGCCCGAGCCGCCGACGCCGACTACCGGGTCGCCAACCCCGCCCGCGTCGCCGCCGAAGAGGTTCCGCAGCTGCTCACCGGCGTGGACGTCGTAGTGGTCCGCCTGCTCGGCGGCCGTCGGGCCTGGTCGGAGGGCCTGGACGCGGTGCTGGCCGCCGGAATCCCGACGGTCGCGCTCGGTGGCGAGGCCACCCCGGACGCCGAGCTGATGGCACTGTCCACTGTGCCCACCGGCGTCACCACGCAGGCGTTGGCCTACCTCGTCGAAGGTGGTCCGGGCAACCTCGCCCAACTGGCCCGATTCCTCTCCGACACGGTGCTGCTGACCGGGGAGGGCTTCGCCGCGCCGGAGAAGACGCCGGAGTTCGGCCGCCACGGTGTTCGCCCGCACGACCCGTCCCGGCCGACGGTGGGCATCGTCTTCTACCGCGCCCACGCCCTGGCGGGCAACACCGCGTTCGTGGATTCCCTCGCCGACCAGGTGGAAAGCGCTGGTGCCAACGCCGTCCCGGTGTTCTGCGGTTCGCTGCGCGGGTTGTCGGACGCGGCCGGTCTGCGCGCGCTGCTCAGCGACTGCGATGCCCTGGTGGCGACAGTGCTGGCGGCGGGCGGAGCGGTCGCGGCGGAGGCGAGCGCGGGTGGCGATGAGGACTCCTGGGACGCCGGTGCGCTGGCCGAACTCGACATCCCCGTGCTGCAGGGCCTGTGCCTGACCACCAGCCGTGCGGTGTGGGAGGCGAGCGACGCGGCGCTGTCGCCGATGGACGCGGCGATGCAGGTCGCGGTCCCGGAGTTCGACGGTCGGCTGATCAGCGTTCCGTTCTCCTTCAAGGAAAACGGTCCGGACGGCATCCCGGTCTACGTCGCCGATCCGGAGCGAGCGCGCCGCGTCGCGGGCACGGCGGTGTCACTGGCCCGGCTGCGCCACGTCGGCAACGAGGACAAGCGGCTCGGCGTGGTCCTCTCGTCCTATCCGACCAAGCATTCCCGCGTCGGCAACGCCGTCGGTCTGGACACGCCAGCATCGGCGGTCGTGCTGCTGCGCGAGCTGGCGGCCATTGGCTACGACCTCGGCGGACTGGATGTGTCGGGTTTGGACGGTGACCGCCTGATCCACCGGCTGATCGCGGCAGGCGGACATGACGTCGAGTGGCTGACCGAGGACCAGATGTCCCAGGCAGCGATCACCGTGCCCGCCACGCGCTACCGCGAATGGTTCGACGCGCTGCCGGAATCGTTGCGGGCGGCGATGACCGAGCATTGGGGCGAGCCGCCGGGCAGCCTCTACGTCGATGACGAGGGCTCGATGTACGTCGCGGCGCTGCGCTTCGGCAACGTGGTGCTGATGATCCAGCCGCCGCGCGGCTTCGGGGAGAACCCGATCGCGATCTACCACGATCCGGACCTGCCGCCGTCGCACCAGTACCTGGCCGCCTACCGGTGGTTGGCCGAGGAGTTCGGCGCGCACGCGGTGATCCACCTGGGCAAGCACGGCACCCTGGAATGGCTGCCGGGCAAGGGCCTGGGGCTGGCCGCCGACTGCGCCCCGGACGCGGTGCTGGGCGAGCTCCCGCTGATCTACCCGTTCATCGTCAACGATCCCGGCGAGGGCACCCAGGCCAAGCGCCGGGGGCACGCCGTGGTGGTCGACCACATGATCCCGCCGATGGCCCGCGCGGACACCTACGGCGACATCGCCAAGCTGGAGCAGTTGCTCGACGAGTACGCCATCGTCGCCGACCTCGACCCGGACAAGAAACCCACGCTGCGCAGCCAGATCTGGGAGCTGGTCACTTCCGCCGAGCTGCACCACGACCTGCACCAGGAGGACCAGCCGGACGCGGCTTCCTTCGACGACTTCGTGCTGCACGTCGATGGCTACCTGTGCGAGATCAAGGATGTGCAGATCCGCGACGGCCTGCACATCCTGGGCCGCGCGCCGCAGGACGACGAGCTGGTCAACGACGTGCTCGCGATCCTGCGCGCCCGGCAGGTCTTCGGCGGAACCGTCGGCGCGCTGCCCGGCCTGCGCGCCGCCCTGTCCGTCCACTTCGGACTAGATGAGCAGGCGTTGCTGGCCGAGCCGGGCGCCAAGGTGGCCGTGCCGAGCACGTTGACGCAGCTCGTCGAGGGCCCGGCCGCGTCCGCATCGGATGCGGTCGACCTGCTGGAATCCTTGGCGCGCAAGCTGATCACCGCGCTGGCCGAGTCGGGGTGGCAGGCCGGGCAAGCCCAGGCCGTGGTCGCCGAGGTGTTCGGTGCCGCGGTGGACCCGGTGGTGCGGGTGCTGCGTTTCGCCTGCGCCGAGGTCGTGCCCCGGCTGGCTCGGACCACCGAGGAGGTCGAGCACCTCGTGCACGCGCTGGACGGTGGCTTCGTCCCGGCCGGTCCGTCCGGGTCGCCGACCCGCGGGCTGATCTCGGTGCTGCCCACCGGCCGCAACTTCTACTCGGTTGACCCGAAGGCCATCCCGTCCCGCAACGCCTTCGAGGTCGGCTCGGCGCTGGCCGAGTCGCTGCTGGCGCGGCACCGCGCGGACACCGGCGACTACCCGAGGTCGGTCGGGCTGACGGTGTGGGGCACCTCCGCGATGCGCACCCAGGGCGACGACCTCGGCGAGGTGCTGTGGCTGCTGGGCTGCCGCCCGGTGTGGGACGACGCCTCGCGTCGGGTGACCGGCTTCGAGGTGGTGCCGGTGGCGGAGTTGGGCCGCCCGCGCATCGACGTGGTGGTCCGCATCTCCGGTTTCTTCCGCGACGCCTTCCCGCACGTGGTGGCGCTGATCGACGACGCGGTGCGGACCGTGGCCGCGTTGGACGAGCCCGACGAGGACAACTACGTCGCCGCGCACTACCGCGCCGACCTGGGCGAGCACGGCGACGACCGGCGTGCCTCCACGCGCATCTTCGGTTCCAAACCGGGCGCCTACGGCGCGGGTCTGCTGCCGCTGATCGACGCCCGGAACTGGCGCAGCGACGCCGATCTCGCCGAGGTGTACGCGACCTGGGGCGGCTACGCCTACGGGCGCGGGCTGGACGGCCGGGCGGCGCGCACCGACATGGAGTCGGCGTTCCGCCGCATCCAGGTCGCGGCGAAGAACGTCGACACCCGCGAGCACGACATCGCCGATTCCGACGACTACTTCCAGTACCACGGCGGCATGGTCGCGATGGTGCGGGCCCTGGCCGGGCAGAACCCGGCCGCCTACGTCGGCGACTCGGCAGTGCCGCACGCGGTCAAGACCCGGACGTTGGGTGAGGAGACCAAGCGCGTCTTCCGGGCCCGCGTGGTCAACCCGAAGTGGATCTCGGCAATGCAGCGGCACGGTTACAAGGGCGCGTTCGAACTGGCGGCCACAGTGGACTACCTGTTCGGCTTCGATGCCACCGCTGGCGTGGTCGACGACTGGATGTACGCGAAGCTGGCCGAGTCCTACGTGTTCGACGACCAGGTGCAGCAGTTCCTGCGCCAGTCCAATCCGTGGGCGTTGCGCGGCATGACCGAGCGACTGCTGGAAGCAGCCGACCGCGGCCTGTGGGCCGACCCCGACCAGGCCACCCTCGACGATCTGCGCGCGGTCTACCTGGAGCTGGAAGGCCAGTTGGAGGACTGACCCGCCGCATGCGTGGAAGTACCTGTTCCCACCAGTAGCTCCACTCATCGGCACGGAAGTCCTGTTTGGACACTCCAGGTAGGCCGATCGGGTGGTAAATGTGCTGTTATTCCACCCGATCGGGTTGCGCTGATTGGTCCAGGTGTATCTGAAAACGGGTTGTGATCCTCTTTCTCAGGGACACTTTGGACGAGCCGGAGGCGGCGGGTCGAACTACGGCGTGCCGGATGGCTCCGGGGGAGGAGGCAACGAGATGGCGGACACACGGCGCCGGATGTGGTCGATGGCCGGACTGCTGGCGGCGGCGACCCTGTCGTCGGGCCTGCTGACCACGACGGCGAACGCTGCGGACCCCGACTCGTCGGAGACCAAGGCGCCGCCCATCGTGGGTGGCCAGCCAGCCAAGATCGCCGAACACCCGTGGGTGGTGTACCTGACCGACAGCCAGGGCAACCAGTTCTGCGGGGGCACGATCGGCAAGGCGAACAAGATCGTCACCGCCGCCCACTGCGTCAACGGGGAGAAGCCGGAGGCGGTCCAGGTCGTCGCCGGGCGGGAGAGCAAGCAGGCCACCGACGGCAAGATCGCCAAGGTGACCGGCATCTGGGTGCACCCGGCCTACCAGAACGCCAACAGCGGCGCTGATGTCGCCGTGTTGACCCTGGACCAGCAACTGCCGCAGGAGCCGCTGGCGGTGGCGTCCAAGGACGACGGTGCGCTGTACCAGGCCGGGAAGACCTCCACGGTGCTCGGTTGGGGTGCCACTGCCGAAGGGGGCCAGGCATCGGACATCTTGCAGAAGGCCGAGGTGCCGCTGGTCAGCGATCAGGAGTGCCAGAAGGCGTATCCGCAGTACAAGGCGGATGCGATGGTGTGCGCCGGATTCCCGCAAGGCGGTGTGGACAGCTGCCAGGGTGATTCCGGCGGACCGCTGGTGGTCGAGAACAAGCTGGTCGGGATCGTCTCCACCGGCAACGGCTGCGCCCGGCCGAACGCGCCGGGCATCTACACGAGGGTGTCCACGTACCACGACGATGTCCAGGCACAACTGGGGTCCTGAAGCTTGCCGAACCGCAACGGCCGGGGCGCTGCTGGAGCGCCCCGGCCGTGTCATGCGGGTGCCAGCCGAAACTGCGGGCCGAGTTCCCGGGCCAGTCGGGTGGCCAGCGAGCGGAACATGCGCACTGCCGGGTTCCGATCGCCCGCTCGGGTGGCCAGCACGCTGTGCTCCCAAGGCGCGTCCAGCACCGGTACGCACACCGTGCCCGGCCAGGAGTAGTAGCGCTGGAAGGATTCCAGCGCGGAGCCCGCGCCGTGCCCGGCGGCCGCGGCGGCGAGGACTTCGTGCGGGGTGACGCCGTGATCACGGCTGCGACGTGGCGAGAGTCCGCCGCGTGCTCCGGCGAAGTACAGGTAGTCGGTGAACTGGCGCGGGGTGTGCTCCGGGACGCGGATGTAGGGCAGTTCGAGGATGTCCGCCAGCCGCACCGCCGGGGCATCGGCGAGTTCCCACGACGCGGGGACCACCACGATCCGCCGCTCGGTGGTCAGCACCTCCACGGTGATCCGGTCGTCGTCCGGGGCGGGCCGCACGAAGGCCGCGTCGACCCGGTGCTGAACCAGCGCGGACACGTGTTCGGTGAAGTCCAGCGCGACGAGTTCGACCGGGATTTCCGGGTGTGCGCGCTGAAATGCCCGCACCGTCGCGGGGGTGAGTTCGGCGGAGCCGTGGCCCATGATCCCGACTCGCAGCGTGGTCGCGGCACCGACGTCGGCGACGTCCGCGATCGCGGCATCGGCCGCGGCCAGCAGTGATCGCGCGTGCCGGACCAACCGCTCACCGGCCGGGGTGAGCCGGACAGGGGCGCGATCGAACAGCCGGGTGCCGAGTTCGCGCTCCAGCTGCTTGATGTGCGCCGTGACCGAAGCCGGTGACCGGTACAGGCGTTCGGCGGCGCGCCCGAAGTGGCCTTCCTCGGCCACTGCGAGGAAGGACGCCAACCGCCGCAGATCCATACCCGCAGCCTACGAACACCTGCCAAGGCGGGCGTGGCGCGCGTTTCCGCAGATGCCTGAGATTGGGAGCGCGAAACCGGGCATACCGTACTAGGTTTCAGCCGAATGCGGGATTCGGTTCCGCGATGCGGAAGCGCGGTTGGTGTGGTGCGAGGCGAAAATCACGGCCCGCGTTCACGAGTTCTGAACGGCTGGTGCCGCGAGGAGATCACCCGGCATACAACGACGCAGTGCGGAACAAGTGGTTATCGGCGGCGTTCCTGCTGACCGCGGCGGGGTGGGGCGCGAACCAGTTTTCCTCGCTGCTCGGGGCGTACCAGGCCGAACTCGGGCTGTCCGAACGGACGGCCACCGGGATGTTCGCGCTCTACGTGGTCGGGCTGCTGCCCGGTCTGCTGCTGGGTGGACCGCTGGCCGATCAGCGCGGTCGGCGGCCCGTCGTCTTCGGCGCCATCGTGATCAGCGCGGCGGGAACAGCCGCGCTGATGGCAGGGGTGATCGCCGCGCCTTGGTTGGCGGTGGGCCGACTGCTGAGCGGGGTGAGCACGGGCGCGGTCCTGGCCGCGGGCAGCGCGTGGGTCCGCGATCTGTCGCACCCGCCGTTCGGCACCGCGGCCGAGGACGGCGTGGGCGCTCGCCGGGCCGGGGTGCTGCTGTCGATCGGGTTCAGCGTGAGCGGCCTGGTTTCCGCCCTGATCGCGCAATGGGGGCCGAATCCGCTGGTCAACGCCTACTTTCCGCATCTGGTGCTGTGCGTCGCGGGCCTGGCGCTCGCGCGGGCGTGCCCGGAGACGCGACCGCGTGAGGTTGCGCGCGGGCCGCGTGGCAGCGGCATTCGGGATCCGCGGTTCCGGCAGTTGGTGGTGCCGGTCGCGCCGTGGGTTTTCGTCAGGCCGACAGTGGCCTTCGGTGTGCTGCCCGGTCTGGTCACTGCGGATCTGCCCGGATTCGAGATCGTCTACGCGGGGGTCGCGACGCTGATCACGCCGGGTTTCGGGGCGGTCGTCCAGCCGCTGGCGCGGCGGGTCGCGCGGCGCGGTGAGCGGGCACCGGCCGTCGTCGGGCTGCTCGCGATGGCCGCCGGGCTCGCGTTGGCGGCCATCGCGGTGTGGTGGGCGCAGCCGGGGTTGGCGCTGTTCGCCGATCTCCTGCTCGGCACCGGTTACGGGTTCTGCGCGACGTTCTGCCTGACCGTGGTCGGCCGCATCGCGGCACCGTCCACTTTGGCCCGGCTGACCGCGGTGTTCTGGTCGGTCGCCTACGTCGGCTTCTGCGCCCCGTTCGCGTTCAGCCTGCTGGCGAACTTCGTCGCGGCACCGGTGCTGCTGGTGGTGCTGGTCGGGCTGGCGCTGCTGACCTGCGTCGCGGTGTCAGCTCGCGACCAGGCCGACCGAGATGGTCAGCAGCGCCGACGCGCTGATCACGTCCAGCGACTTCGCGACGCGGGGGTGCTGTAGCCGGTCGGCGATGCGGGCCGCACCGAGCACGATCGTGAGTTCCCAGAGCGCGGCGAGCACCAGGAAGACCGCGCCGAGCAGCACCAGTTGCAGGGCCGGTCGTGCCGCTGTGCCAACGAACTGCGGCAGGAAAGCCAGGCTGAACAGCAGCATCTTCGGGTTCGTGAGGTTGCTCAACAGCCCGCGCAGGTAGGGGTTCGCCGGGTCGGCAGAGGGCGTCGTGAGCGCGCCCTCGGCGGATTCCTTCCTGGTCAGCCACAGCCCGCGCAGGATCGTCGCGGCGAGGTAGCCCAGGTAGGCGGCGCCGATCCACTTCAACGTGGACAGCACGGCCGGTTGGCTGGTGATCAGCGCGCCGAGCCCGGAGATCACCAGTGCCACCTGCACGATGCTCGCGGTGTGGATCCCGGCCAGCGCGCACAACCCGGCCCGGCGACCGGCGGTCAGCGAGGCGCGCAGCAGCAGGAAGGTGTCCACGCCGGGGGTGAGGATGACCACCGTGCTGGCCAACAGGAAGGCGGGCAACGGCGTCAGGTCCAAGGGCACAGCAATCCTCCTTCGCGACGGCACGCGGCAGTGATCACTTGATCAGGGGTAGATCTGTCACCTGTTCAGGGCAGGTCGTTGACCCGGGCGCTGTGTGCGCTCCGGGTCCGCCTCAGATCGGGAAGGATGAGTGGTTGCCGAACGCGACCTACTCTGCAAGATTTCCCGTTGAAATCCATCTTAACGAAATTTTTTCCTGCTTTGGTGTGAGTTGTGCCTCGTGATGTTCCTGGATCCGGGTGACTACGGTGTGCCGTCGGCAAGATCCGATACAGGTGGAGGCGCGACGTGGGGCGTGGCAGTGATCGCAGGACCGGAGCGACTCGCGGTGGTGCGCTGTTGCGACTGGTCGTCACCAGCGCCGTGACGGCGCTGGCCGGGATGCACCCGGTGGCGGCGAGTGCCGAAGGACAGCCCGAAGCACGGGTGCTCGGCGGTTCGGACGCCACCACGGATGACGCACCCTGGGTGGTGGCCCTGGCCGATCACCACGGTCGCCAGTTCTGCGGCGGCACCCTGGTCAGCCCGGTCAAGGTCATCACGGCCGCGCATTGCACCGTGGATCCGATCACCGGCGGGCAGCGCAACCCGGCGGAAGTTCGCACGATCGCGGGGCGCACCGACCTGCGCACCGACCAAGGTGTGATCGGCGAGGTCGAGCGGATCTGGACCCACCCCGACTACCAGGACTACGTGCACGGCGACGACATCGCGGTCCTGACCCTGCGAACGCCGATGCCGCAGCGCCCGCTGGCCACGGTCGGTCCGGACGAGACCGCGCCCTACCAGCCGGGCACGGTGGCTCGGGTCTTCGGCTGGGGCAAGACGAGCGAATCGGGGCCGCCCTCGGACACGCTGCGCTCGGTGGACGTCCCGATCAACACCGACGACGCCTGCCGGGCGGCCTACCCGAACTTCGACGCCCGGAGCATGTTCTGCGCCGGAGTCCCGGAAGGCGGTAGCGACGCCTGCGCAGGGGACTCCGGGGGGCCGATCGTCGCCGACGGCCGCCTGATCGGCGTGGTCTCCTACGGCACCGGCTGCGGTCGTCCCGGCACCCCGGGCGTCTACACCCGGCTGGCCAGTTACGTCGCGGAATTGTCGGCGCAGCGGTAGCCGGTGGCCGTCCGGAGTGGTGTTGACTACTTCCGGTGCTGGTGAGTGCGGGTTTTGCGGCGCGGCTGTGGTATCCAGGGAAGAGTGACCCTTCAGCCGCTCGCGACCGCTGTCCACCGCGCTTACACGGCAGACCTGGATGCCGGTGACTTCTACCGGATGCTGCGTCTGCGCGTCGACGTGTTCGTGGTCGAGCAGGAGTGTCCGTACCCGGAGCTGGACGGTCGCGACCTGGAGGAGACCACCCGGCACTTCTGGATCGACTCGGCCGACGGCTACGTGCTGGGTTACCTGCGGCTGCTGGAGGACCCCGACGGCACCTACCGGATCGGCCGGGTCTGCACCGCGAAGGGTGCGCGCGGGCTGGGGCTGGCCCGCAAGCTGATGCGCGCCGCCGTCGCGGAAGTGCAGCATTCGCCGGTCGTGCTCGCCGCGCAGACCTACGCGGCTGATTTCTACCGCACCTTCGGCTTCGTCGAAGACGGCGACGAATACCTGGAAGACGGCATCCCGCACATCGACATGCGCCGCGAGCCGCGTCGACCCTTGTGCGCGGGCCGATTTCGCGCTAAATCGGCAACTCCGCCCGAAGCGGCTCCAGGGCCCGCATGCGCGGAGCGCCTTCCGGAACGGGGGCTTAATCACGTGCCGGCCGGTTGGTCCGCTGATCGTGTTCTGCGACGATGCACGTTGATCCGAACGCAAGGGGTGCGCCAGGAAGCCGGTGGGAATCCGGCACGGTCGGCGCCACTGTGACCGGGGAGCTGTCCTCCCCCGCGAGCCACCGGGGTGACCTGGGAAGGCCGGAGGACAGCGGTGATCCGGGAGTCAGGACACTGCGGCCCCTTGTTCCCGCCACCGGGGCGTCCGAACCCCGAGGAAGGAACTCCAGGCATGACCGCTGCCCCGCGCTTCCCCTTCTCCGCCGTCGTGGGCCACGACGACCTCCGGCTCGCGCTGCTGCTCAACGCCGTGCACCCGCGTATCGGCGGGGTGCTGGTCCGAGGGGAGAAGGGCACCGCGAAATCGACCGTGGTGCGTGCTCTGGCGTCGCTGCTGCCACCGCTGGAAGTGGTGGCGGACTGCCGTTTCGGGTGTGCGCCTCGTGATCCCGACCCGCAGTGCCCGGATGGCCCGCACGACTCCGCCGCGACGCAACGGCCCGCTCAGCTCGTCGAACTCCCGGTAGGCGCGACCGAGGACCGCCTGATCGGCTCGCTGGACCTGGAACGCGCCTTGACCGAAGGAGTCCGCGCCTTCCAACCGGGCCTGCTCGCCGCCGCGCACCGCGGGGTGCTCTACGTCGACGAGGTGAACCTGCTGCACGACCACCTCGTGGACCTGCTGCTGGACGCGGCGGCGATGGGGCGCGCGCACGTCGAGCGGGAGGGCGTCTCGGTGTCGCACGCGGCGTCGTTCCTGTTGGTGGGCACCATGAATCCGGAGGAGGGCGAGCTGCGGCCGCAACTGCTCGACCGGTTCGGGCTCACCGTGCACGTCGCGGCGTCCCGCGAGGTCGGGACCAGGACAGAGGTGGTGCGGCGGCGGTTGGCCTTCGAAGCGGATCCGGCCGGGTTCGCCGCGCGATGGGCCGAGGCCGACGCCGAACTGGCAGCGCGGATCTCGGCCGCGAGCAGCCGGGTCGGCTCGGTGCTCCTGCCGGACGCCGAACTGCGCCGGATTTCCGCGCTGTGCGCGGCATTCGACGTCGACGGCATGCGCGCGGACCTGGTGTTGGCGCGCACTGCCGTTGCACATGCCGCATGGCGCGGTGCGGACGCGGTCGCCGAATCGGATGTCGAAGCGGCCGCCCGGCTCGCCCTACCGCACCGGCGCCGCCGCGACCCGTTCGACGAGCCCGGCATGGCCGAAGACCAGCTGCAACAGGCCCTGGCGGAGGCGGCGGAGCACGCCGACGACGGGGACGACGAGCCTCCGGAGGGCCCGGATGGCGGCGGTGCGCCGCCGGAGGGGCCGACGGAGCCTTCCGGAGGATCGGACGGCGCGGAGGAACGCAGCGACGGCCGCGCGCCCGCGGAGCGTCCAGCGGGCGCGCCAGCGCCCGCGTTCCGGGCGCGGTTGCTGGAGGTGTCGGGGCTCGGCGAGGGCACGCCGGGACGGCGGTCGCGGTCCCGGACGCGTAGCGGCCGGGTGACGCGTTCGTCCACTGTGGATGGTCATGGTGTGCACCTGTCGGCCACCTTGGCCGCGGCGGCTCCGCGGCAGATCGCGCGTGGGCGCAGCGGTCCCGGCTTGCTGCTGCGGCGGGATGACCTGCGGCGGGCCGTGCGGGAAGGGCGCGAGGGGAACCTGGTGCTGTTCGCGGTGGACGCGTCCGGGTCGATGGCCGCCCGCCAGCGGATGTCGGCGGTCAGCGGCGCGGTGGTGTCCCTGCTGCGCGATGCGTACCAGCGGCGCGACAAGGTCGGCGTGATCACCTTCCGCGGTGACTCCGCGGAGCTCGCGTTGCCGCCTACGTCCTCTGTGGACATTGCTGTTGCGCGGATGCGCCAGCTGCGCACCGGCGGTCGCACACCGCTCGCCGACGGGCTGTTGCGGGTGCGTCGAGTGGTGCAACGCGAGCGGGTGCGGGATCCGCAGCGTCGGGCGTTGGTGGTGCTGCTGACCGATGGAAAGGCCACTGTTCCGGTGGATTCCGAAGTCGTCGGACGGCTTCGGGCGCAGCGTGCGGTCGACGACGCACTGCGGTCGGCGGGGCTGCTCGCTGAAACGAACGTGGCGTCTGTTGTGGTGGATTGCGAAGATGGTCCGGTTCGGCTCGGGTTGGCCGTCCGGCTGGCCGCCGCACTGGGCGGTCCCTGCCTGCGTTTGGCGGAGCTCTCGGCGGACAACGTGGCCGGAGTGGTACGCGCTGTCCAGGCCGATCGGCCGCGCGCCGCTTGATTTCGTTTTGGTTACGAGATCGGACGTTGCGAGTACAGAACCAGCCTACTGATTGGTACGGTGACTGCCGTCCACCTGACCCCCAGGGGTGGACTTCCAAAGTGCCCCCGCGCTCCCAGCGACCCCCAGGCCGGTTGAGTGCGGGGGCTCTTTTTCGGGTTTCCAAGCCGCCGTCCCCCGCCGTTCTTGCACCAGTTGACCAGCGGAAGACGGTTTTCCAGGACGCGTGTCACGCAATGGCCCCGACTGGGCTTCCAGATGATCGTCCACAGTGGATTGGCCTGGCGGGTCGGCACGCATCATCCAGCTACCAGGGTGCGGCGCTGGTACCGGTGGCGGCAGACGGCAGCCGCGATCACCAGGGGCACCGCAACGCCCGCGGCGACGCCGAACACCAGCGTGAACGAGCCGCGCTCGGCGAACGGACCGGCGGCCGCCGAGGCGATCGCGCTACCGAGGAACAGCGCCGAGGCGAACAGCGCCACGGCCGTGCCCCTGGCCTCCGGCGCCACTGAGGTGACCCAGGTCTGCAACGACGAGTGCATGAACGACCAGCCGCCGCCGAGCAGCAGTGCCGTGATCACCACCGTCACGATGTTGGCGTCGGCGGTCACGACCAGGTAGCCGAGCGACATCGCGGTGCCGCCGATCGCGATCAGCTGCCAGACCGCCAGCGACCGCCCCAGCGTCTTGACCAGCCGGGACGACACCCACACCCCGATGCCGTAGGTAGCGGTGGCAAAACCGGCCACGACGACATCGACGCCTTCGTGCACCAGGGCGGTGGCGAGGAAGGTCATGGTGCCCAGCAGCACGGCGCCCTCGACGAAGACCAACCCGAAGACCAGCAACGCCCAACGGTTGGTCAACACCGCCATCAGGTTCTTGCGCACGCCTTCGGCCTGGGCGCGCTCCGGCTCCGACAGCCTGCGGAGCAGGACCGCGCACCCCGCGGCGCAGATCGCCGGAAGCGCGAAAACCGAACGCCAGTCCACCAGACCCGCCAGGAGTCCGCCGACCGCGGTCGCCAGGCCGGTACCCAGTGCTGAGGCCGCCATCAGGTCCGACAGCGCCCCTTGGCGGTGTTGCTGCGGCACCGTGTCGCCAACGTAGGTCAGCGACGCGGGAACGACAGCGCCCATGCAGGCACCGGCGATCACCCGGGCCGCGATCAGCACCGGCAGGTTCGGCGCCAGCGCGGACACGAGGCCCGCCACCGCCGCGCCGATCAGCGTGCCGCGCATGACCGGCAGGCGGCCGTAGCGGTCCGACAGCAGTCCCCACAGCGGCTGGGAAAGGCCGTAGGCGAGGAAGTAGCCGCTGGCGGCGGTTACCACGGCGGCCAGCGGCACGTGCAGGCCGAGCGCGATCAGCACCAGCATCGGTGTGACCGCGAAGCGGTCGAAGTTGGAGATCAGCGTGGCGAAGGACAGCAGCAGCGGTGGTCTGGTCGGCATCAGGCGGCTCCAGTGGAATTGGGACGCCCGTCTATGTTCGCCGACCGCACCGATCCAGCCCGCAGTGAAGTTGACCACCCTCAGCGTCCGGAAGACTGTTTCAGAGGTGGTTTGCGTGGAGGTGCGGGTAGCGGAACCGGTCGCAAGGACGGCCACCGCTGCTCACGAGGGCGTTGGTTAGGGTCGGGACATGCCTCAAGGACAGCCGTCGACAGTGCCGGAAGACGGCCTGACCACCCGCCAGCGCCGCAACCGACCGCTGGTCGTGGTGCACACCGGCGAGATGAAGGGCAAGTCGACCGCGGCGTTCGGGCTGGCGCTGCGCGGCTGGAACCAGGGTTGGTCGATCGGCGTGTTCCAGTTCGTCAAGTCCGCCAAGTGGCGGGTCGGCGAGGAGGCGGCGTTCCGCGCCTTGGGGCGGCTGCACGACGAGACCGGCGAGGGTGGCCCGGTCGAGTGGCACAAGATGGGCGAGGGCTGGTCGTGGGCCCGCAAGAAGGGCACCGAGGACGACCACGCCGCCGCGGCCCTGGAGGGCTGGCGGGAGATCGCCCGCCGGATCGGCGAACAGCGCCACGGCCTCTACGTGCTGGACGAGTTCAGCTACCCCCTGCACTGGGGCTGGGTAGACGTCGAGGAAGTCGTCGAAACCCTGCGCAACCGCCCAGGACACCAGCACGTCGTGATCACCGGCCGCCACGCCCCACAACCACTGATCAACGCCGCCGACCTGGTCATGCAAACCACCAAGATCAAACACCCAATGGACACCGGCCAAAAAGGCCAAAAGGGCATCGAGTGGTAACGGGTGATCCCGGAGTGAAGGGCACCTTCGACCGGCATAGTCGGTCAAAGGTGCCCTTCACTGCGCACCCGATCGGGTACCCGCGGTTGATCGTCGCGGCGCCCGCGTCCGGGCAGGGGAAGACGACTGTGGTGACCGGGCTGCTCGGCGCGCTGCGGCGCCGGGGGACCGCCGTCGCGCCCGGCAAGGTCGGCCCGGACTACATCGACCCCGGCTACCACCGGCTCGCCGCTGGCCGCCCGGCCCGCAACCTCGATCCCGTGCTGGTCGGCGAAGAACGCGTCGCCGCGCTGTTCCGGCACGGCGCCACGGGCGCCGATCTGGCCATTGTGGAAGGTGTGATGGGGCTGTTCGACGGGCGCATCGGACCCGGCGGTGAGATCGCCTTCGGATCCACCGCGCATGTCGCGCAGCTGCTGCACGCACCGGTGCTGCTGGTCGTCGACGCCACCGGGCAAAGCCACAGCCTCGCCGCACTGCTGCACGGTTTTCGCAGCTACCGTCCGGAAATCCGGGTCAGCGGCGTGATCCTCAACCGGGTCGGTTCCCAGCGGCACGAGCAGGTGCTCCGCGACGCGGCGGAACACGCGGGCCTTCCGGTTCTCGGCGTCATCCCGCGCACCGACGACCTCGCCGTGCCATCCCGGCACCTCGGTCTCGTCACCGCCGCCGAGCACGGCGACGAGGCCACTCGTGCCGTCGACAGGATGGCTGACATCGTCGCCCGGTCGGTCGATCTCGACGCGGTCGTCCGACTCGCCGGCTCGGCTCCCGAACTGCCCGGTCCGGTCTGGGATCCGCGCGACGAGGTCGAGCCGCAGGCGAACCCGGTCGTCGCGGTGGCGGGCGGGCGCGCGTTCACCTTCGCCTACGCGGAGCACGTCGAATTGCTCGAAGCGGCCGGTGCCGAAGTCGCGGTGCTCGACCCGTTGCGCGACGAGCGGCTGCCGGAACGCACCGCCGGGCTGGTGCTGCCGGGCGGCTTCCCCGAACAGCACGTCGCCGAGCTGTCCGCGAATTCCGCGCTGTGCAAGGAGATCACGGCGTTGGCCAGCCGTGGAGCGCCGATCCACGCGGAGTGCGGCGGACTGCTGTACCTGGCCGAGGAACTGGACGGGCACCCGTTGTGCGGCGTGCTCAAGGCGCGGGCGGAGATGGCGCCGCGGCTGACGCTCGGTTACCGCGACGCCGTGTCCGCCGCCGATTCAGTCCTCTTCGCGGCAGGAGCACGCGTGCGCGGGCACGAATTCCACCGCACCGTCTTGGCACCCGAGCAGGGGCTGCAGCCCGCGTGGCACTGGCGCGGCGATGGTGGCGGGCACCGCGCCGAGGGATATGTCGAAGGCGGCGTGCACG
Organism: Saccharopolyspora soli; assembly: GCF_022678645.1. Classification (GTDB taxonomy): domain Bacteria; phylum Actinomycetota; class Actinomycetes; order Mycobacteriales; family Pseudonocardiaceae; genus Saccharopolyspora; species Saccharopolyspora soli. The sequence goes on along the minus strand of NZ_JALBWV010000020.1, from coordinate 25,320 downwards.
CCTCCTACCTGCACACCCATCCGGCCGGTCAACCCGGCGCGGTCGAACGGTTCGTGGCGAGGTGCGCGTGATGAGACTCGTCGGTGTCGGGGTCGGCCCCGGCGATCCGGAGATGCTGACTTTGGCCGCACTGCGCGAGATCCGTGCGGCTGGCACGGTGTTCGTGCCGGTGCTGTCCGCTGATGAGCAGGGCCGCGCGGAAGCCGTCGTCCGAGCGCACCTGGGGGACGACGAGCGCGTGCGGCGACTGGTGTTCGCCTTGGCCGATCCGGTCGACGGCCCGCAGGACCGGCGGCGCAGGCACTGGGACGACGCCGCCGAAGTGGTTGCGAAGCGGTTGCGCGAGGACGGTGGCAGCGTGGTTTTCGCCACGCTCGGAGATCCCGCGGTCTATTCGACCTTCAGCTATCTCGCGGCAACCGTTGTCGAGTTGTTGCCCGAGGTTGAACTGGCCACCGTGCCGGGGATCACCGCCATGCAGGCGACTGCCGCGCAGGCCGGGATAGCGCTGGTCGAAGGTGCGGAATCACTGACCGTGATACCCGCGATGCGGGACGTGACGGTGCTGCGGGAGGCGTTGCGCGCACGCGGTACGGTCGTTGCCTACAAAGGTGGTCGGCGGCTCGGCGAGCTGCGCGACGCGATCGTCGAAAGCGGAGCCCTGGAGCGCTCGGTCTACGCCGAGCACCTGGGCACGCCGGACGCGCGGGTGTTGCCACTGTCCGATGTGTCTGAAGTGGACGATGCGCCCTACTTGTCCACTGTGGTGGTGCTGCCACGCCGTGGCGGAAGAGGAGAGCAATGGTGACTGGCCGGATTTCGTTCATCGGTGCCGGACCCGGCGCGGCCGACCTGATCACGGTCCGCGGCGCCCGGCGCATCGCCGAAGCCGATGTCGTGGTGTGGGCCGCGAGCCTGGTCGCCCCGGAATGCATCCAGGAACACGCGCGCAGCGACGCCGAACTGGTCGACTCCTCCCGGCTGACCCACGAGCAGGCACTGGAGATCTACCGGCGGGCCGAACGGGACAAGCTCAAGGTCGCCCGCGTGCACTCCGGCGACCCGTCGCTGTGGGGCGCGGTCCAGGAGCAGTACGACGCGTGCGCGCGGATGAACCTGGAAGTCGAGATCGTGCCCGGCGTTCCAGCGTTCTCGGCGGCTGCGGCCGCCGTCGGGCGGGAGCTCACCGTGCCGGAGGTCGCCCAGTCGCTGGTGCTGACCCGGCTGGAGGGTGGCAAGACGCCGATGCCCGAAGGTGAGAAGGTGCGCGAGTTCGCCAAGCACGGCACCACGATGGCGCTGTTCCTCTCCGCCGCGCGCACCGGTCAGCTCGTCGAGGAACTGCGTGCTGGCGGCTACCCCGACGACACCCCGGTCCTGGTGGCCTACAAGGTCACCTGGCCCGACGAACTGCTGCTGCGCACCACGCTCGCCGAACTGGAGAAGACCGTCAAGAAGCACAAGTTGTGGCGGCACACGCTGTTCATCGTCGGCAAGGGGCTCAACAGCGGCGGCACCCGCTCGCACCTGTACCACGCCGGGCACTTCCACACCTACCGCCGTGCCGACCCGGCCGCGCGCCGCGCGTTGCGGGCCGAGCGGCCGACCATCCCGCGCCGTCGGATCGGCAACCCCCGCACCGACGACTCGGGAGAAGGCGCCCAGTTGCGTGATTCCGACGTCGCCTGGTGGGCGGTGCGCGACTGGCAGGAGAGCGCGCGAGCAGCGACGCGGAACACGGCGAACCGCTCGATCCCAGTCCGCAGGGTCGACGCGGCGCAGTCGCAGCTGTTCGCCGACGACGCGATGCCGGTTCCGGGCGACTCCCGCCCCGAAGGTGCCGTCGCGGCGGTTGAACCGGATTCTCGCCCGGATGAGGCGGCCGAAAGCACCGCTCAGCCTCCGGTCGAGGAGAGCGTCGAGGAGGCGAAGCCGAGGCGGACCTCGGCGGCGCGCACCACGACCGCCCGAGCCACCGCGAAGGCGGCTCCCGCGAAGCGGGCCAAGAACACGGCGGCGACGAAGTCAACGGCGAAGCGGGCGGCAGCCCCGAAGGCGAAGCCGACCGCGAAGCGCAAGTCCGCGGCGAAGCCGGATGAGCAGGGCGAGTAACGAGGCGCAGCCGCCGTTGCGCGAGCCGGATCTGCCGCGCACCGCGAAGGTCCGGCCCAAGGCGCTGCGCACCGGGTTCACCACCGGCGCGTGCTCGGCCGCGGCGGCAAGGGCGGCCGCCGAGCTGTTGGCCACCGGACTGCTCCCGGCCACAGTGGACATTCCGTTCCCGGATGGCCGGTACCGCCGCTTCCAGGTGGATTCCGGGTGGGTCGAGCCCGCGACGGCCGTCGTCGTCAAGGACGCGGGCGACGATCCCGACGTCACGCACGGCGCGCGGCTGACCGTCGCGGTCACCGCCCGCGAGGACGGCGAGGTCGTGCTGCACGGCGGCGAGGGGGTCGGCGTCGTGACCAAGCCGGGCCTCGGCCTGGAGGTGGGCGGTCCGGCCATCAACCCGGTGCCCCGCGAGATGATCACCACCGCGGTGCGCGAAGCGCTCGGCGAGCGCGGCGCGGATGTCACGATCACCGTGCCCGGCGGCGAGAAGATGGCCTACAAGACCACCAACCGGCGGTTGGGCATCTTCGGCGGCATCTCGATCCTCGGCACCACCGGCATCGTGCGGCCGTTCTCCACCGCGTCGTGGCGGTCCAGCGTCGAGCAGGCAGTATCCGTGCTCGCCGCGCAGGGCGGCCGGGTCGCGGTGCTGTCCACCGGCGGACGCACCGAGAAGGCCGCGATGCGGCTGCTGCCGGACGAACCCGAGGTGGCGTTCATCGAGGTCGGCGACTTCACCGGTGCGGCCCTGCGGCGCGCTGTCGAACACGGGTTGGACGAGGTCGTGTTCATCGGCATGATCGGGAAGCTGACCAAGCTGGCCTCCGGCGTCGTGATGACGCACTACACGAGATCCAAAGTGGACACCGCGCTGCTCGGCCGGCTGACCGCCGAGTTCGGCGGGGACCCGGCGCAGGTCGCCGAGATCGCACAGGCCGCGACCGCCCGCCGGGCCTACGAACTCTGGCAGCGCAGTGGGCTGCTCACGGCGTGTGCGCACCGGCTGTGCGAGCAGGTGGCAGCAGTATTGGAGCGGTTCAGCGAGGAATGCGGCCGTCGGCTGCGTGTTCGGGTCGCGATGGTGGACTTCCAGGGCGAACACGTGGTGGCGGCCACCGAGGCGAGGTGGGTGAAGTGGCAGTCACGGTGATCGGGGTCGATGGTGGCGACCTGCCGAAGGGCAGCGCCGAAGTGCTGGAGGCGGCGCGGCTCGTGGTGGGCGGCAAGCGGCACCTCGAAGCCCATGCGCCGGAGCACGCGCGCAAGCTCGAACTGGGGCCGCTGGAACCCGCGCTCAACGCGCTGTCCGCGCTGTCCGGCGAGGAGTGCGGCGTGGTGCTGGCCTCCGGCGATCCCGGCTTCTTCGGCGCGGTCCGCGCGCTGCGCGAACGCGGCATCCGGTGCACGGTGCTGCCCTCGACCTCCAGCGTGCAGCAGCTGATGGCGCGCGTCGGCCGCTCCTGGGACGACGTGGTGGTGGTCAGCGCGCACGGCCGCGACCTCACCCAGGCGATCAACGTCTGCCGGGCGCGACCGGCCGTGGTGGTGCTGACCGCGCCGAAGGCGGGCCCGGCCCAGATCGGCTCCGGGCTGGAAGGTTGGCGGCGCACCATGATCGTCGCCGAGGACCTCGGCGGGCCGAACGAGTCGGTGGTCACCGTCGAACCGGCCGAGGCGGCGAAGCGCAGCTGGCACGAGCCGAACATCGTGCTGTGCCTGGCGGAACTCGACGACGTGCCGCACCGCGGCTGGATCGCCGGTGGCGAGCCGGTGCCCCCGGCCAGCGGTTGGGCGCTGTCCGAGGACGAGTTCTCGCACCGAGACGGCATGATCACCAAGGCGGAGGTGCGGGCGGTGGCGCTGGCCAAGCTCGCGCCCCGGCCGGGCACGCTGGTCTGGGACGTCGGCGCGGGCTCCGGTTCGGTCGCGGTGGAATGCGCCCGGATGGGCGCGGCGACGATCGCGGTCGAGTCCGACGAGGCGCAGGTGGTGCGGCTGATCACCAACGCGGCCAGCCACGGCGTGGATGTGCGGATCGAGGAGGGGGCCGCGCCGCAAGCGCTGCGCAACCTGCCCAGGCCCGACGCGATCTTCGTCGGTGGCGGCGGCACCGAGGTCGTCACCGCGTGCGCGCACGCGGGAGCCACCCGCATCGTGGTGGCGCTGGCGGCGCTGGATCGGGTCGCGCCCACCCGCGACGCGCTGCGCGCGGCGGACTACGAGCTCGACGGAGTGCAACTGTCGGCTGCCCGGCTGGCGGAACTGCCCGACGGCGCCGCCCGTTTGGAGGCGGCCAACCCGGTGGTCCTGATTTCGGGCTACAAGAAGCCGCGGTGACCCCAACGCCCGGCTTCCGGAGTGAGGGCCTGCACGTCCTCGCCCTCCAGGTGGGTGGGGTCACGCGCTGTGGTCGGGTGTCGCGCGGTATCGGGACTGAAGTCGGGAGTGCGGTGTGCCGGTGGGCTTCGCCTGGGACTGGCACGGCCTGGCGTGGCGTTAGGGTGGTTTGGCGATTTCGCCGGGATCGTGATTCGACCCGGCCCGGCGCACGCGCTCGCCGGAATCAGCGGCGTGCGAGAAGAGTCGACGAGGTAGGAGAGTTGCAGTGATCGGTCTGTTCGCGGTGACCGCGGCGGGGCGGCGGGCCGCCGCCGAGCTGGCCGGACGGCTGGGGCCGGACGCGGTGGTCGCCGACGGCCCGATCGGCTCGGCCGTGCGCCGCCTGTGGGACCACCTGGATGCGGCGGTGTTCTTCCTGGCCAGCGGCGCGGCGGTGCGCCTGGTCGCGCCGCTGCTGCGGGACAAGCACACCGACCCAGGCGTGGTCTGCGTGGACGAGGCGCGCCGCTTCGCGATCGCGCTGGTCGGCGGCCACGCGGGCGGTGCGAACGCGCTCGCCGAGCAGGTCGCCGACGTGCTCGGCTGCCAACCGGTGGTCACCACCGCCACCGACAGCACCGGCACCACCCCGCTGGACGAGCTCGCCGACCAGCTCGACGCCACTGTGGACGGTGACCTGGCGGCCTGCGGCGTCGCGATCCTCGACGGCCTGCCGGTCCGCCTGGTCAACCCGCACGGCTTCCCGCTCCCCGCGCTTCCGGACAACGTCGCCCCGGACGTCGAGATGCCACTGTGGACGGTCGTGATCGACGATCGGCGACCGGCGGAGGAAGAGGAGCGGACGCTGCGGCTCATCCCGCGCACCCTGGTGGTGGGCGTCGGATCCGCGCGTGGCGTATCGCGCACCGCCGTGACCGAGACGATCGCCCGGCTGGACCGCGAGCACGGCCTGGACCCGCGGGCGATCCGCGCGGTCGCCAGCGTCGACCTCAAGGCAGACGAGGACGGCATCCTGGAAGCCGTGCAGGACCTGGGCTTCTGGCACTCCGGCGGGGCCGAGGAGCTGGCGCTGCTGACCTACCCGGCGCAGACATTGGCTGATATCGAGGTCCCCAACCCGAGCGAAGTGGTGCGCGCCGAGGTCGGCACGCCCAGCGTCGCGGAAGCCGCAGCGCTGCACGCGGCTGGCGAACTGGCCCACGGGGCGCCGGTCGAGCTGGTCGCGCCCAAGATCAAGGGCGACAACGTGACCGTCGCGGCGGCTCGCATCCGGCCCCGCGGGCGGCTGGCGATCGTCGGCATCGGGCCGGGAGCAGCCGACCTGCGCACGCCGCGCGCGGATGCCGAGCTGCGCCGCGCCTCCGTCGTGGTCGGCCTGGACCAGTACCTCGACCAGGTCGGGCACCTGCTGCGACCCGGCACCGAAGTGCGAGCCACCGGGCTCGGCGCCGAGGAAGCCCGTGCCGCCGAAGCGGTGGCGCTGGCCCGTGAGGGTCGCGCGGTGGCGTTGATCGGCTCCGGCGACGCCGGGGTGTACGCGATGGCGAGCCCGGCGTTGGAGCGGGCCGACGTGGACATCGAGGTCGTCGGCGTGCCCGGCGTGACCGCGGCGCTGGCGGCGTCTGCCCTGCTGGGTGCGCCGCTCGGGCACGACCACGCGCTGATCAGCCTGTCCGACCTGCACACGCCGTGGGAGGTCATCGAGTGCCGCGTTCGGGCCGCTGCCGAGGGTGATCTGGTGGTGTGCTTCTACAACCCGCGTTCCGCGCAGCGGGACTGGCAACTCGGCCGCGCCCTGGAGATCCTGGCCGAGCACCGCCCGGCGACCACCCCGGTCGGCGCGGTGCGCCAGGCCAGCCGCGCCGGTCAGCGGGTGTGGTGCGCCCCGATCGGGGAATTCGACCCGGCCGAGGTGGACATGTTCACCACGGTCCTCGTCGGATCGTCGCAGTCCACTGTGGTCTGTCACCGGATGGTGACGCCGCGGGGCTACCGGTGGATGGCCACGGATGCCCCCTGATCCGCTGGTGATCTCGGCGGCCTGCACGGCCTGCGGAGCCTGCCTGCTGACCTGCCCGGAACACGCCCTGCGCCCCGGTCCGGGCCGCCCGGTGGTCCTGGCCGAGAAGTGCACGACCTGCGGGGAGTGCGTAGAGATCTGCCCAGCCGACGCCATCGACCTGCTACCCCCGCAAATCCACCACCGCTCGTGAGTGCACAACCGGCCTCCAACCCGGCTACCCACTCACGACCCCGTTCAGGTGAGGAGTGAAGGGCACCTTTGACCGGGTATGTCGGTCGAAGGTGTCCTTCGCTCCGGTTGGCGTCACCCCGAGCGGGGGTTCTGGTTTTGGGTGGTGGGTCGTGCGACGCTGGGGGTGATGAGCGGGCACATGTCGCCGGAGGAGTTCCGGGAGTTCGGCAAGCAGGTCGTCGACTGGATCGCCGACTACTACGCCGGTATCGAGTCCCATCCCGTGCGGTCCCAGGTGCGGCCGGGACAGGTCCGGGCGCAGCTCCCGGCGCACCCGCCGGAGCAGGGGGAGCCGTTCGAGCGGGTGCTCAGCGACCTCGAATCGGTGCTGGTGCCGGGTGTCACGCACTGGCAGCACCCGAACTTCTTCGCCTACTTCCCGGCGAACGCCAGCGGCCCGGCCATCCTCGGCGATCTGCTCTCCAGCGGACTCGGCGTGCAGGGCATGGTGTGGGCGACCAGCCCGGCCTGCACCGAACTGGAGACCGTCGTGGTGGACTGGCTGGCCGAGCTGCTCGGCCTGCCCGAGCACTTCCGCACCGACGCGGTCGGCGGTGGCGTGATCCAGGATTCGGCGTCAAGCGCCGCGCTGGTCGCCTGCCTCGCGGCATTGCAGCGGGTCAGCGACGGGCAGGTCGCCAACCAGGGGATCACCCGCCGCCACACCCTCTACGTCTCCGAGCACACCCACTCGTCCCTGGAGCGGGCGGCCCGGATGGTGGGCGTCGGCGCGGACAACGTCCGCATCGTCGACGTCGACCCGAACACCCTCGGGATGGACCCTGGGCACCTCGACGCCCTGATCGCCGACGACGTCGCCGCGGGCGCGGTGCCCACCCTGGTGTGCGCGACCATCGGCACCACCTCGACGACCGCGATCGACCCGGTCCGCGCGGTCGGCGAGGTTTGCCGGGAGCGCGGCGTCTGGTTGCACGTGGACGCGGCGTACGCGGGAGTCGCGGCGGTTTGCCCGGAGCTGCGCTGGATCAACGACGGCGTGGCCGAGTTCGCCGACTCCTACTGCACCAACGCGCACAAGTGGCTGCTGACCAACTTCGACTGCAGCGTGCTTTGGATGGCCGACCGGCGGCCCATGATCGACGCGCTGTCGATCCTGCCCGAATACCTGCGCAACCCGGCTACCGCATCGGGCGAAGTGATCGACTACCGGGATTGGCAGGTGCCGCTGGGCCGCCGGTTCCGGGCGTTGAAGCTGTGGTCGGTGCTGCGCTGGTACGGCGCGGCCGGGCTGCGCGAGCACATCCGCGGCAGCGTGGGACTCGCGCAGGAGTTCGCCGACTGGGTCCGCGACGACCCGCGCTTCGAGCTCCTGGAACCGCATCCGCTGGGGCTGGTCTGCTTCCGGCCGCTGTTCCCCCAGCTGTCCGCCGAGGACGCCAACGACCGGACATATCGGCTGATGGAGTCGCTGAACGACGCCGGTGAGCTGTACCTGACGCACACCAAAGTGGACGGGAAGACGGTGCTGAGGCTGGCGATCGGCTCGCCGCAGACCGAGCGTCGCCACGTGCTAGCGGCCTGGAAGCGCATCCAGGAGGCGCTGGGCTGACCGCTCGGCGGCGGCGCAGGGCCTGCAGCGCCCGATGCGAGGTGGGATCAGCGCGCCGGGTCAGCCAGCGGATCGTTTCTCGTCGGCCACAACCGCATCCGGTTCACCTTCGGCGGGCAGCCACGTCTCTGCCCACGACGAGATCTCTCGAACAGCTGCCTCCAGGGCGCGGCCCTTTTCGGTGAGCCGGTACTCGATGGTCACGGGAGTGGTTGGGAGTACGCGGCGTTCGACGATGCCTTCGCTCTCGAAGCCCTTCAGCCGTTCCGAGAGCAGCTTGTCGGTGATGTCGGGGATGGCGTCGCCGATCTGCCGGAAGCGCGTCGCTCCCCGGAGCAGTTCACGCAGGATCACCCCGGCCCACCGGCGGCCGATCATCTCAACGGTCCGGTGGTAGCGGGGGCAGAAGTCAGGCTCGTACGCGGCCATGCCCGCAGCTTACCAATGGATAGCGGCTTGCATGTAGGAACACGAGCGTGTTAATTTCAGCTAGCCACTTTCTTGAAGAAAGTCGCTAGCATAATCTCCAAACGTGCAGAGAGGTATCCATGGTCGCCAGCAGCACCCTGCCGGACCTGCCTGACAGTGCCATCGCCAGCCTGTTCACCCCCGAAGACACCGCTCTCGTGCTCATCGACCACCAGCCCCAGATGATCTTCGGGGCTCGCAGCGCTGACCCTCAGACCTTGGTGAACAACGTGGCCACCCTCGTCAAAACGGCCAAGGTGTTCAACGTCCCCACCGTGCTGAGCTCCATTGCCGCCGAGACCTTCGCCGGACCGGTGATCCCGGAGATCACGCGTGCCCTGCCGGACGTCGAGGTCATCGACCGCTCCTACATCAACGCGTGGCAGGACGGAGCTTTTCGGGCCGCGGTTGAGGCCACCGGTCGGCGCCGCCTGTTGATGGCCGGTCTGTGGACCGAGGTCTGCCTGACCTTCCCAGCGCTGTCCGCGACCGAGGCGGGTTACGAGGTCTTCGCCGTCATCGACGCCTCCGCGGGATCTAGCACCGCGGCGCACGAGGCCGCGATCGTACGGATGTCCCAGAAGGGCGTCGTTCCCGTCAGCACCGCGAGCGTGCTGTCCGAACTGCAGCGTGACTGGGCCCGTGTGGACACCTATGACGCCGTCAACGACATCGTCAGCGAGCACCTAGGTGCCTGGGGACAGGGCGTCAACTACGTGCGTGCGGGGTTCGCCAAGAAGTGACTCCGCCTGCTGGTCCGCGGCGCGATGCCCTGCGACATCGCAGGGCATCGCGCCGTCGGGGGGAGGAAGCTGGTCGGATCGCGCGGGTCGGACGCAGGCTGAGGGCGGGATCGTCGGGCCGACATACGACCACGCATGGCGAGTTCGATGGTGCACGGGTCCTAGGCGAGGACCGGTTCGCCGGTGAGAGCGTGGGTGCAGAAGACCCGCGGGCGGGCCGCTTTTCGATCACGTACCCGAAAGCGGAGGTGGCATGACAGCAGACGCGCCAGATCCCGACTCGCGCGGCGGCCCCTCATCGGAGCGACGCGGTGAGGAAGGTTTTGCCCGCACGGGCACCGGTAGGGTTGAGGCGTTCAGCGACGGGGTGTTCGCCATCGCCATCACGATCCTGGCCTTGGAGATGCGCACCCCACCGCACTCCACCGGCCAATTGCTACCCGCCCTGTGGCATCAGTGGCCCGTGTACCTCGGATACGTCACCTCGTTCGCCTACATCGGGGTGATCTGGCTGAACCACCACCAGACCTTCACGCGCATCCGCACCGTCGACCGCGGTCTGCACGCAGCCAATCTCACGCTGCTGCTGACAACTGCTGCACTGGCCTTCCCCACCGCGGTTGTCTCCGAAGCCGTGCAATCCGACCCCGTCGGCGCGGACGCGCGAACCGCCGTCGCCCTGTACGCGCTGATCGCCGCAGCCATGTGCGCGAGCTGGTTGTGGGTCCACACGCATCTCGCCCGCAATCCCGGCCTGCTGACGAGTCGGAATGATGAGCGCTACATCCGCCACGGCCGACTGCGTTCTTCCGCTGGCGTGATCGGTTACGCACTCGGCGGCGCGCTTGGCTGGTTCACGCACCCAGCCATCGCGCTGGGCGTGTTTCTGCTGCTGCCAGTTTTCTACTTCGTCACCAGCGAAGGACTGCCCCGCGTCCGTCATCAGAGCAGGTGAGCGGGCTGGGAGAGTCGGCTGTGGATTGGCTGGCACACCTGGAGTCGTAGCTCAGGAGGTTGCCACGGGCTGGCGATCCGCTTGGCGGAGCGGGTCGGACCGGGTGCCGAGCACGCACGCCACCGCGCCGAGCGCGATGCCGATCAAGGCACCGATCGACGGGATCTCGCCGAGCAATGGCCAAGCCAGCAGTGCGGAGACCGGCGGCACGGCGCTGAACAGCGCGCTCGTCCGGCTAGCGCCGCCGACGGCGACCGCCCGCAGGTAGCACGCGGTCCCGACCACCGACCCCGCCAGAACCAGCCACAGCAGCACTGCCGTGGCCTGCGCCCAGTGCGTGACGTGCCCGTGTTCGAACAGCGCGAGCACGCCGACGGCCAGTGCGGCTGCTGCGGACTGCACCGCGCCGCCGGCCCGGACATCGACTCCGACGCAGTACCGCTGCTGGTAGAGGCCACCTGCGGAGAACCCCAGAAGTCCCAGCAAGGTGAGGAAGATCCCCGGATTCAGAGTCCCCTCGGCACGGACCTGGTCGCCCAACGTGATGACCACCGCGAGCACGCCGAGGACGAGTCCCACCACGCGGATCCGGCTCAGCCGCTCCCGCAGCAGCGATGCGGCGAGCGCCGCGGTGAGCACCGGGTTCATCGCGATCACCAGCGCGGTCACCGACGCCGGAACCCCGGCGCTCAGCCCTCCGTAGCAACCAGCGAACTGCATGCCGTACGTGAGGATCCCGCCGATCGCGGTGTGGCCGACCAGCTTCGCGCTCGGCCACCTGGCGCGTGAGCACAGCGCGATCACCGCGAGCACCAGTGCCGCGAGCGCCAGTCGGACAGCGGTCAGCAGGAACGGCGGCGCAGCGGCAACGCCCAGCGCTCCGGTGGGGAATCCACTCGCCCAGATGAACACGATCGGCACTGCCAACGACAGCGGGATCGAACTCGCGCTCTTCATGGCTCCAGACTTGTCGCCCGCCACCAGCCGCGTCCAACGACGATAAGTAATCGCGATCGATTTTGATTTGTGATCGGTTTATGCTGACGGCATGAGCGCGGTGTTGGACGTCGTCGCCCTGCGCAGCCTGGTCGCGGTCGCCGAATGTGGTGGGTTCCACCGGGCCGCGGCGGCGCTGTGCCTGACCCAGTCCGCGGTCAGCCAGCACGTGCGCAAGCTGGAGCGGGTGCTGGACCGGAAGTTGGTCGTCCGCGAAGGACGGCAGGCCCGGTTCACCCCCGACGGAGAAACCCTGCTGGCCGAGGCGCGGCGCGTTCTCGACGCGCACGACGAGGCGCTGCGCCGCCTGGGTGCGGAGGAGCGGCGCACGCTCGTCTTCGGGTCCACCGAGCACGCCGCCGATCGGTTCCTGCCCGAATTGGCGACCCGGCTGCGGGCGGCCCTGCCCACGCGCGAAGTGCGGTTCCGGCTGGACCGCACCGCGCGGCTGGCGGATGCGGTCGACCGGGCCAGCATCGACGTCGCGCTGCTGATCGACCGGTCCACCGGCGGGCGCAGCCGGGACGCCGGTCACCTCGGGCTGGACTGGTTCGCCGCGCCCGACTGGGTTCCGCCGGGACCTGACGAACCGTTGCCGATGGTCGTTTTCGACGAGCCCTGCATCATGCGAAGACTCGCGGTCGATGCGGTGACCACGCTTGGGCGGCAACCCGATCTGGTGTGCGAGGCGGCGGATTTGGCCGGGGTGCTGGCGGCCGCGCGAGCCGGGCTCGGCGTGACGCTGCTGCCTTCGGTGAAGCCGCGCCTGGAAGGACTCGTGGCCCGCGACGACCTCCCCCAACTCGAACCGGCTCCGCTGCGCGTCCGGGTCCGCCCAGGACTGCCTGCCGATCTCGCCGATGTGGCGGCGAAAACGGTCCGCGAAGTGCTCGCCGCGCAGTCGTGAGCGCGCAACCTGGCTGGAGCCGGGCTACGCGCTCATGACGTCGTCAGGCGGGTAGGTGCACGCGGCGGTGCAGGCGTTCGCCGATGTCCTGGGCCGCGCTGTCGAGCAGTTTGTGCGCCAGTTCGAACAGGGCGCGCGCGATCGCGATCTCGTCGCCGATCTGCGGTACCTCCGGGTCGTCCGGATGGCGTCGCGCGGTGCCGTGGCCGTGCAGCGCCTGACCGCTCGGAGTGGTGAAGCCGACGTCGGCGGTGGTCTTCGCGCCCGCCTCCACGACCTGCAGGTTCAACGTGATCGTATGGGTCTCGTTCATGGTCGCCTCCTGTCCTGGTCAGCCCGCGTTCCGGCAGGCCGTTGAGGTCGCCGTAACCCAAGAATGCGCTGGCCGACCACAGCGGCGAAAGAGCCACATTCCCCCATCCGGGGTATCGGTGGAAGGGTCGGACGGTGCAGCTCGCCCGCGAGCGCGATGTTCCTCCGTGGTTTCGTTCGCTCCAAGGCTTCAAGGCTGGAGTGCCGGGGAGTCACTGGGGTTGACCCCGGAAAAGATCAACCCGCTCATCCGGGGATCTGGGGGCGCCATGTCGCCTGGCGGACATGGGGCTCGAAACGTCAAGGCTCAAGCCAAGAGTCAGTGCTCGGGCTCGTCCGTGCGGGCGGCGGAGTTGGCGATTTCTCGCGAAATCGCCGCGCTCGCCGAGGCTCCGCTGCGCGGGCGGACCACCGCTTTCCGAGCGTGATCGAATTCACCGAGTTGACCAAGGCTTGCGGGGCAGGGAAGGATACGGCCGCCGACAGTGCAGGAACCCGGTGCGAATCCGGGACGGTCCCGCCACTGTGACCGGGGAGTGGACCCCACCCGTTGCCACGGCTGCCAGCAGCTGGAAGGCCGGGGCCCCACGTCGATCCGGGAGTCAGGAGACTGCGCGTCGGCCCCGCGCCGCGCCGCGGCGTGCGGACACCGAGCCCCTCGGGCGGGAAACCCAGGAGGTCGGAGATCCCATGTCTTGGGATGCCGAATCGGACCGGCTGCGCGCCGGTTGGGGCGCTGCGGAGCGCCGGAAAGCAGCGGTCGTGCTGGCCGCGGTCGGAGCACTCCACTTGGCGGGTTGGAGTGCCTACCTGCTGCAACAGCACGAGTTCAGCGCGGTTGGCGGGTTGGCCGCCGCAGGTACCACGGCGTACCTGCTCGGCCTGCGGCACGGATTCGACGCCGATCACGTCGCGGTGATCGACGATGCGACGCGGCTGCTGATGCAGCGCGGTCGACGCCCGGTGTCGACGGGCTTGTGGTTCGCATTGGGGCACGCCAGCGTCGTGCTGTTCCTCGCGGTCGCGGTGGCGTTCATCGCCGGACCCGCCGCGCAGCAGTGGGCCGAGAACGCCGGAGTGCAGGTGTCGACGGTCGTGGACCTGATCGTGATCGCCGTGCTCAGCACGCTGGCCGTGCTCAACGCGTTCGTGCTGCGCGATGCCCTGCGGCTGCTGCGCCAAGCTCGGCGTGGCGCGGTCGACGAAACCGAGGTCGAACTCGTCCTCGGTCGACGCGGCCTGCTCGCCCGGCTGCTGCGCGGGAGGATGCGCAACATCGGCCGCTCCTGGCACCTGTTCGGGATCGGCCTGCTGTTCGGCCTCGGCATGCAGACGGCCACCGAGATCACCGTGCTCGCCATGGTGTCGCCGACCGAGCACCTGTCCGCGGTCGCGGTGTTGAGCCTGCCGCTGCTGTTCGCCGCCGGAATGTGCACAGTGGACAGTGTGGACGGCATGCTGATGTCCCGCGCCTACACTTGGTCGTTGGCGCGGCCGTTGCGGCGGCTGTGGGTGAACGTGACGACCACGGCGCTGACCGTCGGTCTCGCCGTCGTAGTTGCCTTTGTTGTCCTATGTGGACTGTTGGCTGAGCGCGGATTGTCGTTCCTGGACGGGATCGCGGCGTTGGGCGATCAGTTCGAACTGCTCGGCTACCTGACCCTCGGACTGTTCCTGGCGGTCTGGGGCGGCGCGGCGCTGTGGTGGAAGCTCACCACTCGGGAGGAACCGGAAGTCAGATGAGCGACGGTGTTGCCGGGATTCCTCGCGGGGAGATGGTGCCCGTATGAGCTCCAGACGTGATGTGCACCCGATCGAGACCGAGTCCTACCGGATCATGCGGCGCAGAGCGGATTTCGCCCGGTTTCCGCCGCTGACCAGGGCAGTCGTCGAGCGCGTCGTGCACACCACCGCCGACCCGAGCTGGACGGGCGAGATCGTCGCCGACGAAGCCGCGCTGCGGACCGGCCGTGCGGCGCTGCTCGACGATGCACCGCTTATCACCGATGTGCGCATGGTCGCGGCCGGTATCACCGCACGGCCCACCGAGATCGGCCTGGACCGGCCCGGTATCGCCGAACTCGCCGCGGAAACGGGCCTGACCCGCTCGGCGGCGGGCATCCGGCTGGCCGCCGAAGAACACTCCGACGGCGCGGTGTGGGCGATCGGCAACGCGCCGACCGCGCTGTTCGAGCTGATCCGCCTGGCCGCGGCCGGTCGGCTGAACCCGGCGCTGGTCGTCGGCGTCCCAGTCGGCTTCGTCGGTGCTGTCGACGCCAAAGCCGCGCTGCGCCGCAGCGGTCTACCGGCCGTGAGCACCCTGACCGAACGCGGTGGCGCGGCCATCGCCGCCGCCGCGATCAACGCCCTGCTCTACTGGGCAGAAGCTGGAGGTGACCGGTGACCGAACCGCTGCTGGTCGTGGGCCACGGCACGGTGGACGAGAACGGGGTGGCGGAGTTCCACGCGTTCCTCCACCGGCTGCACAGTCGGATGTCGGCCGCCGGTGTCGACAGCGCAGGTGGGTTCATCGAACTGTCCGCCCCTGCGGTCACCGAAGCCTGGGGCGAGCTTGCCAAGCAGGGACATCGCCGGATGGCCGCTGTGCCACTGGTGCTGGTCGCCGCCGGGCACGGCAAGGGCGACATCCCGGCGGCGCTGGAACGGGAAGTGCGCCGCCACCACGGCACGTCGTTCGTGTTCGGCCGCCCGCTGGGACCGCACCCGATCCTGCTGGACCTGTTGGCCGAGCGGATCGACGCCGTGGCGCCGCGCGCCGAGTGGGCCGACACCGCAGTGGTGCTCGTCGGTCGCGGCTCCACCGACCCGGACGCCAACGCCGAAGTGTGCAAGGTCTCACGGCTCTTGCAGGAGACCTGCGGTTTCGACACGGTGGAGACCGCATTCATCTCCCTGGCACCGCCGGACGTTCCCGGTGGGCTGGAACGTGCCCGCAAACTCGGGGCGAAGCGGATCGTGGTCGCCCCGTACTTCCTGTTCGACGGCGTGCTGCCGCAGCGCGTCGTCACGCAGGCCCGCGAGTACGCGAGTGCCGCGCCGGACATCGACGTCCGCGTCGCCGGATACTTGGGAGACTGCGACGCCCTGGTCGACCTCGTCGTGGAGCGCTACCACGAGGCCCTGCACGGCGACATCCGGATGAACTGCGACACCTGCGCGTACCGGGTGCTGCTGCCGGGTTTCGAGGACAAACTGGGCGCACCGCAGACACCGCACCACCACCCCGACGATCCGACCGGACACGGTCACGGGCACGGACACGGACACGCACATGGCCACTCAATCCGATAAGCACTACCTCGCCGGACTCGACCTCACCGGCCGCCGGGTCGTCGTGGTCGGCGCGGGCACCGTCGCGCAACGGCGGCTACCCCGGCTGATCAGCGCCGGAGCAGCGGTCGAGGTCATCGCACCGGCGGCGACCCCGGCGGTGGAGGCGCTAGCCGACGCCGGGGAGATCACCTGGAGCCAGCGCGGGTACCGCGACGGCGACCTGGACGGAGCCTGGTACGCGGTGGCAGCCGCGTCGGACGACGCGGTGAACACCGCGGTCGGCGCGGAAGCGCAGCGGCGCCGGGTGTTCTGCGTGCGGTCGGACCGCGCGACCGAAGGGAGCGTGGTGACGCCCGCGGTGGCGGAGCACGACGGGCTGCTGCTCGGAGTGCTCGCGGGCGGCAAGCCGCGGCGGAGCGCGGCGGTGCGGGACGCGCTGCTGGAGGCGTTGCAGTCCGGTGTCGTCGACGAGCACGCGGAGCCACCGGCGCCGGGGGTGGCGTTGATCGGTGGCGGGCCTGGTGCACCGGACCTGATCACGGTGCGCGGACGTCGGCTGCTGGCCAAGGCGGACGTGGTGATCACCGATCACCTGGCGCCGCGCGAGTTGCTGGAGGAGTTGGGGTCGCACGTCGAGGTGGTCGACGCGTCCAAGATCCCCTACGGACGGGCGGCCAACCAGGAGGTCATCAACCGCACGCTGATCGACAACGTGCGGGCGGGCAAGTTCGTGGCCCGGCTCAAGGGCGGCGATCCGTACGTGTTCGGCCGGGGCTTCGAGGAGCTGCTGGCCTGCGCCGAAGCGGGCGTGCCTGTCACTGTCGTGCCTGGCGTGACCAGCGCGTTCGCCGTCCCGGCGGTCGCCGACGTGCCGGTGACGCACCGCGGTGTGGCACACGAGGTGGTGGTCGTCTCCGGACATGTCGCGCCCGACGACGAAAAGTCCTTGGTGGACTGGACGGCGCTGGCCCGACTGCGCGGCACCCTCGTACTGCTCATGGCGGTGCAGCGCATCGAAGCCTTCGCTGAGGTCCTGGTGAAGAACGGGCGTCCAGCGGACACCCCGGTGGCGGTGATCCAGGAAGGCACCACCAGCGGCCAGCGCTCCCTGCGCACCACCCTCGCGACGGTCGCCGAAGACGTCCGCACCAACGACATCAAACCCCCGGCGGTGATCGTCGTAGGCCCCGTCGCAGCCCTGAAGAACCCCTGATTTTTCCGAGTGAAGGGCACCTTCTACCAACTATGAACTCGCGCGGATTGGGCATGTCGAGGGGGTCGTCAGGCAAGCGGCGTCAGCCGCTTCCTCCCACCCTCGCAGCTTGCGCCGCCGCGGGTTCACGGCGGCCCACCCCTCTGGGGTTCTCCCCGCGAGGACAGCCCCGACGTGGTGTATCGGCATACATGATGTCGGGGATCCCACAGCGAGAAGACCTCTGAGGTTCCGCTACCCGCACCGCCACGCAAGCCAATCCGCGCACCCTCTAATTCGGTGAAAGGTGCCCTTCACTCCTAACCGATTGGGTTAGGCGCGGTCGCGGCGCATCCCGTCGCGACCGTTGCGGGCTCCGCGGCTTCCCCGAGCACCGCGCCCTGACGGGCGCTGCGCGCCACGGCCGCTGTGCTCTCCGCTGCCCGTCGCTGCGCTCCGGCCGTCGGCCTCCGCTCCGCGTCGGCCGTCGTGACCGCCGCTGCCGCGCTCCGCCCGGAGCGGCCTGCGGCCCCTCCGGGGTTCGCCGGGCTCGCGCCCCGGCCCTTGCGCTCTGCGGCCCCGGGGCACTTCGTGCCCCGGGCGCTCCGCGCTCCGGCTTTGCTGATTCGCGCCGCGACTCCGCGTCGCTTCGCCGCGACCGCGTGGGGCTTCGCGCCGCTTCGGCTCGGCGATGGCGATGCCATCGGGTTCGCGGGCTCCGGTCAGGCGGGCGAGTTCGGCGTCTTCCGGGCTGACGGTGGTGGTCGTGGCCGTTACCCCCGCCTGAGCGGCCAGGGTGCGGAATGCCTGTCGCTGGTCTTCGGTGACGAGCGTCACGACGGTTCCGGCGGCTCCGGCGCGGGCCGTGCGTCCTGCTCGGTGCAGGTAGTCCTTGGGGTCGGCCGGTGGCTCGACGTGCACCACGAGGCTCACGTCGTCGACATGGATGCCGCGCGCGGCCACGTTGGTGGCCACCAACGTTCCGGTCGTGCCGTCTTTGAACTCGTCGAGGATGCGGGTTCGCACGTTCTGCGCTTTGCCGCCGTGCAGCGCCCCGGCACGAATCCCGACCGTGCGCAGCTTCTTCGCTAACCGGTCGGCGTGGTGCTTGGTGCGCACGAACATGATCGTGCGCCCCTCGCGGGCCGCGATCCGGGCCAGCACAGCTTGTTTTTCCGCTGCGGACACCAGGAGTTGGTGGTGTTCCATGCTGTCCACACTGGCCGCCGAAGGCGCCAGCGAGTGCACCACAGGGTTGGTCAGGTAGCGCTCGACGAGCTTGTCCACGTCGCCGTCCAGCGTCGCGGAGAACAGCAGGCGCTGGCCGTCGGCGGGCACCAGGTCGAGCAGTTCGCGGACCTGCGGCAGGAATCCCATGTCGGCCATCTGGTCGGCTTCGTCGATTGCGGTGCGCTCCACTTCGGACAGCACGCAGGTGCCTTGGCGCACGTGGTCGGCCAGTCGACCCGGCGTCGCGACCAGGACGTCCACACCCCGGCGCAGCGTATCGGCTTGCCGCGTGAACGAGGTGCCGCCGACGACTTCCCGGACGTACCGGCCGAGTGTCTTGGCCAGGGGTTTGAGGGCGTCCGTGACCTGGACGGCCAGTTCGCGGGTGGGCACCAGCACGAGCCCGCGCGGGTGCAACGGGCGGGCGCTGGACTGTTGCATCGCGAGCAGCGGCAGTCCGAACGCCAGCGTCTTGCCGGATCCGGTTTGGCCGCGGCCCAGCACATCGCGGCCGGTCAACGCGTCCGGAATGGTGGCCGCCTGGATCGGGAACGCTTCGACCATCCCGTCGTCGGCCAGGGCGCGCACCAGCCGTTCGGGCAGGCCGAGTTCGCTGAACGGCGCCGGATCGACGGCCGTGACGCCGACCTCGTCGAACAGGCTGCGCTTCGGTGTCGGCTGCGGTTGGGTGCGGCGTTTGCGCGGCCGTCGGGATGGGCGCGCGGGCATGGCGGAACTGGTTGGCACGAAGGAGCTCCCGGAAGTTGGCACGTCACGGGGAGGCTTCGCGGAAGACCGCGTGCGATCACGAGGACGAGCCCGACGCATCGGCGCCGATGGATGGATCGCGAGTCCATCGACTCGCGGGTGGTCGGTCGTTTGCCGACCGGTTCAACGCCGAGTCTAGCCGATCGAGCAGGGCCGCGATGTCCGGCCTGCGACCGGCAGACTGGGCGCTGAGTGCTCATCCCTGGATTTTTTAAGCGGCGCAGCCACTTGGCCCATCCTCGAAACCGGCACTGTCGCGGGTTTTCAGGGGTCTGGCACATGATTTCGGGATCCCGGACCGAGACAGGAAAAGCAGGGGCCCGCCACTCGCGCCGCAGAGCAACGCGAGTGCGGAGCCAAATTCTGAGACGGCGGTCACATCAGATTTCCAGCGGTTGCAAGGAGGATCGTGAGTTCCTCCGGGTCTGTCCGGTGTTCGTCCGCGCCGCGAGCGCGGAACCAGTCCGCGATGTTGTGCACATCACGCCGTAGATAGGTGACACCCTGCGGATTCGCGACGAGATCGACTGCCTGCGGCAGATCGATCAACATCAGTTGGCCTTCGTGCACCAGCACGTTGTACGCGGACAGGTCGCCGTGGGTGAGCCCCTGTTCGGCCAACACCACCAGCGCCTCGACGAGCTGCGACCAAAGTTCGTCGAGTTCGTCCGGCTCGGGCCGCAGCGCCGCGAGGCGTGGTGCCGCCGTGCCGTCGGGAGTGCCGAGGAATTCCAGCAGCACCTCGGTGCCGACGCGTTGCACGGGGTAGGGAACCGGGGCACCGGCCGCCCACAGCGCCGACAGCACGCCGAATTCCGCCACGGCCCACTGCTGCGCGATCATGCCGCGGCCGAACGAGGTGCGCTGCCGCATCGCCCGCATTTCTCGGGACTTGCGCATCCGCCGCCCTTCCAAGTAACCGGCGTCGCGCTGGAACATCCGGTGATCGCCGTCCCGGTACCGCTTCGCCGCGAGCAGGCAGGAATTCCCGCCGGGTATCGACCGGCGCAGCAGGTGCACGTCAGCTTCCTTGCCGGTTTTGAGGACCCCCAATTCGTGGTCGACCGCGGCCAACTCGGTCACCAGCCAACGCGGGTGCGGCCGGGGACCTCGTTCCCCGGTGTCCCACGTGGACCAGCGGTCGGCATCATCGGGCAGCGGTTGTGGTACGGGTTCGTCGCGCAGCGCGGCGAGCCGCTCGCGTTCTTCTTCGGTGAGTCGGCCGCGACGCATCGGCTCGTCATCGAACCGTCGCCGTTTCGGCTGCGCCTGCTTGCGGTTCTTGTTCGGCTTGGTGGTTCGGATGAAATCAGGGTCGTACTCTTCGTACGCAGACAAGATCGAGTGCTCCTCAAGCGAGACCTCCGCCGGGGCACCGGTTTTCAGAGCCTGTTCTGCGTAGCTGCGCCGCTACGAAAAGATCGAAGACAGGTCTCAGCGCGCGGCTGGCGGAGGGATGCGGGTTCGGGTGTTCTCGCGCGGAAAACGCACGCGCACATCCGTCGCAACGGTCACCACGGCGAACCTCCCTCCACTCATTCCTGCGCTGTGCCAACTCGTCGACCGAAGTGTGCTGAATCACCGCATCCGGCCGCAACTGGTTTTTCCGGCGATCGGCCGTCAGGCTTCGACGACGACGCAGAGCTTGCGGGCGGCCTCGCGTTCCACCCGCAGACCCGCGTCGTTGGCGACGTCGAGGACGTCCTCGACCGAGGTGGGCTCGTCGTCGCACCGGGCCAGCGCCCGTGCCAGCTTCCCCTTGTGCGACTTGTTGTGGTGGCTGACGACTTTCCGCTCGCCCGTCGGGTCCTCGGACAGCACCCGCACCTCTACGGCGTTCGGGATCTTCGCCAGCGCTGCGTACGCGCCGGATCGCAGATCGACCAGCAGCCCGTCGGTCTTGACCAGCACAGGCTCCAATACCGGACGCCACACCCTGCGCAGGGTGCCCAGACCGGGCAGCGAGTTGCCGCCGGACAGGCGGTAGGCCGGAATCGCATCCGTGCCGCGGACCAGGCCGAACAGCGCCGATGCGACCGCTAGCCGGGCATCGGCCCGCCTTCGTTCCGCCGCCGACAGCGTCCGGATGTCGAGCGCGTCGTAGAGCACACCGGTGTAGCGCTCAAGCGCCGCAGCGGTGGGCGAATCCCAGAGCTCGGCGTTGCGCTCGACCTCCTCCACCTGGCGCTGCGACAAACCCAACGCGGTCAGGCTCGCGGGCACGTCGTCGGCCAAAGTGGACAGTGCCTCGATCAGCTTCCGCCTGGTGGGCGTCAACTCCGGATGTGACAGGCCGTCCAGGTCCAGCGGAGCCCCAGCGCCACCGACAGCTTTGGTTTCCGAAGGAGGAAGCAAAACCAGCACCCATCCAGCCTAGAGACTGTTTCAGCAGTGGTTTGCGTGGCGGTGCGGGTAGCGGAACCTGAAACAGTCGTGAGTGCGAAAACCGGCCTGAGCCCGTTTTCGCGCTCACGACCCCGGCGGTGCCAGCAGAGTCAGGTGGGCGAGAGGGTGCGGTCGGTGGTGACCGGCAGCGCGGACAGGCCGTGGATGATCGACGTCGGTCGGGGGACCGGCGCGCCCGCTCGCCGCAGGTCGGGCAGCTGCGTGGCCAGGCAGCGGAACGCGACCTCGGCTTCCATCCGGGCCAGCGGCGCGCCGAGGCAGTAGTGGATGCCGGAGGAGAACGCGAGGTGGTCCCCGCGGTCCGGGCGGGCGATGTCGAACCGGTCCGGATCGCCGTGCACCGCCGGATCACGCCCGGCCGAGGCCAGCAGCATCAGCACCGCCGTGTCCGCCCCCAGCCGGTGTCCGGCCAATTCGACGTCCTCGTGCGCGATCCGCATCGTCATCTGAACCGGCGGATCCCACCGCAGCGTCTCCTCGACCACCGCCGAGGCCAGGTTCGGGTCGGCGCGCAGCAGATCCCACTGATCCGGGTGCTTCAGCAGCGCATGGGTGCCGTTGCCGATCAGGTTGACCGTCGTCTCGAAACCCGCGACCAGCAGCAGGTCGCACATCTGCACCAGTTCGGTGCCGCTGAGCTTGTCGTCGTCGAGGGCGGCGACCAGGTCGCTGACGATGTCCTCGCCGGGCTCCGCGCGGCGCTGTTCGATCAGCTCGGTGAACAGCGCGTCGAGCTCGCCGAACGACTCCCGCATCTGCCGAAGCTGACGAGCCGAGCGGACGCCGTCCAACGCCCCGGCCAGCACCCGGCCGTGGTGCGCCAGCCGCTCGGCGTCCAGCGGTGGCAGCTTGAGCAGTTCGCAGATCACCCGGATCGGCAGCGGCGCCGCGAAATCCCGGATCACGTCGAACTCGCCCCGCTCGACCGCCCGGTCCAGCAGTTCGTGCGCGATCTCCGCGATGCGTTCCCGGTAGGTCTCCAGGCGGCGTGGCCGGAAGGCCGGGGCGGCCAGCCGCCGCAACCGGGAGTGGTCCGGCGGGTCGAGTTCCAGCAACGAAAGCTGCAGGTCAACGGCTGCGGCGGTCGGGTCTCCGTAGGAGCCGTCGCTGGTGCGCACCCCGAACCGGCGGTCCCGCAGCACCTCGTCGCAGAGCTGGTGGGTGGTGGCGACCACGACCCCGAGCTTGCTGCGGGCCAGCGGGCCCTGCGCGCGCAGCTGCGCGTAGAGCGGGTACGGGTCGTCCCGCCACGGGGCCTGCAACGTGCGCGCCATCGCGTCGCCGCGCTTGGCGAAGAACCAGGTCATCGCCCCCTGCGCCCACAACCGCAGGCGAAGACCGAGTTCGGCCGACCGGCCGTGGTCGGCGCGGGCCTGCTTGGCGGACATCGACACCCCCTGCGCGACGCGCGTGCTACTTCGAGGTAACCGCACCCGCGGCGGTGCGACAATGGGCCATCCGGCTCACTGGCCGGTCGCGACGCAGAATTCGTTGCCCTCCGGGTCCGCGAGCACGGTCCACGCGAAACCAGGTGCCTCATGTTCACCCAATTCGGTGGCGCCGAGCGCGACGAGCCGACGGACCTCGGCCTGCCGATCGGTGGTGGTCATGTCCAGGTGCACCCGGTTCTTCCCAGTGCGGGGTTCGGGCACCCGCTGCAACCCGAGCGCCACCCCGGCCTCCTCGTTGGGAGCGAGCATCAGGAAATCGCCGACGTCGACGGCGATCGAAGTCCCCAGGGCCCGCGTCCAGAACTCCGCCAACGCCCGCGGCGCGGCGCAGTCGATCGTCACCATGCCAATGCTGAGTGCCATGGGCCGGAAGATATGCGCCAGCATCGACAGCCGCCGGGCAGCGCGGGTAATCCGCTGGTAGCGGCCCACGAGCGGGTCGCTACCCTGCCGGTTGACGAATCCTGCCGGACGAGGAGCGAGCAGCCGTGATCACGAGGATGTCGACGTTGTTCCTGCGTACCCTGCGCGAGGATCCGGCCGACGCCGAGGTGCCGAGCCACAAGCTGCTCGTTCGCGCCGGTTATGTGCGCCGGGTGGCGCCGGGCATCTACTCCTGGCTGCCGCTGGGCCTGCGGGTGCTGCGCAAGATCGAGGAGATCGTGCGCGAGGAGATGAACGCGATCGGCGCGCAGGAGATCCACTTCCCCGCGCTGCTGCCCAAGGAGCCCTACGAGGCGACCAACCGCTGGACCGAGTACGGGCCGAACCTGTTCCGGCTGAAGGACCGCAAGGGCGCGGACTACCTGCTCGGTCCGACGCACGAGGAGCTGTTCGCGCTGACCGTCAAGGGCGAGTACAGCTCCTACAAGGACTACCCGGTCATCCTGTACCAGATCCAGACCAAGTACCGGGACGAGGAGCGGCCGCGGGCGGGCATCCTGCGCGGTCGCGAGTTCGTCATGAAGGACTCCTATTCCTTCGACCTCGACGACGCGGGCCTGGCCGCCTCCTACCAGCTGCACCGCGACGCCTACATCAGCATCTTCAACCGGGTCGGGCTGCGCTACGTGATCGTCGCGGCCACCTCCGGCGCGATGGGCGGTTCGGCGTCCGAGGAATTCCTCGCTGAGAGCGAGACCGGCGAGGACACCTTCGTCCGCAGCACCGGATCGGACTTCGCGGCAAACGTCGAGGCCGTGATCACCCCCGCGCCGCCTGCCGAGCCGATCGAGGGTCGGGCGCCCGCCGAGGTCCACCACACCCCGAACACCCCCACCATCGAAACGCTGGTCGACTTCCTCAACGCCAACACCGACCGGAAGTTCAGCGCGGCCGACACGTTGAAGAACGTCCTGGTCAAGACCAGGAAGCCCGGTGCCAAGGACTGGGACCTGCTGGCGGTCGGGGTGCCCGGCGACCGCGAGGTCGACATGAAGCGGCTGGAGGCCTCGGTGGCGCCCGCCGAAGTGACGTTGCTGGAGGAATCCGACTTCGCCGCCAACCCGTTCCTGGTCAAGGGCTACATCGGTCCGAAGGCGTTGCAGGACAACGGGGTTCGCTACCTGGTCGACCCGCGCGTGGTGACCGGGACGGCGTGGGTTACCGGGGCGGACAAGACCGACCACCACGTGGTGGACCTGCTGTGCGGCCGGGACTTCACCCCGGACGGCACCATCGAGGCCGCCGAGGTCCGCGAGGGCGACCCGTCGCCGGACGGCCACGGCACGCTGGTCGCCGCGCGCGGCATCGAGATCGGCCACATCTTCCAGCTCGGCCGCAAGTACGCCGACGCGCTCTCGCTGGACGCGCTCGGCCAGGACGGCAAGCCGAAGCGGATCACCATGGGTTCCTACGGCGTCGGCGTGTCGCGGATGGTCGCGGTGATCGCCGAGCAGAGCCACGACGACCTCGGCTTGGTGTGGCCGCGCGAGGTGGCGCCCGCCGATGTGCACGTGGTCATCGCGGGCAAGGACGAGAGCATCCGGGAGCGCGCTGAGGCCATCGCCGCCGAGCTCGACGCGGCGGGCGTGCAGGTCATGCTCGACGACCGGACGGTCTCGCCCGGCGTGAAGTTCGCGGATGCCGAACTCCTCGGCGTGCCGACGATCCTGGTGGTGGGCAAGGGCCTGACCAAGGGAGTCGTCGAGGTCCGCGACCGGCGCTCCGGCGACCGAGCCGAAATCGAGGTCGACAACGCCGTGTCGCACGTCGTCGAAGTTGTGCGTGGCTGACACCGAGTCGTGGGGGGGGGGGGGGGGGGGGGGGGGGGGGGGGGGGGGGGGCGGGGGGGGGGGGGGGGGGGGGGGGGGGGGGGGGGGG
>NZ_JALBWV010000001.1 GCF_022678645.1 Saccharopolyspora soli | reverse complement strand
CCCCCCCCCCCCCCCCCCCCCCCCCCCCCCCCCCCCCCCCCCCCCCCCCCCCCCCCCCCCCCCCCCCCCCCCCCCACACCCCCCCCCCCCCCCCCCCCCCCCCCGGGGGGGCCCCCCCCCCCCCACCCCCCCCCCCCCCCCCCCCCGGCCAGGTGGGCCGATCGGCTACGCGGTGCGCAAGCTCATCCGGTGGCGTTCGGCGTCGATCTCAGCGATGCGGACCCGGATTTCCGCGCCAACCTCGGGCTCGTCCGACCACTCGACCTTGTGCAGCAGGCCGTGGACGCCAGCCACGTCGACGAAAGCACCGAACGGGACGACCGAAACGACCTGCCCGGTAACCACGTCACCGGACGCGTGCTGGGACGCGAAGGCGTCCCACGCCGCGGAATCGAAATCGGAATGCGGAGCACTCATCTGATCACCTCCCTCCTCCGCAGACTTCTTTCCCGAAGCCCACGGGGGCGGCGGGCCACGAGCCCGCCCGGCGATCAAGACGTGGCCGGGTACCTTCCTCGCGCATGGCTCAAGGCCGACCCGGCAGTCACGGCCCTGACTCTAGCACCCGAATCCGGCCATTGGCTGCGGATTATCCGACGGCCAACCCGGGTACCTCCGTCCTGTTGCGGTGGCTGGCGAGGAGGAGGCCGCGATGTGCCGGTTGTTCGGGTTGTCGGCTGCGCCGAAGCGGGTGCACGCCACGTTCTGGTTGTTGGAAGCGCCCGACAGCTTGGCGCGGCAGAGCCGCCGGGAACCGGACGGAACCGGGCTCGGCACCTTCAGCGCCGACGGGACACCGCAGGTGGACAAGTGCCCGCTCGCGGCCTACGAGGACCAGCGGTTCGCCGAAGAGGCCAAGCAGTGCAAGTCGGTCACCTTCATCGCGCACATCCGCTATGCCTCGACCGGTGCGCTGGAGCGGCGCAACACCCACCCCTTCCAGCAGCACGGCCGATTGTTCGCCCACAACGGGGTGATCGGCGATCTCCCGATGTTGGACGCCGAGCTCGGCGACTACCGCGCGCTGGTCGAGGGCGAGACCGATTCCGAACGGTTCTTCGCCCTGATCACCAAGCACATCGACGCCCACGGTGGTGCGGTTGGTCCCGGAATCACCGCTGCGGCGCGGTGGATCGCCGACTCGCTTCCCGTGTACGCGCTCAACCTGGTGCTGACCACACCAACCGAACTGTGGGCGCTGCGCTACCCGGACACGCACCAGTTGCACGTGCTGGAGCGTGCCGCCGGTGGCGCGCGCGGCGACCGCTACCTGGACCACGCCAGTTCCGCCGGGCGCATCCGAACTCGCAGCTCCCAGCTGGCCGACTTCCCGGCGGTCGTGGTGGCCAGCGAGCGAATGGACGAGGACCCCGGCTGGCACGAGCTGCGGCCGGGCGAACTGCTGCACGTGGACAGCGCTCTCACCGTCACCCGGCAGATCGCCGTGGACCACCCACCACGCCATCGGCTTTCCCTGGCCGAACTCGACGCCCACGCGGCGGCGTCGCAAATCTGAGCGCCGGGTACCGTCCGGTTGCTAACGTTCCAACATGGAGCACCTTCCCGATGGCTTGGCGGAACAACGTTTGTTGGACGCCTTGGGCGACTTCGGCATCGGCCCGGCGACCGCGACTTACGCCCCGGTCGGTTTTGGCGACTACCACTGGAAGATCACCGGCGCCGACGGCCAGCGCTGGTTCGCCACCGTCGCCGACCTCGAACACAAGGAGCACTGCGGCGGCGATGCCGCGACGGCCCTCGACGGCCTGCGACGAGCGATGAACACCGCAGCAAACCTACGCGAACGCGGACTGCGGTTCGTGGTAGCTCCGTTGCGTGCCACCAGCGGTGACCCGGTCGTGCCACTGGACGACCGCTACGCGCTGAGTGTATTTCCCTACGCCACAGGGGAAACAGGCAACTTCGACCAGGAGCTGACAGCCGCGCAGCGAGTACAGGTCCTCGACCTGCTCGCCGAACTGCACAGCAGCACACCTCCGGAGACCACTCCCGTCACCGCGCTGCCCCCTTTGGGGCGCAGCGGCCTGGAGTCTACTATGGACGAACTCCGCGGCACGTGGGAGGGCGGACCGTTCGCCGAACCCGCGCGCGAACTGCTCGCCGAGAACGCAGACCTGATCCGCACCCGTCTCCACGACTTCGACCGCCTGGCCGACGCGGTGCAGCAACGCGGTGCGCAGCACGTCGTGACACACGGCGAACCGCACCCCGGCAACCTGCTCCGCGGAAGCGGCGGATACTCGCTGGTCGACTGGGACACCGTGGGCTTGGCCATCCCGGAGCGCGACCTGTCGGTCCTCTCCGACGATCCGGCCACGTTCACCCGTTACACGGCAACGACGGGGCACACACCGGACGCGGCAGCGCTGGACCTCTACCGGCTGCGCTGGAGTCTGGTGGATGTCGCCGAGTTCGTCGCGTGGTTCCGCGGTCCGCACTCCCGCAACCCGGACACCGAAAAAGCTTGGCAGGGCTTCACCGAAACGCTCAACGACCTCACCCGCACCGCACGATGAGAACCCGAACGATTCGAGTCCCCGCATGGCGATGTTGGCGGCGCCAACGTGGACAATGCAATCCCGAACGATCAACGCGAGACAGGCAGTGCGCAAATGCGGCGCGGCGACGTCGGCGGGTAGCGTTGGGCTTTCCCCGTCCGGGCCGCGAGGTCACTGGTGCGCGGGTGCGCATCTGGTGCCGGTGAGGAGCCAGCGATGCGGACTCGTCGCGATCCGCCGTTCGCCAGGCGTCGGTCGGTCGGCGTGCTGGCGGGAACGATCGCGGTCGGTCTCGCGCTCGTGCAGTGCGCTCCCGCCGAGCCGCCGCGCACCCCTGCCGAGCCGCCACGCGTTTCGGCCGAATCCCCACCGCAGTTCAGCGCCACCGTCCACCCGGTCACAGCCGCAGAGCTCGGCGCGACCTGGCATCCGGGTTGTCCGGTCGAGCCGAGCCAGCTGCGGAGGGTCGAGCTCAGCCACATCGGCTTCGACGGCCGGACGCACCTCGGCCAGCTGGTCGTGAACCAGGACCGGGTGCCGCAGGTGATCGACGCCTTCGAGCAGCTCTACCGGATCCGGTACCCGATCGAGAAGATCCGCACGGTCGACCACTACCCCGGCGCGGAGGACGAGTTGTCCATGGAGGACAACAACACGTCGGCGTTCAACTGCCGGGACATCCCCGGCCGCGGCAAGTGGTCCTACCACGCGTACGGCCGAGCCGTCGACATCAACCCGCTGATCAACCCGTACCTCGACAACACCGGCCCGGTCCAGCCGAAGAACGCGGCGATGTTCCTGGACCGCACCCGCAGCGATCCGGGCATGCTGCACGATGGCGATCCGGCCGTGCGCGCCTTCACCGACCGCGGCTGGCGATGGGGCGGCCGGTGGACCAGTCCGATCGACTACCAGCACTTCGAGCTGCCCTGACCGTGCCCCAGCAGGGGCGGTAGGTCGACGTGGCGCCCGGCACCGGGCCTTACGCTGTGGACGTCTCAGAACGCTGCGCCCCTGGCGCATCCCCGGCAGGCGCCGCGGGCGGCAGCGGGTGAACGAAGATCAAGACAGGAGTTGCACCTTGAGCGAGCCGACGTTCTACGCCCCCGAAGGTGGCCTGCCGTCGCAGACCACGCTGCTGACCGGCCGGGCCGTCGTCAAGGAGGCGTACACCGTCATCCCGCGTGGCGTGCTTCGCGACATCGTCACCAGCAACCTGCCTGGGTGGAACCGCACCCGCGCCTGGATCCTCGCCAGGCCCATCGCCGGGTTCGCCACCACGTTCGCGCAGTACGTCGTCGAGGTGTCGCCCGGTGGCGGCAGCGCGGAGCCCGAGCCCGAACGCGGCGTCGAGTCGGTGCTGTTCCTGCTCACCGGCACCCTGAACATCGTCATCGAGGGCGAGGAGCACGTCCTGACCCCAGGTGGCTACGCCTACCTCCCGGCGGGCGGGACGTGGTCGGTGGCCAACGAGTCCGACGCGGTGGCCACCTTCCAGTGGGTGCGCAAGGCGTACGAGCCGCTGGCGGACCACCCCGCTCCCAAGGCGTTCGCCGTGCAGGAGCAGGACGTGGCGCCGACACCGATGCCGGACACCAACGGCGCCTGGGCGACCACCCGGTTCGTCGACCCGGACGACCTGGCCCACGACATGCACGTCAACATCGTCACCTTCGAGCCCGGTGCGGTGATCCCCTTCGCCGAGACGCACGTGATGGAGCACGGCATCTACGTGCTCGAAGGCAAAGCCGTGTACCGCCTCAACGACGACTGGGTCGAGGTCGAGGCCGGTGACTTCATGTGGTTGCGGGCCTTCTGCCCGCAGGCGTGCTACGCAGGCGGCCCCGGCAAGTTCCGCTACCTGCTCTACAAGGACGTCAACCGCCAGATCAAGCTGACGTGACGCTTCGCCCGTGAGTGCTCCGGCGTCCGGAGCACTCACGGGCGAAGCAGCCCCGCCGCTACTCTGGGCATTCGGGACGTATCGAAACGGCTCTTTCGGGTTAATCGGCGACAGACTTGACAACGGTGTGTATTCACTCCAATCTTTCCTGCCATGGAGCTGTCTGACAGGCGGACAGCCGGACATGGCATCCGGCGGGTCAGCGCGATGGAGGCCGTGCTGGCCCACCTGCGCGACGCCATCGAACGCGGCGAGTACGCGATCGGCGATCGGCTGCCCGCCGAAGCCAGCCTCGGCAAGGAGTTCGAGGTCAGCCGGTCGGTCGTGCGGGAAGCGCTGCGCGGCCTGCAGGCCCTCGGCCTCACCATGTCGCGGACCGGGAAGGGCACGTTCGTGGTCTCGAACCGGCCGGTCGACAACCCCACGTTCGGCCCCTACTCGGCGCGCGACCTCCTCGAAGTCCGCCGCCACGTAGAGATCCCGGCCGCTGGCTACGCCGCCCGGCGGCACACTCCCGACGACCTGGACCTGCTCACCGGCCTGCTGGAGCGGATGTCGGGCGAAACCGACAACACGGCGTGGGTGGCCTTGGACTCGCTGTTCCACATCACCATCGCCCAAGCGTCCGGCAACCCGGTGTTCGGCAAGGTCATCGAGGAGATCCGGGACGCGCTGGCCAAGCAGTCGGCCTTCCTGAACCAGCGCGACGACCGTCGCGCGGCGTCCGACGACGAGCACCGACAGCTCGTGGACGCGATCGGGCGCGGCGACGAGCACGCCGCGACCGAGGCGATGACCCACCACTTGACGCGCGTCGAAAACGCGCTCACCGACATCGTCGGGCACAAGACCGCAGCCGAGAAGAACGAGGATTCCTGACTCCATGACCGACCGAACCCTCCAGGCCACCAGGCCGGAGCACGGACCCGCCGACGCCGGTGACACGGGCTACCGCAAGTCGCTGAAGGCACGCCACATCAACATGATCGCCATCGGTGGCGCGATCGGCACCGGGCTGTTCCTGGGAGCCGGTGGGCGACTCGCGCAGGCCGGTCCGGCCCTCGCGATCGCCTACGCGGTGTGCGGGCTGTTCGCGTTCTTCGTCGTCCGGTCGCTCGGCGAACTGATCCTGCACCGCCCCTCCTCGGGCGCCTTCGTCTCGTACGCCCGCGAGTTCATGGGCGAGAAGGGCGCCTACACCGCGGGCTGGATGCACTTCCTGAACTGGTCCACCACCGGCATCGCCGACATCACCGCGATCGCGCTGTACGCGCACTACTGGTCGGCGTTCACCCCGGTGCCGCAGTGGGTGCTCGCGCTCATCGCGCTGGCGATCGTGCTCACCCTCAACCTGGTTTCGGTGCGGCTGTTCGGCGAGATGGAGTTCTGGTTCGCCATCATCAAGGTCGCCGCGCTGGTGCTGTTCATGGTGATCGGGATCTTCCTGCTGGTCACCCAACACCCGATCGACGGCAACGCGCCGGGCCCGCAGCTGATCGGCGAGCACGGCGGGATCTTCCCGGCCGGGGTGATCCCGATGGTGCTGATCATGCAGGGCGTGATCTTCGCCTACGCCGCCGTCGAACTGGTCGGGGTGGCCGCTGGCGAGACCGAGAACCCGGCGAAGATCATGCCGAAGGCGATCAACTCGATCATGTGGCGGATCGCCTTGTTCTACGTCGGTTCCGTGGTGCTGCTGGCGATGCTCCTGCCGTGGGACGCCTACAGCAAGAGCGAGAGCCCGTTCGTCACCGTGCTCTCGCACATCGGCGTTCCGGCGGCCGGTGACGTGATGAACCTGGTGGTGCTCACCGCGGCGATGTCGAGCCTGAACTCGGGGCTGTACTCCACCGGCCGCATCCTGCGCTCGATGTCGATGGCCGGGTCGGCCCCCAGGTTCACCGGTGTGATGAGCAAGACCAGCGTCCCCTACGGCGGGATCCTGCTGACCGCCGCGGTCTGCGTGGTCGGCGTGGGGCTGAACTACCTGGTGCCCGCCGAGGCGTTCGAGATCGTGCTGAACTTCGCCTCGATCGGCATCCTCGCCACCTGGGCCATCATCCTGCTCTGCCACCTGCTGTTCGTCCGCAAGGCGCAGCGCGGCGAGGTGACCCGGCCCAGTTACCAGCTGCCGTTCTCGCCGTACACCGAGATCGTCACGCTCGTGTTCCTGGCGTCGGTGGTCGTGCTGATGGGCTTCGATGAGACCGGCCGGATCACCCTGATGGCACTGCCGTTGATCATCCTCGCGCTGGTGATCGGCTGGTTCCGCGTTCGCAAGCAGATCGACACCTCGGTGTTCGAGAGGGCCGACGCTTGAGGTCTGCCGCCCCGCTCGGGGTTCCCGCGCACGTGCCGCTCGTGCACGTGCTTCGGGACGGCCTCGCCGAGAGCGTGCACCACGGCTCGGTCGTGGTGCTCGCTCCGGACGGCTCGACGCTGTTCCAGGCCGGTGACGTCAGCAGCACGGCCTGCTACCCGCGCTCGGCGGCCAAGCCCATGCAGGCCGTCGCGATGGTCCGGCTCGGTCTGTCGCTGCCGCCGGAACTGCTCGCGCTCACCGCCGCCAGCCACTCCGGCGAGCAGTTCCACCTCGTCGGCGCGCAGCGGGTGCTCGACCTGGGCGGATTCACCGAGGCCGACCTCGGCAACCCGGCAGACCTGCCGTTCGACCCGGTCGAGCGGGCCGAATGGGTCGCATCGGGCCGCGCGGCGCGCAAGCTCGCGCACAACTGCTCGGGCAAGCACGCGTCGATGTTGCACACCGCTAGACAACGCGGCTGGTCCACATCGGACTATCTGGACCCCGAGCACCCGCTGCAACGCGAAATCGCCGCTACGGTCCAGGACCTGACCGGTGAGCGGGTCGCCCAGGTTGCCGTGGACGGTTGCCGGGCGCCGCTGTTCGCGGTCTCGCTGCGCGGCCTGGCCGCTGCGGCGGGGCGGATCGCCGCAGCACCGGGCGGAAGCGCGGAAAACGTTGTCGCGCAAGCGATCCGCGCGCACCCGGAAATGGTCGCCGGGACCCGGCGGGACACCACCGAGCTGATGACGGCGGTGCCGGGTCTGATCGCCAAGGACGGCTTCGAGGCGGTGCAGGTCGCGGCGCTGCCCGGCGGCACCGCGATCGCGATCAAGATCGCCGACGGCGGCGACCGGGCCCGGCTTCCGGCCACCATCGCGGCGCTTGCCCTGGCGGGCGTCGAACCGGACCTGCTCGCCCCGTTCGTCGACCCGAGCCGCACCGTGGTCGGCGAGTTGACTCAGCGCCGCGTGAACTCGCGGTTCAGCCTGGCGGCGAACGGTCGACGGACAGCTTGCGCGCCATGAAGCCAGCCCAAGCCAGACCCGCCGCGGTCACCCCCAGGACCCCGGCCGCGCCCAGTCCGGCGGCCACCAGACCGACCGCGCCGGGAACGATCACCTGACCGGCTCGGTTCCCGGTCAGCCGCAACGACATCGCGCGGCCGCGCAAGCCGGGCGGGGTGGATTCGGCCAGCCACGACATGGTCAGCGGCTGTCCGACGCCGAGCCCGAGCCCGGCGACGGTGACCGCGATGGCGAGCAACCAGATCGGTATCGGCGCGGCGGTGAGCCCCAGCCCCACGGCCGACGCCGCGATGCTCACGATCAGCAGCCGACGGCGGCCCAGCAGCAGGGTGCTCCGGCCGAGGAACAGCCGCGAGATCATCGACGCACCGGCGCGCAGGCCGAGGAGCATCCCGATGAGTCCGGAGGCGATGTTGCGCTCGGTGCCGAGCGCGGGCAGGTAGACCAACGAAATGTCGACTGCGGCGAGCACCACGCAGCTGGCGATCAAGGCCCGGAACAGGCCCGGCAGCCGCAGCAACGAGCCGACGCCGACCGGCGCTGCGGTCGCCCGCTGACGCGTCATCGGGCCACTGGAGATCGCGAACGAACACCCGAAGAGGACGACGGCGACCGCGGTGGCGCCCAGGAAGATCGGTTGCGTGTCGGGGATCGCTCGCGTGCCGCCGAACAGGACGATCAGCAGGGGTCCGGCCGCCTGGCCGAGCGACGCGGCGAAGGTGTAGTAGCCGAAGGCCGTGTCCATCCGGCTGGCTGTGGTCGTGTTGGCCACCAGCGCCTGCTGGCCGACGACCGCGCACAAGTGCGCCGTGCCGAGCACGATGCTTCCGGCGACCAAGCCCTGGATCGAGCCGCCGAAGATCAGGAACACGGTGCCGCCCGCGCACATCAGCAGCCCGCCCGCGATCATGACCCGCCGCTCCCCCACCCGGTCCACGATGTGACCGGCGGGCAGCGCGAGCACCAGCGGCACGAGCGCGAAGCTGCCCGAGAGCACCCCGAGCCACGACGCGGGCACGTGCAGTTCGAGCGCCCGATAGGACGTTGCGGGTCGCAGCACGAACGTCACTATCTGGGTCAACGTGGCATGCGCGAGGAGGATCCAGAGCTGTCGTCGTCCGTCGTTCATGCGAATCGGATCATCCTCGGGACTTCCTGAGCCGCCACGCCGCCTGGGCCCCCAGGCTGGTGTCGATGTGCTCGCGCATCACGGCGGCGGCCGTGTCGCTGTCGCCCGCGATGACCGAGTCCACCAGCAGCTGGTGTTCGCGGACTTTCTCAGCCTTCGCGTCCGGGCCGCGCTCGACCTCCAGGGCCAGGCGCCGGTAGCGGTCAGCTTTGTCCCAGAGGCCGTCGAGGGTCTCGACGAGCAGGTCGTTGTGCGAGGCGACGTAGATCGCCCGGTGGAATCGCCGGTGGTGCAGCAGGTGGGCGTACTCGGGATCGTCGGGCAGCGCTTCCAGCCCCTCGGCCGCCTCGCGGATCTCGGCGATGTCGGCCTTCGTCCGGCGCTGCGCGGCCAGGGACGCGGCGAGCGGATCCAGCGATCGGCGCATCTCGAAGAGGTCGCGGGCCTCCTCGGCCTTCAGCTCGGTCACCCGCGCGTCGCGGTGCGCGTCGAGTTCCACCAGGCCCTCCGCCTTGAGCCGACGAAGCGCCTCGCGCAGCGGCGTCGTGCTGACACCGAGCGCACGCGCCAGCGGAGCCTGGTTGATCACCGAGCCGGGCGCGAACTCCCCGGACAGGATCTTCTCCCGCACGCTGTGGTACGCGAGCTCACTCTTGGTCAGCAACGGCGCCACCGGTCGGGTCATCCAACCTGCTCCCTGTCATCGAGCCTTCCGCGTCCCCACCGGCGCTCATCTGCGATAGCCACGGGCCGACCTGCCACCGGTCGATTTTCCTTCCACCAAAGGTCTTCCAGCACTCCGCGGGCCAGCGGTCGAGTGGACCACCCCTTGGCTCGCAGAGATTATAAGCTCTTCGGTCGGTGCCGTGAGTTGACTCCTGACCGCGTACGAGACCTCGCCTCCCGCTGATTTCTGAGCCCGCGGGACTTTTGCCAGCATCGCGACGATGTGGCACCTGCTACGCAGAAGTGTGCAGCGAGGAGGTGTCCGCGATGCCCGACGACCGAGGTGATGCGCTTCGACGGCCGCCGCCCGCCGCATTCGCACGCGAGAGGCCCATCTTGTCGGCGCCGGGCCTCACCGGCGACCAGATCCAGCAGCTCCGCAGCAATTGGGTCATCGCCAACCTGTACCGACTGCGCGCTCCGCTGGCGCAGCTGGAGCTCAACAGCCAGGAGCACTCGGCGTTGGCGCGCATCGCCGCACACGATGTCGAATTCGTGAACACCGTCGCGAGCCTCCTCGCCCGCGCCCGCGCCGCAGCCCCGCTGAACGAACCGACGCAGCCGGACCGGTGAGATCGTCGCTGGGAATCCGCGCGCCGTGCTGTCCGCAGCAGGCCGCCGCCGCGACGAGCAGTGCATCATCGGGTATTGGGGATCGATACTGCGGGGGCTGTTCGGGCTGGTCCGATGCCTCGGTTCGGTTTGCCCAGGCGATAGCGCACCTTGCCCTTCAGCACCGTTCCCGATTCCGCGCATCCATCCGTCAGACCTTCTGCCGGGAACAGGGTGAAGGTCCAACGCTTGTTCGATTCGCAGTCCGGGAGGTCGCGTCCGCTTTGCAGGACGCGGGCTCCCCAAACCTGCCTGATCATCAGGTTCCTGGTGTCCGTGCCCGCCACGGTGAACTCCTCCTCGGGCGCACCGGTGATCTGGTCGTAGCTGCCGAGGGACGGCCCGCGGGCACCCGTGACGGTGGCGACCATCGTCCACGGCGTGCCGGGCTGGCATCCGAGGACGCCTTCGGGCAGTCGCTCGTCGAAGACGTCCGCGGCGGGCGTGCCGAGCTGGTCCGTTCTGGTGGTGGGGGCCATCGGGCGACGGGTGTCCAACTTCCCTGGATCCGGTACTAGGAGAATTCCCCAGGTCACCTCGTCCGCGAACCGCGCCGGCGCGAAGTGCTCGCGCAGGGCGAGCACCGCGGCTTCGGCGGCTTGCCACGACTGCGCGGAGAAGGCCGCTGCCAGGTACTCGGGCGTCACCGCTGGGAGCCCGGCACTGGCCACCGCTTCGGCCACCGACTCGCACCTGGACCACCCGGACTCGGCCAGCACCGCGATCTGCTCGGCCTTGAACGACATCACTGGCCTCCAAGCCGTCTCGGCGCCGATCGTCGCGATGCTAACGGCAGGCACCGACAGGCGTGCGGAGAACTGGCGTGGTTCGCGGTGCCTTGAGGTGACCATGCGCCGGGATTAGCGTTGAAAAGGGCAGCAGAACCGGAAAACGTTCTTCCTCGCTCGCCCGCCAAAGCGGTCCACTTCGGATCGGGGACGTCGCGCGCGTGTTGCGCACATTGCCGAGGAGCAAGGCATGATCGTCATCGCGGAAACCGCTCAACAGCGCTGGATCGAGGATTTCCGCCGGATCACGAACGAAGATCCCGAAATCCAGGCGCACGGCAGGCACTACACGTGCGCCTTCCTGATCGACATGGCCGAGCACTGCTATCTCATCCGGATGAGCCGCGGCCACCTCGAACGCATCCTCGTCGATCCGGGCCCGCTGGACGAGCGGTACGAATTCGCCATCCGAGCGAGCGCCGAGACGTGGCGCAAGTTCGCCCAGCCGATTCCCGAACCGATGTACCACGGGATCTTCGCGGCGTCCTTCCGCCGGGACATGCGGCTGGACGGCGATCTGCTCGTGCTGATGCAGAACCTGCGCTGCGTCGTCCGCCATCTCGAACTCCTGCGATCCACCGGCTCCCCCGTCTAGCGGCGCCCCGATTTCGGTGCGGTGAAAGGAAACTCGTCATGGCACAGATCTCGCCGGTCACCGGGCATTACGTGACGCTCGACGTGCAGGGCGGGCAGTTCGAGGTCTTCTTCCTGGAGAACGGGTCCGGCCGCCCGCTGGTGTGCCAGCACACGGCAGGCTGCCACAACCACCAGTGGCGCGGTCTGCTGGTGGACGAGGAGATCACGAGCCGCTACCGGGTCATCGCCTACGACCTGCCCCGGCACGGCAAGTCCGATCCGCCGCTCAACCAGGAGTGGTGGACGTCGGAATACCGGCTGACCACCGATTTCTTCGCGGATTTCATCGTGACGTTCTGCGATGCGCTGGAGCTCGACGACCCGATCTTCATGGGCTCCTCGTTCGGCGGGAACATCGCGCTGCAATTGGCCCTGCGACACCCCGACCGGTTCGCCGCAGTGATCCCGGTCGAGGCGGCCGACCACTCGCCGGGCTTCTTCCTCGACTGGTGGCAGCACCCGCACGCCAACGCGGCACAGGTGTGCGCCAGCGGCGTTCTGGACCTGATGGCTCCGCAGTCACCGGAGCAGGATCGGCGCCGGACCTGGTTCTACTACACGCAGGGCTCCGAGGCGTTCCGCGGCGACCTGTACTTCTACTCCGTAGACCACGATCTGCGCGGCCAACTCCACGAGATCGACACCCGGCGCTGCCCGGTCGTCATGCTCACCGGATGCTACGACTACCTCACCACGCCGGAAGACGGGCGCCGGACCGCCGCGGAGATCCGGGGGGCCGAGTTCGTCGAGATGGCCGACATCGGGCACTTCCCGATGAGCGAGAACTACCCGGTCTTCCGGGGATACCTGCAACGAGCTCTTGAGACGATCGAGACCGAGCTGCGCCAGCGGGTCGGGCCTTGATCCCGTTCCGCCATGCTGAATGCAGAGCTGGCCCCAGCCTTCAGGTCGGGGCGTCGTCGTCGTGCTTTCCGGCACGGCTGCGGCGCGCGTAATAGACCTCGAACAAGGCATTCTTGTCGGTCGCCATCCAGTGCCGCAGCGACCGCACGAAGTGCTCCCAGTCCACCGACCGCAGTCCGGTGCAGCGGTGCCCGAGGTCTCCCTCGCTGTCGTCGTAATAGCCACGGCAGATTTCGCACTTGATCAGACTCATGGTGCCGCCACCTGATGCGTTTCGGGGAACATGGCGATCTCACCTGGCAGCCGGGAATGCCGTGTCCAAAACGGCTGACCAGGAGTTTTCCGATCAGTATAGCCAGCCGGTGCAATAGGGTCGCCTTCGCGACCAACCGAATTCCCAGCGCGACAGCTGTTGTGCCGCAAGGTGTTGGCGTTGTTTTTGGGACCCGTGTGACAGGATTTCCGCGAAAGCGGCCGCATCTTGCGACCGACCGACGCCAGAGCCATCGTGGGGGCAGGAGTTCCTCCGCAGCAGGGTCGGCAAATGGTCGGTGCGCAGCACGAATGCCCGCGACGCCAGTTCCTCCTCTGGGCAGCCGCTGTCGCGACACCCCTGCCCGGCCTGTTGGCCGGGTGTGCACAAGGCCAGCCACCAACGGGGATCCAATCCGCTGCGGTGCCGCCGCAATGCATCCCGGACTGGATGCTGACGCCGAACAACGTGGCGGACGCCGATCTGATGCGTGACATCGAAGTGATCCGCGATCTGCTCGTCCACCACCAGGACATCGTGCGGACGGTCGAACACTTCTCCTACGGCATCCGGGCGACCACCACGAGTTCCAACCGCGATCTCGCCGAACGCATCCGCACGCACGCCGAGCAGATGAAGTTGCGCCTGCAACGGGGCGCGGCGATTCGCCAGTTGGACCCGCTGTTCGCGGAGATCTTCGCCCACCACCAACTGGTCGACTTGCAGATCGAGCGCTTGCCGAACGGCATCCGGATCAACGAGACATCATCGGATCCCGTAACGGTGATGCTGCTCAGGCAGCACGCGGTGCGGGCCGTTTCGGAATTCGTCGCCAAGGGTATGAGCCGCGCGGTGCAACCCACCCCGCTCCCGCCCGGCTATCCGGGCTGACCGCACCCGACGTGCAACCGGTGGCCCGGCGTCCCTTTCGGGTAGCTGAGCAGGTGTGTTGCGCCCTCGTTGCCGACAATGGGGCGACCAGGACGAGCTAGGGGGAGATCGCCTGTGGACTTCGTTTTTTCCCGACGAGCGCTGCTGCGGTCCGCCGTCGCCGGGACTACCGCGTTCGCGGGCGAAGTCGCTCCGGCTTCG
The DNA here is from genome assembly GCF_022678645.1 of Saccharopolyspora soli. Classification (GTDB taxonomy): domain Bacteria; phylum Actinomycetota; class Actinomycetes; order Mycobacteriales; family Pseudonocardiaceae; genus Saccharopolyspora; species Saccharopolyspora soli. The sequence continues at coordinate 331,631 of NZ_JALBWV010000001.1, read as the reverse complement.
TCGGGCGACGGGGAATCGCATGCGCCCTCGTCGCCGTACCCGGAAGTCGGTCCCGGCACCCAATTCCTCGATCACGCCGCGCTGCTGGACGGTCTGCCAGAACCAGGCTGGTTCGCCGCGAACATCCCGCTGGTCGACGTACCCGAGCCGGAGATCCAGCAGGTCTACTACTACCGCTGGCGGGTGTTCTACGAGGCGCTGAAGTACACCGGGCCCGCGGAGGGCTGGATCGTCACCGAGTTCCTCGCGCCGGTCGGCTACTCCGCGCCGGGCGGCGCCATCGCGGCCGCCGCCGGGCACCACCTCACCGAGGGCCGCTGGCTGCGCGACCGCCGCTACCTCGACGACTACCTCCGGTATTGGCTGCGAGGCTCGGGTGCGAGCTACAAGGAGCCGTCGCTGGAGCTCAACCGGTACGCCTCGGACTGGGCGCACCAGTACTCGTTCTGGGCGGCCGACGCCGTCTGGAAACGAGCTTCGGTCACCGGCGACTGGGCCGCCGCGCGCGATCTGCTGCCCGAACTCGTGCGGCAGTGGGAGCGTTGGGCGCCGCAGTACGACGCCGGGCTCGGGTTGTACTGGCAGAGCCCGGTTTGGGACGGGATGGAGTACAGCGCCAGTTCCTACCAGAGCAAGGATCCCTTCCGCGGCGGCGAGGGCTTCCGGCCGACGGTGAACAGCTACCAGTACGCCGATGCCCGGCGGATCGCTGAGCTCGCCCGGTTCGCTGGTGACAACGCGCTGGCCGCCCGGTTCGACGAGCACGCCGATCGACTCCGGGCCGCGCACGCGCAACTCTGGGACGCCGAGGCCCAGTTCTTCAAGCACATGATGCGGGACGACAACCCAGGACGGGCGCTGCTCGTCGATCGCGAGCAGATCGGCTTCGTGCCGTGGATGTTCGGACTCGCCGGGCCCGAACACGCGGCAGCCTGGCGCCAGCTGGACGACCCGCAGGGATTCGCCGCCGATTTCGGGCCGACGTCGGTGGAACGTCGCAGCCTGTGGTTCATGCACGAGGCGAACCAGGGCTGCTGCCGGTGGGACGGCCCTAGCTGGCCGTACGCCACCAGCCAAACACTCACCGCACTCGCCGACCTGCTCATCGACTACCCACCGCAACCGCACGTCGACGCGGCGGACTACATCCGGTTGCTGCGGACTTACGCCCGCACCCAGCACCGCGACGGTCAGCCCTACGTGGCCGAGGCGCACGACCCGGACGCACCTGTGTGGATCTACGACGCCAGGGCGCACAGCGAGGACTACAACCACTCCACGTTCGCCGATCTGGTGCTTTCCGGCCTGCTCGGGCTCCGACCGCAATCCGACGACACCCTCGTCCTGCACCCGCTGGCACCGCCGGAATGGGACCACTTCGCCGTCGAGAACGTGCCGTACCACGGGCACAACGTCACGGTGCTGTGGGACCGCGGCGGCTCGCGTTACGGCCAGGGCGCGGGATTGTCGGTGTTCATCAACGGCTCCCTCGAACATCGGCAGGAAACGCTCGCACCGGTGACCATCGGGATGCCCGCAGCACGGATGCCCGAACTGCGCGCCAAAGTCGATCTGGCCACCAATCTCGACCCTGCTGCCGGATTTCCGAAGGCGACCGCGTCGTTTTCGGCCGAGGGATTCGACCCGGCCAAGGCCGTCGACGGGCAGAAGCACTTCCTCGACCTGCCCAGCACGCGGTGGAGCACGCTTGGTTCGCCGAATCCGGAAGACTGGCTGGCGCTGGACTTCGGCGCGACCAGGACGCTCGATGAGGTCCGGGTGTTCTTCCACGGCAACGGAACCACGCTCCAGCCACCGGCGAGCTGGTGGGTCGAGCGCTGCGACAGCACCGGCCAGTGGCGGCGGGTGCCGGACCAGCTGATCGAGCCCGCCCACGCCGTGGCCAACGACCTCAACCGCGCGACTTTCCCCGCCATCGCGCTCCGCGAGCTACGCCTGGTCATGTGCCCGCAGCCGCAAACGAATTTCGCCATCGCCGAAGTGCAATGTTGGTGTCCGTCCAGATAGGACGACCGACATGCCGAGCATGCCGACTTCGTGGTCCATATCGGACGCTCGCTCCTGCGAACCGCACCCGCTGGACTCGATCACCGAATGGGTGGTCGCTCGGTGTGCCCGGCGTGTTGGGTTCACCGATTCGCGACCCCGGTGCAAGGTTTGCCGCGTCAATCGCACGGTTCGGGATCGGTTCCCGGGTCGATTCCGGTTGGCGCAAGTGAAAACTAGTCAGATCGGAGTGTCGACGTGCGCAGTTCTGTTCGTGCCTTGTTCGCCGGTGTCGCCGCGACCGGGATACTCGTGATGGGCGCCTCCCCCGGCATCGCCGCAACCGAAACCGGATCGGACAACGACTCGACTGTGACCGCCGCGAGCGAAGGCGGCGACGGCGGCCACGGCGGCGAGGGTGGCCATGGTCTGAGCATCTGCCCGGCAATCGGAATTCTCGCCAAGGGCGAGGCCAGTTGCGATAGCGGCAACGGCGGCGACGCAGACGGCGGCGACGCCAACGCCGAAGCCGAGGACGACAGCCGAGACAGCGAGCAAGCCAACGACAACTGACGTCGCCGAGCCAGCTCTGGTGCGAGACCTTCTTCCAGATCGGGAAAGTCGATCAAAGGCGATCAGCACCGCTGCGGCGAATCGACGACGTGGAACGGAGTACGAGTGACCAATTCTGTTCGTCTTCTGGGTTCCGCCGCCGCGCTCGTGGTCGGCGTACTGGCGACGAGTGTGCTACCCCAGGCTGTTGCGATGGCCGATACCCGCACTGCGGACACTCCCGGGAGCACCGCCGACGAATTCCAACTCCCCGACTACTTCGGCCAGGTGCTGACGGGCTGTCGACCGACTTCACTCACCGGCCAGATCACGGTCGAGTGCTCGGTCGCACCGAACGGCGAGAGCGCCGACGGTTCCGAGGACGGCGAGGTCGACTTCTGACGTCCACCGCCACCGCGGACCAAACGCCGAAAGTGTCGGCCTCCGCTCGGAGGTCGGCACTTTCGCCGCGCAGCTCCCAGGACGTACGCGGTCCCTGTGAGCAGGAAGAAACGATCCATTATGGACCGTTGTCCCGATCCAGGTTTCCGCGAGGTGACCGAGAACCAGCGGCGCTGCGCCCGAGCGGCGGACAGACCACGGGACCTCGTCTGCCGCGGGCTGCCCGCCGCCAGCACCGATCCAGCACGCGGGGTGTCGACTCCGTATCCGAGGCCGACACCGGTTTCGCGGCGGAACGACCGGGACACCCAGAATACGCCTCTGTCAGTCCTCGTCGTCCTCGTACTTCTTGTCCTTGCTGTCATCTTCGGCGGTAGCGTCGGCGTCGCCGCCGTCGGCGCTGCCACCGTTGCCGCCGCTGCAGTCGGCGCTGGCCGGTGCCAGCAACGCGATCGAAGGACAGACAATCAGGGCGAATCCGCCTTTGCCCCCGTTGCCGCCGTTGCCGCCTTCACTCGCGGCCGTCACAGTGGAGTCGTCATCTGACTCGCTTTCGGCGGCAAGAGCCGGTGCGGCCCCAGCGGTGAGCAACCCGGCCGCAGCGATACCGATGAACACAGCACGAACAGAACTGCGCACAGCAGACTCCGATCTCGATAGGTTCCAGTTGTTCGGATTCGATCCGCACCTCGCCGAGAAAAGCGGCAGGGCTGATCGAAATCAACGCGTGGACCCTTTCACCGGAGCCAGCGGGTCGCACCTATCGACACGCCGACTGGACGGCCAGTCACCCAGTAGTGCGTTCGAGGGTATGCGCAGTTCCGTTTTCCGCTGAAAAGACAGCGTGCCGACCGGGGACACCTCGATCGGCACGCCACCACATGATGTTCAGACCGCTGTCACGGCAGTGACGTCAATCGTCGCCCACGGACGACTCGGCGTCGCCACCGTCGCCGTCGCCACCGTTGCCAGCGCCGCCGCAAGAGCCCTCGCCCTCACCCAGCAGGCCAATGCCGATGCCGCAGATGAGGTTCACGCCGAAACCGCCGTCACCACCCTCGCCGTCGCCGCCCGAGGCCACAGACGTGACTTCCTCATCGTCCTTGTCCTTCTTGCCATCGGCGAAGGCTGGCGATCCCATGGCCAGCAGGGTGGCCGCGGCCGCGGTAACACCGAGCAGGCGAATGGACATACGCATTCTACAACTCCCATCCATGTTGGACTGTGCCCGGTCGGCATGTTGGATTCTCGGAATTTCCGGAGCAGGGGTGCGCCGACCGGCAAGGAGACGGTCGCATCACTCTGCTCGGTCTGCCATGTCGGGCACACCAAAGAGAATCGCCAGCCACTCGGAGGAGGCACGACCACAGGGTGTTCCGGCCAATGCCGAGCACGCGAGGGAGCCGACAACTCAACTGGTCGGAGAAAACAAGATCACCACAAGGTAGATCAAGAAGGAACCGCCGCGATCAAGCTCGCGGTCAACACAGATCAACCCGAATCCCATTGCACGACCGGGGTTTGCGCCGCTGAAAGGAATCAGGTTCGCATCGCTCGTTTTGGTCAACAGGTGGCCGATCAGCGCGCACATCGCCCGGCCCGCCCATAGCGTTCTTAGCTACTGCCGCACCGGATGCCGTCTCAGGAGGCACGACATGGCAATTCAACGCGACACCGTGGTCGCTTTGGCTGCGCTGGGAACCTTGACCGCAGGGGCCTCCGTGGCCGCGACCGCCTTGGGGAATGCTGCGGCCGGACCGCCGCTGCACGTCGAAGTGAGCGAGGCCAAGTGCTTCCGCCCTGGCGATCTGCACCGCACCGTGGCAGGAGCAGATCTCTTCCCGGGCAAGCTGGGCGACCGAGCTGCGATTGCCACGGTGCAGCTCACCTTCCGAAGTGCTACCCGGGACGGCCAGAAAGCGGACTTCACTGTCACTGTGGACGGTGAGCAGCGATCCAGCGGATCAGTCAGTGGCGGCGGAAAGTCCGTCAACAGCGTCACTATCGCCAGCGACAAGGACTCGCGGATCGTCGTGACCAGCGGCTCGACTGTCGTCCTCGACACGATGGTCGCGGGGCGCTGCTAACGCACTGATCAGTTCAGCGAACCCGAACGACAAATGCCCCGAACGACGAATGCGTCGGGAAGCGGTGGTGCCCGCTCCCCGACGCATCGTCATGCTTGCTCCGGCGAGAGAAAGCAGTGGTCTCATCAGTAGTCTCGTAAAGCCACCGCCACTGGGTGCAAGCGGGTAGAAGAGCCAGAACCAAGCCCCTCAACATCGAACCCGCCTTGGTTCCGCCTCGTAGAGTGCACGAACCTGCTCGAACCAGCATCGGCCGCTTGCGCTCCGAGGAGCTCAGAAATCGAAGACCGAGCCGGTCCGGGCCTTGAGTTCGCACGGATTGGCCACCGACACCTGGTAGCCCACCTGCCGACCACGCCAGGTCCCTTCGGCGGTTGCGCGGACTCGGGGGTTGTCCTTGGTGCAACTGCTGGACTTGTCTCGATCAAGCAGCTCCGCATTCCCATCGGCTGCCCGCAACTCGTCGCATGCGGAAGTCGCATGTGGATGGCTTCCGCCAGCGGGGTGGCATTTCAGCGTCACACTTCGGGAATCCTGAGATTCCGTCACCGTCAACGTGAGGGTGCTTTCCTGCTCGCCTCCACCGGATGCGGCCGAAGCGCCTACCGGAACCAGCTGTGCCGCACCGCAGGAAAGACCCACCACGACAACGCCGAGCAACCGAATACCGGCCATCTGTAATCCTCCGTCCTGCCTAGGAGAGAAAACCCTTGTCCTCCTTACCCCAACTCCGGCGATCCCTCCGGGCGAGCCCGAAACAATCAACGATCGAAGTCCCTCGACGGTGTGTCGTCTACGAAGGACAGCCGACACCAACCCAACCTCAATATGTCCATTAATCGACCGAACCGTCCACACCGGACTTCGGGAGCGTTGCCGCAAGTCGAATTCGTGCCGATTTGAATGGACGGAAAGTGATTCCGATATCGCACCGAACGGTTCGTGATCGCCGATCGTATGAACGTTTCGATCACTACCCAGCGATGTCCGAAAGCGCAGTGCAGCGTGGCCAACCTGGGCGGTGGCAACATCAGGGTTGCCGAACCTAGATCATCTTTTCTGGGATCATCACATGAGGTGAGCAGCGACAACCTCGGCTTGCACGATCATCCGCCGTCGATATGTTTGATGCGGTCCCGCAGCGACGGGGCCGTAACAAATCCCGAAAAGTATTCCACTGCCGACGCGTCCCTCCGCGGCAGTCGAATCCACTGCGGTGTCATTCGCGAAAATCATTAAGAAAGGGAATTTCTGTTATGCCTTCTCTCAAGCGCGTCATCGCTGCAGCCGCTCTGGGGCTCCCTCTCCTGCTCGGCGTCCCCGGAATGGCGCTCGCCAACGACGATCACGGCAGCGATGGAAAGCCGTGCCACTCGAAGAAGTGCCACAAGGATGGCCAGAAGATCGACCAGGACCAGGACAGCAACACCGAGCAGAGCAACGACAACGAGTCGACGATCTACCAGTGGAGCGTTGGCAGCAAAGGTGACCAGTCGGCACTGAACTGGACCAACCAGTCCAATGACAGTGACACCGACCAAACCGAGGTCGCCGTGCAGGAGGAGAACAAGGGCAAGAAGAAGCACAAGGACCACCAAGAGGACGGGACCGCGTCCGAGGACGGGGGCACCTACGACGACGGAACCGCGTCCGGAGACGAGGGCACCTACGAGGACGAGAGCGGGAGCGGGAGCGGGAGCGGGAGCGGGAGCGGGAGCGAAAGCGGGAGCGGGAGCGAGAGCTGACGCCTTCCCGGCAGTACTCCTGAACAGCGAGTAGCAAGGCACCACTTGGCCCGGCGACGAGATAGCCGGGCCAAGTGGTGCCAATCGCAATTCGTCAACCGGCACTGCAGCCAGCACCGTGCACCAGGGGCTCGACCTAGTCGTGCTGCAAGGCGGTCTCGGATTGTTCGGTCTCGTCGGTGTTGTCCTGATGGGTCCAGGTCATCGCCGACTGGTCGCTGTCATCACCGTTGTGGATCTGGATGATCGGCGAAATGTTGATGTTGTTCTGCACCGTGCCGTTCTGCGCAACCTGCTTGCGAGCCTGGTCCTCGGCCGCCTCGTGGATAGCGGCGGGCTTCGGCGCCTTCGCCGGGCGCTCCTCGTCGTCGACGGCCAGCGCCGTACCTGCTGCGCCCAGCAGGAGCGGCAATCCGACCGCCACTGCCGCGAGAACGCGCTTCGCGATACCCATGGACCGTTCCCTTCACAGAGGTCTTGTTCGGACAACAGGACGCCGAGCCCCGAAATAGACAACGGATTCAGGTTTCTGACTTCCTGGCCCCTTCAGAACGAAGAGGCACCAGGAACCTACCGGTGCGGCGACGTCCCGCGGCAAGTTGAATCGCTGGTGATCACACCATTGTAGTGATTGCGGTCGGCCGAACGTCCACAGTGTCCGGACCGCAGACATACGTTCGCAGCGGGTGTGGGGGCGTTTGAACTGATCATTCGCAACCGAGCTGCTAGAACCGGTACCGGAGCGTGCGGGCCCCTTGCCGGGACAGCGCGGTGCTGAGCCCGGTGAGGCGGGTCAGCCCGCGCAGCGGTTGCGGGAACTGCGCTACTTCGGGCGCGAGTAAGCAGTTGTTCTTCGTCGGCGGGCAACGCGTCCAGCCAGTCGGGTTTGGTCAGGTCGGCGCTGATGGTGTGCGAGCGGTCCGGGAGGAACCGCGAGCGCAGGTCCACGACCTCGGCGAAGTCGACGCCGTACCAGTCGACACCGGCGGGCGGGTCGCACCGGACGAGCCGGGTGTCCAGACCGCAGCACAGATCCAGCGCCACGCCGTCGGGGTGGGCGCCGACGAACGCCCGCACCGCGGCGTCCAGCTTCTTGGCGCGCAGCGCGGTGCTGGTGATCACGCTGGGCTTCAGCTTGAGCTTGGCGAAGTCGTAGTCGATCTGGTCGGCGATGTCGGCGGAGAGCTCGTCACCGAGGATCGGACTGGCCGAGGCGCTGTCCAGTGCCCACGCGTGCAGGGCGAACAGTGCCGTCTCCTTGATCAGGCCGAGGCTGACTTGCTGACGTGACATACGCAGGAACCAGGTCAGAGGTTGCTCGTGGTCCAGATCGGTTCCGGTTCCGGTTCCGGCGGTTCGCGCAGCGCTTCCATCGCGCGGTGCAGCGCTACCGCGTCCAACTCCGGTGGGAGCAGACCCGAATTCCTGATGTGCGCCAGCAACTCCTGCTCCGGTTGCAGGTGGTGGTGCTCCAGGTAGTACGTGACGGTGTCCGGCCAGATCCAGGTGCCGTCGGTGCGGAGGCTCATCGGCACCACCAGTCCGCGAGTGGTGTCGACGACGTCGTCCAAAGTGGCCGTCGTGACCATCAGCGCGGTGCCAGCTCGCAGGTAGTCGAGCACCTGATCGCGCTCAGCCGCATCGAGAATCCGCGGGTGGTCCGGGTCGAAGCTCGGCCCGGTCGTGGGATCCACCGAGTCGAACACCCGCGCCACCTTGATCTCCGGCGCTTCGGTGGCCGCCCAGAGGAGCGCACCGTACGCGCGGGCCAAGCGCTGGTATCCGGGCGCGTCGCCACGGACCGGGGTGACTTCGATCTGCGGTGCGACCTCGCCTAGCGAGGTAAGCGCCTGCTGGAGCCGGGCGGTCAGCGCTGGCAGGTCTCCGTCGTCGGCTTCGACCACGTAGACCGCGCGCGGTGGCGGATACGGCGCGTCGTCGGCGGGCGTGCGCCAAGTCCGCCACAAGCCGTGCGCGTCCGGCTCCGCGCGGAGCACGTCGATCAACGCCGCCACCGCGGAATCGTCGTTGATGTCGCCAGGGCTCTGGGTGCTGAACCGCCACACCATCGGCGGGTCGTCGCGCACTGGCTCGATGCCCCGCAACGCGGTGAGCTTCGCGCGGTCCGCTTCGAGGACCGTCATCAGCAGGCCCAGATCTTCTTCGGTCAGCGGCAGGCTGTACCGGATGGCGGTGAACGTCACCGAACTGGCGACGTCGTCCAGCCGGTCTTCGGCGAGCCAGCCGCGTGCCTCGGCCACCACCTCGTCCGGCGCGATACCGGCCAGCCTCAGCAGCAGGTCGTGCATGGCGGCCTTCGCCAGCTGATCAGGTGTGGTCATGTCGTGCTCCTAGCCAGATCGAGCCCGGTGGCCAAGACCCACAGACTCGAAATCGACCGCACATCGACGGTCTCCAGTCGTCCACAACGCACCCATGTTTACACCACTTTGGAGCAACCGGGCCACCGAATGACGATCTTCGTCCCCGCCTCGCTCGGATGTGGCAATTGACCACTGCCCGCAGCCCGCGGCGGCACAATTACTGGCCTCGGCGAACCAGCGGCAAGCCGTCGAAGATCCTCGGCAACAAGCCACCGCCCGCAACATCACCGGCTCTGGGCACGGCGACCGTCAGCGCGGTCAGTCACGGTCGGCTCGCGTCCGCCCAGCACAACATCCACTGTGGACTTTGCGAGCTGTTTCCGTTCGTACCAAGACATCCGGCCGGAGAAGATGGGCAGACGGGAGCACTCAGAAGTGGACCAGCACGCGTCCTTCGTTGCTGTCGTCAGCTTCCACCGAACGGTAGAGCTTCCTGAGATGCGGCTGTTTCAGCATGGCCAACACGCGGTGCTTCAGCTTGCCAGCGCCTTTGCCGGGGATGATCTCGACGAGCATGATCTTCTCCCGGACCGCGCGGAAGATCGCCGTGCGCACGGCTTTGTCGATATCCCGATCACTCCGGAAGATCGGATGCAGATCCACCGTCAACTTCTCGGGCAATGCGGCTCCCCGGCTCGCGGATCGATCACAGCGACGATGCTAGCCCACAACCCATCCGACCGGAATGCACCTTGGGGAACACCTGTCATCGCTACCGGTTGGCCGCGATCGAATCGGCACAATACCGCGACCCGATTTTGACGACAGCTGTTCTTGAGCACGTCAACACGTGCGGAATTTCGGGCACTGGAAGCCGGTGGGAATTTGCCATTCGCACCCGAGCAAAGCGCGTCGCGCGAGCACGAAGGCCCTGGTGCGCGCTGCTTCGGGGCAGGGACAAGACGACACCCGGCCGGGTTGCCGAGCATCCCGACCGGGTGTGACGTCAGCGAGCAGCGGACCGACCACCTCGGGCGCCGCTGCCGATCCGGCCGCCGTCAGGCGTCCACCCAGCCGTGGCGCTGCGCGAACCCCACGAGCTGCTTGCGCACCTGCACGATCTGACCGCCTGTCATGCTGGGCACTGCCTCGATCAGCACATCGGTGATCTTCTGCGCGAATTCGGACGCGGGGAGAACGTCGCACAACTCGTCGTCGTCTCGTCTGCCCTCCGCGCCCGACGCTTGCGCCGTCCTGACTGTCACCCCAGAAGTGGGTTCGAGCAGGTGCACGACCATGGCCTTCGAACCCTGGTTGCCGGGCATCGCCTCGTACTCCACCCGCATGCCGCCGCGAACGGTCTGCTTAACCGCGTCATCCAGAATCGACGCGTGCAGGAAGACGTCCTCGCCGCCATCGTCGGGCGTGATGAAGCCATAACCCTTGCTGCTGTCAAATCGAACAATCGTACCCGTATCCACCGCTTCAGCCCCTCAAACCCGCTAGCGCAAATTCCCTCAGCACCAACAACTGCACCCGCAGCATAGCAGCTCCCAACCGGCGCAAAAACGCGAAGCGGCGGCCGATCGGGATTTGCGCCGCTATGCGAAACCCGGTAAACGCGAACGAAATCCGACCTGCTGCGACTGGCCGACTTCCACCTGCGTCCGCATCGTGTGCACTCGCTTGCGGCCCCAGCGCCGCCGCGAGCAACGGAGCGCACAGCGGTGTCATCCGCCCCGCGCGTACGTCGAATCACATCAGAACCAAGTCGCACGTGCGTCACGGTCCATCATCCGACCGGATCTTCCATCTATCCACAATAGATCAGTCTCGGCAATGGCTCACCGCATAGCCGCGAAGAAGCCGCGCAGGAGGAGAGTCCGATCATCCACAACGGACATTTGTCGGGCGCGCAGAACGCTTCTCGATCTCGGTTTCGGCGAATCCCGGCCGCGCAGCGATGAGCCCAGCGAACAGTTCGAGCACCAGGCAGCAGATCAGCAACAGCAGTGGCGCCGTCCAGCCGCCCGTCAGGTCGTTGAGAGCACCGATCGCCAGCGGACCGAGCGCGGCCAGCACGTACCCGCCGCTCTGCACGAAGCCGGACAACTGCGTGGCGGTCGACGCTTCGCGCGCTCGAAGCGAGATGAGTGTTACCGCCAACGGGAAGGCACCGTGCAGGCTGGCCAGCAGCACCACCCAAAGCCAGGGTGCGGCCGCCGGGGCGAAGAGCAGACCGGCATATCCAGCGAGTCCACCCGTGACGATGCCGACTACGTAAGGCCGCTGGTTCGCGCTGCGCGCGGCGAACCGCGGCAACACCAGGCTCAGGGGGATGGCGAGCAGCGCCGACGCGGACAGCATCAGGGCCGCGGTGGCAGCGTCGATCCCAGCGCCGATGAGCATCGCCGGAAGCCAGCCCATCATGGCGTAGGCGCTGAGCGCTTGAAGCCCGAAGAACGCGGCCAGGCTCAACGCCGTTGGGCTGCGGAGCAACGCCATCGTCGAGTGCATCTGGCGCGGCCCCGACTCTTCGACAGGTGCTCGCCGCCCGCGCCCGAGCATGATCACCCACGGAATCACCGCGAACGCCGCGAAAACCGCCCACGACCCGAGACCGCCCCGCCAGCCGTGCCCGGTCGCCTCCCCGATCGCGACGCTCGCTCCAGCGGGCAGCGCGACGCTGGCCGCTGCGCTCATGGAGTAGACCCCGGTCATCAGGCCGACCCGGCGCGGGAAGAACCGCTTGATCAACACCGGGATCATGATGTTGGCGACGGCGATGCCCGCCAGCGCGAGGGCGCTGCCCAGCACGAAGCTCGCCGAATTGACGGCGACGGCCCGCCCAGCCAAGCCGACGACGATGGCGATGACTCCGACGAGCACCAGCCGCACTTCCCCGATGCGGCGGGAAACCGCCGGGGCGAGCGCGCCGAACGCGGCGAAGCAGATCACCGGTAGCGCGGTGACCAGCCCGGCTAGCGTCGCGTTCATCGCCAGGGATTCGCGCACTTGGTCGAGCACGACCCCCAGGCTGGTGACCGCGGATCGAAGGTTCAGCGCGGTCAGCACGATCCCGATGCCCACGAGGCCGCGGGTGAGACGAGTGCCGCTGCTGACCAGCCGCAAGTTCGTCGTAGTGACCACCCATCCTTTGTAGCTGGTCACATGTGTCCAGTCAATGGGTTTCGGTGGTAACCTTCGGTCGTGGAACTCGGTTATGAACGCCCCGAGGACCGGCCCGCCGCGCCTGCCCCGCTCGACCGGGTGCAGGAGTTCATCAACACCCGGATCAACCTCCGCGAGACCGGCGATTTCCGGGATGAGCTGGCCTCGCCCACCGCGCTGCGCGACTGGCTGAGCGCGCGTGGTCTGCTGCCGCGGCGCGCACAGCTGGGTCAGCACGATCTGGACCGAGCCATCGCGGTCCGCGAGGGGCTGCGCGCCATGCTCGCCCGGAACAACGACGCGAGCGAGGCGACCGATGCCGAGGCGCTACGAGCGCTCGACGAAGCGGCCGCCATGTTTCCGCTACGAGTAAGCGTCGGCGCGGGAGCCGAGCCCGTACTCGGCCCCGCAGGCCCGCCCGGTTTCGAACACGCGCTGGCCGGTCTCCTGGCGGACGTCGTCACCGCGCGGTCCGCTGGTCTGCTGTCCCGGCTGAAGGCGTGCCGCGATCCGGCCTGCCGCTGGGTCTTCTACGACTCGTCGAAGAATCGCTCGGGCGCTTGGTGCTCGATGGCCGCCTGCGGCGCGGCGTCGAAGAAACGGCACTTCACCGAACGCCGCCGCCAACAACGCCAGCGAGGTTGATCGACGAACGAAACGGCAACGCCCGTCGAAATGGCCGGGGAAATGATCACTATTCGGCGCGATCGCGAAATCGTCGTCGCGCCATGACCGGCTTGGGAATCAATCATGAATCGCTTGCCGCATTGGCCGCTTCGACGGACGGCTCAGCAATGCGATCCACTTCGTCTTGCTCGGCGTCGCTTTCCGGCTCGCGCTCGGTGAGCTCAGCCACGAAACACGGCGGCGCGGACACCTGCCAGTCAATGCTCGCCGGATCGATCAGTTCTTCGAGCATCGCGTCGTAGATCGGCACCATCCCACCGACGCCATGCGGTTCGTTCGCCGCCACTGCCGCCCTCCACACTCGACAGCCACCACGGCCCGTTCACCACCGCAAGCGCTGGTCAGCCGCAGCCACTCCGGGATTCGACCCTCTCGCCAGCCCGTGCCGACCGGTGCTGCGCCGCACGATACCAACGCGCCCAGCAGTCAACAGGGTCCACCAAGATCTCGCACGTCACGGAAAACGCAGTCACTCGATCGAGCGACTTGCGGCGGAGGACCGCGACGCTGCGCCGATTAGTACGACATAGGTGCAACTCAGCGCGTTCGACAATGCCGAACGGGCACCATTGGCGGCCGGAAAACCATTTCTTAGACTCGTGGCACGAGTCGGCCGACGGCGCTTCGTCATCGTGCACCGGCCGCACCTGCGGTCGTGGCGAGCTCGCATAGCGGGAAAGGCAATCGAAAGGATCGATCAGCAGATGTCGAGAACCCGGTTCGTGGTCATTGACCGGCAAGCCCCAGCGCGGGCCGCGACCGCCTCCTCGGCCAACAAATCATCGCGCATGCCGCGGAACGCCAAGGGCGTTCGGATCTCCGCCGAGGCTTGGCAACGGCGCTAGCGCCCAGGCTGCACTCCGGATCCGCGAGTAACGTAGACTGAGTTCAATAACGCAACTTAGGTGGAAAGCGCACTACTCGGGGGCAAGGAGCAACCTGATGGCCGACAACAGTCCCATCCTCATCACCGGTGCCGCCGGAGCCATCGGCGGGGTGAGTCGCACCGCCATCAAGCTGCTGCGGGAACACGATCTCCCGGTGCGGGCGATGGTGCGTCGCGATGACGACCGCGCGGCGACGCTGCGCGACATGGGAGCCCAAGTCGTCGTGGGTGACCTCACGCACCCCACCGACGTGGCCGAAGCGCTCGACGGTGCCGGACGGATGTTCTTCAGCATGGCCGTGTCACCGGACTACCTGGAGGCGGCCACGGTCGTCGCGACGGTGGCCCGTGCGGTCGGCGCGCTCGACGCGCTGGTCAGCATGTCGCAGATGACGGTGTCGCAGATGACCGCGACCAGCGTCGGGGAATCCCACCAGCAGCGCCTGCACTGGTTGTCCGAGCAGGTGCTGGACTGGTCCGGGCTCCCGGTGGTCCACGTCCGGCCAACCGTCTTCCTGGACAACCCGCTGTTCACCACGCTCGCCGCGCGATCCATCACCGACAGCGGAACCATCCGGCTCCCGTTCGGCACCGGGCGCACCTCACCGGTCGCGGCCCGCGACGTGGCCCGCGTCGTGGCGACCGTGCTGCGGGATCCGCAGCCGCATCGCGGGAAGGTCTACGAGCTGACCGGTCCCCGCACCCAGGACATGACCGGTATCGCCGCGGAGTACTCGCGCGCACTGGGCAAGCCGGTGTCCTATGTGGATGTTCCGTTCGACGAGTGGTCCGACGATGTACTCGCAGCCGCGGGATTCTCGCCGCACGTCGAGGAGCACATCGCCACCATGACACGCCTGCAGCGCGAGAACCGCTACGACCGGTTCACCCGCGACGTCGAACTGGTCACCGGGCAGCCCGCGCAAACCATCGAGGAGTTCGTCGCCGAACGAGCCGCCCTGTTCACGCCCTGAGCGCCGCAGCTGCGCAGAATCATTTTGGCTAGCAGCGAAATCAGCTGTGCGGGAAATCGGGGCCGCGCAGCCGGTCGAGGCACGTGGCCGTCGATGTCACGCCGCTGCCCACGGGGATCGGCACCTCGCGATCGGCCTGGCTGTTCACGTCGATCCGTTGGTCGGCCAAGACGACGCCATCGGCGTCCAGCACGAACAAGTGGACCTCGCCCGGACCGTTCACGGCCAAGCGCGCGTGCACCGCGCCGGGCCGGGCCTCGACGCCGGTGAGTCGCGTTGCCGCGTCCCCGGATGGCGCGGCACCGCCCAATGAGGTCCGCAATCGCACGGCCTGCTCGACGGAATGCAGGGGTCCACAGAGGACAACGCGTCGAGGGGAAGCACGGTGGTCCGCATATCCGCCCGCGCGCGGCTCGGCCGCGAGTGCGACCCCTGGTGCGGTTGCCTCGCCCGGCCCTTGGCGGTTGTCGGCATCCCTGGCGTAGCAGTGCCGACCAGCGCCGCTGGTCGCCAGGCTTCGTCGTCCGGATGTGCTCCGACGAAAAGAACTCCTAGATCCTGAGCGGAATTCGGCTGCGCGGAAACCACGGGCGCGAGCAGCCCAGCGCCCAACGCCGCCACCAGCACAACTACCGAACCACCGCGTCGAACTGCTGGCACCGCAACCTCTCCCCGCCCGAAACGATCATGCTCCGCCGAGAATGGCATGAACGAAATCGGGGTGCACCCCAGAACACCGCCGAGTGCACCCCACTGGTCCCACCTGACACTGACGTGACCGGTGCGGGGCTGGTCAGGTCGCCGCTCCCGTCGTGCTGAGGGACGATTTCGGCATCCGTTTCGGGGGGTGATCCGGCTCCGAGCCGTTCGTGGTCGTGAGTGCGGAACCGGGCTCCAGGCCACTTTCGCACTCACGACCCGCCCAGCACGGCCCGCCGGACCCGAACCTGACCGAAACCGGGGGGCCGACATGTCCACTTCGGACCACGCAACCAGCAGTGACGACGTTCGGCTGAGCGAGCTCGGCTACACCTCCGAGTTCCGCCGGGAGATGAGCCTGTGGGCGAACTTCTCGCTCGGATTCACCTACCTGTCGCCCGTGGTGAGCACCTACACGCTGTTCGGAGTCGCGCTGGCCACCGGCGGACCGCCGATGATCTGGAGCTTCCTGCTCGCCGGGGCCGGGCAGTTCCTGGTCGCCCTGGTCTTCGGCGAGATCGTCGCGCAATACCCGCTGGCTGGCGGGATCTACCCGTGGGCGCGGCGGCTGTGGGGCAAGCGCTGGGCGTGGATGTCCGGCTGGGTCTACCTGATGGCGTTGCTGGTGACGATCACCAGCGTCGCCTACGGCGCCGGGCCCTACATCGCGCTGCTGTTCGGCTTCCCGCCCACCGTGATCAACAACGTGCTGTGCACCATCGCGCTGATCATCGTGGCCACGCTGATCAACTACGGCGGCACGAAGGTGCTGTCGATGGCGGCGATCATCGGCTTCACCGCCGAACTGCTCGGCGCGCTGTTCGTGGGAATCTGGTTGCTGACCACGCACCGGTACCACGGCCTCGGGGTGCTCTTCGACGACTTCGGCACCGCCGGGACCGGGTCCTACCTGCCGGTTTTCCTGGCGGCCGGGATCATCGGCTTCTACCAGTACTACGGCTTCGAAGCGTGCGGCGACACCGCCGAGGAGGTGCCGCAGCCGGGCCGCAACGTGCCGAAGGCGATGCGGCGCACCATCTACATCGGCGGCGCCGCGGCGACCTTCGCGTGCCTGACGCTGCTGCTCGCGGTGCCCGACTTCGGCAAGGTCATCTCCGGCGAGGACCCCGATCCGCTGATCAACGTGCTCAACAGCGCGTTCGGCGCGCCCGGCGCGCGAGTCGTGATGGCCGTGGTGCTGATCTCGTTCCTGTCCTGCACGATCAGCCTGCAGGCGGCGGCCGGTCGGCTGACCTACTCGTACGCCCGCGACGAGATGATCATCGGCTTCAAGGTGCTGCGCCGGTTCTCCCACGCCCGGCACGTACCGCCGTACGCGCTGCTGCTGGCCGGGGTGGTGCCCGCGCTGATCGCGGTGGGTTCGCTGGTGTCCACCGACGCGCTGACCAAGATCGTCTCGTTCGCGATCCTCGGGATCTACCTGGCGTTCCAGATGGTGGTGTTCGCCGCGCTGCGCGCCCGACTGAAGGGTTGGCGGCCGACCGGCGAGTTCAACCTCGGCCGGTGGGCACTGCCGGTCAACGTCCTCGCGCTGGCCTACGGTGTTGGCGCGATGGTCAACATCTCGTGGCCGCGCACGCCGGAAGCCGCCTGGTACGACAACTACATCGTGCTGCTCTCCGGCGGCATCGTCATCGCGATCGGCGTGGTCTACATGTTCACCACGCACCACTACGGCCGCAGCAACGCCCCGGCCGGTGATGCCGTACCGGTCCCCCAGCCGTGATGCCGCGCCCCACCTGACTCGAACCAGTCGAACAGGACGTTTTGCCCTAGCCCGATCCGGATCAAGTTGAGAGTTTCGCGATGCGGACACCAGACCGGATGCCCGCAGGCGTCGATGGGGGGCGACGGGCATGATGCGGAGTTCTGCTGATCAGCTCGGCGGAATCGCGCTGTCGGTGGTGCGGATCGTCGTGTCGTTCATGTTCGTGCTGCACGGCGCGGCGACCCTGTTCGGCGTGCTCGGTGGCGCGTTCGGCCAGCAGGGCGCGGCCGCGCCGATCGGCCAGTGGCCGTCCTGGTGGGCCGGGCTGATCCAGTTCGTCGCTGGCGGGCTGGTCCTGCTCGGCCTGTTCACCAGACCAGCCGCGCTGCTGTGCTCGGGTGCGATGGCGTACGCGTACTTCAGCGTGCACCAACCCCGCGGCCTATTCCCGATCCAGAACGGCGGGGTTCCGGCCGCGCTCTACTCCTGGATCTTCCTGCTGATCGCGGTGTTGGGTGCCGGTCCGTTCGCGCTCGATGCGTTGCGCCACCAGCTCCGGCAGCCTCCCGAACGAGTCGAGGCGCACACGCGCGAGCGGTGAGCTGCGCGGGTCATGCGGTGGCCACTTCGACGGCGGTTTCCGAGCGGTTGTCGCGCACTGCGTCGAGGTAGTCGGCGATGGCATTCCTGTTGCGGGTGAGGAACCGGATGCGTTCGGTCATCCGATCGCGCTCGTGTTCCAGCGTGGCGATCATCTCCGGCGTCGCGTCGGAGAAGTAGATGATCCGGGGCTTGTCGAGGCAGGGCAGGATCTGCTTGATGATCCGGGTGGGCAGCCCGGCGTCCAGCAGGCCCCGGATCTGCACCACCCGATCCACGTTGTACTCGTCGTACTCGCGGTATCCGTTCGCGGAGCGGCTGGGCAGGATCAATCCCTGCTCCTCGTAGTAGCGCAGCAGTCGGCGGGACGTGCCGGTGCGCTCCGACAGCTCTCCGATTCGCATGGCTCGACCTCAACCTTCACGTCCATGTGATGGTTGAGGATACGCGACGGCATGCCACCCTGCGGGCCGCTGGTCCGGAGTCCGCGGGTCGGCGGCACCATTGATCAGACCGTATTCTGGCCAACCACCACTGGGAAAGGTTCGATACATGCAGTTGGCTCTCACCGGTAAGACGGCACTGGTCACCGGGTCCACGCAAGGCATCGGAGCAGCCATCGCCGCCTCACTGGCCCGCTCCGGCGCGCGAGTGGCGATCAACGGCCGCAAAGCCGAAACCGTGGAGGCGGCGATGCGGGGGATTCTCGACGAAGTGCCCGAGGCCCAGTTGATCCCGGCCGCCGCCGACGTCGCGACCGAACAGGGCGCCGCCCAGGTCGTCGAAGCCGTGCCGGATGTCGATGTGCTCATCAACAACCTCGGCATCTTCGGCGCCCAGTCCCCGCTCGACATCACCGACGACGAATGGCGGCGGTACTTCGAGGTGAACGTCCTCGCGGCGATCCGCCTCACCCGCGCCTACCTGCCCGGCATGGTCGAGCGGGGCTGGGGCCGCATCCAGTACATCGCCAGCGACTCGGCGGTCGTGATCCCGGCGGAGATGATCCACTACGGCATGTCCAAGACGGCACTGCTGGCCGTTTCCCGCGGATTCGCCAAGGAAGCGGCCGGAACCGGCGTCACCATCAACTCCGTGATCGCCGGTCCCACCCACACCGGCGGCGTGGAGGGCTTCGTCTACGAGCTGGTCGACAAGAATCTGCCGTGGGACGAGGCGCAGCGCGCCTTCATGCGCGAGTACCGGCCGCAATCGCTGCTCCAGCGCCTGATCGAGCCGGAGGAGATCGCCAACCTGGTCGTCTACCTCAGCTCCGAACAGGCTTCGGCCACCACCGGCGCGGCGGTCCGAGTCGACGGCGGCTACGTCGACTCCATCCTGCCCTGAGCACCGAACTCGTTCGGCTTGGCGGTGTTTGGATGAGAGGCTGTCGGCATGACCGGACCAGACCCGAAAGCGGTTCTGCACAAGTACCTCCAGTACGGCCGGGAAGCGCTGCTGTGGAAGCTCGACGGGCTCTCGGAATACGACCTCCGCCGCCCGCTGACGCCGACCGGCACCAACCTGCTGGGACTCGTCAAACACGTGAGCGGGGTCGAGGTGGGGTACTTCGGCGAAACCTTCGGACGGCCGTTCGAGCAGCCATTTCCGTGGTTGGCTGACGACGCCGAACCGAACGCGGACATGTGGGCGACCGCTGACGAGTCGCGCGACGACATCGTCGGGCTGTACCACCGGGCGTGGGCGCACTCCGACGCGACGATCGACGCGCTCGCGCTGGATGCGGCCGGTCGGGTGCCGTGGTGGCCGGACGACCGCAACGAGGTCACCCTGCAACAGATCCTGGTGCACGTGATCGCCGAAACCCACCGCCACGCCGGGCACGCCGACATCGTCCGGGAACTCATCGACGGGACTGCCGGGCTGCAGCAGGGCAACGACAACATGGCACCCGGCGACCAGCAGTGGTGGGAGAACTACCGCGAAAAGCTCTCGCGCGCAGCGCGAGTAGCCGCCCAGCGCTGACCAATCCGCCCAACCAGCAACGAAACCGCAGCGAACTGTCCAACAAGAAGATCGCGGTCGTCGCTGGAAACCAATTGCATGAAGTCGGGTCATCGCGAGGCGGACAACGATGAGTCTCCGACGCTGCCGAGGTCAGTACCGGCGACATATCGACTGCATGCGGAGGACGACATGGCACTGGACCTCTTCGTCGGCATCCCCGTCACCGACTACGCCACGGCGTTGCCGTGGTACGAGCAGTTCTTCGGTCGGCATCCGTCGTTCTTGCCGAACGACATCGAGGCGGTGTGGGAGGTGGCCGAGCACCGATACGTCTACATCGTGCAGGACCCGGAACGGGCGGGGAACGCCCTGGTGCTGTCGTTCGTCGACGACCTCGACAACCGGATCGCCGAGATCGCCCGGCGGGGCATCGAGCCCGCGAAGCGCGAGACTTACGACAGTGGCGTGACCAAGGTGACCTACCGGGACGCGGAGGGCAATGAGATCAGCTTCGGCGGCGGACCGGGCTGACGCCAACTGCCGAGCTCGTGGGCGTGGCCGTAGGCCGAGTCAACGGCTAGCGCACCGGCCGGAAATCGGTCAGCGGTGTTCGCGCACCGGTCGTCGGACGCGCAACGCGTCGGTGTCCAGGCGTTCCTCGATCAGGTCCAGCAGCGAATCGACTTCCTCCCGGTCGTAACCGCCGTCGGAGTCGGCCAACTCGCGGAAGGCGACGGTCTGCACGTCCTGCGAGGTCAAAGTGTCCTTGCCGCGCAGCGTCGCCTCGACGCGGTCCAGGAAGTCGTCTACCTCGTCCTCGTCGTAGCCGGGCTCACCCGGCGTTGCGGTGCTCAGCACGAGGTTGCCGATCGCGTCCGCGGTGAGTTGCGGGGTCCCGGTGCGCGATTCGCGCCGGAAGGCGCGGGCGATCGGCATGCGCTGCGCGGGGACGAGCTGCTTCCGGGAGGCCAGGTGCTTGATGCTGGTGGCGACCATGACGAGGAACGCGACGACGCTGGCCTCCTGGTAGCCCGGTTTTCCCGGTCCGGGCGGGTTGAACCGGACGCTCAACACCTCTTGAGCGGTCAGCGTGTCCTCTCCGCGCAGCGTCGCCTCGACGCGGTCCATGAACGCGTCGACCTCGGCCTTGTCCAAAGCGGGCTGCTGCGGCGCGGCGCCCTGGAAAACATCGACGTGCCCGGATGGGACCAGTTCAGCGACCGGCTCGACCGCCTCCGGGGGCCGGTACGCGACCCGCGCCGGTCGGGTGCGGACCGGTCTCCGCCCCCGATCTCCGCCGGACTCCCGGACCTCGCGCTTCATCAGGGTCAGCGCGACCTTGTCGAGAAACGCGTCGACCTGCGTCTTCTTGTAGGCGTGTCGGCCCGGTCTGCGCGGGCTGAACTCGACCGCGAGCACCTCTCGTGCGGTTACCACACCGCGCCCGGACAACGCCGCCGCGACGCGATCGAGGAAATCGTCCACCTCGGCTTCGTCGTAGCCGCGTCCGCGTCGCCGGGTCCTGGCGAACACGACGTCGTGCACTTCGTCGGGGGTGAGCATCCGCATGCCTCCAGCCAGTTCGCCTGCTCTCGGACGCATACCCGGCGCACGCCGGACCCCGACTCGCCCGTTCTGCACGGATCAGCTTGCCCAAGCTCCGACGCCAGATCAAGCCCTGTCCGCTCGAACGCCCGAACCGGCCGGTGCACCACCGAACTCGGCACGAGTACGGGTTTTCACCCGGCGCGCCAGATTACTGGACGATTGAATTACCCGTTCTCCTCCAACAGTTGCGCAGTACTGTCGGACACCGATAGCATGCGGTGCGTCTCACAACATTCCGTAGTCGCGCTTTCGGCCAACCGGCTGCTACTGTGACTTCCGACTGGGCCGATCGGGTAATGAGTTTCGGTGCGGCTCAATGTCTTGCACCGAATGGTTCGGAAAATGACATGTTCATTTATCCTGCATGACATTTTGATTATTCCCCCGGGCCGCACGCTGAACAATCGTGCATAACGTTAGCGGTGACATTGCAGACGCTGAGTTTGACTCGCCGGTGACGAGCAGGGAGCAGGACGCGGTGCGGATCCTGCTGCTGATCGATGGTGCGGCTGACCCGCTTCCTGCCCCGATCGCCGAGGACTCGGCCTTGGTCGATGCCGTCGGCGTGGTTACCGGGCAACTGCGGTTGCAGAAGTTGGATTTCTGGCTGCGCAGCCCGGATTTCCTGGCCGACGAGCTACTCAACGATTACGAGCGCACTTGTGAGCCGAGACTGCTGGAGTTGGCCGGGCAGATCCTGGATTCCGAGGAACCCGAAGTACGCCGATATCCGATGCTGCGCCACCACTTCGGCGCCTACGAACCGCTCGACGACGCGCTCGCGGTGCTGCGCAGTGCCGGACTGATCGTGCGGCGTCGCCGAGGCCGCCTGGGCCACACGATGCGGCACGACTACTACCTGCTCGCGCGCGGTCGCGAGGTCGCTCGAACCGTCATAGCCCAGGCTCCGGCGTTCCGCTACTACGTCGAGCGCGTGCAGCTGGTGCTCGACCTGGCCGATGGGCGAGGCGGGAACCAGCTGAAGAACCGCCAGTACCTGCAGATCGAATACGCGACCGCGGCGCGTGGGACGCGGATCGCGAGCATCACCGACCGGGCTCGCGGGCGGCTTGCCCAGCTCCGAGCCGCGGTCCATGTCGCATAGGAGGTCGGCATGAGCGGCGTGGACTTTCCGGACGCCGAGCACCCAACCTCGCTGGTGGCCGAAATCGCCGCAGCGGCCGAGATTTCCGAAGACGCGGTCGCGGCGGTCTTCGCCTCGCATGGCATTGCGCTGGCCCATCATCCGACGTGGCGCCGGGTGCGGGTGCACCGGCTCCGGCTGCGCGGCGGAGCGGATGCCGAAGATGCCTTCGACCGAACTTTCCGCATCGACGCCGATTTCACGGTCCTGGTCGCGTCCAGCCTTCGGGACAAGACCAGCCTGCTGGAGATCATCACGTGGTGCCTCCGCGGATCGCCGAGCGGCCTGCGGGCGGAGGTTCGGCGCTGGTTGTCGGAGGTCGAACTCGACGTCACCATCGGCGGACAGGCGGTCGGATTCCGGCTTTCGCTGCACCAGGGCGGTCTGGTCAGCGGCACGGTGTTGGCGGCCGACGATTTCGCGCGGCTCGACGACCACGGGGTTTCGGTGCTGCTCCGGGCCTGCGACGAGGACGACTTCGCCGCGCAGGTCGCGGACTTCATGCTCGACCGCCTCGATCCGCCGGACGAGGATCAGCAGACGCCCGCGCACTACTCGTCCGGGCCGGACGAGCCCCACATCGGCGACCGACCGACGCCAGGCCTGGCCGGACGGCTGCTGCACGTTTTCCTCGAACATCCCACGACAACAGTGCTCGCGCGGGTCAAGGCCGCGCGTGATCTGCTGCGTGCCGAGATCGGACAGCGGCACGAGCACATGACACGAGCAAAAGAAGATCGTGCACGGGTCCAGCAGGCGCTGGCAGCGACACAGGCGAAACTCGATCAACTCCGCCGGGCAGCCTCTGGTCGATCACTGACCGACCTGGCGGAGACCGCCGCGCTGCTGGCGAGGCAAGTGGCCGAAGCGGAAGAGGAGTGGAGTCGCCGCAACCGGGCCTACCGCATGGCACGCCAGCAACGCCAGACGGACGAGAAAGTCCTCAACGACACCAAGGAGAAGGGCGTTGCCCGGCTGCTCTTCCACGGCCTGCAGCCCAGTGCCTGCCCGCGCTGCGACACTCCGATCACCGATGAGCGGCTGCGGGCGGAACGCGAGGGCAACCGGTGCGCGGTGTGCACGAGCGAGATCGTCGTTGAAACGACGGATGGCCGAGATGTCGAGGCCGTCGCGCAAGCGCGGTTGGAGGCGAGCCGGGCGGCCGAGGAATTGGCGCTGGCGGACCTGGAAGCCGCCGAATCGGCCCTCGCCCGGCTGGGCGCCGAACTGGCCGAAGCGCAGGAGCAACTGCGCATGGCCGACCCCGCTGAGCCGGTGCACGCGGCGACGTCGGCTTCGACGTTCGTCGTGGTCCGCGGTTTTCCGCCGGGATGGTGCTGTTCATGACCGACCTCGCCGAGCAGTTGGCCGCGGGCGGTCCGACCGAGCTGGCGGGACTGGACGCCGAGTCGGTGCTCGCGGACGTCTCCGAAGTCGCTGCTGGTCCGCTGGCACCGGTGCTGGCACAGGCGTTGATCGAAGCGGCAAGCCGCGATGTCACCGGGTGGCGGGCCGCGCTCGCCAACTTCATCGACGGCCTCACCGCTCAGCAAAGCCTGCTGGCGCTGGCCAGCAGCGTGGACAAGCTGCTCTCCAGTCCCGTGGCGGTCGAGGCGCACGCCGCGCGTCTGCACGACGTCTTGCTGCGGGATCTCGTGACCATGATCGAGTCCAACCCGTCGGTGGCGGCCGGTCGGCTCGAAGGCGCCGTGCGCCTCGCCGTCGCCGACGCTGTCCCGCCGTTCACGGTTCTGGGCCAGCTCACCACGCTTCCGCAGCACACCACGGAGGAGTTCGTCGAGAGCCTGCCCCGACTCGTCGGTGCCGCGATGGACCGCTGGGCGAGCGAGCCCACCATCATCGCCCCGCTCCGGAGCACCCTGGACCGGCTCCGGCACGCCGCTGCCGCAACCGTTGACGCGGCCTTCGAGTTGGCGTGCGACCACCTGAGATCAGCGCTCACCGCGACGACCATGCCCGCGGTCATGGACTCGCTCACGTCCGCTCGATCCCGCTTCGCCACCGTGGACGCCGCTGAGGAAGCCCGTCATGACGCGAAGGCGCATGCCGCTGCCTGCGACGCGATTCTCGCGTTCGCCGCGCAGGACCAGGCGCGTCTCGGGGATGCCGCCGACCGGCTCACCACGGCGCTGGACCAGCGGTCGGCGTGGTTGAGCGGCTTGCACCAGCCGTCGTGGCTGCGGCCCCGGCGGGCGGCGGAATTCGCCTGGCGACGGCTCGTGCTGCTGCTCCAGGCCGCGTCCATCCGCATCTCGGAGACGATCTGGATGGACGTGTGGGAAGCGCTCGGTGCCGTTCTGGAGGTTTACACGCAGGCACGAACCTCGCAGCCGCTACCGGGCGTGCGAGCCACGCCAGGACTCGCCGTCGTGGTCGAACCCACCATCGAGAACGCCATTCTCCGCCAGCAAAGCCTGCTCGCCGCGCTGCGCCGATCGGTCACCGAGTCGTCCAAAATGGACACCCCGCCACTCGATGCGAGCACGGCGGAACTCCTCCTCACCCGCATCGAGGCAGCAGCCGGGAACCACCAGACCAGCCGCGAGCGGGCACCCGAGGATGGCGATCCCCACCAGCCGGACACCGGCCGACTGCACCGGTTGGCCCCCGCGCTGGTGCGCGCCCTCGGCGAACGCCAAGCCGCGAACCTGACCGCTGGGATCAGCGATGACGACCTGAACATCCTCGACGGCGTCGTGCACAGCGGCGATCTCGCCCGCTCCAGCACGGCGCACCCCGTGCTGGATCCGCTCCTGGAGAGCCTCCTCGGTCAGCTGGGCGAGTCGCCGCAGTTCACCAGCCAGGTCCGCGCCACCTTCGGGTTGCTGCTCGAACAGACGCTGCGGTTCCTCTTCAGCCGCGCGGACCTCACCACCAAGACGTGGGGACTGCACCGGCGGAAGGACTACGACTACCGCCGCCTGCTGGGAAAGGGCGAGCGCCGCCCGCTCGAAGAGGATCTGCAGCAGGACTACTACCAGTGGCTGGCAACCGGACAGCTCGGCGGTCTGGTCACCGTCGAGGCGACCGACATCGCGATGGGGCGAGCAGATGTCATCACGACGTTCGGCTCGATCCGGTACGCGACCGAGATCAAGCGCGAGCTGACCGACGCGTCGCGCACCAGGCTGGCGGCGAAATACCTGCACCAGGCGGCCGAGTACAGCAACACCAACGTGCCCTTCGGCCAGCTCCTGGTGCTGGACCTGACGCCGCATCCGCAGGGCACACCGCGCATCGACGAATCGGTGTGGCTCACCCGCCACCGCCCGCCCGGCGCCACCAACGATCGCGCGGTAATCGTCGGCGTCGTCCGAGGAAACCGCCCCACCCCGCACGACCTGTCCAAGCGCGCCCGGTGACGGCCCAGGCCCGGTACGCGACCTTCGGGACTGGTCCCGCGTCGCGCGGCTAGCGTCGTGCCAGGCGTCCCGCTGGTCCTCGAACGCGGCCCCGATCGGCAGCCCGGCCCGGTTACGGTTCGGCTTCTTGGCGGGGTTGGTGCCCGCGACCAGCAGCTGTTTGGTTTCATGCTCGTGGGGCTGAGATCAGGACCGGCCCGGCGCCTCCGACACCGCGCACCGCGCTGTCCGCCAGACACCAGGAGTTCCGCATTGGAAGGCAGTACCGACCCGGCGTTCCCGTCTCAGCACGAGGTGGCGGACCTGCTGCCGGAGTACGAACTCGCTCCGCTGCCGCTGAGCCAGACCAACATGAGCCAGGTCTACCCGGCGGTCGAGCCGCGGTTGTACAACCGCCGGGTCGCGGTGAAGGTGATGGATCGCAACCTCGCGGAGGACACCAGGTTCCGGGAACGGTTCCTCCGGGAAGTCCGGGTGCTGTCGACCCTGTCGCACCCCAACATCGTCGAGGTCTACACCGCCTCCACCCCGAATGCGGACCTGCTCTACCTGGTCATGCCCTTCGCCGACCACGACCTGCAGAGGTTGCTCAACGACGGCCCGCTCGACCTGTCGACGACCGTGCACATCATCGGTCAGGTCGCCGCCGCGCTGGACTACGCGCTCGACCACGGCGTCGTGCACCGGGACGTCAAGCCGGGCAACATCCTGCTCACCGGCGCGGCGCGGCACGTCTACCTCTGCGACTTCGGCATCGCCAAGGAGCTCTCCGGCGAAAACCTCACCAAAGCCGGGGAGTTCTACGGCACTGTGCACTACGCACCACCGGAACGGCTCAGCGAGGCCGACAGCGACGATCCGGCGCTGGATCGGCGTGGCGAGGTCTATTCGCTCGGTGCTCTGCTGTACCACTGCCTGACCGGTCAGCGGCCCTTCGACTTCGCCGACATGAGCGCGGTGGTGGCGGCGCAGCAGCGCGGGGACCTGCCACGGGTGAGCGAGCTGCGGGACGGCCTGCCGGAGGCGCTCGACCACGTGGTGCGCAAGGCGCTGGATCCGAAACCCACCAAACGCTACGCCAGCTGCACGGAACTGGCCGAAGCGCTGGCCGCCGCGGTGGCGACGCAAGGCACTCGGCTCAGCTGGGCCGATCAGGTGCAGCAACGGCTCACCCGAATTTGGCGGACGAATCGACGACTGGTGGTCTCCGCTGCGGCGGCCGCGCTGGTGGTCGTCCTGACTGCCGTCATCGTGCCCCAACTCGGCACCGACGTGGGCGACGAGCCGAGCGACGACCTGTTGGCGCGCATCCCCGCGGGATTGCGCGCGAGCTGCCAGATCGCCGACCCGGCAACGGGTGCACCGGCAGCATCCGACGTGGTGTCCTGTTCGGACGGAAGCCAACAGGTGACGTTCAGCCTGTTCGACCAATTACCCGACATGGACCGGTCCTATGCCGACGCGCTGAACCGGGCCGAGGTGTCTCGCGGCAGCGGGGACTGCACCGTCGCGGCTGGGGCGGAGCACCGCTATCCGGGCGCGGGCCCGACGCTCGGCCGGGTGCTCTGCTACTCCCGCGATGGCAGCACTTCCGTGGTGTGGACGGACAACGCGGCGCGCACGGTGGCGCGCGCCAGCCGCCGGGACATCGACGACGTGGGCTTGGCGAGCTCGTGGGCGACGTGGGTCGGACTGCCGAGTTTTCCCACTGCTGAAGAGAAATCGCTGATCGACCTGGTCGGGCTGGAGAACTGCCGCCGGGCACCCAGCGGTGGCCTTGAGTCGTTCCGCAACGTGCTCGCCGCGATCGACTGCCCTTCGCCGGACGACGGTGCCAACACGATCTCCTACTACCGGTTCGCCGATCTCGACGGGCTCCAGCACACCTACAACAGCCACGTCAACGAAGTCGGCGCACCGTCGGAGGTCTACTGCGGCGACGGCGCCGCGCGCGGCTTCCTCGGCAACAACCGGCTGGACCTGCGCAGCATCGAAATAGGCGGACTGCTGTGCTACCGGGGACCGCAGGACACGCCGGTCATCGAATGGACCATCGAGCCGCTGCTGCTGATGACCCGAGGCACCGGCGCGGAACCGGAAGCGCTCGCGAGCTGGTGGCGGCAGTACTACGGTTTCGAACCCTTCGCGGGGCAGGTCATCGAAGCGATCAACGCGAACGCCAAACCGGCCTTCCCGACCCCGCAGGAACAAGCGCTGCTGAACCGCATCCCCGAAGCGTCCAGAGTGGACTGCATGCGGCCGCCGCAGCAGCAGATCGAACTGAACGTCCAGGACCAACCGGTCGCCGCGGTCGTGTGCGGGCCGACTCGGGGTGCTGGCATCGTGTTCTACTACCAGTTGCCCGACACCGCGTCGATGAACAGCAGCTACGAGTGGAACACCGACATCACCGGACCGGACTGCAACACCGGACCGCCGGACTTCCGCGGCAACGCACCGTACGCGCGCAACGGCACGACCGGGCGGCTGTCGTGCGCGATGAACGACACCGGCAACCCGTTCCTGATCTGGACCGACGACCAGCAGAAGATCCTGACCTTCGCCTTCAAGGGCAGCGACCCGCCGGTGCTGCTCGACTGGTGGCGATCGCAAGCCGGACCGATTCCGGGCTAGGCCCCCAACCGGCCACTGCCACGCCGAGCAGCGCGGTTCCCGATTGCGGCGGCGGGTGGGCGCGCTGTGGCCAACGGGTTGGACGAACTCGCCGTCGGTTGTGAAGCCACCGCCCACTTCGCCGCCAGAAACGAATGGCACTGACCGGCGTTAGTCCTGGGCGCCGTGATGCACGGCCTCGATGTTGTGGCCGTCGAGATCGCGCAGGAACGCCCCGTAGTAGCCGGGGTGGTACTCCGGCCACTCGCGCGGAGCGTGCAGAATCTCGGCACCCGCCCGCACGGCGGCCTCGTGCACCGCGTCAACGGCCTGGCGGTCGTCGGCGCGGAAAGCCAGATGCAGTTCCCGGGTCTCGGTGCCGGTGGCGCGACTGAGCCAGAAGTCCGGAATGCCGACCGGGCCGGATAGGCCGACGACCATACTGTCGCCGTGCGGAAACCGCACCACCTCGCGGATGCCGATCGGGGCGAACGTGCGCAGGTAGAAGGCAAGCGACGCCTCGACGTCGGCCACTTGAACACCGATGTGATCGATCATGCCGGGAAGATACCCACGGCCACCGACAACTCAGCGCTGCCGTACTAGTCGTCGGCGTCGCCGAGCTGCTCCAGGTCCGAGGGCGTCAGCGTGGCGTTGCGGAGCAGCACCTGGATCAGCTTGTGGTTCAACGCGTTGCCGAGCGGCTCGGGCAGGTCGTCGCGGGTGATGGCGAGTCGGCGGCGCA
This sequence comes from Saccharopolyspora soli, assembly GCF_022678645.1. Classification (GTDB taxonomy): domain Bacteria; phylum Actinomycetota; class Actinomycetes; order Mycobacteriales; family Pseudonocardiaceae; genus Saccharopolyspora; species Saccharopolyspora soli. The sequence goes on along the minus strand of NZ_JALBWV010000001.1, from coordinate 302,307 downwards.
CCGGGGCGACCGTGTTGGCCACCGTCTTCTCGGTCCACTTCTTGCCGCTGGGGAGCCGGTTCAGGGTGTCGGCCACCTCCTTCCACGTCGCGGGCTGGGCGTGCCGTTGGCCGTGCAGGTACCGCTTCGCGAGCGCGGTCAACACCAGCCGCTCCGCTTCGCTGAGCTCGTCGGTCTGCGGGATCGCCGTCGGGCTGTCCGGCTCGACAGCGGGATCGAGGCGTTTGGCGCTAATCACGCGAACTTCCAGCAGGTGCGTCCGGCTGGCCGGATCGCCGATGAACAGCGGGAGGTAGCCGTCCGGCACGGGCATCTCCTGCCCGGACAGCAGCAGCGCGTCGCCGGGCAACTGGATCGGCAACTTGCCCTCGTTGCGCATCCACCACTCACTGCCCTGGCACGTGAGCACGCCCTGGCGGCGGCTGACGCGGGAATCGCCGATCCCGATGGGCACGTGCACGTTCGGCGTGCCGCGTCCGAAGAACAGCTCGAACCGCCGTGGCGGCACGGCGTAGCCGCCCTCGTCGGCCAGCACGAAGATGGTGCCCGGCGGTGCGGGCGGCATCGGCTTTTCGCCCGGCGGTGGCTTCGGCACCCCGGCGGCCAGGCCGCGCACCCAACCTGGCAGTACCTGCGGGACGAAATCCTGCACCGCCACGTCGCGTTCCTTCCTGCCAAGACGAAACCGCCGCCAATTATGCGACCGCACCCGGCCGTTGCCGCACGCACCCGCGTGCCGCGCGAGGAGGGGTCCCGCGGCTGCTCCGGGATGATCGGGATCGACAACGGGACCCGCGCGTCTGGAGGGCACCATGAACAACGATCGGAGCGTCTCCGCGGTGGTCTGGGTGCTGGTCGTCGGCGGGGTGCTCGGATTGTGGCTCTGGCTCGCGCCGTACTTCTGGACGAATGTGCTGTGGGGCGTGCGATCCGCGCTGTTCGTGCTGGTGCCGCTCGCCGTGCTGGCCGTCGTGGTGATCGGGCTGGCCGTGCTCGACGAGGAACGCGGCTGGTCGGGCGCCGGATGTCTGGCCACGCTGATCGGCATCGGCGGTCTCGCCGCGCTGGGGTTCTGGGCGTTCGGCTACCACAGCTACGCCCAGGCGCGTGACTACGCCAGTTCGGTGCACGTGGTGGACCAGCAGGTGCCGGAGTTGGGGCAGCGGGCGCCGTTCCCGGTCGCACAGGCGCAGGCGCGGCCTAACCTCGGTGACGCGCCGGGTGATCTCGTCAACGGCACCTACCAGCCGCAGCACGACGAGTTCACCAGCCTCGTCGAACGGCGCGGGTGGTTTTCCGGCTACCAGGTCGCGTTGACCCAGAACATCCCGCTCACCGGCCGAGGCACCGGCCGGACCTGCGAGTTCGCCGCCGAAGCCGACCGCCGCATCGGCGGCTGGTGGTGGCACAACCTGGGACGGCTGATCGGGTCGCAGCAGCGCGGGGTGCTCTACGACGCCGCCGACGTCTACGGCTACTGCGACGGCGACACGCCGAAGGTCGTGGTGCCGCTGGTGCGCCAAGTCGGCTGGCTGGTGGTCACCGAACGCCCGGCCGGAGTCGCCGTCTACGACGGCAAGACCGGTGCGGTCACCTTCCAAGACACCGCCAAGGGCCTGCCGGGAAACTCCTACCCGCTCAGCCTCGCCAAAGCGCAACGCGAATCCACCCACGCGCTGGGCGGCTTCTGGGACTGGGTGTGGAACCGGGCGGGCTGGGACACCGACGAAGACGAGACCAACTCCGCCAACAACGCCGAGTTCGCACTGCCCACCAAGGACAACCGCACTGTCTACACCACGTTGCTCACCGGGCGCGGCTCGGCGACCTCGATCAGTGCACTGTCCACTGTCACCACCGAGGCCCAGGGCACCGAACTCGCACCGCTGACCGTGCACCGGCTCAACCCGAGCTGGGTGTCGCCGGGAGCCATCGACTCGCGCATCAAGGCCGACTACCAGGACCTGCCGAACTGGCAGAACTACAAGGTCCTGGAGGTAGCGCCGATTTCCGGGGACCGGTGGGTGGCGTCCATCGGCAACGACCAGAACCTGCTCTACCGGGTGCAGGGCACCGGCAACCTCCAAGGCGACCAGGCGACCTGCCTCTACCGCGCGGACAACTCGCTGATCCGCTGCGGCTCGGTGGCCGACCAGAACGGCAACAGCGTTGGTACCGAGTACGGAACCGGCCAACCCGATGCGGGCATCCCAACCGACCTCGGCCAACTGACGGACCAGCAACTCGCCGACCTACAACGCCGGGTGAGCGAAGAGATCGGCAGGCGACTCACCGGAACCGGCTGATCCGCCAACGGCCACCCGCCGCACCTCCCGTTCGGGTGGTCTCCCGCTGGTAGGTTTTGCCTATCGGTCACAGGTAGCTGCGGATGTGGAGGCGGTATGGACGCGCGGCAGCTCGAATACTTCCTGGCGATCGTGGACCACGACGGGTTCGGGCGGGCCGCCCGCAAGCTGCACCTCGCGCAGCCCTCGCTCTCCCAGGCCATCGCCGGTTTGGAGCGTGAGCTCGGGGTGCCGCTGTTCCACCGGATCGGCCGTGGCGTGGTGCTCAGCGACGCGGGTGCCGAGCTGGTCGCCCCTGCTCGGCAGGTGCTGCGGGATCTGCGCACCGCGCAGGCCACCATGGACTCGGTGAAGGGCATCCAGCGCGGCCGGGTCGAGCTGGTGACGATGCCCTCCCCCGGCATCGAGCCGCTGGGTGCCCTGACCCGGATGTTCGCTCGCCACCACCCCGGCATCACCCTCAGCGCCGAGGCCGCTTTCACGCCGGATGAGGTCGTGGCGAAGGTGCGCCAGGGCGCATGCGAGCTCGGGCTCGTCGGGACGTCCGGCCCGCTGCGACCGCCGGGTGTGGACGTGCTGCCGTTGGAGGACCAGGTCTTCGTGCTAGTCGGCTCACCCGAAGCCGACCTCCCGGACGAAGATCCGGTGCCGCGTACCGCCCTCGGCGGCACTCGGTTGATCGTCTCGCCGCCGGGCAGTCAGATGCGCCAGATCGTCGACGACATCCTCGCTTCGGGAAGCGATCTGCAGATCGTCGCCGAGGTGGCGCACCGGACCTCGATCCTGCCACTCGTGCTGCAAGGTGTCGGGCTGGCCGTCCTCCCCGCCGCGTGGGCGCCGCTGGCGCGCCGCGCGGGAGCGCGCACCGTCCGCATCGACCCACCCGCGTACCTGCACGTCGCCCTGCTCAGCAGAGCGGCCCCGATGACGCCTGCGGCCAGCGCCTTCCTAGCCACCGCACGCACCTACACGCCGGTCGACCACCTCGCCTGACCAGCGCGAACTGCTCTGATAGGCCATTCCTATGCGCCGCATTGGCAGCGCTTGTTGGACACTGCGGCGACCTTCGGGCTTCACTCGATTCACCCCCGAAGACCAACCGAGGAGTGGCGTCGATGACCGCAGCGCGCACCTTCAAGATCGCCGCGATCCCCGCTGACGGCGTTGGCGTGGAGGTCGTGGCCGCAGGCCGCGCCGTCCTCGACTCGCTCGCCGCCGATTCCGGGGGCGCGTTCGCCTTCGACTGGACCGAATTCCCGTGGGGATGCGGTTACTACGAGAAGACCGGACGCATGATGGACGACGACGGACTCGACGTGCTCAAGGACTTCGACGCCATCTACTTCGGTGCGGTCGGCTGGCCCTCGGTCCCCGACCACATCAGCCTCTGGGGTCTGCGGCTGAAGATCTGCCAGAACTTCGACCAGTGGGCGAACGTCCGCCCCGTGCACTTCCACCCCGGTGTCGTCTCCCCGCTGCGCAAGGCCGACCACACCGAACTCGACTGGATCGTGGTCCGGGAGAACAGCGAGGGCGAGTACGCCGGGCTCGGCGGGCGCAACTTCGCCAGCCGCGGGCCGGGCAACGAGGTGGCCGTCCAGTCCGCGCTGTTCACCGAGTCAGGCTGCGAACGGATCATGCGGTTCGCCTTCGACCTGGCCCGCACCCGGCCGCGCAAGAAGGTCTCGTCGGTGACCAAGAGCAACGCCCAGCAGTACGGAATGGTGCTCTGGGACGAGGTCTTCGCCCGCGTCGCCGCCGACTACCCCGACGTGGCGACCGAGAGCGTGCTCGTCGACGCCATGTCCGCCAAGTTCGTGCTCCGGCCCGAGGACCTGTCGGTCGTCGTCGCCTCGAACCTCAACGCCGACATCCTCTCCGACCTCGGATCGGCGCTGGCTGGCAGCCTCGGATTGGCCGCCAGCGCGAACCTCAACCCGGAGCGCCGCTTCCCGTCCATGTTCGAACCCGTCCACGGCTCAGCACCCGACATCGCCGGGCAGGGCCTGGCCAACCCCATCGGCGCGATCGGCAGCGCGGCGCTGATGCTGGAGCACCTCGGGCTGAACGACGAAGCCGCGCGCGTGCAACGGGCCATCGACGCCACTACCGGATCCGGCGTGCTGACCGCGGACGTCGGCGGCAACGCCAAGACCGAAGAGGTCGTCACCGCGATCATCAACAACCTCGGGCACACCAAGCCGTAGATCCGCGGTAGTCCTGAGTGGACTCCTGACCGGCGCAGCTGCAGTTCTGCCCGCTCCAACGTGAGACCTGCGACGTACGCGGCTTTTCGACCGCCGCGCGCAACTGCTCGGCGATGCGATCACGGCTCGCCCAGGACCTCGCGCTCCGTGATCAGCTTGGCGCATCCGGTTGACCCGGTGTGCCGAATCTCGCCGCCAACTCCCGAAAACGCGGGAGATTGCGGATGCGCATCCACCTGCCTCGTTCGCGGAACGGAGAGTTCGCCCCGGTCACACCGGCCGTTCATCCACGGATGATGTTGTACCTCCGGCCGGGCGCTCGGTAGCGCCGAACTCGATCTTCTCCGAAAGGCAGTCGACGATGCCGTCTGCTGGGTTGGTGCGCCGACGGGCGCTTGGCGCTGTGCTGCTTTCCTCCGCATTGCTGCTACCGGCGACCTCGGCCGCCGCTGACGAATTGGGCACCGCTGACGAGCAGATCGCTCCCGGCGTGACCTACCGGCCCTTCTCGATGTCCACCGTGCACGGTCCGGTCGCCGGTCATCTGGTCACGGTGGACCTGCGCAATCCCGGCGTCGAGCTGGATCTGCTGCACCCGGCCTCGGTGGCCGCTCGGGACGAGATCGCCGACATGGCCAACGCGCAACGGGCCGTCGCCGGGGTGAACGGCGATTTCTTCCACGTGAGCGAGACGCATGAAGGCGTCGCGGCGACCGGCTCGTCGGTCGGCCCGGAGATCGCTGACGGCGAAGACCTGAAAGCCGCGGTGCCCAACGGCCAGCGGTTCGGGCCCGGCTTGCCCGCGGGCACCTCGACCGAGGACGTCTTCGGCGTGGGCGCCGACCACAGCGCACGCGTGTCGAGCCTGAACCTGACGGGAGTCGTGCGCAGTCCGAAACTCACCGCCGAGGTTGCGGGGCTGAACCAGTACGCGTTGCCGGTCAACGGCATCGGCATGTACACCTCGGACTGGGGTGCGGTCTCCAGGGCCAGATCGGTCTGCGGGACCGACACGGACCGCGAGGCACCGTGCAGCACCGATACCGAAGAAGTGGTCGTCCGCGACGGCGTGGTCAGCGCTGAGCAGGACCAGCCCGGCTCCGGTGCCATCGCCGAGAACACGGTGGTTCTGGTCGGGCGCGAGAACGGCGCCGCAGAGCTGGAAAAGCTCAATCCAGGTGACCGCGTCCAGGTCGAATCCCACTTGGTGGCAGCGGATGCGCCGCCGCTGGAGTTCGCGGTCGGCGGTTTCCCGATCCTGCGCGCCGGTTCGCCGCTGCCCGGTTTGGACGCCGCGACGTTGGCGCCGCGAACCTCGGCGGGAGTCAGCGCGGACGGAAAGACCGTGTACCTGCTGGCCGTGGACGGCCGATCGGCGGCGAGCACCGGCATGAGCGTCCAGGAAATGGCCGACCTGATGGGTTCGTTCGGTGCGGCGGATGCGGTCAACCTGGATGGCGGCGGCTCCACGACGATGGCCGTGCGGGACCCCGGCCAGGAACTCGCGACTGTGAAGAACGTGCCCTCCGACGGCCTTCCGCGCGCGGTGGCCAACGGCATCGGGGTTTTCTCGACCCCGCGCTGACGTGCCCAACGCCGGTGGCGGCCACACCGTCACCGGCGTTTCAGCGCAAGTCGTCGATGGGCTGCGTTTCGCCGCGATTCGCACGGTTCTCGTGCAGCCATACGACATCTCGTCCGAACGACCACACCAGCAGCGCGAGTGCCATTGCGACCGCGACGACCGCACCGAGCCGGGGGACGATGTCCGCGCTGGCGGCGGTGAGGATCGTTCCCTGCATTGCGGCCACGGTCTTGCGCACGAAGCTCGGCCGCAGCGGAGCACGCAGCCAAGGCATGAGCCACGCGGCGGCTACGAAGGCGTACCGCATCGCACCGATCGCGAGCACCCATGCACCCAGGGACATCGCGACGAAGATGCTCAGCACGAGGATGAGGAAGGCATCGACTTCCATGTCGAACCTCGCCCCCAGCGCCGACGCCGTTCCGGTGCGGCGGGCCACGTAGCCATCGGCTGCGTCGAGGATCAGCGCGACCGTCGCGAGCGCGACGAGGACCGCGGTGCGCGTGCCCGCGCTGATTCCGTCCGCGACCAGAGCGGTCACACAGCCGACGAGCGTCGCGCGGGCGAGGGTGACGCGGTTGGCCGGTCCCAGCGCTCGGGTCGGCGAGCGGTGACCGGCGACGGCGAGGGTGGTCCAGAGACCTGCGGCGTAGGCGGTCCCGGCCAGCCAACCGCGCTCCCCCAGGTTCAGGGCTGCGGTCAGCAAAGCCAGCAGCGCGAACTGCGCGGCGGCTCCCGCGGCCAGTTCCGTGCTGAACAGGCCCGTGCCACGCCCGACCCGCGTTATCACCGCGCCCCCGATCGTGCTGGCGGCCAAAATGTGCACACGTATCGTAGTTGCGGGTTCCGGTGCAGGCCCCGTGAAGCTGCGTCACCTCGTCCTTGGAGGATGCCGATGGAGCCCGACGCGCGTGCCTTCTGGCTCCGCTGCCCCGGCGAGGGCGAGATCCGACCGGTGGCGCTGCCCTTCCCCGGCTCCGACGAGGTGTTGGTGCGAACCCTTTGCTCCGGCGTCAGCCGCGGTACGGAAGCACTCGTGTTTCGCGGCGAGGTGCCGGTGAGCCAGTACGCGGCGATGCGTGCGCCATTCCAGGACGGCGAATTTCCCGGTCCGGTCAAATACGGCTACCTCAACGTCGGTGTGGTGGCGCAGGGGCCCGCGAATCTGCTCGGCCGCACCGTTTTCTGCCTCTACCCGCACCAGACCCACTACGTCGTCCCGAGCACCGCCGTGACCCCGGTGCCGGATTCGGTGCCTCCGGCGCGAGCAGTGCTGGCCGGAACCGTGGAGACCGCGCTGAACGCGGTGTGGGATGCGGCACCGCTGTTCGGCGATCGGATCGCGGTGGTCGGCGCCGGGATGGTCGGTTGCTGCGTGGCCGCGCTGCTGGCCGAATTGCCCGGAGCGCGGGTGCAGTTGATCGACGTGGATCCCCGGCGCGCCGGTACCGCCGAAGCGCTTGGCGTCGAGTTCGCGACTCCGGACACGGCCGTCGGCGACTGCGACCTGGTCGTGCACGCCAGCGCCACCGAGGAAGGACTGGCGCGGTCGTTGGAACTGCTCGTCCCGGAGGGCGAGGTCATCGAGCTCAGCTGGTACGGCGACCGGCGGGTCAGCGTGCCGCTGGGCGAGGCGTTCCACTCCCGACGCCTGGCGGTGCGCGGCAGCCAGGTGGGAACCGTGTCACCCGCCCGGCGCGGACGTCGCACGTTCGCCGATCGGATGGCGTTGGCCCTGGAGCTGCTCGCTGATCCCCGCTTCGACGCGTTGCTGACCGGGGAGAGCGAGTTCGAGGACCTGCCCGAGGTGCTGCCTCGGCTGGCCAGCGGCGCGCTTCCGGCGCTGTGCCACCGCATCGTCTATCCCGACTGACCTGGAGGATCGTTGTTCAGCATCACCGTCCGCGATCACATCATGGTGGCGCACAGCTTCCGCGGCGAGGTGTTCGGTCCCGCGCAGCGCATGCACGGCGCGACGTTCGTGGTGGACGCGACGTTCCGCCGCGCCGAGCTCGACGCGGACAACATCGTCGTCGACATCGGATTGGCCACCCAGGAACTCCACGCCGTGCTCGGCGAACTCAACTACCGCAACCTCGACGAGGAGCCCGCCTTCGCGGGGATCAACACCTCGACCGAGTTCCTCGCCAAGGTCATCGCTGACCGGCTCGTGGATCGGGTGCATGCGGGCGCGCTCGGCGAAGGAGCCCGTGGGCTGGGCGGAATCACGGTCACGCTGCACGAGTCGCACGTCGCCTCGGCGAGCTACGAACGAACGCTTTGAACTCGACCGAGGTCCACGTCGTCTTGCCCGGCGACGTCCACGACGCGACGGTGCCGAGCGGGGGCAACGTCTACGGCCTCCGGGTGTGCCGGGACCTCGAACAGCACGGCTGGCGCGTGCACCTGGTCGCCCTCGCAGGCTCGTGGCCACAACCCGAGGACGTCGCCCGTGCGGCGTTGGCGAAGACGCTGGCCGCACTGCCCGACGACGCTGTGGTGCTCCTGGATGGACTCGTGGCCTGCGGCGTCCCCGACGTGGTGATCCCGCAGGCACGTCGGCTGCGCTTGGCCGTGCTGGTGCACCTTCCGCTGGCCGACGAGACCGGGTTGGCTCCGGCGGTCGCGGCGGATCTGGACACGAGGGAGAAAGCGACGCTGCGCGCCGTGAGCGCGGTAGTGGTGACCAGCCCGTGGGCGGCGGCACGGCTTGCGGAGCACGGGCTGCGAGTCCACGTCGTCACTCCGGGCACCGATCGAGCCGATCTCGCCCGCGGCACGGACGGCGCGTCCCGGTTGCTCTGCCCAGCGGCCGTAACGCCCCGCAAGGGACAGGACTTGCTGGTCAGGGCACTCGCGCAGGTCAGCGACCTACGCTGGACCTGCGCGTGTGCCGGAGCGGTGCGCCGCGACCTCGGCTACGTCGAGAGATTGCGGCGGTTGATCGACCGAAGCGGCGTTGGTGACCGCGTTCAGGTCGTCGGGCCGCTGTCGGGCGAGCAACTGGCCACCGCCTACGACGAAGCCGATCTCGTGGTGCTGACCTCCCGCGCGGAGACCTACGGCATGGTCGTGACCGAGGCGCTGGCCCGAGGGATTCCGGTGCTGGCGACGGCCGTCGACGCGGTGCCCGAGACGCTTGGTCGCGCACCGGATGGCAGCGTGCCTGGGCTGCTCGTCCCGCCCGACGACACCGCAGCGCTCGCGCGAACGCTCCGGCGCTGGCTCACCGAGCCCGCTCTGCGGGACCGCCTCCGAGCGTCCGCGCGGTCCCGCCGTGACACGCTGAGCGGGTGGGCGGAAACAACGCGGGCGCTGGCCGGTGTGCTGGAAACACTTCACCGGACGTCGTCGTGAACACCTCCGGTGAGTTCGCCCCTGATTGGCTCGCACTGCGGGAAAGCGCCGACTCCGCGGCCCGCGCGGCAGAACTGCTCACCCCGCTGCGCGCCGCCCTCCCAACACCGATGGTGGTTCGCGACCTCGGCTCCGGCACCGGGTCCTTGGGTCGATGGCTGGCCGGACGGCTACCCGGACCGCAGCGCTGGATCCTGCACGACCGCGACCCCGAACTGCTCCGGCGCGCCAGCCAGGCCACGTTCCGCGATGCTCGCGGAGTTCCGGTGGCGGTCCAAGCGCAGCAGGTCGACATCACCAGTCTGAACAACGCCGATTTCGCCGACACCGCACTGGTGACCGCGTCCGCGCTGCTCGACCTGCTCACCCGCGCCGAGGTCGACGGACTCGCAACGGCATGCGTCACCGCCCGATGCCCGGCACTGCTGACCCTGTCCGTGGTGGGCGAGGTCGAACTGCATCCCGCTGACCCACTCGATGCGGTCCTCATGTCGGCGTTCAACGCACATCAGCGCCGAACCGTGCAGGGCCGTCGACTGCTGGGGCCGGACGCCGTTGACGCCACTACCGAGGCGTTCGAGCATCGTGGAGCGATAGTGCGCACCTGCCCCAGCCCGTGGCGACTCGGTTCGGCCGATGGTGCGCTGCTGGTGGCGTGGCTGGAGGGTTGGGTCCGCGCGGCCTGCGACCAGCAGCCCGCGTTGGGAGCTGAGGCTCGGGGATATCTGCGTCGTCGGCGCGCGGAATGCGCGGCGGGTGAACTGCGCGTAGTGGTGCACCACCGCGACTTGCTGGCGCTCCCGTCGTGAAACCTCGCCGGTCTCGAACCGAGCTAGGGTGGGTCCATCCGAAGCATTCCGCACGACCTGCCGCTCCAGCCCAGCAGAACCGGCGCGTCCGAAGGCAAGACCGCCGCTGTCGGGCAGGCGGGCATTGCTAACAGGTGCGAAGGTCTCCGTCCCGTGCTCAGGCGGATGTGGCCGGTGCTGCAGGTGCTGGGTGGGCTGGCGATCTTGGCGGCACTGCTGTGGCGGCTGGGCACCGGGGCGTTCGTCGAGGGACTGCGGGTGATCGATGCCGGGGCCGTCGTCGCTGCGCTGGGAATCGGGTTGCTGACCACCGTGTTCAGCGCGTGGCGGTGGTGTCTCGTGGCACGCCGCGTCGGACTCCCCCTGCGGTTGGGCACGGCTGTGGCGGATTACTACCGCTCGCTGTTCCTGAACGCGACGCTGCCAGGTGGGGTGCTCGGCGACGTCCACCGCGGAGTGCGGCACGGCCAGCACGCCGACGATTTGGGGCGTGGTGTGCGCGCTGTGGTTCTCGAACGGACCGCGGGCCAAGTGGTCGTCTTCGCGGCCGCAGCGGCGGTGCTGCTCAGCCAGCCCTCCTGGCTCCACGAAATCGTTGCCCCTTCATACGTGCCGGTGGCGGTGGGGTTGTTCGCAGCCGTTGTCGCGTTCATCGCGTGGGCCCGCAGCTCCGCGCGGGGTCGGCAGGCCGTTGCGACTGTCGTGACCGAGATACGCGGCGTGCTCGCACGCGACACCTGGCCAGGTATCGCGATCTTGTCCGCAGCGACCCTGCTCGGGCACCTCGCGCTGTTCCTGGTCTCGGCACGGGTGGCAGGAGTCTCGGCACCGGTGTCCCAACTGGTGCCGCTGATGGTGTTGGCGCTGCTGGCGATGGGGCTACCGGTGAACGTCGGCGGGTGGGGACCTCGCGAAGGCGTGACCGCCTGGGCCTTCGGCGCCGCAGGCCTGGGTGCGACGCACGGCTTGACCGTCGCCGTGGTGTACGGGGTGCTCGCCTTCGTCGCGAGCCTGCCCGGCGCTGGCGTGCTACTGCTCCGCCGCGGGCGACCCCAGGTCGAGCTCGAAAAGCGTGTCGGCGCCGAGGGAAACTCGCCGCACCGGCGGCCGCAACGCATCTCGCATCCGTTCGGTGCCCCGGAAGTGCAGGCCGGGCACGCCGTCGCCCAGCAACACCGGCGCGACGGTGACGTATAACCGGTTCAGCGCGCCTGCCTGGAGGAAACGCGAGACGGTCACTCCGCCGCCTTCGATCAGGACGCGGCCGAGGCCACGCTGGGCGAGCACGTCGAGGATGCGGCCAGGTGCATGACCATCGTCGTCACACGGCATCCGGACGATGTCGACACCCTCCGGGCGCTCAGCGGTATCTCCGCAGCCCACCACCCACAGCGTCGGTGCGGCACCGTCGGTGAACACCTGCCTGTCGTGCGGAACGCGGCAGCGGTGGTCGAGGACCACGCGCACCGGGTTCGTGCCGGTGCAGGCCCGCACGGTCAGCCGCGGATCGTCGGTGATCGCCGTGTCCGCACCGACGACCACCGCGTCGCACAGCGCCCGCAAGCGGTGCAGGTGACAGCGATCCTCTTCACCCGTCACGAACACCGCATCGCCGGTGCGGGTCGCGATGCACCCGTCCAAGCTCTGGCCGAGCTGCGCGATGACGTATCGCGGACCGGCAAGGCACAACGGGAGGTAGAGCTCGGCGAGCCGCACCGCCTCCGGCGAAGCGCTGCGCGCCCACCGCAATTCGCCCTCGGAGTCCTCGACGAGTCCGGCTGCCAGGGCGTCCTGCTCGGTGCGGACACCGAGCAGTCGCGTCCACGCCTCGGCCGCATCGAGCTCGACCGGCCTGGTCACGGCGCGACCCGACAACGCAAGCCAGCGCCCGACCCGCCGACCCAGGCCCTGGTGGCAGCGATCGATCGGCGCATGACAACCTCTCGTCCGGACGGAAGTGCCCATGCCAGCGTAGGCGATCTGCCGTTCGGATTGCTGCGAGCAGATCGAGCCACCGCAGCAGCGGTGCCGATTTCGGCGAAATCGGCAGTCCCCCGCCGTCGCGCGGAACGAACCACAACGAGTGGGCTTCGTGCGCGCCGTCAGGAGTTCTAGGCGGTGATGCCGTTGCAGGCCACGGGCAGGTGGCGGGGGCCGCGCAGGATCGGGCTCGGCCGGTACGGCGGCGGGTCCACGACCAACTCGGGCTCGCGCAGCCGACGGGTCATCTCGGTCAGCGCGACCTGCGCCTCCAACCGGGCCAGCGGTGCGCCGAAGCACGCGTGCACGCCGAAGCCGAACCCAAGGTGCTGGTTGTCCTGGCGCGCCGGGTCGAAGCGATCCGGGTCGGCGAAGCGCACCGGGTCCCGGTTGCCCGAGGCGAGCAGCAGCCAGATCTGCGCGCCCTTGGCGATGATCGTGCCCGCCACTTCGATGTCGGCCAAGGTGGTGCGCTGGGGCAGCATCTGCACCGGAGGCTCGTAGCGCAGCAACTCCTCCACGGTGCCCGCCGCGGTCAGCGGGTTGTCCCGCAGCCGTTGCAGGGCCGCTGGCTCGCGCAGCAGGGTGAGCATCCCGTTGCTGATCAGGTTGACGGTGGTCTCGTGACCCGCGATCAGCAGCAGGATGGCGGTGCTGATCAGCTCCACCAGCGACATCCGTCCCTCCGGCCCCTCGTCGGTGACCCACGCGGAGAGCATGTCGTCGCCGGGGTGACGGCGATGCTCCTCGATCAGCCCGGCCAGGTACTGCCCGAGTTCCAGTCGGCCGCGCTGCACCGAGCGCTGCTGCTCGACCGGATCCTCGGCCGGGCTGAGTCCAGCCACCACGACGTCGACCAGCTTCCGGAAGTGCGGCTCGTCCTCCCTCGGCACGCCCAGCAGCTGGCAGATCACCGTGACCGGGAACGGGTAGGCGAAGTCGTCCACCACGTCGAACCGGTCCTTGCCAGCAAGCCCGTCGAGCAGGTCGGTGACGGTCCGAACGAGCTCACCGTGCATGTCGTGGATGCGCCGGGGGCTGTGCGGCGGGCCGAACGGCCGCATCGCCAGGCGGCGCAGCCGGTCGTGCTCCGGCGGGTCCAGCCTGATGAAGCTGGGCGGCAGCGTCTCGTCGTCGCCCGTGGCGAGCAGCGGCTGCGTGCCGGGAGCGAGGTTGCGGGAATCCGAGCTGATCCGCGGATCGTGCAGCAGGTTGCGGATCTCCCAGTAGGTGGTGACCAGGTAGGCACCGCTGTCGTCCCGCACCACCGGCGTCCGGCGGAGTTCGGCGAAGGTCGGGTAGGGATCGGCGCGGATGGCGTAATCGGTGATCATTCGCACCGGGCTGGTCGACGACATGGGACGGCCTCCTCGCGATTCCGGTCAGGCGCGCAGCGGCGTGAAGACGACTCGCCGATCGCTGGGCGAATGGCCGGTCAGGGTGACGGTGGGGCCGTGGGTGGGAAGTGCTGGGTCGGGGAACCGGGCAGGCACCGGCCGCAGCCCTTCCGATCGCTGCCCCACGCAGGGGAAATCGGGCGGGAACGAAGCGGCCTGCTCGATCAGCCGCGCGTAGAAGCCCATCCACTTCGCGTGGTCGAATCCGACCGCGGCGACGACCCGCCCCTGATAGCCGTAGGCGGCGACGAACCCGCAGTCGGCCAGCGCGCCCTGGGGCACGACGAGTTCGTCGGCCATCGACGGCACGCCAACGGACTTGATGTTGACGCCGAACTGCGATGACCAGAAGGACGGCATCCACAGGTGCGGTCGGCGCTGAGAACTGGTGCTGATCATGTTGTGCGCCGCGATCTCGGCCTGCGCCACGGCGTTGCCCCAGTGCTCCAGCGAGAGGAACTGGTAGCCGAACAGCGGGTGGGGCGTGCGGGCCACATCGCCAGCGGCGAACACGTCGTCGGTGACGATGCCGTGCACGTCGAAGGCCCGGCACCCGGAGTCGCAGGCGATCCCCCGAGGCCCCGCGGCCAGCCCCGACCCCGCCAGCCACGCGGTGTTGCGCACCGCGCCGAGCGCCACCACGGCCACCTCGACGTCCAGCACGGTGCCGTCGGAGAGGTGGGCACGCCGGAGCCTGCCACCCGCGTCGCCTTCCAGCGCGGTGACCATGACCCCGCAGCGCAGGTCGACCCCGTGTTCGCGGTGCAGTTGCGCCGCCACGTCGCCGACCACCCCGCCGAGGGCCCCCACCAGAGGCGCTTGCCCGCGCTCGGCGACGGTGACCGGGATCCCTCGTTCCCGGCACACCGAGGCGATCTCCGACCCCGTGAACCCGGCACCGATGACCAGCACCCGGCTGGGCCGCCGGGCCAGCCGAAGTGCGAGTTGGATGGTGTCGTCCCTGGTCCGCAGCACGCACACGCCGTCCAGCGCGGCCTCGGTCTCGTGCGGCCACGGCCGGGACCGCACACCGGTGGTGATCAGCAGGCGGTCGAACTCGACGGCGTCCCCATCCGCGAGCAGAACCCGGCGCTCGTCCCGGTCCAGCCCGGTGGCCGCCACGCCGAGCCGCCATTGCGCGTCGATCGGCCGCTGCCGGGGAAGATCGGTGTCCTCCGGCCGCACCCGTCCCAGCAACACCTGCTTGGACAGCGGTGGTCGGTCGTAGGGCTCGTGGGGTTCGTCCCCGATCAGGGTGAGCGATCCGGTGAACCCTTCCGCGCGCAACTGCTCGGCGGCGCGCAGTCCGGCCAACGAGGCGCCGACGATCACGATCCGGCCGCGCTCGCGGAGCTCGCGCGGGGTGCCGTCAGCGGCCATCGAGCTGCTCCTCCTGCTGAGCCGCGCCGGAGGCGTCGAGGCGGTCCACCAGGATTGCCTGGACCGGGCAGGCGGCAGCGGCCCGCAACGCCTCGTCGCGGTGCGCTTCGTCGACGCGCGACTGGTAGCGCAGGGCTTCCTCGCCGTGCAGGGTGAACACGTCCGGTGCCAAGAACACGCACTGCGCGAATGCCTGACAACGGTTCAGGTCGACGAGAACCCGCATCCTGGCCCTCCCCATTCGACGTCCGCACGCGTCGGCCAACTGCCCGAGCTGGACGGGTGGCGGACGCGCCCCCCGGTCTCATGCTGGCGGAGGGCCGCCTCTTCCGCATGGTCATGCGGCCAGCCCGGGGGCTCGCGCTCCTCGGTTCGACGGTTCGGGGTTCCACATCGGGATTAATTTCATTCAATACTGAAATAATCATATCCATTGACGACTAGATGACCACGGGCCGACCTGGCCGAACCATCCGGAACAAAACACGATCAACGAAGAAAATCCCCGCGAGCCAAAGGACTTCCACACCTAACGACCACTGTGGACAGCCAGTACGCCCTGACCCGACGACCAGCGCAACTCGCGGTTCTTCCCGCCGTCGCGGACCGCGACGTAAAGTTCGCCGATGACACGAGGGCGTGCACATCTGGCGAATCTCGACCTGAACCTCCTGGTCGCGCTGCGCGAGCTGATCCGGGAGCGCAACGTCACGCGCGCCGCCGAGCGGATCGGGATCACCCAGCCCGCGGCGAGTGCCGCCCTGTCCCGGCTGCGTCGGCATTTCGGCGATGAGCTGCTCGTGCGGGGCCGCGGCGGCTACGTGCCCACTCCCCTCGCCGCGCAGCTGGACGAGCAGGTCGAGGTGGTCTGCGCCGCGCTGGAACGCCTGTTCGCCACCGGCAAGGAGTTCAACCCGGAAACCTCGACCCGCGAGTTCACCCTGCTGATGGCCGACTACACCGTCGCGGTGCTGGGCGAGCGGTTCTCCCGGTTGGTCGCCGAACAGGCCCCGCGGATCGGCCTGCACATCAGACTGGTCGGCGAGTCGCTGATCGCGGACGCCACCGAGTCGATCCGGCTCATCGACGGCGTGATCTCCCCGCCGGTGAATCGGTTCCGCATTCCGGAGATCAGCTCCATGGAGCTGTTCCAGGACCGGTGGGTGTGCCTCGTGTCGGCCGACAGCCCGCTGCCGGACGCCCCGGACCTGGACGACCTCGCCGGGCTGGACTGGGTGGTGCCCTACCACCGCGACCAGGGCCCGCCGTCAGCTGCCCCGATCCCCCGGCAGCTCGCCCTGCTGGGCGTGCGTCCCCGGATCGCGATCCGGGTCGAGAGCTACCGCGCGGTCCCGCACTTCCTCATCGGCACCAACCGGATAGCGCTGTTGCAGGAACGGTTGGCGACCCAGTTCGCCGACGGGGCGCAACTGCGGATGATCGACCCGCCAGGGCATCTCGAACCGGTCGTCGAGGAGTTCTGGTGGCACCGCAATTTCGACGACGATCCGGCGCACCGCTGGCTGCGGGAAACCCTCACCGCAGCCGCGGAACCGCTGCGATCATAAATCCCGTCTATGGGACCCAGCCGAACGTTCTATCGCCGAATGTCTTCCGGTGGCTCGAAAAATCTCCCTAACCTTCCGGAAACATCTTTTCGCGCAACGGGTCTGGTCTGACGCGGACAGGAGCGACGATGCCCCACCCATCACACCAACACCGCCTGTCGCCCGACGACCTCGGCCGAAGGGGGCGTTGACGGTGGCGCTGCGGAGCAACTTCGAGCCGGGCACCTCGCCGTGGGCGACTCGGCGGGCGCAGTGGCGGGCGCTCGGGCTCAGCGACGACGACATGACGAAACCGAAGATCGCCATCGTGAACTCCTCGTCCCAGCTGGCGATCTGCTACAGCCACCTGGACGCGATCGCGGCGCGGGCCAAGGAGGCGATCGCCCGCGCGGGCGGCATCGGGTTCGAGGTCCGCACGACCGCGCCGAGCGACTTCATCCACAGCGCGGGCCACCGGGGCGGTTACATCCTCTCGGCCCGCGACCTGATCGTGAACGACATCGAGGTCTCCGTCGAAGGGCCGCTGCTGGACGGCATGATCTGCCTGGCCTCGTGTGACAAGACCACACCGGCGCAGCTGATGGCCGCCGGTCGGCTCAACATCCCCACGATCATCGTGGCCTGCGGGTACCAACCGTGCGGCGAGTTCCGGGGCAAGCACTGCGACATCGAAGACGTGTTCCTGGCCGCCGGGCACCACGCCCAGGGGCGCATCGATCTGCCGGAACTGACCGAGATGGCCGACACCGCCGTCCGAGGTCCGGGAGTGTGCGCCGGGATGGGCACCGCGAACTCGATGCACATCGCGGCCGAGGCACTCGGCATGGCGCTGCCCGGCAGCACCCCGGTCGCCGCGAACAGCCCGAAGATGTGGGACGCGGTGGAGCAGGCCGGGCGCCGGGTCGTGGCGATGGTCGAGGAAGACCTCAAGCCGCGCGACATCCTGACACCCGAATCGTTCCGCAATGCCGCGATGGTGGTCCTGTCGGTTAGCGGCTCCATCAACACGGTCAAGCACCTGCAAGCGGTGGCTGCGGAGTCCGAAGTGGACGTCGACGTCTACGGGCTCTACGAGCGGTGCGCGGACGACGTTCCGCTGCTGGCGGCGGTCCGGCCCAACGGCACGCATTCCATCGAGCAGTTCGAGGCGGCCGGTGGCGCGCTGGGAATCATGTCGCGGCTGCGGGACCTGCTGGGAACCGACGCCCGCACGCTTACCGGCCGAACCTTGGGCGAGAACCTCGCCGGGGCCGAGGTTTCGGACGACGAGGTCATCAGGCCACTAGATCGCCCCTATGGGCGGCGGCCGTCCATCGTGCTGATCCGCGGTTCGCTGGCGCCCGAAACCGGGATCGTCAAGCTCGCGGTGGACGACGACCGGCCGCTGAGCTTCACCGGCCCGGCCATCGTCTACGACTCCCCGCTGGACGCCCTGGACGGGTTGAAGCGCGGCGAGGTCGAGCCCGGTCAGGTGCTGGTGCTGCGCGGGCTCGGCCCGAAGGGCAGCCCGGGAATGGGCATGGCCTCCCGACCGGTGTTCGCGCTGGATGGCGCAGGGTTGACCGGGCAGGTAGCGGTCGTCACCGACGGACAGCTCTCCGGACTGGTCAACAAGGGGATAGTGGTCGGTGAAGTCTCACCGGAGGCCGCCGACGGCGGGCCGCTCGCACTCGTCGCGGACGGCGATGTGATCTCGATCGACGTGCTCGCGCGGCGGGTCGACCTCGAAGTGCCGGAGGACGTGCTGACCGACCGCCGCAGTCGGCTCGACCGGCCGGGATCGACCGAGAGGGGCTGGCTGTCCATCTACCAGCGGACCGTTCGGCCGCTCCAGCAAGGCGCGGTGCTCACCGGCCGAGAGGAGCAAATATGAAGCTCTCCGACGACGACAAGGCGATGCTCGACGGCGCCGAAGGCCCAGCTGTGGCCGCAGCGATGGATCTGCTCGTGCGATACGGGCAGGCGCTCGACGCCGAGCAGCTCTGCGATGTGCGCAACGTCGCGGGCACCATGACGCAACCGTCCCCGGTGAAGGCCCGCCTGGTGCGCGAAGGTGGCTGGCACAAGGCTTTCGCGGTGATCAACCTGGACTGCGACGACGAGATCGAGATCCCCGACATGCGGGTACCGACGTGCCAGTTGCAGCAGAGCTTCGGCCCCGACTCCGCAGGAGTGGTTCCGTATCCGGCGGAAATGATCAAGCTGCAGAGCGAGGCCGAGGCGTTCTACGGCCGCAAGGGCGTGAACATCCTCGCCACCTGCACGCCGTACCAGGTCGGCAACCTGCCGGTGCGCGGCGAGCACTGCGCGTGGATGGAGTCCTCGGCGGTCATCTACGCCAACTCGGTGCTCGGCGCCCGCACCAACTGCGAAGGAACCGCATCCACCGGGGCCGCCTCGCTGACCGGCCGAATCCCCTGCTGGGGCAACCACTTGGCGGAGAACCGCCACGGTACCCACCTGATCGAGGCCAGCGTTGCGATCGACGATCCGATGGAATGGGGGATGCTCGGTTACTTCGCCGGGGACGTGGTCCAGGAGGCGCGGCCGGTCGTGGTCGGCGAGCTCGCCATCCCGGATCTGCTGGAGTTGAAGCACTTCGGTGCCGCCGCGGCGTCTTCGGGCGGGGTCGAGCTGTACCACCTGCCGGGCATCACGCCGGAGGCGCCGACGGTGGAGGCGGCGTTCGGAACGCACCCGATCCCGGAAGTGGTCCCCTACGGAGCGCGCGAACGCCAGGCGATGTACGAAACCCTCAACGGACAGGGCACGTCGACCGACGTGGACTTCGTGCTGCTGGGCTGCCCGCACGCGTCGCTGGACCAGGTCCGGATGACCGCCAAGCTGCTGGACGGCAGCCGACTGCGGGCGCAGTTGTGGATGATGGTCCCGCGCTCGCTCAAGACCGCCGCGGATCGCAGCGGGTACACCGAGATCATCGAAGCCGCTGGTGGGCGGGTGCTCGCCGACTCGTGCCCGGCGATGTCCAGGGCGGCGCCGGAGGGCACGCGGGTCTTCGCCACCGACTCGGCGAAGCAGGCGCACTACCTGCCAGCCATCCTGGGCATCGAGGCGTGGTTCGGTTCCCTGGAGGACTGCATCGACGCGGCGATCACCGGCCGCTGGCGAGGGGAGCTGAAGTGATCACGCTGCACGGCAGGCAGGTCGTTCCCGGTGTCGCCGAAGGCGAGGCGCTGGTCTCGCGGGAAACCATCTCCGGTTGGGGCGGGATCGACCCGGCCACCGGCACGATCATCGAGCGCCGCCACGAGCTGTGCGGAGTGTCGTTCGCCGGGAAGATCCTGGTGTTCCCCGGTGCCAAGGGCTCCTCGGGGTGGGCGGCGTTCTTCCAGAGCACCCGGCTGATGGGCACCGCACCGCTGGGGATGATCTTCAACACGGTCACCACGAAGGCGGCGCTGGGGGCGGTGGTCACCCGAGTACCGACCATCACCGGCCTGGACCGCGACCCGCTCGCCGTCATCACCACCGGGGACCACGTGCGCATCGACGCCGACAGCGGAGTCGTGATCGTCACGCCAGCATCAGCATCATGAGCGCTTGGTCGACCGGGGGTCGGTGAGTCACGCGCTTCGCCCTGCGATGGTGATGATCTCTGGGCTCGTGTCCGTCAACGGGCCTCCGGACCAGTCCCCGAATTGCTCCTCTACCGCGAGCCCAGCGCTGACCAGGAACGACTTCAGGACGTCCCGGTCGAGGAACCGCAACGTGCTCCGGCTCGCACGCGGCCCGTCCCAACTGGGGCTGGCGAACGTTTGGACGAAACCAACCACGTCCTCGCCGATCCGGGTGTCGACTTCGTGCCAGGAGCGCACCACGGCGCCAGCGTCGTCGGTCACCTCGGCCACGTCGTCCGGAGTCCAGTGCTCCCATTCCCGAACAAGCGGATTGCGCGTCTCGAACGCGAAACGACCGTTCTCGGTCAGGGCCGACCGGATCGCCGCCAGCGCGGCGCGCAGCTCGTCGTCCTCGACCAGAACCTGGAACGCGTGACCGGTCATCACCACCAGGTCGAACTCGCGGTCCCAGCCCACCGAGCCGAGGTCACCGAGGATCCACTCGATGTCCGACCGCTTGCGCGCCTGGTCCAGCATCGCCGCCGCGGGATCAAGTCCGCACAGCCGCCCCGCGTGACCGCGCTCCCTCGCCAGGCGCAGCAGCTGACCGGTGCCGCAACCGACGTCCAGCACCGACCGCGCGGACATCACCAGGGGCAGGTAGAAGTCGAAATCCCTTCTTCCCGCGCAGAAGGAGTCGTACAGCCTGGCGATGCTCGGATCGGCGAACTGACGGTCAACCACCACGCGTGTGTACCGCAAGAACCACCCCGACCGCGACCGAATAATCCCGCCCAGCTCCCGGAAAGAAGCGGTAGAACGATCGGTATATTGCTCGGCATGACGACTCAGTCCGACGACGAACAGCAGTCCGGTTCAGCGCGGCAACGACTGCTCGACGCCGCGGACGAACTCTTCTACGCGCACGGCATCAACGCGACCGGCGTCGACGCCGTGATCACCGCGGCCGACGTCGCTCGCATGACCTTCTACCGGCACTTCCGTGGCAAGGACGACCTCGTCATCGCCTACCTCGAAGGCCGGGATGTCCGCTGGCGCGCCACGCTGGACGAAGCGATCGCCAACGCCGGAACCGATTCCCGCGCCCAACTGCTGGCGTTCTTCGACGCGCTGAAGACCTGGCACGGCGATCCGCGTTTTCGCGGCTGTCCGTTCGCCAACGCGGCAGCCGAATTCCCCGGACCCGACCATCCAGCACGCGCGGTCGTCGCCGCGCACAAACAGGCCGTTCAGCAACGCATGACCGAAATAGCCAACAACGTTCCGCACACCGCACCGAACCTGCTCGTCGACCAGCTCATGATGCTCTACGAAGGCGCCACCACGACCCAGGCCCTGGGCGTGGTCACCCGCGCCGCCGACAAAGCCCGCGCGACCGCGGCGCAACTCATCTACACCGGCTGACCTGCGAGCCCTCCAGCAACGCCTTGCCCACAACGGGTTTCAAGGCGCCGCTCGACGTCCCGGCGCCGGTTTATTTCCTGCAGGTGAAATCCCCGGTGTTGTCTTGCCAGCCGACCTCCCTCGGCCGAAAGTGGCTGGGAGCCGTGTAGTCGCTGAGGACGTGAGGAGCACGGATGGCCTCGTCGGTACCACTTGTTGATCTGCGGCCGTGGTTCGAGGGTCGCGCCGAGGACCGCGCTCGGGTCGCCGCCGAAATAGACCTGGCCTTGCGGGATTCCGGGTTCTTGCTGATCACCGGGCACGGCGTTCCGGACGAACTGCGCGAACGCACCCGCGAGGTGGCACGCCGGTTCTTCGCGCTGCCAGCGGAGACGAAAGCGGCGTACGCGGTGTCCGTCGCCGGGCGGGGCTGGCTGCCACCGGGGGCCGAGGCCAACGGCTACGCGGAAGGCACCGAGACCCCGCCCGACCTCAAGGAGTCCTACTCGATCGGCGCGGACACACCGGTCGGCGATCCAGCGGTCGATTCCTTCTGGTTCCAGCCCAACGTGTGGCCTGCGGAAGTTCCGGAATTCGCCGCGACCGCCCAGGAGTACATGACCCGGATGCGCGCGCTGTCCGATGAGCTGCTGAAGATCTTCGCCGTCGCGCTGGATCTGGCGCCGACGTACTTCACCGCGCACACCGGGCATCCGACCTACACGTTCAACATCAACTGGTACCCGGCGATGAACCGGGTCGGGGCACCCGCGGCGAACCAGTTCCGGATCGGCCCGCACACCGACTTCGGCACGGTGACCGTGCTGGGCCGGCAATCCGGCGTCGGCGGTTTGCAGGTCTACACCGAGGAAGGCGACTGGGCGGACGCGCCCTTCGATCCCAGCGCGTTCACCGTGAACATCGGCGATCTGATGGCGCGCTGGACCGGGGATCGGTGGCGTTCGACGCGGCACCGGGTGCTGCCACCGGATGCCAGCGCGCCCGACGAGGAACTGACCTCGCTGATCTTCTTCTACGAGACCGACCACGACGCCCGGATCAGTTCCCTGACCCCACCGATCGGGCGGACCACCTATCCCGACGTCATCGCTGCGGAATACCTGAAGGCGAAGCTGGACGCCATCA
This sequence comes from Saccharopolyspora soli, assembly GCF_022678645.1. GTDB lineage: Bacteria > Actinomycetota > Actinomycetes > Mycobacteriales > Pseudonocardiaceae > Saccharopolyspora > Saccharopolyspora soli. Next base: position 279,590 of record NZ_JALBWV010000001.1, on the reverse strand, counting down.
CCGTCGGCTGACACCCGCTCGAAACCTGACGGCGCACCGCGCACAACATCCGGCCACTACGCTGCGGTGTCCACAAGGGACCAGAATTGGGAAAGGTCGACGGATGGACACCACAGAACCGCTGCGGTCGACGCACGGCTACGGCGATCGACTGGTCGCCGTGGAGCCGGGCGGCATCGAGCCGGTCTCCGACGAGGACCGGCACGGCAGCGCCCGCCAGTTGTTCTGGACCTGGACCTCACCGAACCTCGAATTCGCCACGATCTTCATCGGCGTGCTCGCGGTGTCGGCCTTCGGACTCGGCTTCTGGCAAGCGTGTTTCGCGTTGGGGATAGGCAACCTGCTCGGCGCGTTGACCCATGCCGCGCTGTCCGCCCGCGGCCCGAGCCACGGTGTACCGCAAATGGTGCTCGGCCGGGTGGCGTTCGGCCACCGGGGCAACGTGGTGCCAGCTGCGCTCATGTCGGTGATGGCCGGAGTCGGCTGGTTCGCCGTCAACAGCGTCAGCGCGGCGTTCGCCTTCGCCACCCTGACCGGCCTGCCGGTGCTCGGCTGCCTGGGCATCGTCACCGTGCTGCAGATCGTGATCGCGTTCTTCGGCCACAACCTTATCCAGGCTTACGAGAAATACGTTTTCGGCGTGCTCGCAGTGGTTTTCGCGGTCGTGGCGGTGGTGATCTTCAGCCAGACCAGTCCGGGGAACGTGGCCGGTGACGGCGGTCTGGGCGGGTTCCTGCTCGCCGTCGGGTCGGCTTTCGGCTACACCGCCGGTTGGAATCCCTACGCCGCGGACTACGCACGTTATCTGCCGAGATCGGTGAACCGCCGCGCGGTGGGAGTATTCGCCGGTCTTGGCCTGTTCGCGTCCACCACCGTGCTGATGGCGGTCGGAGCGGCATCCATGACCATCGTCGGCGGTGTGGAGTCGGACAACCCGACGACCGTGTTCACCGGACACCTGCCTGGAGTGCTCGCCGCAGCGACGCTGCTCGTCGTCACCCTCGGTGCGATCGCGGCGAACGTGCTCAACGTCTACTCCGGCGCCTTGGCCTTCCTGTGCCTGGGAATCCGGCTGCCGCTGGCCTGGCGGCGCGCTGGCATGGCGCTGGTGTTCGGCACGGTCGGATTCGTCCTGGCCTGGCTCGGCCTGGCCGACGCCGGACACGCCTACGAAAGCTTCCTGCTGATCATCTCCTACTGGATCAGCCCGTGGCTCGGAGTCGTGCTGATCGACCAGTACTTGCGGCGTGGAACCCGAATCGACGACTTGCTCTACGACACCGAACACCGCAACAGGGCGGGAGTCATCGCATTCCTCGTCGGCCTGATCAGCTCCGTGGTGCTGTTCGCCAACCAATCCCGCTACACGGGTCCGATCCCGCAGACCTTCCCCTGGGTCGGCGACATCACGTTCCTCGTCGGCTTCGCGATCACGGCCTTCCTCTACTGGCGGCTCACACCGATCAGGCAGCGACCGATCCGATGAGCCGCAACAGTGCCATGTGGACAGCGCTCACACGTCGTAGTACAGCTCGAACTCGTAGGGGTTCGGGCGCAGGCGCAGCGGGTCGATCTCGTGGTCCCGCTTGAAGGCCAGCCAGGTCTCGATCACGTCCGGGGTGAACACGTCACCGCGCAGCAGGAAGTCGTGGTCTTCTTCCAGGCTGTTGAGGACCGCGTCCAACGAGGACGGGACTTGGACGACGTTGCGGGCTTCGTCGGGTGGCAACTCGTAGAGGTCCTTGTCGATCGGCTCCGGCGGCTCGGTCTTGTTCGAAATGCCGTCCAGCCCCGCGAGCACCATGGCGGCGAAGGCCAGGTAGGGGTTGCCGGAGGAATCCGGGCACCGGAACTCGATCCGCTTGGCCTTCCCGCTGCTGCCGGTGACCGGAATCCGGATGCAGGCCGAGCGGTTGCGCTGCGAGTACACCAGGTTCACCGGGGCCTCGAAACCCGGCACCAGGCGGTGGTAGGAGTTCACCGTCGGGTTGGTGAAGGCCAGCAGGCTCGCCGCGTGGTGCAGGATGCCGCCGATGTAGTGCCGCGCGAGGTCGGAGAGACCCGCGTACCCGGTCTCGTCGTAGAACAGCGGGCGGTCGTTCTTCCACAGCGACTGGTGGGTGTGCATGCCAGAACCGTTGTCGCCGAACAGCGGTTTGGGCATGAACGTCGCGCTCTTGCCGCGCTGCCACGCGGTGTTCTTCACGATGTACTTGTAGAGCTGTAGATCGTCCGCGGCGTGCAGCAGCGTGTTGAACTTGTAGTTGATCTCCGCCTGTCCCGCGGTACCGACCTCGTGGTGCGCCTTCTCCACGCTGAAACCCGCGTCGATCAGGTTCAGCACGATCTCGTCCCGCAGGTCGGACTGGTGGTCGGTGGGCGGCACGGGGAAGTACCCGGCCTTGTACTTGATCTTGTAGCCCTGGTTGCCGCCGTCCTCCGCGCGGCCGGTGTTCCACCAGCCCTCGTCGGCGTCGATCTCGTGGAACGACGCGTTCTCCGAGGTCGAGAAGCGCACCGAGTCGAACAGGTAGAACTCCGCCTCCGGGCCGAAGAGGGCCACGTCCGCGATGCCGGTTTCGGTGATGTACTGCTCGGCCTTGCGCGCGATGTTGCGCGGATCGCGGCTGTACGCCTGCAACGTGAAGGGGTCGTGGACGAAGAAGTTGAGCAGCAACGTCTTCTCGGCCCGGAACGGGTCCAGCCGGGCGGTGTAGGGGTCGGGCAGCAGCAGCATGTCCGACTCGTGGATCGACTGGAAGCCGCGCACCGACGAGCCGTCGAACGCGATGCCCTCCTCGAAGATCTCGGCCGCGAAGGACTCCGCCGGTACCGAGAAGTGCTGCATGATGCCTGGCAGGTCGCAGAACCGGACGTCGATGAACTTCACGTCCTGGTCGGAGACGAACCGCAGGACCTCGTCAGGACTGGTGAACATCGTTACCTCCCGGGATCGCACCGACGAGAGGAGCTGGTGTCGGCAAGCCCTGAGATCGCTGCCGCGGCCAACCCGCCGAGCCCCCGCCGCCGGGTAAGTGCTCCCAGTCTCGCAGGCGCGCTCCGCGCCTGCCACCAGCCGATTACGCGGTGTGCAAGACCCGAAATCCGGGGAAGAATCACGAAAAGCGGACCATATCGGTGAGATGGCCACGAGGCCGCGGCCACCCGAAGCCTCGCTGCCCGCTCGCGCGGGTCGTACTCCGGTCCTCGATCAGCAGCACGTCTCCCTCGATGTGGTCGATTCCTTGCCCGGAGAAATCGCTGCGGAGGTGTCCAACACGCCGCCATATCAGGACCGAATTCGTCCTAAGTGCTTCCTAGCGTCGCACGCATGAACACGGATCAGAGCATTCGCCCCTTTCGCATCGACATCCCGCAGGCGCGGCTCGACGCCTTGACGGCGCGGCTGGCCAACACCCGCTGGCCGGACGAGTTGCCCGGCGTCGGCTGGGCCGCTGGGCGGAGCGCGACCACAACGTCGTGCACTGGACGGAACTGGAGCGCGGCGGTCACTTCCTCTCGATGGAAGCACCGAAGGAGCTGGTCGGCGACATCCGCGCCTTCTTCCAGAAGCTCCGCTGAGCACCGCTGCGGTGCACCACGCCTGCGGTGCACCGCAGCGGCGCCACGTCCTCAGCCCTTCATCGCTCCGGCCGTCAAACCTTCGGTGAGGAAGCGTTGACCGAAGGAGTACATCAGCACCACCGGGATGCTGATCAGCAGCGATGCGGCGGCGAGCACGCCGTAGGGCACCACGTCGCCGAAGATCATCGATTGCAGGCCGACCGGTAGCGTCTTGAGGTCGTCGGATGTGATGAACACGAAGGCGAGCAGGAACTCGTTCCACGCGTTTGTCAGGGTGAACAGCGCCACTGCCAGCATGGCGGGTTTCGCCAGCGGCATCACGATCCGCAGGAACGCCTGGAACCTGGTGGCGCCGTCGATCATCGCCGCCTCCTCCAGTTCCACCGGGATCGACCGGAAGTAGCCCAGCAGCAGCCAGGTCGCGAACGGCAGGGTGAAGGTCGGGTAGGTGAGGATCAGCGCCCACCGGGTGTCGATCAGCTGCAGGTCGCTGAGCAACTGGTACAGCGGGATGAACAGCAGCGCGCCGGGCATCACGTACGTGATCAGCACCGCGCCGGTCAGGGTCTGCGCGCCGCGGAAGCGCAGCCGGGCGAGGGCATAACCGGCGAGCGCGGCGAAAACCATGGTGAGCGCGGTCGCGACGCCCGACACGAGGATGGTGTTGAGGAACCAGGTTCCGAACGGTTGCTCGTCGAACAGCGTGGTGAACTGCTCCAAGCTCCACGGCACCGGGAACAGGTCGTTGGCGCGCGAGGTGATCTGGGTGTCGGTCTTGAACGCCGTCACCACGATCCAGTACAGCGGCCCGACGACGAACAGCAGCACCACCGCCATCGCCAGCCAGGCCGGGATCCGCCGGGAAACCTGTCGCGGCGGTCCGCCGGTGAAGTTCGTCCCCCCGGCGAACCGGCCGAAGAGCACCCCGAGCCCGACGATTATCGCGAGCCCGACCGCGGCCTTCCACGCGATCGACGGGCGGAGCACGACCAGCGAGACGACCAGCGCGACCAGGCCGATCCAAGTCAGCGGCCGTCGGTACCGGACGACGAAGCGGCTGATGGCGCCCTCCTTGACACCGGGTCCCTGGTTGCGCAGGTACCTGGCGAGGATGAACACCAGCACCCCGACGATCGGCACCATCACCAGCGCCACCGCCGCGCCAGCGCCGTACTGCAGTTGCTGGATCGCCTTGGTGTACGCCACCAGCACGTACGGCGTTGTGGCCTGTCCCGGACCGCCCTGGGTGAGCAACCAGATCAGGTCGAAGTTGTTGAACGTCCAGATCGACGACAGCAGCGTGGTCACCACGATGACGTAGCGCAGTCCGGGCAGCGTGATGTGCAGGAACCGCTGCCAGGCGTCCGCGCCGTCGACCGCGGCGGCCTCGTAGAGGTGGGCGTCGATCGCCTTCAGCCCGGCCAGGAAGTTCACCGCGAAGAACGGGATGCCCTTCCACACGTTGACCGCGATCACCGCGGGCATGGCCAGATCCGGATCCGCGAGCCAGGTGGCTGGCCACTGGTCGACCAGGTGCAACCACTCCAGCACCGGCCCGATCCCGAGCCAGGTCAGCAGCGAGTTGACGCCCCCGAAGAGCGGATCGAGCATCGCCCGCCAGGTGAACGCGGTGACCACGGTCGGAATCACCCACGGCAGCAGGACGATGCCCGCCAGCAGCGCCCGGCCGCGCCGCAGGTTGTGCAGCAGCAGCGCGACGATCAGCCCGATCACGATCTTGAACAGCACCGAGTAGGCGGTGAAGACGTACGAGTTCTGCGCCCCGGCGCGGAACGTCGGATCGCTTGGCAGCGCGAAGAAGTTCGCCAGTCCGACGAACACGGTGTCCGCGCCGTGCCGAGCGGTGAAGCTGAGCACGATGGAGTCGACGAACGGAACCGCGATCAGCCCGAAGATCAGCAGCACCAGCGGTCCGACGAACAGCACCGCCATCCGCCACTCCCGCGCCCGGTTCACCGCAGGACCCCGAACCGCTCGACGAATTCCACCGGCCGGTCCGGACTGACCAGACCCGGCGGCGCGGCGCTGCCGCTGCTCCTGGTGTCTGCGTGGGCGCAGAACTGGTTTTGCGTCATAACCCCTGCCAAGCGTCGTCGTTGCCGCTGTTGGTGGGCCCGTCAGCTCCAGAGCCGGTCGTGGCTGCGTTCGTCGTTCCAGGCGTCGGTGTCTTCGAAGAAGACGGGATCCGCCGGGTCGAGGTGTTCGCGGAACAGTTCCTCGTTGATGTCGGTGAAGCCGAGCCCCGGCGCGTCGGGCACGGTGATGTGCCCGTCCACGATCAGCGGATTCGGCAGGCCGGTGACGAGTTCGCTCCACCGCGGGACGTCCGCGGCGTGGTGTTCGAGCACCAGGAAGTTCTGGGTGGCCGCCGCGATGTGCACTGCCGCGAGGGTCGCGATCGGCGAAGCCGCCATGTGCAGGGCCATCGGCACGCCGTACTCCTCGGCGAGATCACCGATCTTCTTGGTCTCCAGGATGCCGCCGGAGGTGGCCGGGTCCGGGTGGATGACCCGGACCGCCTCGTTGTCCAGCAGCGGCCGGAAGTTCTCCTTCAGGTAGATGTCCTCGCCGGTGCAGGTCGGGGTGCTGACCGCCGCGGTCAGCTGCCGCCACTGGCTGGTGAACTGCCACGGGATCATGTCCTCCAGCCAGGCGAGGGTGAACGGTTCCAGCGCGTGGCCGATCCGGATGCACGAGTCCACCGCGATGTGTCCGAAGTGGTCCACGGCCAGCGGAATGTCGTAGCCGACCACGTCCCGCACCGTGGCGACGTAGTCGGCCAGCAGCTGCACGCCTTTGGCGGTGACCTGGATGCCGGTGAACGGATGCATGACGTCGGTCGTCTCCAGCGCGCCGGGTGGCGCGATCAGGCAGTCCGCAACGTCGTGGAGCAGCTTGATGCCCACGTCCATCTTCAAGAACTGGTAACCGCGATCGCGGCGCTCCACCAGCCGCTTGCCCATCTCCTCCGGATCCAACGACGACGGCGTGTCCGCGTAGCACAGCACCTGGTCCCGGAACTTGCCCCCGGCCAGCACGAACGCCGGAACGCCGTACGCCTTGCCAGCCAGGTCCATCAGCGCCATCTCCACGCCGCAGATCCCACCGGCCTGCCGGGCGTGGTGGCCGAACTGCTTGATCTTGCGGAAGAGCTTGTCGACGTTGCACGGGTTTTCGCCGATCAGGCGGCTCTTCAGCAGCAGTGCGTAGGTCTTGCTCGCGCCGTCCCGGACCTCCCCGTAACCGGAGATGCCCTGGTTGGTGTCGATGCGGATGATGGTGGACCGGAACGGGACCCCGGTCAGGTTGGCGACGCGCAGATCGGTGATCCGCAGATCACTCGGCCGGGAGTAGTTGCTGACGTGGTCTTCGGGACGCGCGGTCACGACATCTCCTTTGAAACCCGGTGCTGTTTCCACTGCTGGAAGTCCGCCTCGATGTGGGTCGCCCACTGCGCCACATCGATCTCGGCGCTGGTGTAGGCCCGTTCGGCGAGCCGGAGTTTGCCGAACACGTCGCGGATGCGGGTGTCCTCGCTCTTCTCGGCGACTCGTTCGGCGAGCTGCGGCGGGATGAAGATGACACCGGTCGGGGTGCCCAGCACCACGTCACCGGGCAGCACCGTCGCCGACCCGATCCGGATCGCCACGTTCAGCCCCGCCAACGTCACGTCGCGGATCGCGGTGGGATCGGCGTCTCGGAACAGGAAGTTGACCCCGGCCAACTGGGTGAGCCCCTGGAGGTCCCGGATGCCGCCGTCGATCACCGCGCCGACACCGGTGCGCGTGGCCACCGCGGTACCGAGGTTGTCCCCGATCACGGTGCCGTCTTTGACCTTGCCGAAGATGTTGGTCACCATCACGTCACCGGTCTGCAGCGATTCGATGATCCACGAGTTCTGCCGATCCCCTGCGGTGAAACCGATTTCGGCACCGGCGGCCACCACGGCGGCGTCGTAATCCGGGCGGTGCGGCAGGAACTGCGCGGTCACCGCCCGCCCGACCAGGACCGCGCCCGGATGCGTCTCCCGCCAGCCACCCGCGAACTGCCGGTCGAAACCCTCCTGCCGCAGGGTGCTCCACGCCTCTTCGGTGGTCGCGGCGCGCAATCGGGCGAGGACATCGTCGGGAACCCGTGGCCGCCCGTCCGCGAACCGCTCCCCCGACCACGCCGCGGTCAAGGAGATCAAATCGTCGTGGCTGGGCTGGATCCTCATGCGAACTCCAGGGGTAGCTGCGGCGGGCGTTGCGGGTGGCTTTTCCGATGCGAACAATTCGGGCGAGCGGGGGCGCCGTGGAAATTCGAATTCCGACGGCGACGATTCGAACGACAACACCGGCAGGAAGACCAGGTGAACGTCACACTACGATCCGGTGCGCACCGTGTCAACGCTGGAATTAGCCCGCACCGGCGGTCGAATTGCGACTCCGCGACGAATCAGCTGAGCTGCCAAGTCCATTTACCAGAGAGCATGCGCCAGGCGGATCCAATCCATTCGAAAGTCCGATACGCGTCACCCCCCACCCAGCGCCATCCAGCCGCCGTCGACGTGGATTACCTGGCCACTGATGTATCCGGCGTCGTCGGACGCGAGAAACGCCGCCACGCGCCCGATGTCGGCGGGCAGCCCGACCCGGCGGACCGGAATGCGTTGGGCGGCGGTCTCCCGCGAGTAGTCCGGCTGGTCCACCCAGGAGCGCGGCGTCTCGACGCTGCCCGGCGCTATCGCGTTGACCCGGATGCCACGCGGCGCCAGATCCGTGGACAGCACCCTGGTGAAAGCGTCGACCGCCCCCTTCGTCGCGGCATAGGCCGCGGCTCGGGGAAAGCCCCGGCTACCGTTGATCGAACTGAGATTGACGATGCTTCCCCCACCTGCTGCCAGGAAATGCCGAACCGCCTGCTGCGCGCAGAAGAAATACCCCCGGATATTGAGGTGGAACAGGTCGTCGAAAAGATCGGGTTCGATGTCGAGGAATTCGACGAACCGGGTCACCCCGGCGTTGTTGACGAGAATGTCCAACCCGCCCAATGCGTCGGCCGCCCGATCGACGACGTCTCGGCAGACCTCGGGCTCGCGCAGATCGCCTTCCACCGCGAAGGCTTTCTGGCCGAGCTCGACGATGCGCTGCGTGGTCGCTGGTGGTTCCTCGACGGGCGGGTAGTGGACCGCGACGTCCGCCCCGGCCCGCGCGAGCTCGATCGCGATTCCCCTGCCGATGCCGATCCCGCCCCCGGTCACCAGGGCTTTCTTTCCGGAGAGGTTCGCCATGACCGCTTACTCCCTCCAAGCGGACGTGGTCACTGGTTCAGCCCCTGCTGCTCGAAGATCTGGACCATGCGGTCGTGGGCGGTCGCCACTGCCGAAGGGACATCGGATTTCCCCTGGATGATCTCGCCCATCATGTCGGTCATCACGTAGGCTTGGCGGACCGCGTTCTCCCCGGCGCTGGGCGCCTGCGGGAAGTGCAGTCCGGTGGTGGACACCGCCGGAATCGGCATGGCATTGCCGTCGTAGGTCACCTGGTAGATCGGGTCGCCGTTGAGGAAGTACGGATCGGACTTCCACACCCCGTCGTAGGCCGGGAGGGCGATGCCCGCGCCGGAAGCCTCCACCAGGGTGCGCATCGTCGGGCCTGCCGCAAGGTATTTCGGGAGCAGCTTGGCCAGTTCGGGGTTCTTCGCGCCCTTGAAGATGACGAAGGCGGTGAGATCACCGAACGCCAGCGGTGCGGAGATGCCCGGCCCGGTCAGCCCGGCGAGCATCGCGGTGGCGTCGTACACCGGGTTCTTCGAGGACTTCGACTGCGCGTACAGGCTGGCCTGGTTGAGCGTGATGCCGATCAGCCCGGCCAGCCACGCCTCGTTGTTCCCGGTGTCCGTCCAGCTCATGAGTCCGGGCGGGAGCATCGGTTGGTACTTCGGATTGACGTAGATATCGGCCAGGAACCTGATCGCGTCGACGGTCTCCGGCCTGTTGAAGATGACCTTGGTGCCGTCGTCGGAGCAGATCGAACTGCCGTAGGCGTTGAGCACATCGGAGATCAAACCGTTCGCATCGCCACCGCGGTTGACCGAAAAGCCCCAGCCGAACCGGTTCTTCGACGGATCGGACACCTCCAGCGCGGCGTCGCGGGCGTTCTCGAAGGTCACGACATCGCTGACGTTGATGCCCTTCTCGGCGAGCCAGTCCTTGCGGAGGAAGTACCCGCCACCGATCGAGTAGAACGGAACTCCCCACCACTTGCCGCCGATCTTGAGGTAGCTCTCCGCGACGGGTGGTGGCGGACCGTACTTCGCGGTCATGTCCGCGACGACGTCGGAGACGTCCTGGATCATGCCGAGCTGCTGCATCTGGGCCACGAACCGCTGCGCCGAGATGAACGCCAGGTCCTGGACCTGACCGGCCCGGACGGCCGCGTCCTGCTTGGCGATGAAGTTGCCCTCGTCGGCGCTGAAGCTCGCACTGCTGATCTTCGTGCCGGTCTGCTCGGCGAAGACGTCGTAGGCGTCCTTGACCGCGTTGTCCGCCTGTTTCGTGTACATCTGCATCGACAGCACGCTGGCGGACTTGTTCGGCAACTGCTTCGCCGCTTCCACCAGATCGGGAGGCACCGCGGCCGCGGGTACGGTCGACGACCCCGAGCTGCCGCAGGAAGACAGCCCCGGCAGCAGCATTCCCGAGGTCAGCACGCCGACCCCGGCCAACAATCGACGCCGATTCAGCATTGGCAGGTCGTCTCTGTCCATCAGTTTCCACCTCTTCGTTGAGGATTCACTGCACTGCGCCCAGTACCACGGGCGCGCGGCTGATGCGGGTTTTCGGCATCGTGGCGGTCACCTGTGGAAGGGGCCAGGCACCAGCGGAACGTGAGCGGGTCGACTTTCCGCTCACGGCGGAGGATTCCTGGCCGAACGCGACAATGATCACCCCGGCTGTGACGTACGTCAACTACCCATCCCGCTCCCGGATCCGCCCTATCCGAACCGTCCGCCAGCGCCCTTCGGTAGCCCGTCGAGAGCTACATTCGCCGCAGCTCACGCAACCGCCACCCGTCTGAGAGCGCACGCCTGCGGCTGGTCACGCACCGGAGCACGGTGCCGCGCGACGGCCGCGAAAAGCATCCGCTGCGGGAATTCGTCCCGATCGTGCGCGATACACGTGCGGACCAATTGGTGCCGCATTCCGTTGGAGGCCCGTCGAAAGCGAGGAACGCAGGCGATGAGACCACCGCGAGGCAATGAGCCAGTGGACGTCCGCCTACCCATCCCCGACATAGCGCGCGAACTGCCGCTGTCCGGCCCGCCGTTCTCCCGGCCGGACCCGGATCTCATCCGCAGGCTCCAGGTCGTCAGCAGCGCCACCGCCAGCGCCGTCATGCACCGGATGGGAGTGCGGCAGACCTTCATCCAGGGACCGATTCCTCGGCAGCCCGGCGCCAAGGTCGTCGGCCCCGTGGTGACGCTGCAGTTCATGCCTAAGCGCGAGGACGTCGTCTCCGGCGTCGGTGCGGGCGCGCAGGAGGAGCACGTCGAGAAGAAGAGCGCGCTGTGGGATGTTTTCGAATCCGTGCAGCCCGGCGACGTGCTGGCCGTTTCGGCGTTCGGTGATCTCAACACCGGCTGCATGGGCGAAATGCTCGTCACCTATTTCAAGGGGCGCGGTGGCGCGGGCATCGTCGTCGACGGCTGCGTCCGGGATTGGCCGCGGATAAAGGAAATCGGCACTCCGCTCTGGACGCGGGGATTCACCCCGAACTTCGCCTCGCAAACAACCTTGTTCCCATGGGCCACCAACGTGCCGATCGCGTGCAACCGAGTGCTCGTGCTGCCGGGCGACATCATCATCGCCGACGACGATGGTGCCGTGCTGGTACCAGCGCAGATGGCCGAGCTGGTGCTCGAACACACCCTGGACCACGAGGAATGGGAAGAATTCAGCCGCCTGAAGCTGGAAGAAGGCGGCGCTTTGAAGAAGTACTACCCGCTGAGCGAACAAGGCTGGGCCGAGTACGAAGCGTGGCGGGCAGCGCAGGCGAACGAGCGCCCGAGGAGTCAGTCATGAAGATCACCGCGGTGAAGACGGCCGCGACGAGTGGCCACGGCATGCACCTGTGGGTGCGGATCGAGACCGACGAAGGCATCACCGGGCTCGGCGAGTGCGTGCACGGCGGTGTCCAGGCCATCGCGCTCATCCACCACCTGAAACCCAAGCTCATCGGGCGCGATCCGTTCGAGATCGACGCGCTGTTCGAGGAGTTGCGCCGCGCCAACGTGTTCAACGGCGGATTCGCGGGCGCGCTGGTCACCGCGCTCACCGGCATCGAGCTGGCGCTCTGGGACGTGAAGGGCAAGGCGCTCGGCGTGCCGATCTACGAGCTGCTGGGCGGAAAGTTCCGGGACGAGGTCCGGGTCTACGCCGACTGCGAAGTGGAACCGGGGATGAACTTCGACGAGATCAGGCGCGTCATCGAAGGAATCCTGGAACGCGGCTTCACCGCGTTCAAGATCGACCTGGACATCTTCGTCTACGGAAATCGCGGCAGCGAGGTGGCGGGCTTCACCAAGGACAAGTTCAACTACACCGCGAGCCTGTGGGAACACGAGCGGATGGTGCAAACCGTCGAGATAGCAAGGGAAATCGCGGGCAACAACATCGACTTCGCCGCCGACGTGCACACCCGGCTAGATGTGCCGAGCGCCATCCGGTTGGCCAAGGACCTCGAACCGTACCACCTGATGTGGTTGGAGGAGCCCGTTCCGCCCGAGAACGTCGACGCGATGCGCGAGGTCAAGCAGGCGACCACGACGCCGATCTGCGCGGGCGAGAACCTCTACCTGCGGCACGGTTTCCGCGATCTGCTGGGCAGCCAGGCGGTCGACGTGATCGAGCCGGACATCCCGAAGTGCGGCGGGCTTTCGGAATGCCGCAAGATCGCCAACCTGGCTGAGATCAACTACGTACCGGTGGCACCGCACAACGTCTCCTCGCCGATCGGGACGATGGCCTCGGCACAGGTGTGCGCCACGGTGCCCAACTTCCTGGCGCTGGAGTTCCACTGGACTTCGCGGAACTACTGGAAGACGATCACCACCGACAAGGAGGACATCATCAACAACGGCACCATCACGCTCTCCGACCGCCCGGGGATCGGCCTCGAACTGGACGAAGAGGTGGCCAGGCAGCACCAGTTCCCCGGCACGACCTGGTTCGAGTGATTTTGAGACTGTTCCAGTAGTGGTTTGCGTGGCGGTGCGGGTTGCGGAACCTCAGCAGCCGCCTCGACTCCGGGATCCCCGACATCATGTACTTCCAATTCGCAGTTTCACTGCGCTGTCGGGGCTGTCCTCGCGAGGCGACCGCTGAGAACCCGCGGCGGTGCGAGCTGAGTCCCACACCGCAAGCGGCTACGCCGCTTACAAAACAGATCGCAGTACGCGCCGCGCCGTAGGAGCGGCCGGACTGGTCTCAGCCACCGCAGCGATTCAGCGTTGCGTCGTTGGGTCGCCCGGAGCGGACATCATCGCCACGTCCGCCAACTCCGGAGACCGGGACGGCGCTGGCACGCCGACCGACTGGTCACCGCCGTTGCGCGAGAACTGCGGTGGCGGCACGGCGAGGATCGCCTCGCGCACCGCGTCGATCGCGGCCGACCGAGGTTGGTCCGCGCACCACCACATCGCCACCACCCGGTCGCAGTCGGCGTCGACGACCGGGACCAGGCTGACGCCGTCGAGGTTTGCCGTGGTCATGGACAAGGAGTTCGTCATCCCGACCCCGAGCCCGTGCCGCACCAGGGACACCATCGTTTGCGGCTGCATGGCTCGGAACACGACGTTCGGGGTCAGCCCCGCGTTGGCGAACGCGAGGTTCGGTTCGGACTGCCGACCGCCACCTTCCGTGCTCGCCCCCATGACGATCAGCGGCTCATCGGCGAGTTGTCGCAGCCGCACGCCACCCGTCGCTGCGTTGGGGTGCGCACGGTTGAACACGGCCACCAACGGCTCGCGCCACAACACGCTGCTGGCGAATCTGTCGATCCGGACCACCGGCAGGGTCGGGCGCACCGTGAGATCCACCTCGCCGTGGTGCAACGCGCTGTCCAAGTCCCGGTTGTGCGATTCGTGCAGGACCAGGGAAACGCCCGGATGGGTGCGCTGCAGACGCAGCACGACCTGCGGGAACAGGTACGCCGCCGCGCTCGGGTAGAGGCCGAGGCGCACCTCGCCGCCAACCGATCCGGAAGCGGCGGAAACATCGGTCAGCGCTTCCAACCGCCGGAGGATCTCGTCGAAATGCCGCCGCAGCACCCTACCTTCGGGGGTGAGCTGCGGGGGATGCACCGAGCGGTCGAACAGTTGCGTGCCGAGTGCCTGCTCCAGGTCGGCCACATGGGTGCTGACCCGCGACTGCGACCGGTAGAGCGCCTTCGCCGCCGCCGAGAAACCGCCGTGCCGCACCACCGCGGCGAAACTGATCATCCAGTCGATGCGGAACTTGTTCGCGTCCCTGAGCCGCACTGCCCACCTCGTCCCCGTTGACGAAGTCCGGACGTCATCGTCCGGACAGCCCACCGCCGAGCACGAGCAACGCCCGGTGGCGGACCTGGGGCACCGATGGGCTCGCAGGTTCACCATCCGTAGAGCCACTCGCACGTCCCCGATGCCGCCGAATACCCCGCGTAGCCGACATGAGCACCGGATGAACTGCGCCAATCAACCTAACACGCGCTACATCGACCAGTAACCATCCAAACGCCGCACCCCGAACCGACCGGGGCACGCGGTATCAGTCCGTCTCCCGGTCCTCCCGCTCGGATCGACGCGATCCGCCGATCACCGGAGGAGCGATCACCTGGCCGGTGTCGGGATCGACGTCCGGATCGAACTCGAAGTGCTCGTCGGTGCTCTTGACGTACTTGCGCTCGTGCTCTTCGTCTTCCCCACGCCGGTCCTGCGGACCGGGCGCTGCTAGCCCGCCGAACGCGCCCGAGCCGCCGCGTGCGGTGCTGCTACCCGAGGCAGGAGTGTTGGTCGCTGGTCCGGCCCCCGTCCGGCCTCCCCCTGGGCCGCCACGAGTACCCGAGCCACCGCGACTTCCCAAGCCGGGGCCTGAACCGCTTGCCCGGCCTGGAGTGCCGCTGGTTGCGGGGACATATCCGACGACACCTCCGACGCCGGGGCTACCACCGGTTCCCGGCGGCGACGCGGTCCCTGCTCCGGGAGCTGTTGGAGCCGCCGAAGCCGAATCGGCCCCAGCGGGCGAATCCGATGTGCCGGACTCGCCGGGGCCGCCCTGATCGGTTCGCAGTGCAAAACCCGAAGCAGTCGTTTCGGGGTCGGCCGTGCGGGAAGTCGGCGCTGCGGAGGAACTGGTGCCGAGGTAGCCGGTACTCGGATCGACCGCATCCGGCCGCTGCGTGCTTGCGACACCGACATCAGCAACGGGCGCGGGCACAGCTGGGTACGGTTTCAATGACCGCACCGTGCCGTCCGATGAAGTCCGGTACGCCGCGTAAATTTCGCGTGCTCTCTGCTCGGCGTCGTTGTGCTTGGCCTCATGGACTTGCTGGCCCGCCAGTTTCGCCGAGAGGTTGGTCGGTACGAGATCGCTGAGGCCGAGGTCCAGCGGCGGCACATCGTGCGGTCCCGGCATCGAGTGCTTCGTCCGACTGAAATGGTCGGCCTGGCTTTCGACTCGTCTCGCCAATGCAGCCGAGAGTTCTCTCGACTGCTGCACCACGTCCCGAAACGGCGAAGCCTCCTGCTCCATCGCCTCCGCGGCCTTGCCACGCCACGACCTGCGGCATCGACCGATCGCGCCCCGGACCAGATCATCAACGTTCTGGAGCCGGTCGGCGAACTCCTTCGAAAGTGTGCCCGCAGCTTTCGAAAGTGACTCAGCCCCCTTGCCAGTATTGAGCTCCCGATGGATCTTCGCGTGATCGAACGCAGCCTGCCGCCGACCTTCGACCATCTTCGGTTGACTGAACGGCCACATGGTCGTCCCTTCAGTTTTGGGCCGGAAGATTCGAAAGCACCATGCTCGCAACCTGTTTCGCCACAGCGCAGGTATCCTGGTGTTCCGGACGCTCGCTGTCGCCTCGATCTGTGACAACCGTGAAGACATCGTCCGCGTTTACCGCAACGTAGATCCCACACGTGAACGTCGCCGGATCGCTCGTCACCATCGGGTATCCGCCGACATCTTCATCAGGTGCCGATTTCCCAGTAGTTCGAAGCACGCTGCTGAGGCCGTAGTTCGTCGTCACCGCAGGTGCGAGGTAGACCTGAAGCCCGTCGGCATCCACCCCCCAAGTGCACGTGTCCTCACCCCAGGCAGAGGGACGATGGGACGTCGCACCGGTCGTTCCGAGTTGCTGTAGTTGCTCCGATTTGAGCAGCCGGCACGGGTCGCTGACAGCTTCCAGGTTCTTCGGGTTGCTGACCTCTGGTCTGCCCGGATCCTTTGACGGGGTCGCAGGCTCGGTATCGGAGGGAACAGGTGATCCGGGCTCAGGCTGAGAACACGCAGCGACAGACACGGCAGTCATGCAGACCGCAGTCGCCATTGCGGATCGCGTGCGGTTCATCGATTCTTGACCTCGTTTTCTTCGTCGATGCGCTGGTATTCTCGCTGAGCCAACTCGATCTTGTTCCGGAAATCTTCGACCCAACTCCGCATGTCATCCACCGTCTGGGTCGCTGATCCGGACCCTTCCGTCAGGTGGCGGATGATTTGGTCAGTCGTTTCCATGCTGACTTCATCAAGGCCGGGTGGCCGAATATGGCGGAAATTATCGGCATCTCGCGCCGCGAGCTTCAGCTCGTCGAGCGCCGCGTCCAGATCTGCTTTGACGGCGTTGAGATCTTCCGGCGCGACCTCGAAGCCGCCGGTCGAGGCACCGCAGCTCGACGCTGTGGTCAGCGGGATCTGGAACATACCTGTCAAGGGATTCATGGTGACGGCATGCGTGTTTCGCGTTTGCGCCGCCGGGTCGCTCGGTTCGGTCATGGCTCACCTCTTCCGTGGGTCATCGGTGAAGTCAACAGCTGGTCGGCCTGGGAGTCACGCGGATCTGCGTGCGGGAAAAGGACATCCGCATCACCGACGCAGGTCGTCCGCAAGCTCGGCCAGGATTCGTGTCACCAGACCAGAATTGGCCGGAGCAGTAAAGAGAAATTCGCCGCGACGGTACTGAACGTACGAGCCTTCACGGGTGCCAGTCAGCAGAACTACATCATCAGCCGAGTGCAGGTTCCCCCGAATGTCTCGGACTGCCACCGAGAACTCGCCGTCGTGCACGCGTTCTCCAGAAACCAAACGCGCGTAGTCGCGCGCGTCGTCGCTGCGGACGTTGCGCGCCCGCAACTCCCTAACCGTTGCATCGACTTGCGCTTTACCCCGGTGCTCCGCAGCTGCTCTGCTAGCCGCTTCGACATCTTCGAGCCGGATGCTGACCGCCGAACCAGAAACCGGCTTGATTTCCGGCCAGAGACCCACCAATGCGGCATACGCCGATGTCGAGCGCACCGGATCAATGCGAACTTTGCGCCCTCGCACCAAGGTTCGGACCGCGTGATCTCCGGAAAACGACACCAGGCCACGGACGTGCTTGCCGCGTTTCGGCGCGAATCTCGTGTCGGCTTCGGTCGATGCGTGGGCGAGCACTCTCATGATGTCGGCAACCCACTCGACCGCTTGAGACGCCCGATCGAGGAATCCCCGTGCACGGGCTTTGTCGCGGGCCCTTTCCCACTCGGCGATCGGGTCATCGGGCTCGCCCAGACCTGGGAAGTACTGCAGCAGCCGAGGCGGCGGGACCAACCGTTCCTCGCCGCCTTCCTGGTGCGCAAGTCCCGCGCCGTACCAAAGCGGGCCGAACAGGCTCAGGTCGAACTCCAGCGCCCTGAACACGAACTCCTCCCCACCCGGTGCTATGATCAATTGACGGTTTGGTGCACGCAGAGTCACCGCAGCACGGGCAAATCGGACACGTAACGTGTTCCATGAAATCCCACCCGAATGGTCCAACCATTTCTTTGCACGCCTGTCTCATCGGGCTCGTGAGCTACTGCGTTCGGACCACGCCCGGCAGGAGCAGGCTGTTGCTCGTCGCAGCTTCCATCCGCCAGGACCGAGGGGCGTGCTGGATTGGTCCGCGGCGCTCTACAGTGGACGTTGGGCGCCGCCAACGCGGCACGCTCGCACGTCCGGACCGGGAGGGGTTGGCATGGGATTGGTCAACGCGGTTGGTTTGGTTCTGCACCCCGACCGGCGCAGTCCCGAGGTGATCGAGACTATCGTCGAGTGGGCACGCGGCAGGGGCATCGAGGTGCTCGGAGTGGCCGAGGAAGTCGCCCCCTACGACCAGCCGATCACCGCGCTTTCCCCGGAAGGGCTCGCCGAGCGCGCCAGCCTGCTGGTCAGCCTCGGCGGCGATGGCACCATGCTGCGGGCGCTCCGGCTCGGCAGCGAGCACCAGACCCCGGTTCTCGGGGTGAATCTCGGCCGGTTGGGGTTCCTGGCCGAGATCGACGTGCCGGATCTCGATCGGGCGCTGTGCGCCATCGACGACAACCGCTTCACCGTCGAAACCCGTTCCGGCCTGCACATCATCAGCGGGGACCGGGCCGTGGTCGCGTTCAACGACATCGCCCTGGTGCGCGTGCCCGGCGACGGGATGGCCATGGTCGAGGTGCAGGTCGAAGGACATCCCTTCGTCAGCTACGCCTCGGACGCCGTCGTGGTCGCGACACCCACCGGCTCCACCGCTTACAGCTTCTCCGCTGGTGGACCGATCATCTCCCCCAGGGTCGAGGGACTCCTGGTCATCCCGGTGGCCCCGCACTCAGCCTTCAACCGCGCCATCTTCCTCTCCCAGGGGGAGAAGCTCGCACTGCGGATCCTGCCCAAGAGCAGCGAACTCGGCGTGGAAGTCGACGGCCAACTCGTCGCGCACCGCTCGCCCGGCACTCTCATCGACATCACCGTCCAGCCCGCCGCCGCCCGCGTCGTGCGGCTCGGGCACACCACGTTCTACCAACGCGCCCAGCGCAAGCTGCACCTCACCGGTTCGCCCGAAACCAGCTGATCGCCATCCGCGACGCCGAACAGCCGCTGGGACCTTCTGCTCTTGAACAGCGACCTGCATCGATCCACCCTGGGCGGGTCAGTCGTCAGCCGGAGCGGTGGACACCCCGGCAATGCCCAGCCATCGAGACCGCCCTGCCGGGCGCGCTTCGGCTCGACGTCGGTAGTGGGCGTCGAGCCCGGCAACCCTTCGGAGACGATCACGATGAGCACCGCCAAGCCCGCAACAACCGCGGTCGAACCCCGCACGCAGGAATGGCTGGACCAGCTCGCCGCTGCTGGTGGTCCGCCGATCTACGAGCTTTCGCCGCAGGATGCGCGGGAGGTGCTGCGGGCCGCTCAGCGCAGCGTCCCGGTAGAGCTGATGCCCGCCGACGTCGAGGACCGCATGATCCCAGGTGGTCCGACCGGCGAGGTGAGCATTCGGATCGTCAAGCCGCGCAACACCACCGACGTGCTGCCTGTGATCATCCATTCGCACGGTGGCGGCTGGATTCTCGGTGACAAGGACACCCACGAACGCCTCGTGCGGGAATTGGCGAATGCCGCCCGCGCCGCAGTCGTCTTCGTCGATTACACGCCCGCGCCCGAGGCGCATTACCCGGTGCAGAACGAACAGGCTTACACCGCGCTTGAGTGGGCGGCGGCGAACGCCGCGGACTTCGGTGCCGATCCGAGTCGAATCGCGTTGCTCGGCGACAGCGTCGGCGGCAACATGACCGCGGTGCTCACCCTGCTCGCCAAGCACCGCGGCGGTCCGCGGATCGCGGCCCAAGTGATGTTCTACCCGGTCACCGACGCCAATCTGGACACCGACTCCTACCGTCAGCACGCGGACGGCCCGTGGTTGACGCGTGCGGCGATGAAGTGGTTCTGGGACGCGTATCTGCCTGACGAGAAGCAGCGCTGGGAGCCGACCGCCTCCCCCTTGGAGGCGTCCGTGGACCAGCTGCGCGGCTTGCCGCCAGCGCTGGTGATCACCGACGACGACGTGCTCCGCGACGAGGGCGAGGCGTATGCGACCAAGCTCGCGCAGGCCGGGGTACCGGTGACCCAGGTGCGCTACGGCGGGACGATCCACGACTTCGTCCTGCTCAACCCGATCACGGAAACCCCGGCACCCCGCGCGGCGATCGCGCAAGCAGCGCACTTCCTACGCCAGCACCTGGACGGTTAGGCAACACAACAAATCAATCCACAATGGACACTCGCCGGACCGGCGGACACCGTCAGCGCGCATCGCCGGGACGGCGGGTCGAGGGCCGCACCGGTGGGATCGGCTTGCTCGGCCAGCGTCGCGGCCCCGACCACAGCGCTGGTACCGCATCCGTCGTTGCCGCCAGCGCGTATGCGGTGGCTTCGTAGTTGACGCGCCACCCCCGGAAGTGCGGCCAGGCTTCCTCGGGAGTGCGTTCCATGGCGAAGCCGACCTCGGCCAGCCAGGCGACGCCAGCGCGGTACTCCTGGTAGGACAGCTGGATTTCGGCGTCCGGATCCGGATCTTCGTCAACCGGGATGCCGATGCTGGTCGCGATCTGCCGCAACGCGGTGAAGCCCATCCGCAGGCACAGCCGCGGCTCGATCCGATCCCGGCTCGGGCACAACGCGAGCAGCAGCGCCGCCGAGTCCATCACGGCGAGCAGGCCGACCAGCCACGAGTGCATCGGCTGCGGCGAGCGGAACCGGATGAGCACCGGGTAGTTGCTGTGGCTCTCGGCGATGTCGGCCGCCCACCGTTCCCACTGCCGGTAAAGCTCGGTGAGGTCGTCCTCGCCGAGGCGGATGCCGTAGCGGGTCCGCGCCAGCAGCTCGGGCCCCCACGGTGGAGACCCGGCTCGGGCGCCCAACAGGGTCACATCGGTCTCCCGGCGGTTGAACGCCGAGTACAGCGTCGGCAGGTAGGCGATCTGGAGCGCGACGACCAGCAGTCCGGTCGCGGCGGCGAGGAAGTCGAGGAGGCTCGGGGCAGCCGCGGTGGAGGTGGAGAACCCCAGGGTGAACAGCGACGAACCCGCCTCGCGGGCGGCGTGGGCGAGATCGGGTTCCCACGGCCACAGCAGGAGCGTGTAGCCGACGAAGTAGCCCACCAGCCACGCGGCCAGCGTCGCGGCGAGGAAGGTGACCGGTTGCGCGGCGAGGATGCGGTCCCGCGTCGGGTAGTCGCGGGCCGACCAGGTGAGCAGGACGAACAACGTGGCCACCACCTGGCTGACGAGCCGGGTGAGCATGCCCGGACGAGACCGCGCGATGACCAGGGTCCGGGCGACGCTCACGGTGACCGCCACCAGGAACAGACCACCGATGACCGCAGCGACGACCCGAGCCAGCATGGCCCCAGTGTGCCGACTGACGTGTGTGGGGCCCCGCGCGGCTCCTCCTGTTGCTTGCATCTTCGTGCCGTGCGGAAGACGGTGTCCGTAGTGGATGGGTCGGGACGTATTGGGGCCGCGCGATGAGAAGCACCGCCGTTGACGGTTTCGAGCTCTCCTACGACCGGGTTGGCCAGGGGCCTGGCGTGGTGCTGCTGCACGGCTGGCCGGGCGATCGGGCCGACTACCGCGAGGTGGTGCCGCTGCTCGCCGACTCGGCCGATGTGCTGGTCCCGGATCTGCGCGGGTTCGGCGAGTCCGACAAGCACGACGCCGATCCGGCCGAGCAGTACAGCGCGGCGGCTCAGGCGCGCAGTGTTGCCGGGCTCATCGAAGAACTCTCGCTGCAACGGCCGGTGATCGCCGGGTACGACATCGGTAGCCGCATCGCGCAGACGCTGGCCGCAGATCGGCCGGACCTGGTCGGCTCGCTCGTCCTCGCCCCTCCGCTGCCCGGCATCGGACGACGAGTGCTGGAGGCGCACGCCCAACGCGAGTTCTGGTACCAGGCGTTCCACCAGTTGCCGCTCGTCGAGCAGTTGATCGACGGCAAACCGGAGGCCGTCCGCGACTACCTGGCGCACTTCTGGACCCACTGGTCGGGGCCGGAGCACCCGCTCGATCCGGCCCACCTCGACCACCTGGTGGCCGCCTACGGTCCGCCGGGCGCGTTCGCCGCCTCGATCGCCTGGTACCGGGCGGGCGCTGGTGCGGTGGCCAGGTCCATCGCGGAAGTCGCCCCGGAACGGCAGCAGCGGATGAGCGTGCCGACGACGGTGCTGTGGCCGGAGCACGATCCGCTGTTCCCGCGAACGTGGTCGGACCGGCTGGGCGAGTTCTTCAGCGACATCGATGTCCGCTTCATCGACGGTGTCGGCCACTTCCTGCCGCTGGAGTCGCCGCGATTGTTCGCCGCAGCGGTCACCGCAGCCACCGACCGGCGGATCGGCCGCACCGCGCGATAGCGGACCCAGAGACCTTTGCCCCTTCATCACGAGCAGCCGCAGTTGGTTGCCTGGTGTTGGAGTGCGCTGCCGTCGTTGTCGTGCTTCGCGACCTAGTGGCCCGAAACCGCCGGAGGGCATCTCATGTGTGCGACCACGAAAGATCAACTCCTGGAACGAACCTCGGACGGTGGTTATCGCACACCGTTGCGCGGTCTGGAGGTTCTGCGGACACCGCTGTTGAACAAGGGGACCGCGTTCACTCAGGAAGAACGTGCGCAACTCGGCCTGGACGGGCTGCTGCCGTCGGCGGTGACGACGATCGAGGAGCAGGCGAGGCGGGCGTACCGGCAGTACCACGCGCAGCCGACCGATCTGCTCAAGAACGTCTACCTGACCGCGCTGCACGACCGCAACGAAGTGCTTTTCTACCGGCTGCTCTCCGACCACCTCCGCGAACTGCTGCCGATCGTGTACGACCCGACGGTCGGTCAGGCGATCAAGCAGTACAGCACCGAATACCGCCGCCCGCGCGGCATCTACCTCTGCATCGACGATCCCGACGGCATCCCCCGCGCCTTCGAGGACCTGGGCCTCGATGCCGATGGCGTGGACCTGGTCGTCGCCTCGGACGCCGAGGAGATCCTGGGCATCGGTGATTGGGGGGTGGGCGGCATCGACATCGCCGTCGGCAAGCTGGCCGTCTACACCGCCGCCGCCGGGATCGACCCCGCCCGCGTCATCCCGGTCGCCCTCGACGTCGGCACCGACAACGAAGAACTGCTGGACGCCCCGGACTACCTGGGAAGCAAGCACCCTCGGGTCCGCGGGAAGCGCTACGACGACTTCATCGACTCCTACGTCTCCACCGCCACGCGGATGTTCCCCCACGCGCTGCTGCACTGGGAGGACTTCGGCCCGGCCAACGGGCGGCGGATCCTGGAGAAGTACACCGACAGCATCTGCACGTTCAACGACGACATGCAGGGCACCGGCGCGGTCGTGCTCGCCGCCCTGCTGGGCGCGTCGCGCGTTGCCGCGACACCGATGCGCGAGCAGCGGATCGTCATCTTCGGGTCAGGAACCGCGGGGATCGGCATCGCCGACCAGTTGCGCGACGCGATGGTCCGCGACGGCATCGACCACGCTGCGGCGACTCGCCGGATCTGGGCCATCGATCGTCCGGGGCTGCTCACCGACGACATGAGCGACCTGCGTGATTTCCAGGTGCCCTACGCCCGCCCGGCCGCCGAGGTGGCCGACTGGCGGGGTGCGGACGGCCGCATCGGGCTCGCTGAGGTCGTCGCGCACGCCCAGCCGACGATGCTGCTCGGCACCTCCACCGTGCACGGCGCGTTCACCGAAGCCATCGTCCGGGAGATGGCCGCGCACACCGATCGGCCCATCATCTTCCCGATCTCCAACCCGACCGAGCGCATCGAGGCGATGCCCAGCGATCTGATCCGCTGGACCGACGGGCGCGCGCTGGTCGCCACCGGCATCCCCGTCAGCCCGGTCACCTACCGCGGCACCACGTACACCATCGGCCAGGCCAACAACGCCCTGCTGTATCCGGGTCTCGGTCTCGGTGCGGTGGTGTCGCGGGCGCGCCGCGTCAGCGCCGGGATGATCCTGGCGGCCGCCGACGCCGTCGCGCACCTGGTCGACGTGCACGCTCCGGGCGCATCACTGCTGCCCCAGGTCGACAACCTCCGCGAGGTCTCGGCCACCGTCGCCACCGCCGTGGCGGACCAAGCGGTCAAGGAAGGTCTTGCTCGCGCCGAGCTGCACGACGTGCACCAGCAGGTCCGCGACGCGATGTGGCAGCCGATCTACCGGCCCGTTCGGGGAGCATGACGATGGCAGCGCACCAGTCCGCACCGCGGATCCTCGACGCGCCCATCGGATTGGACGCCACCGGCACTCGCACCGAGTCCGACTCCTTGGGCGAAGTCGACGTACCAGCCTCGCACTACTGGGGAGCGCAGACGCAGCGCTCGCTGATCCACTTCGACATCGGCGACGACCGGATGCCCAAGCACGTCTACCACGCGTACGGCTACGTCAAGAAGGCGGCGGCGACGGTCAACGCCCGTGCGGGCCGGATGCCGCGCTGGAAGGCCGACTTGATCTGCCGGGTCGCCGACGAGGTGATCGCCGGTCAGCTCGACGCGGAGTTCCCGCTGTACGTGTGGCAGACCGGCTCGGGGACCCAGTCGAACATGAACGTCAACGAGGTGATCTCCAACCGGGCCATCCAACTCGTCGGCGGTCGGCTCGGCAGCAAGGACCCGGTGCACCCCAACGATGACGTGAACATGGGCCAGTCGTCGAACGACACGTTCCCCACCGCCATGCACCTCGCCGCGGTCCGGACCATCGACGGCGTGCTGCTCCCCGCGGTCGCGCGGCTGCGCGACGCGGCCGCGCGCAAGAGCGAGGAATGGGCGCACGTGGTCAAGATTGGTCGTACGCACCTGGAAGACGCCACACCGCTGACCGTCGGACAGGAGTGGTCCGGGTACGCGGCGCAACTCGACGACGCCGCCGACCACGTCCGCACCACGTTGACGGGGCTGCACCGGCTGGCCATCGGCGGCACCGCGGTCGGCACGGGCCTCAACGCGCCGCACGGGTTCGCCGACGAGGTCACCGCGACGCTCGCCGAGCTGACCGGCTACCCGTTCGTCAGCGCACCGAACAAGTTCGCCGCCCAGGGATCGCTGGACGGCCTCGTCCGCGTCTCGGCGACCCTGCGGACCCTGGCGGCCGCGCTGTTCAAGTTCGCCAACGACATGCGCTGGCTGGGTTCCGGACCGCGCACCGGACTCGGCGAGCTGATCCTGCCAGCCAACGAACCCGGCTCCTCGATCATGCCCGGCAAGGTCAACCCCACCCAGGCCGAGGCGCTGATGATGGTCTGCGTCCAGGTCGTCGGCAACGACACCGCCGTGTCGATGGCCGGAGCGGAGGGCAACTTCGAACTCAACGCCTTCCGCCCGATCGTCATCAACAACGTCCTGCACTCGACCCGGATCCTCTCCGACGCCTGCGACCACTTCCGGAAGTACCTCGTCGAAGGTGCCAAGCTCAACGAAGCCCAGCTGAAGGAGAACATCGACCGCTCGCTGATGATGGTCACCGCGCTGAGCCCGGTCATCGGCTACGACAAGGCCGCGCGGATCGCCCACCGGGCGCTCGACGAAGACCTGACGCTCAAGGACGCCGCGATCAAATCGGGTGTCAGCGAAGCGCTCTTCGACAAGGTCGTGGTGCCCGACCAGCTCACCCATCCCGAACCGGCCGAACACAGCGGCACCGGACCGGCTCGGCACGCGAGGTAGCGATCCCACCGACGAATGCGTCCTTTGTGGAGGATTCACACCGAGCACGTCGCAGCGGTTCATCGAGGCTCGGCGTTCGCCTTGGCGCAGCAGGGGCGCTGACCAGTTGCGAAAACCTGCCCACCGGAGATGGAAGACCTGCGCCGTCCGCAGCGTTGGTCGAGAATTGAGGAACATGGGCCACGGGTGCCGCGGCGCGTCGATGACGCGAGCGCGCACCAGCGGCGTGCAACCAAACAGGAGCTACCCGCATGAGCACTTCAGCCCAAATCGGCATCACCGGGCTCGCGGTCATGGGCCGCAACCTCGCCCGCAACTTCGCCCGCAACGGCTACCCGGTCGCCGTGCACAACCGCACCCCGTCGCGGACCCGCGCCTTGCTGGAGGAGTTCGGCCACGAGGGCAAATTCGTCCCGGCCGAGACCGCCGCCGACTTCGTCGCGGCGCTGGAACGCCCCCGTCGCCTGGTCATCATGGTGAAGGCCGGTGACCCCACCGACGCGGTGATCCAGGAGTTCGCGCCGCTGCTGGAGCCCGGCGACATGATCATCGACGGCGGCAACGCGCACTTCGCGGACACCCGGCGCCGGGAACGCGACCTCCGCGAACAGGGCATCCACTTCGTCGGCACCGGTATCTCCGGCGGTGAGGAGGGCGCGCTGCACGGACCCAGCATCATGCCCGGCGGCTCCGACGAGTCCTACGCCTCGCTCGGACCGATGCTGGAGAAGATCTCCGCCAAGGCCAACGACGGCGCGCCCTGCGTGACGCACATCGGCCCGGACGGTGCGGGCCACTTCGTGAAGATGGTGCACAACGGCATCGAGTACGCGGACATGCAGCTGATCGCCGAGGCGTACCAGCTGCTGCGCGACGTCGCGGGCCACTCCCCCGCCCAGATCGCGGACATCTTCCGCACCTGGAACACCGGCCGCCTCGACTCCTACCTGATCGAGATCACCGCCGAGGTGCTCTCGCACGTGGATGCGGCAACCGGCAAGCCGTTCGTGGACGTGGTCCAGGACCAGGCCGAGCAGAAGGGCACCGGTCGCTGGACCGTGCAGATCGCGCTCGAACTGGGCGTCCCGGTCTCCGGCATCGCCGAGGCGGTGTTCGCGCGCTCGCTGTCCGGCCACACCGCGCTGCGCGAAGCCTCGCGCGGGCTCGCGGGTCCCACGGCCAAGCCGCTGGGCGAGTCCGAGGCCGCCGCGTTCGCCGACCGAGTCGAGCAGGCGCTGTACGCGTCCAAGATCGTGTCGTACACGCAGGGATTCCACGAGATCGCCGCGGGTAGCGCCGAGTACGGCTGGAACGTCGACCTGGGCGGGGTCGCCTCGATCTGGCGCGGCGGATGCATCATCCGCGCCGCGTTCCTGGACCGCATCCGCGCCGCCTACGACACGCGCCCCGACCTCCCGAGCCTGCTGTCCGACGAAACGTTCGCCCAGGAGATCGCAGCAGCCCAGGACGACTGGCGGGAGGTCCTGGTCGCCGCAGTGCGCCAGGGCGTGCCGACGCCGGGCTTCGCCGCAGCGCTCGCGTACTACGACGCACTGCGCGCGGACCGGCTGCCAGCAGCGCTCACCCAAGGTCAACGGGACTACTTCGGCGCCCACACCTACCGCCGCACCGACCGCGAAGGTTCGTTCCACACCCTGTGGGGAGCAGACCGCTCCGAGGTGTCGGCCTAGCAAAGAGGGTGCGCGGACTGACTCGCGCACACCCTCTCAGTTCCCAGGCTGGTCGACGCGCCGGTCGTCCATGTTGGGCCACGCGATGATCTCGTTGGGTTCTACCGGTTGCCGGGGCCGGTGCGCGCCTTCCACGGCCCGCGATGGGTTGGGCGTACCCCACTCGCTGGCTCCGGCGACGTAGATTTTCCCGCGACGGGCGAACTCGCAGAGCGACACCAGCACGCACAGCTGGTACAGCACGCGCTCGATGCGGCCCTGCCCATCCACCACGGCCGACTGCCACGTTTTCGGCACGATTCCCGCCACGGGTATGTTCTGCTCGGCCTCGTAGTAGCGGGCGGTGCCCCAAACCCTGGTGTAGTCGTCCATGAGTTCGCCCAGCGCGGCCATGATCGGCCAGCTCGCGGTTTCGCGGCAGCGAAACTCCAAACCCCCCACCACCAGCAACAGCACCTGCTGGTAGTAGGACGAGTACGTGCTGCGCAACACGGCACGTTCCCGCCGGGCCTGAACGGGTTCGCCTCGTTCGCTGTCGCGCAGCAATTCCCGCAGGCTCTTCTCGCTCACGATGGGATACAGCGCGTCCCGAACGGTGTCGTCCGGGCTTTCCAGCGCTGTCCTGGCCAGCCGAAGCAGCAGGGCGTCCCGCTCGTTCTCGGACAGCGGTTGCCGGGGAACTTCGCAGTCGAGCCGATGCTCCGCCCGTCGCTGGAGTTGGTCGACCAATCCGATCAGGACCCCGACGAGCATGTCGGTGATCTCGCCGCGGCGTGCCGAGCACAGCGCGGCCACCTGCGTCAGCCTGACATCCGCTGGTAAGGCCAGCAGTTCCTCGGGCTTCGAGCGCGCCGCCTGAGCGCGCCACGCATCGACCAGCGCCGCCGGTACACCGTCGAAGAGCCCCGTCGGCAGGCACAACGCCTGCAGCGCGGCCTGCTGGTCGATTTCCCGGATGAGGAACTCCAGGCCGTCCTCGTCGGAGTCGGAATGCAGCTTCGCCAGCAGCATGGTCGGCAGGCCCAGGGCCTGCACGGAGGCGAGTTCGTCGATCTCGCGGATCAGCGCGCCCAAGCTGACCGCGCCCACGTCCTGCTGGAGCTCGGCCAACAGGAGTCCGTAACGGGCTTTCGCATCAGTCAGCAGGGCTTCGAGCCCTTCGGCAGCGGCCCCGAGTCGCGCCGCGATGCGCTCGCACGACCTCGCCTCGAACTGGAGCGAGGCCAGGGTCACCGCGGTCTCGATCTGCGTCCGGCTCGGACGCTCGAACCGTTCGACGCGGCAGTGCGCCTGCAATGCCGCCGCCAAGCGGTCCCAGTCCAGTCCGATGTGCTCGATCTCGTTGGCCAGCCATGCCGACCACCGCAGGACATCCGCCTCCCCAGCGTGGCGAAGTCCGGGTGCGCTGCTGGCCGGGTGTTCGTCCGGCGGCGCAGCATGCAATGCCGAGTTCGACCCGGCGTGGCCCGCTCCCGCACCGTTGCCGGAGTCGACCGGAACCGGGGCGGTACCTGAAACTAATTCAGCAGTGCGGAGGGAAACGGTGGGCTCGTCCCAGTTCGGCCCCGCATCATCGATTCCCTCTTTTCCAAGGTTCAAGATTCATTCGCCCCCTGTCCGCGCAATGCGCACCCGAAAGCTAGCTTTCACACCCGCGACACGATCGAGCGATAACGGTTCGATGCCCGCCAGCAGCTCGTCACGAGACGGCTTCGGCGCGGAAAAGGCGCGTTTCATCGGACAACTTCGCAGTCGAGAAGCGACTGCGAGTTCACCGACAAATGCGGCAGCCCACTCGAAATGATCATCTCCAGCAGACCGGTGATCATCGGGCAGCCGCGAAGACCCACCCGCAACCGCGAAACGCCGAACGAGCAATTCGGCCGTCAGGATCGCCGCGAAGTAGGCCCAGCCGACAAGTAGCGGACACCCGAGAACTCGCGTTCGACGATGGGTCCACAACCGACGGATGCCAGTTGAGCTGGCGGCTATGCCTCGCCGTCAGGCGTGTCCTTCCACAGATCGATCCCGCCGTCCAATGCGTGCTGGTCGATCTCGGCGAGTTCGTCAGCGGACAGCGGAAGGTTGTCCAGCGCCGCGACGTTCTGTTCGAGTTGGCGGACCGTGGATGCGCCGATGACCAGCGAGGTGACCCGCTCATCCCGCAGTGCCCACGCCAGCGCCAACTGCGCGAGCGTCTGGCCTCGCCGCTTGGCGATCTCGTTCAGCGCACGCAGGCGCCGGAGCATCTCCTCGGAGAGCCAAGCGGGGTCCAAGGACTTGCCCTGCACGGCTCGCGAATCCCAGGGAATGCCGTTGAGGTAGCGGTCGGTGAGGATGCCTTGCGCGAGCGCGGTGAATCCGATGACACCGATGCCGAGCTCACCGGCGGCGTCGAGCAAACCGTCCTTCTCGATCCACCGGTTCAACATCGAGTAGGACGGCTGGTGGATCAGCAGCGGGGTCCCGAGTTCTCGCAGGATGGCGGCGGCCTGCCGGGTGCGCTCCGCGTCGTAGGAGGAGATCCCCACGTAGAGGGCCTTGCCTTGGCGCACCGCGGTGTCGAGCGCACCCATCGTCTCCTCCAGCGGCGTGCTCTCGTCGAGCCGGTGCGAGTAGAAGATGTCGACGTAGTCCAGCCCCATCCGCCGCAGCGACTGGTCGAGGGAGGCGAGCACGTACTTGCGCGAACCACCACCCTGCCCGTAGGGGCCGGGCCACATGTCCCACCCGGCCTTCGTGGAGATCACCAGCTCGTCGCGGTACGGCGCGAAGTCCTCCCGCATCAGGCGGCCGAAGTTGATCTCAGCGGCGCCGTAGGGCGGCCCGTAGTTGTTCGCGAGGTCGTGGTGCGTGATCCCGAGGTCGAAGGCGCGGCGTGCGATGGCCCGCTGAACCTCGAAGGGACGGTCGTCGCCGAAGTTGTGCCAGTACCCGAGGGACAGCACGGGGAGGTCGAGTCCCGACCGGCCGGTGCGGCGGTACCGCATCGCTGTGCGGTAGCGGTCGGGTGCGGCGACGTAGTCCATCGAAGTCCTCTCGTGTCGACCGACGAAGGCGTCCGCGATCAGATCGCGAACATGCCCACTCTGCCCAAACCCCGACCTCGAAGTCCAACAGATGCGATCGACCCGACGACGACGGCGTGCCCGCGCACCGAACGACCGCCCGAATCGCCAGCTATGACCGAAATCCACCGGCCAGCCAGTCCTATGTGGATGTTCGCCGGGCAAGACGCCGCTAGCCGGGCTGGCCCGTGGGCCGCTCCGGCAGTGCCATGCCGTGCAGACCTCGGTAGGCGGCGATGGGTGGCGTGCTCCAGCCGTCCGTCAGCTCGTCCGCAGGGCGGTAGACCTCCACGGCGAGCGGTCGGCACACCTCGATGGGATCGCGAGCATCGGGGCCCCAGAACGGAATCGAGAGATCACCGGCCGGGCAGGTGGACAACGCGCAGAGCAGGTCCTGCTCCGCGAAGAACTCGAAGAAGTCGCCCGCCTCCGCCGGTGACGGCTTCATGTAGTACTCGTCCCGGTCGTTGAGACCGGTGCAGGTGAAGATGTTCAGCACGTCGTGCACGTCGAACTCGGTCAAACCGTACGGCAGCACAGCGCGAGTCAGGTTCGAGTGGCAGTGGAAGTCGAAGTCCTCGCCGGTGAGGATCCGGTTGACGTACGGATCGCACCGCGAGCCGAGCAGGTCGTGCACCCGAGCACCATCGCTGTCCACCCCGTACCACTCCAGGGAATCGGCCGTGATCGTCAACAGCGGGCGCAAGTGCGGCAGCGTTGACCAGAGCCGGTCGTACTGGGTCACGTGCGCGCTCTGCAACTGGCGAGTGCGCGACGCCCACAGGCGCTCCCGCGGGTTGTGCCGGTTCCAGACGTTGAAGTCCCCGCATTGCGGTCCTTCCGGGGTGCTCACCCGGCACAACCAACCAGCGGGCACTTCCCATGCGCGACCCGACCGGATCGGGATCACGAAGCGTTCGACGAGCGTCCGGCTCTCGGTGTGCTGGGCGAGCCGGTCGTAGAAGTCCCGGTCGACGTCCATGACGCTGCCAACTGTCGGCTGGTACGAAGCCGCGGGTGATCCCATCTCATTCCTCCCCTGACTCGTGCGCGAGGAACGCACCGCCCACATTTCCCCGCTGTTGCACACTTCGGGCCCGACGAAGCCCATCGAGCACCTGCCGTTCGGAGTCCTCCAGGTAGATCAGCAGAACACCGACGCTCTGGGAGCGGCGCCCTTGCCGCAGCAGCTCGAACAACTCCCGATCACGGGCCGCCCAACCACGCTGGAACTGCTCCTCGTCACACGACTCGGCCCACGCCAATCGCAGCTGGGCGAGCAGCGTCCGGAAGAACTCGTCGAGCCGACAACTGCCCAGGACCGCTATCAACGCCTGGTGGAAGCGCAGGCTCGCCGTTCCGGCCTCGCGCCACCGGCGTGCTTGCTCGGCCCGCTCCTTCGCGACGACCGCAGATTCCATCGCGGCGAACCGTTCCTCGTCGGCCACCGCGCTCTCGGTGGCCGCCTGCATCTCCAGGACTCGCCGGGTGCGGTAGATGTCGCGGACCTCCGAGGCGGTGAAGGTCTTGACGAACACCCCTCGGTTCGGCTCCTGGGTGACCAACCCCTCGGAAGCCAACAGCCGCAGCGCCTCCCGGAGCGTGTTGCGCGAGACGTCCAACTCGGCGGCAACCGATATCTCCCGCAGCGCCGCGCCCGGCACGAGCGCCCCCTCCAGGATGCGCGCGCGGAGCACATCGACGACTCGGCTGGTCGCGCTCAACGCCTCCGCAGATCCACTTCCATCCGACGGCACGCCCCCACGTTAACGTCAGACTGTTCAACAATCAAGGCCAATATCCAGCAGCCCATACGCCAAATTTGGCTCAGTTAACGGACATACCACGGACAACACGCAAAGAGATTGTTGATCAATCTCGACGGCCGCGCCCGAACCGCGCAATCCGCCCACTGCTCGGTCGGTTCCGGTGCCGGGCCAGGAATACCTCGGCGCGGTCTGGAATTGTGCTCGGTATGCGAGCTGTTGGAGTAACCGAGTTCGGTGGGCCGGAGGCCCTTCGCGTCGTCGATGTGCCCGAGCGGCATGCCAGTACCGGCGAGGTGCGCATCCGGGTGCACGCCGCCACGGTCAACCCGACCGACACCTTCATCCGCAACGGGGCTCGGGCCGAGTTGTTGGCCGAGCATCCGCCGCCGTACGTGCCGGGGATGGACGTGGCCGGGGTGCTCGACGAGATCGGCGCGGGCGCGCAGACCGATCTGCGGGTGGGCGATCACGTGATGGCGATAGTGGTGCCCCGCGGGTCGCACGGCGGGTACTCCGAAAGCCTGGTCCTGCCAGCGGAATCGGTCGTTCGCGTCCCGGCCGGGGTGGACGACGTGGCCGCGTCGACGTTGCCGATGAACGGGCTGACCGCCCGGATGGCGTTGGACATGCTCGCGCTGGACGCTGGCCAAGTGCTCGCCGTGACGGGTGCCGCCGGTGCACTCGGTGGTTACGCGATCCAACTCGCCAAAGCCGACGGCCTTCAGGTGATCGCCGACGCCGCCGAGCGCGACCGCGAACTGGTGCGGAGCCTGGGTGCGGACGTCGTGGTCGACCGGGGCGACGATGTGGCCGCCCGGATCCGCGAGGTCGAGCCCGAAGGGGTGCACGGCGTGGTCGACACCGCATTGCTGAACGAGTTGGTGGTTCCCGCCGTGCGAGACGGTGGTGGTGTGGCGACGGTTCGCGGATTCGACGGCGAGGCGGAGCGGAATGTGAAGTACCACCCGGTGTTCGTGCGCGAGTACTTCCGCGAGAACGCGAAGCTCGACCGGCTGCGCCAGCAGGTCGAGGACGGTGCGATCACCCTGCGGGTGGCCCGGACGTTCGAGCCCGAGCAGGCGGGCGAAGCGCACCGGACTCTCGAAGCCGGTGGCACGCGCGGTCGGTTGGTCATCGTCTTCTAAATAGTTGATTTCAGGCTCGTTTTGCGTGGCGGTGCGGGTGGCGGAACCTGAGCGGCCTTCTCGACTGTGGGAGCCCCTGATGTATGTCCAATACGCGGCGGAGGGGCTGTCCTCGCGAGAAAACCGCTCAGAACCCGCGGCGGTGCAAGCGGCGAGGGTGGGTTAAGCGCTGCGCGCTTGCGGCAGCTCACCCGCCGTCGCGTGGGGTATCGCGGCTGCGGCCCAATCAGAAATCAACCATCCAGGGACTGATTCAGGAGTGCCGAGCTCAGGCGTCGCGGGCGCGCAGTTCGCGGCGCAGGAGCTTGCCGGTGACGGTTTTCGGCAGCTCGTCGAGGATCTCGACCTCGCGCGGGTACTTGTAGGCGGCCATGCGCTGCCTGCAGAACTCGACGAGTTCGCCTGGTTCGACGTGCTTTCCCTGGCCCAGGCTCACGTACGCCTTGACCGTTTCGCCGCGGTAGGCGTCGGGGACGCCGACGACGGCTGCCTCCCGGATCGCGTCGTGCTCGTAGAGCACGTCCTCCACCTCGCGGGGCCAGACCTTGTATCCGGCCGCGTTGATCTGGTCCTTCTTGCGGTCGACGAGGTAGAACCAGCCGTCGGCGTCCATGTATCCGACGTCGCCGGTGCGCAGCGCCCCGCCCGGCAGGGCGTTGGCGGTCTCCTCCGGTTTCTGCCAGTAGCCGGGCACCACCTGTGGCCCGGCCGTCACCAGCTCGCCGATCTCCCCCGGTGGCAGGTCCTCGCCCTCGTCGTCGACGATCCGGACCACCGTGCTGTAGACCGGAACCCCGACGGAGAGCGCACCCGAGGTCGAGTCCACCGGTGCCGTCGCGTTCAGCGGAACACCGTGCGACGGCGACGTCGTTTCGGTCAGCCCGTAGATGTTGTGGATGTACTGCCCGAACTGGTCGCGGAACGCGCGCGTCGTGCTCGGCGGGATCGGTGCGCCGCCGGAGTAGATCTTGTGCAGGCTGGCCAGGTCCGCGCGGGCGGCTCCCGGTGCGTTCATCAGCGCGATGAACACCGTGATCGCGCCGACCGTGAAGGTCGCCTGCTCGTCGCGGATCGCTTCGACGGTCAGCGACGGCTCGAACCGGTAGGTCAGCACGAGCGGTGCTGGTAGCAGCAGCGCGAGCGCGGCGTGCCCGATCAGGCCGGTGATGTGGAACAGCGGTGCGACGCCGAGGATCACGTCGCCGGAGTCCAGCCCGATCCAATCCCGGTAGGTCTGGGCGTTGAAGACCACGTTGCGGTGCGTGTTCATGGCGCCCTTCGGCGGACCGGTGGTCCCCGAGGTGTAGGTGAGCACCGCGACGTCCTCCGGCGCGAAGTCGACCGGGTCCGGCCGCTTCCCGCGGAAGTCCTCGATCAGCGTCGCCATGTCGGCCGCGCCTTCGCAGGAAAGTCGTTGCACACCGGCGAAAACGCGCGAATCGTCGCGCGTCTGGTACTCCAGCTCCGAAGTCGTGACCGTCAACTCGACGTCGGTGTCGGCGATGACCGCGCGTGCCGCGGACTCGTGCAGACCTTCCAGGCACACCAGGCCCCGCGCGCCGGAATCCCGCAGCAGCAGGCCGAGTTCGCGCTCCTTGTTCATCGGGTTGATCGCCACCGCGATGCATCCGGCCTTCCAGACCGCCAGCAGGGCGATCAGGAACTGCGGAACGTTCTGCAGGAACAGGCCGATCCGGTCACCGCGCCGCATGCCGCGATCGACCAGGGCGCAGGCGAAGGCGTCGGAGAGGTCGTCCAGCTCCCGGACCGTGATCCGCCCGTCGAAGTACCGGATGACCGTCGCATCCGAAGCCCGACCAACCGCCGCCGCGAACATCGCCAGGGCATTCGGGTACTCGATCTCGATGTCGGCAGGTTGTCCCGCGTCGTAGCGGGCGAGCCAGGGCCGCTCGTCGTACACGCTCATGCCAGTTCCGCCTCCAGTACCGCCTCTCCGCGTTTTTCAGTGGTGGTTACGTCCACACGAATCTCGCGTTTCGCGGTTTCTGGTGGCTGGCTTGCTTCACGGTCCCCTGAGGTGCGGTTGAGGAGGACTGCGGTTGACACCGGGTTACTCATCCGTTCTCCTACGTCGGGTCCGGCGTGGTACTGGAGCGCGCGCCGCATTCGCACCTCGGCATCGCCCTCACCAGTTCCGCAGCGACTTGGTGAGGATCTCGGCGATCTCGTCCTCGCCCACCTCCCGTGGACAGGTCGCCAGCAGCCGTTGCTGCTTCATGGTGCCTGGCACCAGGTTCGGCACATCGCGCTCGGCGTAGCCGACCGCGCCGATGCCGTTGGGGATCCCGATGTCGCGCATCAGGTCGATCAGCGCGCGGGGCAACTGCTCGGCCGGGTCGATCCCGGACTGGTCCGGGGCCAGCAGTTCGGCGGCCCGCTGGTGCCGCTGCGGCGCCGCGGAGAAGGTGAACCGGAACGCCTCCGGCGCGGTCAGCGACACCGCCATCCCGTGCGGCACGATCGGCTCGTCCGGCGGATAACCGGCGGGGACGAAATCGGTCACCATGCCCGCGATCGGGTAGGCGTTGGCGTGCGGGATGTGCACCCCGGCATTGCCGAAGCCCATCCCGGCGAAGGTCGCCGCCATCATCATGTCCGAGCGCGCCTCGACGTCGGTAGCGCCGTCGCGCACCGCTCGCCGGAACGAGCGCGCGATGAGGCCGAGCGCGTGCTCGCACCAAAGGTCCGACACCGGGTTCGAACCGCAGTAGGTGACCCGCTCTTCGGGAGCCTTGCGCCGGAATGACCGGTAATCCCGCGAGGTGTAGGACTCCAGCGCGTGGCACACCACGTCCATCCCGGTCGCGGCGGTCACCTCCGGCGGCACGCTCATGGTCAGCAGCGGGTCGACCACGGCGAGCGTCGGCCGCAGGCGCCAGTGGCTGATCCCGGTCTTCACCTTCATCGACAGCACGTCGAGGATGCACATCGCGGTGCTCTCCGACCCGGTGCCCGCGGTGGTGGGCACCGCCACGAGCGGCTTGAGCGGCCCCGGCGGGTGCTTGGCGAGCCCGACCGGTTTGTTGACGTAGTCCATCAGCTCGCCGGGGTACGTGGTGAGCAGGTTGACCGCCTTCGCGGTGTCGATCGACGAACCCCCGCCGACCGCGATGAACCCGTCCCACGGCCCCTGCTCGTCGGCGTAGCCGACGGCCTTGGCGAAGCTGTCGTCGGTGGGTTCGACGTGCACGCCGTCGAAGATCTCGGCGGTGATGTCGTAGCGGTTGAGGGCGTCGGCGATGCGCTGGGGGACGCCGGTGGCCACGATGCCCGGATCGGTGACGACGAGCACCCGGTTGACGCCGTGCTGGGCGAGGTCGAAACCGATCTCATCGGCGGCACCGGCACCGAACTTCAGCGGTGGCGCGCCCCAGGTGAAGATCGTTTCCTCGGTCTGCTCTCCCGTGTCCATCTGACGTCGCCTCCGTCGAGGTATCCGCGCGGCTCCGGCGCAGCTCTCCTCCGTATACACCGCATCAGAGGAGGAGATCAACGTTCGGCTGTCCGCCAGGCCGAACCGCCGGTCATCAGCAACGCCCGTCGAACGGATCAACGCGGCCAGCGGTCCGGGCCGACGTCCTTGAGGATCGCGGCTAGCGCGGCATCAACGCAACCGCGGGCTCAGGCGGTGTATCCACCGTCTGAGTCGAGCACCGCGCCGGTGATGTAGGAGGCAGCCGGGGTGGCCAGGAAGGTGATCGCGGCGGCGATCTCGGCCGGGTCGCCGACCCGCTGGATCGACAGGCCGGACAACATGAACTTGAGGGTCTCCGGATCCGGCGGCTGCATGCTGGTCTGCATGAGCCCGGCCTGCACGACGTTGACCGTGATGCCCCGCGGTGCCAGGTCGCGAGCGGCACCCTTCGTGTAACCCACCAAACCGGCCTTGGTCGCGGCGTAGTCGGCGAGTCCGGGAACTCCGACGCGGGAGGCGATGCCCGAGCCAACATTGACGATCCGCCCGTTGTCGCGCATCACCTTCGCCGCCGCGCGGATGATGGCCACGATGCCGGTGTAGTTGGTCGCGTACATTCGGTCCAGTGCGGCGACGTCGGCGTCCGGATCGTCGATCGGCCTGCCCTGCTCCACTGACACCGCGGCGTTGTTGACCAGGATGTCCAGCCCGCCGAACCGGGTCACGACATCGTCGATCAACTTTCCAGCCGTGCTGGCATTGGCTTGGTCGGCCTGGAAAGCGCTCGCCCGGACGCCGTCGGCTTCCAGTTCCGCGACGACTTCGAACGCCTTGTCGGCCGAGTTCACATAGGTGATCGCGACATCCGCGCCAGCACCGCCCAGGGACCGCGCGGTCGCCGCACCCAGTCCGCGCGAGCCACCCGTGACCAGAGCCACCTTTCCCTTGAGAGGCTTCGACATCGCCACGTCCCTCCATCCGGCGCTCGGCTGAGCGCGGTTCTCGTCCATTCTTGACCGTTCGGTACACAATAAATTTTAGTGTACCGAACAGTCAAGAATTAGAGTGCGCTCGCCTCTCACCTAGTGGCGGCTCGTCATCTACCGTGCGTCACCAGCGGAAAGTGGCACCGCATGCCACGTCCACAATGGATCGTCGTGGACTGCTCTCACCAGCCCGCGAGGGACCCCGCGTCCACCGGCAGCGTCGCACCCGTCACGAACGACGCGTCGTCGGAGAGCAGCCAAACGACGGCCGCGGCCACCTCCTCGGGCTCCCCGATCCGTTGCAGGGCCTGCGGCTTCATGATCTCCTTCAGTCGCTCGGGGGTGACGCCGCGGGCGAAGCCCGTCATGATCGTCCCCGGAGCGACGGCGTTGACCCGGATGCCGTGCTCGGCGTACTCGACGGCCGCGTTCTTGGTCAAGCCGACGAGTCCGTGCTTGGCGGCCGTGTAAGGCCCCAGCCGCTTCACTCCGCGCAGGCCCGCGTTGGACGCCGTGTTGACGATGGATCCGCCCCCACCGCGCAGCATCTGCCGGATCTGGTGCTTCATCCCGAGGAAGACCCCACGCAGGTTCACCGCGATGATCCTGTCGAAGTCCTCGTCCTCGACATCCGCGAGCAGCCGCCCGCTTGAGCTGATCCCGGCGTTGTTGTGCGCGAAATCGAGCGTACCGAACCGCTCGACGACACCCGCCACCAACGCCTCCTGGTCCTCGGCACGCGAAACATCGCAAGACTGGAATTCGGCCTCGCCGCCCGCCGCCCTGACCAGCCGGACGGTCTCTTCGCCTTCGGCACGTGCGGACGGCAAATCCGACACGAGCACCCGCGCACCCTCCTGGCCAGCGCGGATCGCGGTGGCACGCCCGATCCCGCTAGCCGCGCCGGTCACCAGCCCCGCCTTGCCGGTCATCGACCCCATCAGTCGTCCTCCCGATCTCGGCAACGAATGCCAGGCTGCCACGCTTTCTCCGACTTGCACCGCCGAGTGCTGCGACCACCAACCGGGAGTTCTCCTCGGCGGGCGGGTCACCGCCCGGTGGCAGGTAGGCTGACCTCCCGGAATTCGGTGGAGGCGGGAGGAACGGTTGGGCGCGGACAGCGTCAGCGGCGGATCGTCGGCCGACGTGCACTACCTCCGGGTCAAGTCGGATCTGCTCAGCGGGCGGTTCCCGCCGGGGACGGTGCTGCTGGAGACCGCGCTCGGCAAGATGTACGGCGTTTCCCGGACTCCGATGCGCGAGGCGCTGGCCCGGTTGGCGCAGGACCGGCTGATCGAGCGCTCCGCCCGCGGGTTCGTGGTCCGGGAGCGTTCGGCGGAGGAGATCTTGGCGATCTACGAGGCCCGCATCCCGCTGGAGACGACTGCGGCCGCGCTGGCCGCCGAGCGTCGGGGCAGCCTCGACCTCGAACGGCTCGACCACCTGCTGGATGCCCGCCGCGCGGCGACGGACCCGGCGACGCACGTCGGGCTGAACGAGCAGTTCCACCGCGCGCTGCGGGCCGCCGCGCGCAGCGAGGTCATCGCCTCGACGCTTGAGCAGCTCGACGACCTGCTGACCGTGTACCGACCGGATCGCTCGGCGGCGAAGGTCGTCGACCGGACGGTCGAGGAGCACGAAGCGGTGCTCGACGCGGTGCGCGAGACGGATGGCGAGCGCGCTCGCGCGGCGATGTCCGAACACCTGGTGCGGATGCGCGATCTGCGAGTGGCGACTCTCGTTCGGCTGTCCACTGGCTGAGACGGGAAAACCGGCGCGTTGACCCGTACCTACCCCGCGTATACGTTCGTATACGCGATCTCGTGCTCAGGAGGGAGGCGCATGGCCGAGGGGCTGATGGACGCGCGCCGGTCCTGGGGCGCGACCCGCGGCGCCGCTTCGAGCGCCGTCCTGCTGGTCCGGCGCCGGTGCGTGGACCTGTTGCTGGTCACCGCCTGCCTGTGTCGCGGCTGAACCGCGGTTGAGCTCGCCGCCGAGGCGGCTCAACCCGAGGTCGTTTTCCGCGCGATTCTCCGGTTCTCTGTCAGCTCCCTCGTCGCGGCGCCCATCGTCGGGCGACTGCTTCCCCTGTGCCGAAGGGCAGTTCTCGTCATGTCCGAACCTTCTCGACGCATGCATCTCGGCCTGACCATCTGGCCGACTGGTTTTCATCCCGCGGCTTGGCGGATCCCCGGATCCCGCAGCGACGGCAACTCGAATCCGGCCCTGCTGCAACAGGCCGCGCGCACCGCCGAGCGCGGCGTGTTCGACTTCTTCTTCATCGGCGACCGGTTGGTCGGGCTGACCGCGTCCCAGTTCGCGGCGCCCAACGAAGTCCTGCGACCGGAGGCGTTGACGCTGGCCGCGAACATCGCCGGGGTGACCGAGCGGATCGGCCTGATCACCACGATCAACACCACGTATTCGGACCCCTACAACGTCGCGCGGGCGACGGCGACCATCGATCACCTCAGCCGCGGCCGGGTGGGGTTGAACATCGTGACCGGCAAGAACGTCGAGGCGGCCCGCAACTTCGGGCGCGAACAGCATTGGGACAACGCCCGCCGCTACGACTGGGCCACCGAGTACATCCAGGTCCTGCGGTTGCTGTGGGACAGCTGGGAGGACGATGCCCGGGTGGCCGATCCCGCGACCGGCCAGTTCGTGGATCCAGAACGGGTGCACCGCATCGACTTCCAGGGCGAGTTCTTCTCCGTCGCCGGGCCGTTGAACGTCGAACGTCCCGTCCAGGGCCAGCTTCCGATCGTCAACGCGGGCGCATCCGAGCGCTCCCGCGAACTCGGTGCGGAGTACTCGGATCTGCGGTTCACCAATTCGTCGCGGCTCGGGCTGGCTGACGCTCGCGCCTACTACGCGGACCTGAAGGGCCGGTTGGCCCAGCACGGCCGCGAACCATCGGAGCAGCTCATCATTCCGGGCATGGCCGTCTACGTGGCGGAGACGGAAAGCGCCGCGCGGGAGGCGTACTCGACGTTGCAAGGCTTGCTGGAAACGGGAACGGCTGGACGCGCGCAGCTGTCCGACGTCCTCGGCACCGATCTCGCTGCGGCGCGGGGAGATGCACCGCTGGATGACGTCGTCGAGCTCGCCGGTCTTCCTCCCGAGGCGAGCCAGCTCGTGGCGTCGGCTCGCGAGCTCTACGGACACGAGCGCGTGACGGTCGCGGAGGTCACCGCCGCTCTGGTCCGCGGCGGTTTGTTCAAGGAGGTCGTCGGGTCGCCGACGAAGGTGGCCGATGTCCTGGAGGAGTGGTTCAGCACCGGCGCGGCCGACGGGTTCATGATCTTCCCACCGCGGGTGCCGCACGGCGTCGAAGCGTTCGTCGACCTCGTGGTTCCGGAGCTCCAGCGACGCGGGCTGCACCACCGCGAATACGCGGGTACGACGTTGCGCGACCACCTCGGTTTGCGGCGGCCGCGCAACCGGTTCACCGCCGCAGCGGCGACCGCGGCGGTGCCCGAATGAGCGCGCCGGTGTTCGTCAGCGCGTCCGAACTCGCTGACCTGCTCGACAAGAACCGGGACGACGTGCGGCTGCTGGAAGTTCGCCGCGAACCGGACGGCGCGAGCAGTGCCGATCCGATCGGTCATCTGCCCGGCGCGGTCGCCGTCGACCTGGTCACGGAACTCGCCCGGAACGACGCGCCACCCGCCCAGGGCCGCCGTCCCCTGCCTCGGATCGACGAGCTGCAACGCGCCGCCCGGCGCTGGGGTTTGCGCAACGACTCCACTGCGGTGGTCTATGACGATCGCAGCGGGCTGGTCGCGGCCCGAGCCTGGTGGGTGCTGCGCTGGGCGGGTCTAGAACGGGTCCGCATCCTCGACGGCGGGCTGCGCGCGTGGACGGCCGTTGGTCGCGCGCTGGGAGCGCTGGCCGATGACGTTCCGCCCGGTGACGTGACACTGCGCGGCGGCGCGCTGCCCGAGCTGAACACCGACGAGGCCGCCGAACTAGCGGCCCGGAACCTGCTGATCGACGCGCGGGCGGAGGACGCGTTCCACGCTGGACACATTCCGAACGCCCGCAACATCAGCTCCCGAGACGCACTCGGTCCGGATGGCACCTTGCGCGACGCCGCTGAGTTGCGTGCGCACTACGGGCTCGCCGCGCCTGGTGCACCGGTTCCGGGAATGTCCTGCGGGGGCGGTGTCGCTGGCGCATTCGGGGTCGCGGTGCTGGCGCATCTCGGCTTCACAGCACCGCTGTACGTCGGCTCGTTCTCCGCGTGGAGCGCCGATCCCGATCGCCCGGTGGCAACCGGACCGGAACCCTCCACAGTGGAGGATCCACGGTGAGCGCCCGCAGTTCCGGCGGAACGGCTTCCGCCACGCACGCTGCGCCGCCCGATGACAGCGGCCGGCAGCGCCCAGGTGGCGTTTCCACGATCGGAGACGAACTTCTCGAACGCGACCGCAGGCACGCGGTGCGCTTCCGCCGCGCCGTCCTGGTTGGCCGGTTCGCCGTGGCGGTGGTCGTGCTCGGCGCCTGGCAGCTCACCTCGGACCGGATCGTTCCCGCGTTCTACGTGTCCTCGCCCGCCGCGATCGCCGGTCGACTCGCCGAGCTGGTCACCAGCGGCGAGCTGTGGCCGCACCTCACCCAGACCCTCGTCGAGGTGGCCATCGGACTG
Organism: Saccharopolyspora soli; assembly: GCF_022678645.1. GTDB lineage: Bacteria > Actinomycetota > Actinomycetes > Mycobacteriales > Pseudonocardiaceae > Saccharopolyspora > Saccharopolyspora soli. Next base: position 237,487 of record NZ_JALBWV010000001.1, on the reverse strand, counting down.
CTGGTGGGCGTGCCGATCGGCATGCTGCTCGGGATCGTCCTCGGTTTCTCCCAGTTGCTCAGCGGATGGCTGCTGCCGTACCTGATGGCGCTCTACAGCCTGCCTCGGGTGGCGCTCGCGCCGTTGTTCATCGTGTGGTTCGGCGTCGGGCTGCTCTCGAAGATCACCATGGTCGTGACGATGGTGCTGTTCGTTATCTTCTACAACGTCTACCAGGGCGTGCGGGAGATCGACCCCGATCTGCTCGACGTGGCCCGCTCGTTCCGCGCCCGGCGCTGGCAAACCGGGTACTGGATCGTGCTGCCCTCGCTGGTGCCGTGGTTGATCACCGCGCTGCGGCTGTCCATCGGCATCGCGCTCATCGGTGCCGTCATCGCCGAGATGATCGCCGCCAGCGCCGGTCTCGGCTACTACATCAAGTACTCCTCCGGATTGCTCGACGTGACCGGGGTTTTCGCCGGTCTTGCCGTGATCACGGTGCTGGCGATCGTCCTCGACCAACTCCTCAAATGGGCCGAGCGCCGGGTACTGCGCCACCACTGACCACTCCAGCACTCGTCTGAGACCTGCACCGAAATGCGAGGAACGACCTATGACCCGCACCAAGCGCTGGCGCTGGGCCGCTGCCCTGGCAATCACCGCCGCAGTCGCCACCGGCTGCTCCGCCGAGGCCGGACCACCGTCCATCCGGGTCGGCATCGTCTGCGGCGGCATCAGCCTGGCCGCCATCACCATCGACGAAGGCGGCCTGCCGGACGGCCTCCAGGCGCAGAAGACCTGCTTCGACAGCGGCTCCGACGCCGTGCAGGCACTGGCTGGCGGCAGCATCGACGCCTTCGTCGGAGCAGGCGAGCACATCGTGAACAACCGGGCCAAGGGGCTCGACGTCAAGGGCTACGCGGTGGTCAGCGAGAAACCGCCCTACTCCCTGGTCAGCCCGACCTCGGCCCCGGTGGCGCAGGTCGCCGACCTCGCTGGCAAGTCCGTTGCCGTCACCGCGCCAGGAAGCCTGTCGGACACCGAACTCCAGCGGGCGGCCGCCGAAGCCGGGATCGCCTACAAAGGACTGCGCGTGGTGGGCGCCGGAACCGGAGCCACCATGCAGGCCACGATCGAGAAGGGTGGCGCCGCCGCCGGAATGGTCAGCGATCCACTGCTGACGACCATGGTCCAGTCCGGCAAGTTCACCGTGACCTGGCAGCCGTCGTTCCGCTACGTCGCCCTCGCGGTGATCGCCAAATCCTCCTGGGTCGACGACCACCAGCCCGCCATGCGGGCCTTCGTCAAAGCCTTGCGCGCCACGCAGGACCGCGCGGAGTCCGACCCGACGAGCCTGCTGGCCGCCGCGCAGCAGCAAGCACCCGGACTGAGCCAGCAGGTGCTGGCAGCCGTGCTCCAGGCAACGCTCGACCAGGCACCCGCCGGGCTCACCATCGACGAGGGGCCCTATCGGGACACCACGCAGGTGCTGGTCCAAGTTGGACAGACGCAGCAGGACAAGATCCCGGCATTCGCCGACGCCTTCGACTTCCGCCTCTTGGGACGACCATGACGATGCCCGACATCCGCAATCCCACACCGCCAGCCGAGGTCGCCGTGCAGGACCTGCGCGTCGCCTACCGCACCCGCAGCGGCCGTCACCTCGCCCTCGACGGAGCCGAACTCAGCGTCACCGCAGGGGAATTCGTCGCGCTGGTCGGTCCGAGCGGATGCGGCAAGTCGACGCTGCTCAAGGCCGTCGCTGGGCTCGTCGAACCGGCGACCGGCGGCGCTCGCATCGGTGGGCAGCCGGTCACCGGGCCGCCAGCCGGGGTGGGAATGCTGTTCCAGAACGACGCCCTGCTGCCCTGGCGCACCGTGCACGAGAACGTGCGGCTGCCCCTCCAGGTCGCGGGCGGCAGCCGCGCCGAGCAGAACGTGCGGATCCGCGAACTGCTCGACCAAGTCGGCCTCACCGAGTTCGCGAACTACCTGCCCCGCCAGCTCTCCGGCGGCATGCGCAAACGCGTCGCCCTCGCGCGAACACTCGCCGCGGACCCGGTGCTGTTCCTCATGGACGAGCCGTTCGGGCCGCTCGACGCCCTGACCCGGCGGCGCATCGGCGCGGAATTCCTGCTGCTGTGGGAAGAACTGCGCACCACCGTGATCTTCGTGACGCACGACGTCGATGAAGCGCTGCTGCTCGCCGACCGGGTCGTCGTCATGAACCCGGCGCCAGGACGGGTGCGCGCGGAGTTCCCGGTAACGCTCGACCGGCCGCGCAACGCCCGCGAACTGCGGTTCACGTCGCGATACCGGGACCTCTACGAAGCCATTTCCGACGCGCTCGGCCTTTCCGACCCGGACTGAGCCCAGCGCGGCGCACGGTTGGCTGAACTGGCCCGGGACACCGGTGCGGTCAACTGGCCGGGGACGGCCCAGGACCGCAATATCGGCAGGGTACGCGGGTGCGGGAGGGCTTGGAGATGTCTCGATTCGACCTGCCGGAGGAACTGCCGATGCTGCTGGCCGAGTACGGCCAGCTCGTCGTGCAGCTCTCCGACGCCTGCCCGGCGGAGGCCGAGCTGATCCAGCAACGCCTGGTCGAGCTCGACGCCGTGATCGACTGCCGGGTCGCCGCGATCGGCACCCTCGGCATGTCACGGTTGCAGGTCACGCCCGCCGCTGGTGGCAGTGGCGAGGTAGGCCCGGTCGCGTCGTTGCAGATCGGCGAAGAACCGCACCATGCCAGCCTGTCCGTGCAGCACCATGGCCAGCTCTTGCGGCGCGCCCTCGGCCGCGCGGTCGAGCTCGTCGGCCATGCACTCCAGCAGTGCGGCCCGTTCGGCGTGATCGTGAGTGGCCGCGCAGCGCCGCATGAGCTCGCGCACACGCACCACGCCCGTCTGCGGATACCGTTCGAAAGACACATCAGCCACGCTCATGCGCCAACCTTTCCGGGTGTGCTGGGGAGGGTGTCCAGCGAGATGCCAGCCGAGTAGTACCGCACCCGGCAAACTCGGGCAGGGCGCACCGCGGCCACGGATCCGGCCACGCGGCGATAACGTCTCCGCGACGGAGGCATTCGTGCAGCGTGATAAGGCTCTGTCCCACGATCGAGCGGATTTGCGCCATCGCCCGTCCGCGAGCTCAGGACCGGGCGCCACGCGCCGGAGTTCGCGCCCGACCCGATCGGGCCGGTGCGCATTCCCGGCTCCGGCCGCGCCGGGCGAGACTAACGGGCCGTTCTCCGACACTGTCGAGCGATCAGCCTGCGACCGGAACTGCCGTGGTGGCCAAGGACTCCGCCACCGGCTCGTGCGTTCACCCGGACGCGGTGGCCGAAGCGAGCTTCGGCGTGCCCCGAAGGAGTCAGCCGACGCCTAAACCAGCCGAACGAGTGAGACGGCCCTGCTGAGCTGGAGCAACCCGATCGCCACAGCTGCCGCGCGGACGGTGCGCGGCCACCCGCCGCAGCCGGGCCAGGCATCGGATTCGGCGCTGCGGATCATGCGTTGACGCAGGTCAGCACACGGCCGATGGCTGCCCGATCGATTGCGACCGGCCCGCAGTGCTCCCCCACGTGGGCGGTAGCAGCCCTGCTCTCTTCAACAGGACACCCGATCTGACAGCGCGTAGCTTGCGCGTGGGAATGATCGCGACCGGTCCACGGCCGCGACCAATCCCGCGCCCCTTCTTTCGGGGGCCGACCCCCGGGGCCCGCCCCCTGCAGCCACCGGAGGGGTCGGTTCCCTTCCCAACGGCGGTGGCGCACGGTGTCCCCCCAGGCCGTCGCCACCGCCGCAAGCTTACGACTGGTAGTTGCATGAGCACATACCGACACCACGTGTTGGCCCCGCTGTGTTGCTCGCCCGTGCGTACCGAACCGCGAAGATCACCCGAATGGGGTGCCGCGGATCGCCAACACACCGGCGGGCCGTTCGACGACGGCGTCCAATGAGGACACCGCGGAGTACGAAGCGGACAATTCCGGAAACCGCGGCGGCGGATCGCTGCGAGCTCGACCGTCGGCGACCACCTGTTCAGGTTTTTCCTGGACGGTTGCGCGGCGACGGCGTTGCCGGTGCAGGATCGTGAGGTCCGCAGCCGTGGTGCGTGGTGAACGGAAAGGGCGGGCATGCCGCAAGCGGATCTCGTGCTCGAAGGCGGAGGGGTCAAAGGACTCGGCACCGTGGCGGCCGTCATCCGGCTGCTGGAACACGGCTACCGCTTCCCCCGGATCGCCGGGACGTCCGCAGGCGCGATGGTGGGCGCGCTCGCCGCTGCGGGAGCCGACGCGGCGCGGATCCGGAACGTCCTGGGATGCCTGGACCTGTCGCGGATACCCGACCGGCGACGGCCCGGTCTGCCGCTGATCAGCGAAGGACTGGCGCTGGTCACCCGCAGTGGCGCCTACGCTGGCGATTACCTGCAGGACTGGTTGGATCGCGAGCTGCGCGCCCTCGGCGCCGCGACGTTCGGCGATCTCCGCCGCCACGACGAGGACGCCGACGGCGATGACGCCACGCTGCGGCCGGACCAGCGGTACAAGCTCGTCGTGCTGGTCACCGACATCACGCACGGCCGACTGCTGCGGCTGCCCTGGGACTACCACCTGCTCCACCTGGACCCCGATAGCCAGTCGGTCGCCGAGGCGGTGCGGATGTCGATGTCGCTGCCGCTGTTCTTCGAGCCGCAGCGGCTCACCGATCCGGTCACCGGCGAGGTGTCGCTGATCGTGGACGGTGCGGTGCTGTCGAACTTCGCCGTTGAGATCTTCGACCGCGCCGACGGAGTCCGGCGCCGTTGGCCCACCTTCGGCATCCGCCTGCTCCCCGATCTGCCCAAGGGGATCGGCGAGGTCTTCCCAGGGCTCGGCCTGCCGCTGCCGCCGCCGTTCGAGTTGCTCAAGAAGGTGCTCATCACGGCAGTTGTCGGACACGACCAGACCCAGCTCAGCCGTCCCGAGGTCCGCGACCGGATGATCACCGTCGACACCTCCGATGTGGGGATCACCGAATTCGACATCTCCCCGGACAGCCGCGACACGCTGATCCGCAACGGACGTGATGCCGTGGACCGGTTCCTGGCCACGCGGAACGGCCAGGCCCTGCGCACCACTCTTCCGGCGAAGTTCGACGCGCAACCCCGAGCGGGGACACACGCCGACTGAACGACCGCAGCAGGTCAAGAACTCCGCAGGAACTCCTGTAGCTCGGCGAGGGTTTCCTCCGGCCGTTCCTCGGCGAGGTAGTGCCCGCAGTCCAGCACGTGACCGCGCGCCTCGGGCGCCCACCGCCGCCAGACGTCGAGGACGTCGGGCTCGCGGCCCAGCGGTCCGCGGGTGCCCCAGAGGACCAGTGTTGGGCAGGTGATCGTCCGGCGGCCTCGGTCGGCTTCGTCGTCGGCGACGTCGACGGTGGCCCCAGCGCGGTAGTCCTGGCACATCGCGTGGATCACCGATGGTCTGCGGCACGCCGCGCGATAGGCCGCAAGCGCCTCTGGTGCGAACAGCTCGCTGGCGCCGCGGAGGAAGAAAGCGTCGGGGTCCGCGGCGATCAGCCGCTCCGGCAGATCGCCCGGCTGCGCGAGGAAGAACCAGTGCCACGCAGCGCGGGCGAACCCGGCGTCGACGCGGGCGAAGACGTCGGCGGTGGGCAGGATGTCGAGCACCGCGAGCGCGGTCACCGCCTCGGGGTGGTCGAGCGCCAGGCGATAGGCGCAGCGCGCTCCCCTGTCGTGGCCGACTACGGCGAACCGGTCGAAGCCGAGCGCGCTCATGACCGCGAGCTGGTCGGCTGCCATGGCCCGCTTGCCGAACGCCGCCACCTCGTCGACCTCGTCCGGCGGCGGCGTGCTGTCGCCGTAGCCACGCAGGTCGGCGACCACCACCGTCCGGTCACGGGCGAGGCCGGGCGCGACGTGGTGCCACATCGCAGCGGTCTGCGGGTAGCCGTGCAGCAGCAGTACCGGCGCCCCGCTGCCGCCCACGCGCACCCGGATCCTCGCCCCTGCCGGGGTCGGCACGTCCCGAGTCTCGAAACTCTCGAACATCAGCGGTCGAGCCCGTACCAGTCCAGCGCGTTCCCGCTCAGCACCGCGTCCCGTTCGGCGTCGGTGAGTGCGGCGAGCAACCGCCCGCCACCGTCGCCGTGGTCGTGCGGGTAGTCGCTGGCGTGCATGAGCACCGCCCCCGCGTCGAGCAGGTCCAATGCCTCCCGCACCTGCACGGGGTCGTGCGGGAGGTGTGCGGGCGCCGTCGTGAGCCGGATGTGCTCGCGGACGACCTCGGCGGGCTTCTTGCCGAGCCACGGGACCTCTCGCCAAACCCCCTTCCAGTCCTTGTCGAACCGCCACAACAACGTGGGCAGCCAGGAGAACCCGCACTCCAGCAGGACGACGCGCAGATCGGGGAGCTCGGCGAACACGCCCTCGGTCACCAGGCTGGTCACCTGCGCATGCACGATGATCTGGGAGTTGGCCAGGTAGTCCTCCAGATAGGTGTGCGTGAAGCCGCTGGAGGTCGGCGCGTTGCCCACCCGGCCCCATGCGTGCAGTCCGACCACCAGTCCCCGCTCCGCCGCGGCGCGCAGGATCGGCCGGTGCCGCACGTTGCCCCACGGCGCATCGACGCGCACCGGAAGGAGCACCTGGACGATCCCCGGATGATCGCCGATGCGCTCGATCTCCGCGACGGCGGCGTTCGCGTCGAGCGTCGGGACCACCATGCTCGCCCGCAGCCGGTCGTCCTTGCCGAGCCATTCCTCGATCAGCCAGTCGTTGATCGCGCGGGTCAGCGCTGCTTCGTAGTACGGGTTGCGGTTGCAGTTGAACGAGCTCGTGCAGTTCAGCACCGCAGTGCGCAGCGAATGCGGATCGAGCAGTTGTGCGCGCAGATCGTCCACTGTGCTCGGTGGGAAGATCCCCGCTGCGCGGGCGAGCGGAGTGGCACTCGTGGACGCCAGCGGTGGATACGCCCCGCCCTGCGTCGGGGAGAACGACATCCCCGCGTCGAGCACGTAGCCGCGCCAGTACTCGTCGAGGTAGGGCTCCAGATCAGCGAGCCTCGCTGGTGCGCAGTGCACGTCGGTGTCGACCGCACCGACGACGGTGGGCGCGGTCATCGAGCAACCTCCGTCTTCCGTTCCGGCAATCCGTACAGTCGGCAGGCGTTGGCACCCATCACCTGCTCGCGCACGGGGGCTGGCAGCAGCCGCGGGGCGAGTCGCGGCGAGTCGAAGTCCCAGTGCGGGTAGTCGGAGGCGAACATGATCCGATCGCTCATCCCGATGTGCCGCAGCGCGGTCTCCAGCTGCCCGAGGTCCTCGGGCTCCTCGATGGGCTGGGTGGTGAACCAGATGTGCTCGCGGATGTACTCCGACGGAGGCCGCCGCAGGTGCGGAACGTCCTCGCGCAGCTGCCCCCACGCCTCGTCGAGCGCCCACATCAGCGGCCCCATCCAGGCGATCCCGCCTTCGACGCAGACGACCTGCAGCGATGGGAACTCCGTGAAGACGCCCTCCGTGAGCATGCTCATCACCAGCGCGGCCATCGTGTTGCCGTTCCAGACGTGCTCTTCGAGGTAGAACGACGGCCAGCCCGCGCCCCGGTGCTGTTCCAGCCCGCCGGTGTGCGCGGCGATCGGCAGCCCGGCTTCGGCCGCGGCGGCGTAGATCGGCCAATACCTGCGCCGCCCGAACAGCGACTCGCCGCCGGTCGACAGCAGCACCTGGACGAACCGCGGATCCCCGGCGCGGCGGTGGATCTCCTCTGCTGCGAATTCCGGCGACTCGATCGAAACCGCGATGGAGCTGCGCAGGCGCGGTTCCCGGTCCAGCCACTCCTCGGCGATCCAATCGTTGAGGGCGCGGCAGAGCGCGGCGGCGTACTCCGGCTCCTCCACGCCCCAGCTGTGCCCCTGCAACGGGATGAGGACCCCGTGATCGATGTCGAACTCGTCGAGCAACTGGTCCTGCATCGTCCGGAGGTCGCTGCCCGGCGCACCGCCCTCCGGCCAGGCGTCGAGCCGGAAACCGGCGTTGCGCACCCGCGGGTAGATCTCCGGCGGTCCGGGCACCCGGCTGCCGAACATCTCGAACCGCCGCTGGTGCCGGGCGTCCAGCCGGGGCAGGATGTCGCGGGCCAACGCGTGCGGGTGGATGTCGGCGTCGACGATCGTGTAGGCGGCGCGAGCACCGGCGCGGACGGGCGTCTCAGTTGCTGCCGTGCTGGTCATTTCTCACCTCCGGGTGCGGTGCCCGGCTTGACCGGGCGAGGGCTGGTGTCGACCACGACGTAGGCGTCTTCGACGTGCACTGGGAAGGTCTCCGCGACGTAGGGGCCCGGCATCCGTCCGCCCTTGGGCTCCGCCGAGGACTCGGCGGATTCGACGCTCACGTCGTAGGTGCGAACGGGCGGTTCGCCCGGTCCGAGGAACGATTGGCCGGTCTCGAGGTCGTATTCCCAGCCGTGCCAAGGACAAGCGACCAGCGCCTCTTCCCCGGCCATCTGGTACTCACCCGGTCCCGAGGACTGGACCCACGGCTTGGTGCGGCCGACGCACAGCGGGCCGCCCTGGTGCGGGCAGTAGTTGTTGAGGGCGTAGAAGCGGTCGCCGATCCGGAACACGCCGATCGACCGTCGTCCCGCCTGCACGAGCTTGCGCTCGCCAGGCGGGAACTCGTCGAGCCTGGCCACCACGATTCTCATGAATTCGACATTAAGAAAAGCGTTGGCCAGTAAGGAAGAAGAAAATCGGGATGCGGACCATCGATGCGCTCTATGGCCCCGAGTTCTGGGCGGCGGCGCGGATGGTCTCGCGCATCCAGCGGTGCGCCGGATCGGTCTCGTGCTTCTCGTGCCACCAAAGGCATTCCACGATCGGCTCGGGTTCACCGGGGTATTCGAGGATCCGCAGATCGGTCCGGTTGGCGAACCGGCGGGCGAGCCGCTCCTGGATGACGGCGACGCGATCGGTGCCCGCCACGAAGTGCGGAGTGGCGCGGTAGCTGTCCACCCGCACCGCGACCTCGGGGTTCACCGCCAGCGCCATCATCAGCGGCGCGAGCGGGGCGGTGGGCGGGTAGTCGCCGCCGGGGTGGTGCGGGACGACCCACGGCCTGCGCTCCAGCTCGGCGGTCTCCAGCCGCGTCCGGTTGATCGGCACGGTGTCCGCGTCGACCACGCACACCCAACGGTCGCGGAAGAGCTCCGCGCAGCGCAGTCCGGACAACTTCAGCCGCGCGGTCGGGGCCGAGGCGAGCCCGTCGATGAGCCGAAGCGCTTCCACGGCGTCGGAGGGCAAAGCGCCAGTCACGAGCATGACGTGCAGCTTCGCCCCCTGTGCTTGGGCGTAAAGCGCTCGGGAAACCGCCTCCCCCACGGCGTCCAGCACGTAGTCCGGCATGAGCAGCTTGTACTCGCGCCGGGTGGTGGCCGGGTCGAACGGAGCCGTGGTGAACAGCCGCTCCGCCGCCTCGCACAGCGGCTCGATCTGGGCGGCCAGTTCCACGGCCAGCGGGGACAGCACGTAGCCACCCCGGCGCCGGACGAGCAGTTCGTCGTCGAAGTGCCTGCGCAGCCGGGCCAACGCGGCGCTCGTCGTCGGTTGGGTGACGCCGATGCGCTCGGCCGCTCGGGTGACGTTGCGGGCGCGGAGCAACTCGCGGAGGAAGACGAGCAGGTTGAGATCCAGGTTCGCCAGAGAGGACCCGTGCTCCTTCATGAGCGTCCCAGCATCGTCGCCACGAGGCCATTCATCCGCACCCGCGATGGCGTGTCAAGCCACGTCGGGACTGGTCCGCGCCCGGATGTCCGCTCACGCCGTTGCGCTCCACGACTGGGTGTACCGTCCGTGTGCTCGCGGTGCTATACAGTCACCGCGTCGCACGTAGGTGATCACGCGCACTCGCTGGGCAGCGCGCTACGTCAGGTGTTGCTCTCCGTCTGTCACGACCTGCGTGAGCGTCACTACGACAACCAATCACCCTCTGGCGAGAACGGACCACTGTTGGATCGCGACACGAACTGGATTCCGGACGGAGCTGACCTCGACACACCCAGCGCTGCGCGGGTGTACGACGCGTTGTTGGGCGGTGCCCACAACTTCGAGGTCGACCGGGAGTTCGCCGCCAAGGCGAAGCAGGTGTTCCCCGGTGTGGACGTGGCGTGTCGCGCCAACCGTTCGTTCTTGCGACGCGCGGTCGTGCACGGTCTCGATGCCGGTGTGCGCCAGTTCCTCGACATCGGGTCGGGCATCCCGACGGTCGGCAACGTCCACGAGATCGCGCAAGAGGTCGACCCCGGTGCCCGAGTCCTCTACGTCGACAACGAAGCGGTCGCCGTCGAGCACAGCAAGCTCATCCTGGACAGCAACGAGCACGCCTCGATCATCCGCGCGGACATGTGCCAGCCCGAGCAACTGCTGGAGCAGGCGAGCGACCTGCTGGACTTCTCCGAGCCGATCATGCTGCTGATGCTGGCCCTCGTGCACTTCATCCCGGACAGCGCCGGACCAGCGGAGCTGGTCGCCCAGTACCGGCAGGCGCTCCCGGACGGCAGCTACCTGGCGATCACCCACGCCACCGGTGACGCCCGGCCGGACGACATGCGCAAGCTGGAAGCGCTGTACGCGACCAGCAGCAACCCGGCCGTGGCCCGGTCGCGCGCCTGGATCACCGGGCTGTTCGACGGCTACGAGCTGGTGGCGCCGGGTGCGGTCTTCGTGCCGGAGTGGCGGCCGGACAACGAGACCCTGGACAACCCGGAGAACTACATCTTCTTCGGGGGCCTCGGGCGCAAGCGCGACAGCTGAGGGAGCCAATCCTCCGGCTCAGCCCGGTCTTTCGCACGTGTTGCGCCGAAGCCACCGCGACCAAGTCGCAGTGGCTTCGGCGCGCGGCGCGGCCTCACGGCTTGGACGGCTCCGGAGGGGCGAGCGCGGCATCGCCGGAAACATCCGCGTCCTGGTCCGCCTTGCGCGAAACGATGATGAACGCAGCGGCGACCATGGTCAGCACCGCCGCGATCGCGACCACGATGAACGGCACGTTGGTGTTGTTGTTGGAGGCGCCGAGCACCAGACCTCCGATGTACGGGCCGAGAATCCCGCCGAGCCGACCCATGCCCAGCATGTAGCCGGTTCCGGTGCCTCGGGCGTTCACCGGGTAGGTCATCGCGCAGGTGTTGTTGAGCATGAACTGCCCGCCGATCAGGAAGAACCCGGCTAGCGCGATCGCGATGATGTTCAGGATCGGGTCGTGCGTGATCACCACGCTCAACGTCACGAGCGCACCGAGCCCGCACCAAACGCCGAGGCTCAACCGCCGCCCCAGCCACCGGTCGGCGACGTAGCCGCAGACGATCCCACCCAGGAACGGCACGCTGTGCAGCGCCGCACCGAAACCGAAGCCCAGCGCGAAGTTTCCGCCGCGCTCGATCATCAGGGTCGGTGTCCAGCTGGACAGCCCGTAGTTGATGAACAGCAGGAAGAACGCCGAGCACCACAGCGCGATGGTGGCCACCACATAGGGTTTGCGCAGCGGGATCATCCAGTCGCCGCGTGCCCGACCGGTCTTTCCCGCTCGGGCGAAGGGAAGTTCGTGGTAGAGCTCGGCCCGGTCCGGGCGCACCTTGGCCATCAGCCGGGCGGCCTGCTCGGTCTTGCCGCGCGACACCAGGTATTCGGTCGACTCCGGGAACACCGCGATGAACAGCAGCCCGATCAGCCCCGCGGCGGAGCCGAAGTAGAACAGGAACTGCCAGCCGTACTGCTCGGTGAACAGGATGCCCATGATCGAGGCGAGGACACCACCGAGCGAGAACCCCGCCGCGGCCAACGTCGCCAACCGAAACCGACTGCGGTTCGGCAGGTATTCGTTGATGTAGGCGGTGCCCAGCGGCATGACCACGCCGAGCCCGATGCCCGTGATCAACCGGATGATGACGAAGCTCTCGTAGGAGTTGGCGGAAGTCGCGGTCAGCAGGCTGAACACCCCGGAGATGAGCAACCCGCCGATCATGGTCGGTCGCCGACCGACCCGGTCGGCGACCACGCCGTGCGCCAATGAGCCGATCATCACTCCGACCAGGCCCGCCGAGACGAGCAGGCCGGACTGAGCCGGGCTGAGTCCCCAGGGCTTGGCGACGAAGTGGATGACGTAGGACGGTGCCAGGATGTCGTAGCCGTCGAACAAGATGGCCAGGAAGACCAGCGCGACGAGCTTCCAGTGGAACGGTCGTAGCGGCGCCTCGTCGAGTTCGGCGCGGACGTCGATCGAGCGATCAGCCATGTCAACCTCCGTTGGTTGTCCAAGTGGGGCTGGAAGCGCGGGATGGATCCTGACGAGTTCGGCGGACAGGGTGCCAGGTTGCTACGCACCGCTGCGGGGCGCACCCGTGTCAGCGCACCCGTGTCAGCGCACCCGCAACGTCATGTCGCCGAGGCGGCTGATCCTGGTCTCCAGCACGTCCCCGGCGCTGATCGGTCCCACACCGGGCGGGGCGCCGGTGAACACCACGTCGCCGGGTAGCAGGGTCATCATCCGCGAGGCGTAGGAGATGATCGCCGGGATCGGCGTGATCAGATCCTTGGTGTGCACGTGCTGGCGGTGGTCGTCGCCGTTGAGCACCAGGTCGATCTCGAAGTCGGCCGGATCACCGGCTTCGTCGGCGGTGGTGATCCACGGACCGATCGGCGCGAACGTGTCGTAGCTCTTGCGCCGCGACCGGTCCGCGGCGCTGCGCACCGTGATGTCCAGTCCGATCGTGTAGCCCAGCACGTGGTCCAGCGCCTCGCCCTCGGGGATGTCCTTGCCGCCAGCCCCGATCACGATCACCAGCTCCGACTCGTGGTGGATCTCCTGGCCAGCGGCGACCACTTCGGCGGGCAGCACGATGTCCTCGGTCGGCCCGCTGATCGCCGACGGCGACTTGAGGAACACGTCGAAGTCCATCATCCAGGACTCGACGTGGCCCAGGGTGCGCTCCTGCACGGCGTGCATCTCTTCGACGTGGTCGCGGTAGTTGCACGCGCAGGCGATGATCTTCGACGGGTTCAGCACCGGTTCCCGCAGGCGGACCTGCTCCAGCGGGACCGGGGTGCCCGCCTCGGCGACGGTCTTGAGATCGGTTGCGAGTCCCGGGAAATCCCGGCACAGCGCGCGCCACCACCCGGCGGTGACCGGATCGGGATCGTGCGGGTACGGCAGCGCCGCCGTGACGTCGACGATTCCGTCCTCGGTGACCGCACCGAGCCGGAAGTCGTTGAACAGCGCCAGCTTCACGAGGAGTCCTTTCAGCGGGGGGTGAACGTGCCGGTCACGGCCTGCGGGGTGTCGAGGGCCTGTTCGCGGTGGACGCCCAAGGCCCGCAGCACCGGGGTGTCGCTGAGTGTGAAGAAGTCCGCCTGCTCCGCGGCGTGGTGCTCGACCGCCGACCAGGAGGGCACCACGAACATGTCGCCGGTCTCCCAGTCGAAGCGCTGTCCGTCGATCACGCTGTGGCCCGCGCCCGCGCGCACCACGTAGATCCAGTTTCCAGTGCGCCGCACCGGAAGCGTGTGCTGACCGGCGAACACCCGTTGCACGCCGCAGGCCAGCGTCGGCAGCACGCTCGCCCCGGACCGGGGGTTGATGTACTCGACGGCGACCGAAGGCGCGCCGGACTGCTTGCCCGCCTCCTGCCGCAGGCGTTCGTCGGTGTCGGCCCAGCGGTAGATCAGCAGCGGAGAGGGCGTCGGGTCGAGTTCGGTCTGCACCGAACCGGTTGCGTACCGGCGGCAGGTGTCGGCGTACTGCCGTTCGGAGCGGTTGTGCTCGCCGTCCACGGCTTGGTTGAGGTCGGGGTGCGGTTCGAAGAAGATGCCGTCCAGGGCCTCCACCATCGGCAGGTCCAGGCCGTCGAACCAGAGCATGTTGTGGCCGGTGGTGTTCGAGTGGTCGTGCCACGCCATCCCCGGTGTGAGGACGAGGTCACCGGCGCGCATGTCGCAGGCGTCCCCGTTCACCGTGGTGAACACGCCCTCACCGGAGATGACGAAGCGAATCGCACCTGGGGTGTGCCGGTGCGCGGGGGCGCTCTCGTGGGGACCCAGGCATTGCACCGCGCCCCACAGGGTTCCGGCCGCGTAGGGACGGCCGCCCAAGCCCGGATTGCGCAGGCTCAGCACTCGGCGCTCGCCGCCGCGTTCGATCGGCACCAGTTTGATGGCGCGTTCGGCCAACGGCACGTACGTGCTGGCCCGCCACAGCCACGGGATGGACTTCGGTTGCGGTACCGGGGTGAGCAACTGCTCCGTGATAGTCCACAGTGGAGCAAGGTCGACCACGTCCAGGTCCTGGTAGAACGCGGCGAGTTCCTGGTCCACGTCTTGTTCGACGGTCATGACTGCGCTCCTTCCAACTCGGCGTGCTCGTCAGGTGGCGTACCGATGCCGAACTTCCGCACGCTTTCCAGCAGCGAAACCCGGCGCAGCCAGTCGCGGGCCCGGTCCGCATCGGCCGCCAGCTCTCGCAGTTCTCGCTGGTTGGCGCGGCGCGATTCCGGGTCGGTCTCCCGCAGCCGGTCGGTGTTGCGCTGCGTGTCCGCCTGGACGTACTCCAGCGCGATGCGTCGGCGGAAGCGGTTGAACGCGTCCAGTTCGGCGTCTTCAGCAGCGCCGTCGGCGAGGATCCGCACCAGTCGCCGGGTGAGGTCCATGGCGTCGTGGATGCCGCTGTTGAGCCCGACACCACCCACCGGGCTGTTGACGTGGGCGGCGTCGCCGACCAGCAGCACGCGGCCGCTGCGGAAGGACTCCGCCACCCGCTGGTGCACGTTGTAGATCTGGTGGTCGATGATCGGGTAGCCGTCCGCGCGGGCCGACCAGTTCTGCAGGTGCCGCTGCATCTCCGCGGGGTCGGTGGCCTGCTCGGTGCTGACCTCGGCGGGCACCGGATACAGCAGCCGCCAAGCCTCGGGGGTGTGCAGGATGAACAGCCACTCCACCGGGTCCGCCACGTAGTTGACCTCGGCGATCCCGGGAACCTGCTCCCGCAGGTCGACCGGCGTGCTGAGGATCAGGAACCGCTCCGAGTACGTGACGCCCTCGAACGCCAGGTCCAACTGCTTGCGCACGGTGCTACCGGCCCCGTCCGCGCCGATGAGGTACGAGCCGCGCAACCGCTGCTCGCCGGTGGACGTCTCGATGACGGCTTCGACTCCCCCACCGGTGTTCTCGACCCCTACCAGGCGCGATCCGAAGCGGAGGTCGACGAGATCATCGGCGATCAGCCGGTCGAACAGGAACCGCACCAGGCGCTGCTGGTTCAGTTGCAGCCGGAACGGGAACTTGGTCTCATCCGCCAGCAGTCCCAGGTCGAACTCGGCGATCAGCCCGTCGTGCCGGTCCCGGAACTGGTACTTCGGCACCACCAGCCCTTCCGCCAGCATCCGGCCGGTGATGTCGATGTGCTCCAGCAACTCCATGGTGGCCGCGTGGAAGGTGGACGCCCGCCAGTCCGGCTGCGGCTCGGGGGTCGCTTCGACCACCGCGGTCGGGATGCCCGCGCTCGCCAGCGAGGCGGCCGCCGTCATGCCCACCGGTCCTGCGCCGACCACGATCACGGGGAGATCTTCGGAAACCAGCACAGCAGCGACAGTAAGGAGTAATTCCTCATGTAGGAAGAACCTGGAGGTATAATTCCTTCATGCCGAATGTTCCAGCCAAATCGGGCGGCCTGAGCTCGGTGGACAACGCGCTGCACCTGCTGGCCCTGCTGGGTGACCGCCGCGCGCTGCGGGTCGCCGAGGCCGCCGAAGTCCTCGGGGTGGCGCGGTCCACCGCCCACCGGCTGCTGTCCGCCCTGCGCGCGCACGGTTTCGCGATGCAGGACAAGGCGAACGGCGCCTACCGACCGGGGCCGGTGCTCAACGAGATCGGTCTGGCCGCGATCGGGCGGATCGACATCCGCCGCGTCGCCCAGCCCGTGCTCCAGGAGTTGCGCGACGAAACCCAGGAGACCGTGAGCCTATCGCTGCTGGAAGGCCGCGACATCAGGTTCATCGACTGCGTGGAGGGCACCCGATCCGTGCGGGTCGGTGGGCGCACCGGGATCGTGCTGCCCGCCAACTGCACGGCCGGGGGCAAGGCGCTGCTCGCCGCCCTGTCCCAGCCCGAGCTCGCTCGGCGGTACGCCGACCAGGACCTGGCGGTGCGCACCGAATCCTCGGTCGGGTCCTGGGCGGAACTCGAAAAGGAACTGGACGCGATCCGCCAGGACGGCTACGCGATCAACCTGGAGGAGGGTGAGCAGGGGATCAGCGCCGTCGCGACCGCGGTTCGCGACCTCACCGGTGCCCCCCTGGCGGCAATCGCGGTCGTGGTGCCCGCCAGCCGGATGGACGCCGCGGCGGCACGTGAACTCGCCCCCAGGGTCATGGCAACGGCAGGCGCCATCCAGGAACTGCTGCACGCCAAGCTTTGAGCAGGGCGTCGTGAGTGTTTTTGGCCGCTAGAACGGCCATAGCCACTCACGACGCCAGCCCGCTTCGCTGGCCACAGCTGCGGAAACGGTTCCTAGGCCGGAGTCGCGGCGCGTTCACCGGGTAGGCCGTCGAACAGGCCGGTCGCTCCGTGCGGTCGCCACAGCGGCACGCCGCCGGGACTGGCGTCGGCCAGCGATGTCACCACGCCCTGTTCGGCCGAATCCATTGCTCGCAGGATGACCAGCATGTTCGTGACGCTCTGCTGGATCGTCCCGACGACCTCGGCGCCGTGTCGGATCGCGTCGGCGAAGTTGCTGAGTTCGTTGTAGTAGCCGTTGTCCATCCCGCGGAAGAGGTTGGTCTCCGTCGTCCCGTCGGGGCGGATCAGCGTCACCCGGCGTTGCGCGTTCGTCTCGTCCAGGGTCAGCACGCCTTCCGTGCCGTACAGCCGCATGTCGTTGGGTTCCGGTGGGATCGCGATCTCCGGGTAGCTGGCCGTGTAGTTGCCGATGGCGCCGCTGGCGAAGACCAGGTTCAGCGTCAGGTCCGAGGGCGAGTCGATCGTGCTGTTGGCCCACTGGACCGCGCCGTGGGCCCGGACGGGATCACCGCAGAGCATCCGGATCTGGGCGATGTGGTGGATGCCGATGTCCAGGTGCATGCCGCCGCGGTACTGCGGTCGCAGCCGCCAGGGCGTCCCGTTGAACCTGCCCTCCTGCGGCACGATCTGCCCGGCCACCCGCCAGGCCATCAGGTGCACCTCGCCGATGGCGTCGTCGTCGAGCAGGGCACGCGCGAAGCGGATGTCGTCGCGGTAGAAGAAGTTCTCCCCGATCAGGATCGTCCGGTCCGGGTACTCGTCGGCCAGCGCCAGGAACTGCCGCGCCTGCCGCTCGTCGGTGCCGGTCGGCTTCTCGCAGACCACGTGCTTGCCAGCGGCCAGCGAGTCCTTCGCTACCTGGTAGAGGTCCGGAATCGGCACCGAGATCAGCACCGCCTCCACGTCGTCGCGGGCCAGCAGCTGGTGGTAGTCGGCGGTGAAGTCGGCCAGGTCGACGCCGCTGTAGGACGAGAAGTGCTCGCCCTGGCGGGCGGACCGATCGGCGAACGCCGTGACGACGAACCGGTCGGTGAGCTGCCGCAGCGCCTTCCAGTGCAACTGCGCGACGGCCAGCCCGGTTCCGATCAGCCCGAGCCGGATCGGCTCCGTTCTCCCGTTCCCCGCCATGCTTTTCCGCCTTCCCGTCGGTTTCGGACATCGAGGAGCCGAGTTACTGCCTTGCTGAGCGAGCCGGTCTTTTGGCCCGCCCGTGCTTGCGCTTCTGTTCCGCGAGGATCGGGAAGTTCCGCTGGAGGTGCGAACGCATCGCCGCCCTGGCAGCTTCTGGGTCCCGCGACTGCAGCGCCGCGAAGATCTGGGCATGGGCCGAGGTTGCCCGGCGCAGGCTATCGGGGGCCTCGTTGGTCACCCGTCGGCTGGCGGTGAGCAGCCACCGCGCGGAGTACATGATCCGGTCGAGGATCCGGTTGTTCGCCGCGCGGCAGATCTGCATGTGGAACTCGTGGTCGGCGTCGAGGTAGTGGTCCGGATCGGACTCCAGGTCGGCCATCCGGTCCAGGTCCTCCTGGAGCCTGGCCAGGGTCTCGTCGGTGATGCTGGTGGCGGCCATCGCGGCCAGTTCCGGCTCCAGCAGCACCCGCATCTGGTGCAACTCCCCGAGCAGTTCGTCGACGTGCTCGGGGGGCAACCATTCGGCGAGCAGCGGATCCAGGTAGTCCCATTCGGCCTGCGGCCGGACGACGACGCGGCGGCCTTGGGAGATCTCCACGATGTCCAGCGCGGCAAGCATCTTGAGCGCATCGCGGGCCACCACGCGGGAGACGCCGAACTCCTGGGAGATTTCGAGCTCTGACGGCGCCAGTCCGTCGGAGAACTCGCCGTCCACGATCCGCCGGGTCAGCAGCGCCGCCACCTGGGTCGGGAGAGTGCGGAGCTTGACACCATCCGGCATCTCTTGTCTCCTAGGCATGTCATCAGCTTATCGGACAAGTAAACCCATCGTTGGGAACTACAGCACGGTTTTCCGATTTCCCCGCGAGATTCCGCCCTTCGGCCGTCCAACTTCGACTCGTTCGGTTCCAGATCTCGGCCCGCCACGGCGTCGGCGGGACGCCGAGGTGACCTGCTGGCGCTCCCCCACCAGCAGTACCGGGCAGCTCGACCGGGCGCTGGCGGAGGCGACCCGATTACGCGAAGGCAGCGGCAAGACCTCAACGAGGAGGTTTTGGTATGCGAGGTACGCACCATGCGAGCGCCCTGAGCAGACGTGATTTCCTGGGCAGATCGATGGCGCTGTTGAGTGCCGCTCCGTTGTTGTCCGCGTGCTCGACAGCAGCCGACGAGGCGGGTGCCGACGAGATCAACGCGCTGCTCATCACCGGTGGCACCAGCTATCCGCCGTACTGGGCGAAGATGGCGGCCGAGTTCCGGGCGCGGACCGGCATCACCGTCAACTACGACCTGCTGCAATTCACCCCGCTGCTGTCGAAGGAGATCACGCTCTCGGCGGCACGCAGCGCGCAGTACGACGTCTACAGCACGCACACCGCGCAGATCGGCGCGTTCTTTCCCCATTTCGAGCCGCTCAACAGGTTTTTCACGGACGCCGACCTGGCGGACTTCTTCCCGGTGTCGCTGGCCGCACTCACCAACTCCGCGAACGGGCAGCTGGCGGCGATCCCGCGGAACATGGACTCACGTTCGCAGTACTACCGGACCGATCTGTACGCGGCGCACTCGATCCAGCCCGCCAAAACCTGGGACGAGCTGATCGACGTGGGCCGCAAGCTCACCGGCGGCGATCGGTACGGGCTGGTCCTGCCCGGCTCGGGCGACCCCGCGCAACGGCAGTTCGCCGACTTCCTCTGGCAGGCCGGGGGCGACTGGCTCGACGCGGACAACAACGTCGCGTTCAACTCCCCGGCGGGCGTGGAAGCGCTGACCTTCTACCGCGACCTGATCAAGCGCTACGAAGTCGTGCCCGCCGATTCCGTCACGTACCAGTGGAACGAGAACTCGGCCAACTTCTCCAACGAGATCTGCGCGACCGTCTTCGACTGGCCGGGGGCGTATGCGACCTACGGGGACCCGTCGTCGGCCAAGACCGCTGGCAAGTTCGGCACCGCGCCGCTGGCCAGCTACCGGACCGGCATCTCCTGCGCGATCGCGCACGCGATGGCGATCAACCGGTTCTCCGCGAAGAAGGAGGCCGCCGCCGAATTCATCAAGTTCACCGTCAGCCCGAACGCCCTGGTCGAGCAGTACCAGAAGTTCAAGTACTACCCCAGCCGCCGGAGCATCGCCGAACAGGTCACCAACGAGTCCGGGGGCGCGGAGCGCAAGTGGCTCGAAGACCTGCGGACGACGATCGAGAACGGCAAGGAATGGCCCAAAGTTCCCGGCTTCGACAAGGTGTCCACGGTGGTGCAGACCGCCGTGCAGAGCGCGTTGAGCGACCAGCTGAGCCCGAAGGCCGCCCTGGACGCCGCCGCTAGGGAGAGCACCCGGATCCTGCGGCAGGAAGGGACGGTGCGCTGATCATGACGACGACTGCTCCGCAGCGGTCGCGCGGTCGTCCCGCGTGGCTGAGCGGATACGCGCTGGCCGTGCCAGCACTGCTGCTCATGCTGGCGGTTTTCCTTTACCCGCTGGGTTTTTCGCTCGTCAAGAGCTTCTTCCGGTGGGATCTCGATGCGACCAACAGTGATTTCGTCGGATTCGGCAACTACCTCGACGTGTTCACCGGCATGTCGTTCGGGCCGACGCTGCGCAACCAGGTGGTGTTCACGGTGGTGTCGCTGCTGGTGGAATGCGTGGCCGGGATGGCGATCGCCGTACTGCTCAACAGCAAGCTGCGCGGGTTGCGCCCGGCGCGGACGCTGCTGCTGATCCCGCCGATGGTGGCCCCGGCGGTGGTGGGGTTGAACTTCCGCTGGTTGTTCAACGAGCAGTACGGCCTGATCGACGGCGTGCTGAAGGCGGTCGGCCTCCCGGTGATCCCGTGGCTGTCCGATCCCGGCTGGGCGCTGGTGTCGATCATCATCGCCAGCGCCTGGCAGAACACTCCGTTGCTGGTCCTGCTGTTCCTCGCCGGACTGCAGGCGGTTCCCAAGGAGCCGGTGGAGGCGGCGGCGATCGACGGCGCGTCCAGCTGGCGGACGTTCTGGTCGGTCATCCTGCCGCTGGTGCGACCGGTGATCGTGATCGCGCTGATGATCCGGATCATCGATCTGTTCCGAACCTTCGACGTGGTCTGGTTGATGACCCAGGGCGGGCCGGGCAACGCGTCGAACCTGCTGACCGTCGAGGCGTACAAACTGGCGTTCCAGAGCGTCGATTTCGGCCATGCGGCAGCGGTTTCCTACGTCGCCCTGGTGATCTCGCTGATCCTCCTGGCACTGCTGTACGGGATTCCCTGGCTGACCGCGCGGAGGGCGTTGACATGACCGAGCTGGCCTTCGAAACCCGGAACACGACGGGATCCGCGCTGACCCGCGGCAGGCGGGTGAACGCGGGCCTGGTGGCGCGCTACGTGGTGCTCGTCGGGACGGTCTTCCTGTCGATCTTCCCACTGCTGTGGCTGATCGTGACATCGCTGCGGACGACGGACGAGATCTTCGCGACGCCGGTGGAACTGATCCCGAAGTCGGTCACGCTCAGCCAGTACATCAAGGTCTTCAGCGACTACAACATGGCCGACTACCTGGTGAACTCCGTGGTGGTATCGCTGGCCACGGTCGTGCTCGTGACGGTCCTGGCGCTGCCCGCCGCCTACGCGCTGGCGCGGATCCGGTTGCCCGGCGTCAAGGTCATCGTCGGCGTGCTGCTGGTGATGCGGATGATCCCGGTCATCGCCTTCGCGATCCCACTGTTCGCGGTGTTCTCCTCGATCGGGATGCTGGACTCGGTCTGGGCGCTGATCCTCACCCACACCGCCGCGAAACTCCCGGTCGCGATCTGGCTGCTGATGGCCTTCATCCAGGACCTGCCCAGGGAGATCGAGGAGTCCGCGGAGATCGACGGAGCGGGCGTGGTCAAGCGGCTGGTGCTGGTCGTGGCGCCGCTGATCGGCCCAGGGCTGGCCGCGAGCGCGGTGTTGACGTTCCTGTTCACCTGGAACGATCTGCTGATCGCGCTCACGCTGACCTTCAGCGAGGCCGCCCAGACCCTGCCGGTCGGGCTGACCAACTTCGTCACCCAGTTCGGCATCGACTGGGGCCCGATGTCGGCGGCCGGTGTCCTGATGGTCGTTCCGACGTTGCTGTTCGTCTGGTTCGCGCAGAGCTATCTCGTCAAGGGACTCGTCGCCGGTGCGGTTCGAGGCTGACCCGGCACGGCTGGAGAAGATGGGAGAAATCGTGGATCTGTCACTCGACGGCAAGGTGGCGGTGGTGACCGGCGCCGCGTCCGGTCTGGCGCGGGCGGTCGCGACGACGCTGGCAGCCGAGGGAGCGCGGGTCGGCGGTGCCGACCTGAACGAAGCCGGTGTCTCCGCGGTGATCGGAGAACTCGACGGCGGATCGGGCTCGTGCCGGGCTTATCCGCTCGACGTGACCAGCCGCGACGGCTGGCGGGAACTCGTCGGATCCGTCGAGCGCGACCTGGGCGAGATCGACATCTTGTGCAACATCGCCGGTCCGGCGCCAGCTCCGGTCAGCGGGCACCTGGAGACCGACGACGCGGAATGGCACCGGCAGATCGACGGGCACCTGACCGGTGTCTTCCTCGGTTGCCAGACCGTGCTGCCGAAGATGATGGAGCGCCGCTACGGCAAGATCGTCAACATGTGCTCGTTCACCGCGCACGGGGTGAGCGCGGGCATCCCCGGCTACGACGCGGCGTTCGGCGGAATCCTGTCCTACACCAAGGATTTGGCGCGGTTCGCGGCGCCGTACAACATCAACGTCAACTGCGTCTCGCCGGGCAACATCGAAACGCCGATGACGCAGGGGTGGATGTCGCAGCCCGGCGCGTACGACAGGGTCCGCGAGCGCACCTTGATCGGCCGCGTCGGGCAGGCCGACGACGTGGCCAACTGGGTCGTCTTCCTGGCCTCCGACCGGGCTCAGCACGCGGTCGGCGTCGAGATCAACGTCTCCGGCGGACAACTCCTCTCCTGAGTTCTTGTTCTGAAGCGGCGCAGCCGCTTAGCCCATGCAAGGCGCTTGCACCGCCGCGGGTTCTCAGAGGTCGTCTCGGGAGGACAGCCACGACGTGGTGTATCGGCATACCTGATGTCGGGGATCCCGGACCGAGATGGCTTCTGAGGTTCCGCTACCCGCGCCGCCACGCAAAACGAGTCCAGAGCCAGGTTGTTCGAAAGGTGGAGCATGAGGATCGTCAACGTCACGACGGCCGTTGTCGCTTACCACGGTGAGGCCACGTTGGTGCGCATCGATACCGATGAGGGCATCAGCGGATTCGGGGAGGCCAATCCCGATGCGGGAGCGGCGGCTGTGGTCGGCCTGATCCACACCCTCAAAGACGACCTGATCGGCGAGGATCCGCGAAACGTCGAGCGCTGCTGGGAGAAGCTCCGGCGCGGGCACGTGTTCGCCGGTCCGCAGGCTGGCGTGTTCGTGATCGCCCTGAGCGGGATCGAACTGGCCCTGTGGGATCTGGCTGGCAAGGCCGCCGGGTTGCCGGTGTACCGGCTGCTCGGCGGGAAGTTCCGGGACCGCATCAGGCTCTACGCCGACTGCGGCGACGGGGACGACCCCGCCGGTTCGGCCGCGGGTTGCGCCGACCGGGCCCGCCGGATGGTCGAGGAGGGCTTCACCGCGCTCAAGTTCGACATCGACGACCTGAGCCACCCGGCGAAGTTCGACGAGTTCAACCACACGCTGAACGCCGCCGAACTGCGCACGATGGTCGAACGGGTCGCCGCGGTCCGGGAAGCGGTTGGCCCGGACATCGACCTGTGCATCGACATGCACGCGCGCTACGACGTGCCCAGCGCCTGCCGGATCGCCTGGGAGTTGGAGCCGTTCAACCTGATGTGGTTGGAGGAGCCGATCCCGGCCGAGAACATCGACGCGCTGGTCCGCGTCCGCGCCCAGACCCGCACCCCGATCTGCGCGGGCGAGAACCTCTACCTCCGCTGGGGTTTCCGGGACCTGCTGGAACGCGGCGCGGTCGACGTGGTGATGCCGGACGTGCCGAAGTGCGGTGGGCTGGCCGAGAGCAAGAAGATCGCCAACCTCGCCGAGATGCACTACGTCCCGTTCGCGCCGCACCTGGTCTCCACCCCGCTCGGCACGATGGCCACCTCGCACCAGTGCGCGGCGATCCCCAACTTCCTGGTGCAGGAGTGGCACGCGCTTGAGGAGCGGGAGGTGTGGGACAGCTACGTGGTGGGCCCGGACGGCGGCTCCATCGTCAAGGACGGGTACATCGACCTTCCCGATGCACCGGGTATCGGGGTCGAACTCGACATGGACGGCGTGCGCGCGCACGCCGTGTCCGGTTACAGCTTGTTCGAGTGACGGGAGGCAGGACATGACGACCGCAAGCGCACGACCCGACGCCGATGGGATCGCGCGGAGCGCGAAGCGGCTGAAGGGCCTGTACTCGGCCGTGGTGTACGACATCATGGACGAGTTGGGGCTGCCGAACCAGTGCCTCGACCTCGCGATCGCGCCCCTGGACCGATCGATGCAGGTGGCCGGACCGGCGTACACCGTGATGGCCAGTCCGGACATGCGGGAGCGCAGCGAGATGCCGCCGAACGCGAAACTGGCGGACTTCGGGGTCTTCACCCACATGTACGCGGGATGCGTGGCGGTCGTGGGTGCCGCGGGCGAGCGCCAGAGCGGTATCTGGGGCGAGCTGATGAGCAACGCCAGCCGAGCTCGCGGGGCGACCGGCGTGGTCATCGACGGCGGCATCCGGGACGGTCGCCTGGTGCGCGAGATCGACGGCCTGTCGGTCTTCGCGCGCTACACGACGCCGATCGAGTCGTTGCGGCGGTCGAGGATCCACGACCTGGAGGTGCCGGTCTCGATGACGGGCACGCTCAGCAGCCAGGTGCGGGTCAACCCAGGTGACTGGATCTTCGGCGATGAAGACGGCGTGTTGGTGATCCCCAAAGACGCACTCGAAGAAGTGCTCGCGAAGTCCGAGGAAGCGAAGGACATCGAGGACAAGGTCCGGGAGGAGGTGCAGGCCGGCGTCCCGGTCGCCGACGTCTACGCGAAATACGGCCGACTTTGATCAACAACTCTGTCGGTGCACAGCCGATGCGCCGGTAGTTGAATCGGCGAGCAGTTCCACCTAAAACTGACGCGGCGTTATGCCGGTTTTCGGTTGCGAGTTTTGGGCAAAACTGACATCTCGAACGCATCCACCGGGTGGCGGGCAGGGGTGACGCGAGCGCTGGACAATCGTTGTCGGCGTGGTAGATGTCGAGGGATTGGCGTCATGGCGGGCGCACGCGGACCGGGGCGTGCGTTCGCAAGACCGGCTGGAGCGTTGCATGGCACTTGACAACCGGTACGTGCAGCTCGGCCTGATCGCCGCGATGCAGGTGCTCGGCATGGCGATGTGGTTCTCCGCGTCCGCGGTCGTGCCCGCGCTGCGCGGGGTGTGGCACATCAGCGACACGCAGGCCGTCTGGCTCACCGCCTCGGTGCAGGTCGGGTTCGTCGCGGGTGCGATCACCTCGGCCGCGTTCAACGTGCCCGACCGCTTCCCGCCGCAGCGCGTCGCCGCGTGCGCCGCGCTCGGCGCGGTGGCCGCGACCGCTGCGGTTCCGGTGCTGGCAAACGGCTTCGGCCCCGCCGTGCTCTGCCGGTTGTGCACGGGTTTCTTCCTCGCCGGGGTCTATCCGGTGGGCATGAAGCTGATCGCGTCGTGGTTCGGCTCGACCGGCCGCGGGCTGGCGCTCGGCGTGCTCATCGGTGCGCTCACCGTCGGTTCCGCGCTTCCGCAACTGATCAACGGCCTCGGCGACCTGGCGTGGCAGGGCGTGCTGTTCACCGCGGCAGGCATCGGAGTCGGTGCCGCGCTGCTGGCCGCGACGCTCGTGCGACCGGGACCGCACCTGGCGAGCAGCGTGGTGCAGCACCGGCCGAGGTACGCGCTCGACATGTTCCGGGAACGCGGTCCGAGGCTGGCCAACCTCGGCTACTTCGGCCACATGTGGGAGCTGTACGCGCTGTGGACTTGGCTGCCCTCGTTCGTCGCCGCAGCCACCGCCGCCGGTCGGATGACCGTCGGGGTGGTGTCGTTCGTGGCCATCGGCGTTGCCGGGGTGTTCGGCTGTCTGCTGGGCGGGTGGGCAGCCGACCGCTTCGGACGGGCTCCCGCAGCAGGCGCGGCCCTCGTCGTCAGCGGCGCCTGCTGCCTGGTCTCGCCGCTGGTCTACGGCGCGGCATGGCCGGTGCTGGTTGTGCTGCTGGTGGTCTGGGGCGCGGCGGTGATCGCGGATTCCGGCGTGTTCTCCACGGCCCTCAGCGAGGTCGCCGACTCCCGTTACATCGGTACCGCGCTGACCGCGCAGACCGCGATCGGTTTCCTGCTGACCGTCGTCACGATCAACCTCGTGCCCGTGCTCGCCGAAACCGTCGGCTGGCGCTACGCCTTCCTCGTGCTCGCGCCCGGTCCGATTCTCGGCGCGCTCGCCATGCGGGCGCTGGGCGGCCGGGCGGGTCACGCCGTCCGGCGCGGACAACCGCGAGGAGGAACGTCATGAGCTCGTGCTGGCCGCGCGGCGCACCCGCGGTCGGGGACATCGCCGAGCTGAGCAGGCGGGTCACCGCCCGCGACATCGAACTGTTCACCGAGATCAGCGGCGACCGCAACCCGCTGCACTACGACGCCGATGCCGCGGCCGCCTCCCGGTTCGGCGAGATCGTCGTGCAGGGTGGCGTCACGAGCGCGATCCTCAACGCGGTCGTCGCCGAGAAATTGCCCGGACCGGGCACGGTGTTCCTCAACACCCAGTTCGACTTCACCGCGCCGGTGCGCCCCGGCGACACGATCACCGGCCGGGTCGAGATCACCGACGTCCGAACCGACAAACCCATCACCAAGCTCGCGGTGACCGTCACCCGCGATGACGGCACGGTGGCGCTGTCGGGGAATGCGGTTTGCTACACCGTGGCGATGCCGCGGAGCCGGTGACCGCGATCGCGGATTTGACGGCGTCGCCGGTGCGCACCCAAATTTTTTACGACGCTGATTTCAACGCTCGGTTGATCGCGGCCGTAACTTGGCGGCACATCCAGTAACTCCGCATTATTCCGGATGCCTCGGATCGGTAATCCGAACTGGCTGGAATTGCACCCAGGAACAGCGACGACGCTGCCGTCAACTCGATGTCCTGCCTGGAGGACATGATGCCTGAGATGTACTTCCGGGTGCGCTGGCCGGACGGTGAAATCCAGCGTTGCTATTCCCCTTCGACCGTGATCGCGGACTATTTCGAACCCGGTGCGGTCTATTCCGTCGCCGATTTCGTGGCGCGGAGTCGGCAGGCGCTCGGAATTGCCAGCGCGCGGGTGCGGGCCAGGTACGGGGTAGCCTGCGCCGCGGCCGCCGACCAGCTGATCGAGATCGAGACCACCGCTGCCGCATTCACCGGCCAACCCGAAGCCCCCGTCACCGTCGAGGCCCTGCTGCCCGCCAGCGGGAGCCGACGATGAACTTCGCCGGAGGGCACTTCCCGGTCGCCGTCATCGGCGGCGGACAAGCCGGGCTGTCCGCGAGTTTCTGCCTGCGCGAGCGCGGTATCGAGCACATCGTGCTGGAGGCGCACCAGTTGGCGCACGACTGGCGGTCCCGGCGCTGGGACTCGTTCTGCCTGGTCACGCCGAACTGGCAGTGTTCGCTGCCCGGTTTCCCGTACCGGGGGCAGGATCCGGACGGCTTCATGCGCCGCGATGCGGTCGTGTCCTATTTGGAGGCTTACGCCGCGCACTTCCGGCCCCCGGTCGTCGAGGGGGTGCGCGTCACCAGGCTGCGCCGCACGGGGACCGGCATGTACCAGCTGGACACGACCGCCGGAGAACTGACCGCGGAACAGGTCGTGGTGGCCACCGGTGCGTACCACACCCCCAGCACGCCCCGGATCGCCGAACGACTGCCCGGCGCGGTCCACCAGCTGCACTCCGCCGACTACCGCAGCCCGGATGCGCTGCCCGCTGGCGCGGTGCTCGTCGTCGGCAGCGGGCAGTCCGGTGCCCAGATCGCGGAGGACCTGCACCTCGCCGGACGCCAGGTGCACCTGGCCGTCGGCAGTGCGCCGCGCGTCGCCCGTCGCTACCGGGGCCGGGACTGCGTGGCCTGGTTGGCGGACATGGGGCACTACGCCAAGACCATCGACGAATTCTCCGACGCCGAAGGCGTGCGGAAGCGGGTCAACCACTACGTGACCGGCCGCGACGGCGGTCGGGACATCGACCTGCGCGCGTTCGCCGTCCAGGGCATGCGGTTGTACGGCCGGTTGACCGGCATCGTCGGGGGGCGCGTGGAGTTCGACGCCGATCTGAAGCGCAATCTCGACGCGGCTGATGCTGTCGCCGAGTCCATCAAGGACGCCATCGACCGGCACATCGAGGCACGCGGCATCGACGCGCCGGAGGAGCCGCAGTACGTGCCGGTCTGGGCGCCGGACCCGGTGTGCCAGCCGCGACGGCTGGAGCTGGCCGCGGCCGGTATCACCTCGGTGATCTGGTCGACCGGTTTCCGCGCCGACTACCGGTGGATCGAGGTGCCGGTCTTCGACGGCCGCGGTTATCCGACCCATTGGCGCGGCGTGACCAGCGCGCCCGGCCTGTACTTCCTGGGATTGCCCTGGCAGCACACCTGGGGTTCCGGTCGGCTGGAGGCCGTCGGCCGGGACGCGGCGTACCTGGCCGAACGCATCGACGCCGCCGGTCGGCGCACCGACGTGTGCGGCGCGCTGACCGGTTCGGCCCCGGCGCTGCCCGCCGGGCCCCTGATGAGCTGAGGAGGGCGTCGTACCGTGACCGCGCACCACGTCTTCGACGCGCACCGGCACATCGGTGTGCTGCCCTCGTTCCCGTTCTACGGCGGTCCGCCCGTCAACCCCGACACGACCGCCCGCGCCAGCGTCAAGCAACTGCTGGCCGACCTCGACGCCGAAGGCACGGAACGCGCCCTGGTGCTGCCCAACTACGGCGTGCCGGACCCGGATGTCGCGTTCTCCTTCAACGAGTTGGTGATCGAGGCCGCGCAGGCCGACGACCGCATCCGCGCCGGGCTGTGGGTTTCGGCTCGGCCCGAGGACGAGCACCGCACCGCGGGCGCCCTCGCCCTCGCTGGCGAAGCCGGGGTCCGGGCGCTGAAACTGAGCTTCCTGCTCGGCGGATCGCCCGGCGACCCGGCATGCCGCCCGCTGCTGGATCGGATCTTCCACGAGGCCGAGCGGCACGGCCTGGTGGTCCACGTGCACACCTCCCCCGGCGCCGCTTCCGACATCGACGAGGTCGGGAAGCTGGTGGAGTGGTACGCCGACCGCGTGCCGGTGCACCTGGTGCACTTCGGTGGCGGCATGAGCGGCCACATCAAGCTCGGCGGTTCGCGCTTCTTCGACTGGATCGCCGCCGGGAAGCGCGTCTACACAGACCTCTCCTGGGCCATCGGCTTCGCGCCGTACTGGCTGGCGCAGGAGATCGAGCAGCGCGGTATCGGCCACGACCGCGTGCTCTTCGCCAGCGACCAGCCGTGGGGCGACTTCACGGGCGAATACGCCCGGCTGCGCGCCGCAGCGGGCGACGGCGACCTCGGCGGGCGGGTCTTCCGCGACACGTTCGCCGCGCTCTACGACTGATCCCCTTTCCCACGAAGCACCAGGAGGCGCACATGTCCGACACCGTCGAACTCACCGAGCTGGAGCAGAAGTCGCTGGGCGAGATCCCGCACCCCGCCCTGCCCGAGGGCTCCAGCATCTACGGGGCCACCAAGGTCTTCCCCGACTACGAGGCCGAAGACGGCGAAACGTACTTCACCCTCGTCCACGGCATCGCCCACGAGTCCTCGGTCAGCTTCGTCGCCGTGCTGCAG
The DNA here is from genome assembly GCF_022678645.1 of Saccharopolyspora soli. GTDB lineage: Bacteria > Actinomycetota > Actinomycetes > Mycobacteriales > Pseudonocardiaceae > Saccharopolyspora > Saccharopolyspora soli. Next base: position 207,957 of record NZ_JALBWV010000001.1, on the reverse strand, counting down.
GCGACTCGGGCGCTGCGCAAGGGTTTCGAGTCGGCCATCTACTTCTACGGCCCCGGCTCGCTCAACTGCCTCGCGACCCGCGGCTTCCCCACCACCGGAAACTCGGCCTTCCCCGGCGAGCACAACATCAACAACCAGCTCAAGACCTTCATCGCCGAGGGCGGCAAGGTCTACTGCTGCCGGTTCGGGCTCTCGCTGCACGGCGCCCGCGAGGAGGACCTGATCGAAGGCGTGATCCCCACCCACCCGCTGGACGTGCAGGACGCCATCATCCACTACGCCCGCAAGGGCGCGATCATCAATTCCACCTACCAGCTCTGAGAACCCGTTCTCGATGGGAGGTGCGCTGTGCGCGTTGGCACCGACAAGACACCTATGACCGGGACACCGGTGGATGTGCGGATCATGACCCGCGCCGAGCTCGCCCTGCACGGCATCCGGTTGGACGCACCGGTCAAGCGGCCGGACGGAGCTGGTCCCAGCGACGACGGGCACGTCCTCGTCGACGGTGCCAACGCCGCGCTGCCCACCAACCCAGCCAGCCCGTATGCGGTGCGCGATGGCCGGGTCTGGTTGGGCGAGGAGGACACCGGCCTGGCCATTTCGCCCGTGCGGCGGCCGAAGTTCTACGATATGACCACAGTAGACGGTGTCCGCTACGAGCAGCTCGCCCGGCTGCACGGCGCGGACGTGCTGGCCACCACCGTCGTCCAAACCTGCATCCGCTACGGCGAATCCGAGCGCTGCCGCTTCTGCACCATCGAGGAATCGCTGCGCTCCGGCGCCACGGTCGCGGCCAAGACCCCGGCCCAGCTTGCCGAGGTCGCCGAAGCGGCGGTGCGGCTGGACGGCGTGCGGCAGATGGTGATGACCACCGGCACGACTGCCGGGCCCGACCGCGGCGCGCGCAATCTGGTGCGCGCGGTGCGGGCGGTCCTCGCGGCCGTGCCCGGATTGCCGATCCAGGTGCAGTGCGAACCGCCCGGCGAGCTGCGGTGGATCCGCGAGTTGCGCGAGGCGGGCGCCACCGCTATCGGCATCCACGTCGAGTCGCTGGACGAGGAAGTGCGGCGGCGGTGGATGCCGGGCAAGTCCACTGTCGCGCTGGCCGAGTACGAGGCCGCCTGGGACGAGGCGGTCCGGGTGTTCGGACACAACCGGGTCTCCACCTACCTGCTGGTCGGGCTGGGCGAGGATCCGGACGAACTGATCGCGGGCGCACGTTCGCTGATCGAGCGCGGCGTGTACCCGTTCGTCGTCCCGTTCCGCCCGATGCGCGGGACCTTGGCCGCGCGGGACGGAATCGGCGCCCCCAGCGCCGAACTGCTGCGATACGTCACCAAGGCGGTCGCGGAGCGGCTGCGGGCGGCCGGGATGTCCGGCGCGGACCAGAAGGCGGGCTGCGCGGCCTGCGGGGCGTGTTCGGTGCTGCGAACGGCGGGCGGGTGACATCCGATGGCACTCGACGATGTGCTCACCTTGACGGGAGCCGACGCGTCCGCTCCGGTACCGGACATCCTGTCGTTGCTCGGTGATCGGGCAACCCTGGCGCGGCAGGCCGCGTTCCGGATCGAGCAGGCCGAAGACCCGACCGCGGTGGCCGCATACCGCGCCCAGCGGCACGAGTTCTTCGTGCGGCAGCAGGGCCTTTTCGAAACCAGCGATCTCGACGAGCGGGACGCCGATCCGCGCACCGTGGTGCTGGTGGCCCGCGACAGCGCCGGTGAAGTGCTCGGCGGTGTGCGGCTCGGACCGGTAGATGACGGCCCCGATCTGGGCTGGTGGTACGGCGGTCGCCTGGTCGTCGCGCCATCCGCTCGACGCCTCGGCGGCGTCGGCCCCGCACTGGTCCGGGCGGCCTGCGCCCGTGCGGAAGCCGAAGGCGCGCTTCGTTTCGAGGCGACTGTGCAGCCGCGCGCCGAGGTGCTCTTCAACCGGCTCGGCTGGCACCGCGTCCGCGACGTCGACACGGCCGGGCAACCCCATGTGCTGATGCGGTGGCACGTCGGCCGGATCAGCGCGCAGGCTTGCGCCACCAAGGCCGAGCTCGGCCCGCTGCTCGCGGCGCTTGCCCGCAACGGCTCGGATCATGCCCTCGGCGGTTCGGGCTTCGTCGGCGACGATGGGTCACCGGTGCCCGGCAGCGATCTGGTGGCGGCCTGCGACGCGATCGTTCCGTCCATTGTGGAGCGCGATCCGGAGTGGGCGGGATGGTGCTCGGTGCTGGTCAACGTCAACGACCTCGCCGCGATGGGCGCCACGCCCGTCGGCCTGCTGGACGCGCTCGGCGCACGGGACGCTTCGCATGCCAACCGAATCCTGTCCGGGCTGAAGCGAGCTGCCGAGGCGTACGGGCGAATCCCGCTGCTGGGTGGGCACACCCAGCTCGGCGTCCCGGCAGCGCTGGCCGTGACTGCCCTGGGTCGCACCGACCACCCCGTGCCCGGCGGAGGCGGACGTCCCGGCCAGGAGGTCCGGCTCACTGCCGACGTCGGCGGCGCGTGGCGGCCGAGCTACTGGGGACGGCAATGGGATTCGACAAGTTACCGCAGTGCCGAAGAGCTGCGCGCGATGCTCGCCGCCGTCGCCGCGGTGCGCCCCGCAGCGGCCAAGGACGTCTCCATGGCCGGAATCGCGGGCACCCTCGGCATGCTCGCGGAGGCGAGCGGCTGCGGCGCGGTGCTGGATGTCGCCGCCGTCCCGCGCCCGCGCGAAGCGTCAGTCGGCGACTGGCTCACCTGCTTCCCCGGCTTCGCGATGTTCACGGCCGATGAAGCCGGGGCACCGGCCCCGCCCGCGGGCCCGGCCACGAGTGCTGTGTGCGGTGAGCTGACCACCGCGCAAGGCGTCGGGCTGCGCTGGCCCGACGGAGCGATCACACCGGCGGTCACCGGCCCGGTGACCGGATTGGGGTCCGCGTGAGCACGCTGCGAATGGCCGCCGTCGCGGCGGAGTTCGGCCGCGACCTGGAGGCGGACTTCGTCCTCGTCGAGCAGTTGATCAAGCAGGCACGCGCTGACGGCGTCCAGTTGCTGGCGCTTCCCGAGGCATGTTTGGGCGGCTACTTGCTGAGCCTCGACTCGGCGACCGGAGCGGCTGACGATCCGGGCCCTCCCCCGCTGGCGTTGGACGGCCCGGAGGTTCGACGACTTGCCGAGCTCGCTGGCGATTTGACCGTGATCGCTGGCTACTGCGAAGCAGGCGGGGACGGCCGCCGCTACAACAGCGCGGTGTGCGTCACCGGCGACGGCGTGCTGGGCAACCACCGCAAGGTGCACCAGCCGCTGAATGAGGACGCCAGCTACGACTCCGGGGCGAACTTCCGCGCTTTCGACACGCCGGTCGGTCGGATCGGCATGCTGATCTGCTACGACAAGGCGTTTCCGGAGGCCGCGCGCGCCTTGGCGCTTGATGGCGCCGAGATCGGGGTGTGCATCTCCGCCTGGCCGGGGGCCCGCACCAACCCGGCGGCCGATCTGGCGCAGGACCGCTGGAAACGCCGGTTCGACCTCTTCGACCGGGCACGGGCGCTGGAGAACCAGGTGGTTTGGGTTTCCGCCAACCAGGCGGGCACGTTCGGTTCGCTGCGCTTCGTGGGCAGCGCCAAGGTGGTCGATCCCGGTGGGGAGATCCTCGCCGACACCGGGGTCGCGCCGGGCATGGCGATCGCCGAAATCGACGTGCCGCAAGCCCTGGAAACCGCCCGCCGCTTCATGGGTCACCTCCGCGACCGACGCCCGGACGCCTACCCGCACACCGCAGCAGCCAACCGCGCATGAGCAGCCCTGTGTCAACCCGAGTCCTCCTCAACCGCACCTCAGGGGACCGTGACGCAAACCAGCCACAAGAAACCCCGAAACGCGAGATTCGTGTGGCCGCAACCACCACTGTGAATCGCGGAGAGGCGGACCAGTATGAGCACCGTCCGGATCGCAGCCGTGGCTGCGCACTTCGGCCGCGACCTGGAGTTCGACCTGGCGCGGATCGCCAAGCTGATCGAGGACGCCCGCAAGGCGGGTGCCGGACTGCTCGTCCTGCCCGACGCCGCCCTGGGCGGCTACCTCGCCGACCTGCGCCATCCGGATCCGGCAGCGCTGCCCCCGGCGCTCAAACCGGACGATCCGCTGATCCTCCAGGTCGCCGGACTGGCCGCCGAGATGGTCGTCTGCGTCGGTTATTGCGAGGACGGCGGCGACGAGCGCTACAACGCAGCGGTCTGCGTCAGCGGCGACGGCGTGCTCGGCCGCCACCGCAAGGTGCACCTACCGGCTGGCGAAGTCGCCGCATACGCGCCCGGCGACCGCTTCGACGCGTTCGACACCCCGGTTGGGCGGGTCGGCATGCTCATCGACTACGACAAGACGTTCCCGGAATCGGCTCGCTCCGCGGCCCTGGACGGCGCCGAGATCCTCGCCTGCCTGTCCGCGTGGCCCACCAGCATCACCAACCGCGCGGCGCGGATGGCGCAGGACCGCCAGGCCAAGCTCTTCGACCTGTACGACCAGACTCGGGCCGCCGAGAACCAGGTGGTGCTCGCCTCCTCCAACCAGACCGGAACGATGGGCGGCATGCGATTCCTCGGCCAGGCCAAAGTGGTCGGCCCCGGCGGTGACATCCTGGCCCGCACCTGGTCCAAGGCTGGCCTGGCCGTCGCTGAGGTCGACGTGGCCGCCGAGATCGACCGGGCCCGCCGCGTCCTGCGGCACCTCGCCGAGCGCCGACCGTCCGCCTACCGGGGAGGCACCGGGTGAAGATCGCCCTGCTGAGCTATTCGACCAAGCCGCGCGGCGGCGTCGTGCACACCTTGGCGCTCGCCGAGGCCCTGGCCGCAGCGGGCGAGGACGTGACGGTGTGGACGCTGGGTCGTGGCGGCGATTCCGGATTCTTCCGCCCGGTCGACCCCGCCGTACGACTGCGGATCGTGCCCTTTCCCGACGGGCCAGCGCAGGAAACGGTCGGCGAGCGCGTCCTGCGCTCCATCGCCACGCTGCGCGACGCCTTCGCGCCGACCTCGTCGGCCTATGACGTCGTGCACGCGCAGGACTGCATCAGCGCCAACGCCGTCGGCCGCTGCGTGCGCACGGTCCACCACATCGACCACTTCACCACGCCGGAGTTGGCCGCCTGCCACGAGCGCGCCATCGTGGATCCTGCTGCCCACGTGTGCGTGTCGAAATCGGTCGCCGACGAACTCGCCGACGGCTGGGGCATCAAGGCCACCGTCATCCCCAACGGAGTCGCCTACGAACGGTTCGCGATGACCGATCCCGCCGCTCGTGCCCGCTGGAAGGACCGCCTCGGCCGCTACGTCCTCGCGGTCGGCGGGATCGAGCCCCGCAAGGGCTCCCTCGACCTGCTGGCCGCGTACGCGCTGCTGCGCACCGCGCATCCCGAGGTGAAACTCGTTGTCGCGGGCGGGGAAACCCTCTTCGACTACCGCGACTACCGGGCCCGCTGGGAAACCACAGCGGCGGAGCTGGGCGTCGAGCCGATCGTGCTCGGACCGGTCCCCGATGACGACCTCCCCGCCCTCGTCGCCAGCAGCGCCGCGTTCGCCTTCCCGTCCACCAAGGAAGGTTTCGGCCTCGCCGCGATGGAAGCGCTCGCCGCAGGTGTTCCCCTCGTCGTCCGCGATCTACCCGTCCTGCGCGAAGTGTTCGGCAGCACCGCAGGTTTCGGCGACACCCCGGAAACCCTCGCGGCTGAACTCGGTTCCGCTCTCACCACCGAAAACCCGGCCCGGCGGGCGGCGGGCCGGGAACTCGCCGCCCAGCACACCTGGCACCGGGCCGCCGAACGGCACATCGCCTTCTACCACTGCCTCCGCTAGCTCGATCCGCCAGTGGGACTTCGGTCTCGGGTCGTGGCCCAATCCGTGGGATACCTGTCATTGACGCCATCTCCCAAGTGCCCAGAAGATCTTAGGTGTGCACGACGTTCTCGTCCCACTCCTGACCGGCTACCAGCCGCTGGACGTCACCGGTCCGCACGAGGTGTTCTCGGTCGCGACCGCGCTGCTCGCCTTCGGCGGCGGATCCGGCGGCTACGCCGTGCGGATTGCAGCCGCCGAGCCTGGCGCCGTCGCGGCGGACAGCGGGCTGGGTCTTGTCGCCACCGAGGCGTTGCCCGAACGCGGCCCGATCGGCACCCTGCTCGTTCCCGGCGGGATGGGCGTGCGCCGCGCGGGGCGCGACGCGCCCGAGTTCGTCGAGTGGCTGCGGCGCGCGGCCCCGCGCGCCGAACGAGTCGTGTCGGTGTGCACCGGGGCGTTTCCGTTGGCGGCAGCGGGATTGCTCGACGGGCTCACCAGCACCACGCACTGGCGGTGGGCCGGATCCTTGGCCCGCGAGTACCCGACGGTGCAGGTGCGGCCCGACGCGATCTACCTGCGGGAGGGCCGGGTGTGGACCTCGGGCGGGGTGACCGCCGGGATCGACGTCGCACTCGCCCTCGTCGAGGCCGACCACGGCCCCGAACTCGCCCAGCAGGTTGCTCGTGAGCTGCTCGTGTTCGTTCGCCGACCAGGCGGGCAGAGCCAGTTCGCCGCGCCAGCATGGGCGCCCCCGGCACAGCGCTCGTCGGTTCGGGCCGCCCAGGACCTCATCCACGCCGATCCGAGCGCCGATCTCCGCGTCCCCGAACTCGCCCGCCAGGTCGGCATGAGCGTCCGCCACTTCACGCGTGAGTTCAACCGCGCGCTGGGCCAGTCACCGGCGGAGTACGTCGAGCACGTTCGGGTGGACGCGGCCCGCCGCCTGCTGGAATCCGAACCCGTCCTGGTCACCGTGGCCGCGGCGCGCTGCGGCTTCGGCTCGGCCGAAACGATGCGGCGCGCGTTCCTGCGCCGCCTCGGCGTGCCACCCGACCACTACCGACGGCACTTCGCCACCCAGCCCTGACCGATGCCTCGCCTGGAGGAAACATGAACGTCACCGCCACAGGCACTGCTGGCCGGCTCGAAGGCCGACGCCCGCAGGCTCTCGTCCACCGCTGGCCCACGGCCGCGGGCATCGTCTTCGCCGTGTTCGTCGCGGCTGGCGGCGACGCTGCCGACATCGCGCCGGTGGTCACCGCATCCGGTTTCGTCTACGTCGCAGCCGCGGCGGTTCAGCGGCGTGCGGCGGCATGGCCGATGTTCTTCGCAACGTTCGTGGTCATCGGGATCGGTACCGCCGTGCCCGGCTTGGCCCCGGCGTGGGCGTCGTGGTGGATGCTCGTCATCGCCGCGGTCCTGGTGGCGTACGGCCTGATCAGAGGCGCGATACGGCCGCCGTGGGGGGTACCGCTGCAGACCGCGGCGATGGTCGTGCTGACCGCCGCCTCGATCATCGCCGCCAGCGCCGACGCGATGTGGGCGGGGCTGCTGGTCGGTGCCGGGCTGCTCGCGCACGCCGCCTGGGACGTCTACCACCACCGCGTCGCGCGGGTCGTCACGCGCTCGATGGCCGAGTTCTGCGCGGTGTTGGACGTCATCGTCGCGATCGTGGTGCTCGGCGCGACGTTCGTCTGGTGAGCGACGGCTGCGGCGATTTCCCAATCGCCGCAGCCCGGCACGAAGGCGATCAGGCGGGCGCCGCGCTGGTGAGGTTCAGCACCGCGTCCGCGTTGGTCGACTGGATTCGGGTGCGTTGTTCGGGACTCAGTTGCGCTTCGTCCAGGACGTCGGTCGCCGCCCGCGGGCTCCAGCACGGGTAGTCCGTGCCGTAGATGACCTTGTCGGGTCCGTAGAACTCCAGCGCCGTGCGGACCGTGAGCGCCTGGGGTGTGACCGTGTCGACGAAGATCCGCTTCAGGTATTCGCTGGGCGGCAGCGGCAGCGGTTGCCGCGCGTTCTTGTCGACGCGACCGGCCTGGTAGGGCAGCAGCCCGCCGCCGTGGGTCTGGATGATCTTCAGGTCGGGGTGGCGTTCCATGATTCCGCCGAAGATCAGCCGCAGCACCGTGACGCTCGAATCGAAGAGTCGGCCGATCGTCCGCTGCAACGCGTCGCCGTAGTCCGACAGCATCTCGCCGAACACGAGGTCCGTCGGATGCACGATCAGCGGCACCCCCAGTTCCGCGACCCGCGCGTAGAAGGGGTCGAGCCGGTCCGCGTCGATCGGCTCACCTGCGGTCACCGGCCCGAGGTTCACCCCGCGCAGGTCCAGGTCTGCGATCGCGTGATCGAGCACGGCCAGCGCCTGCGCGGTGTCCTGCAACGGGACCGCCGCGGTGCCGAAGAACTTACCGCGGTGGGTTCGCTGCGCTTTCGCGATTTCCTCGTTGTAGGCGAACGCTGCGTCGATCGCGTCGTTCGTGGGCAGCTGATCGAGCAGGCCGCCGAGCACGCCGGTCGTGCACACGACGACCGTTTCCGGCCCGCTGACGGCTTCCGAGGCGGCGAGCCCGGCCTCCAGGTCGTACCAAACCGCGGGCAGCGGCAGGAAACCGCGGCCCCCGTTGTAGAAGTACTTGTAGCCATCGCCGACGCGTTCGGCGCGCGGGTGTTCCAGCCGGTTCGCCATGTGCTCGAAGTGCGACCGCGGGAACCAGTGGAAGTGGGAGTCGACAATCCGCATCGGAGAACTCCTTTCGTCAGGCCCTGCCGTTGGATTCTTGCCGCGTAGCGGTGCGAATGCGGTAGGCCGGGCTGCCAAGAACAAGACCGAGGACGGGCATTCAGACGCTCCCCTGGTTGGCGACCAGGATTTCGGCGAACGACTTCGCCGCGGCGGGCGCGTACTGATCGTGCAGGGTGCGGAAGAGCTCCTGGCACCGCGCCGCTGGCCAGTCCGCCGGGAGGTGGGTGGCGGGCAGTCGCGGCGTCTCCCGCAGCAGCGTCCGCCACCCGCTGATCAGCAGCAGGTACCGGCCGAGTTCGTCGGTGGCCTCCGGTGCTGGTTGCGGAACATCCCATTGCCGCAGGAACTCGTGGTACCGCTCGGCAAGCGCGTCGAGCTCCCAGACCCGGGAGATCATGCCCTGCACGTCGTCGAACTTCGGGTATCCGAGGAACGCCTCGATCCGCTGGTCGATGCCCATCTCCGCCAGCGCCTCGTCCATCTCGCTCAGGTCGTGGTCCCCCGGCGCGATCCACACCCCGTCGCGCAGCAGGCCGAAGCCCTCCCAGGTCAGCCGCCGCCGCAGCAGGTGGCGCTTGGCGCGCTGCGACTCCGGGATCGTGAAGCTCAGGATGGTCCAGGCCCCTTCCGGGCCGGGTGTGGCACCAGGGTCGTGGAACGTCCGCTTCTCCTGGTTGCGCACCACCGTCAGCCCGACCTCGGTGGCCCGGAAGTAGGCGATCCGCCCCTGCCGCAGCCGCTGCAGCAGGCCCCGCTCGGTCATCCGGGACAGCGTCAGCCTGCTGGCCTGCGCCGACAGGCCGATCCGGGCCAGCACCTCGATGTAGCCGTTGGTCGAGATCGCCGGGTTGTCCACCGCGCAGTACCGGCCCAGCATCGTCATCACGACCGCCTGCGGCGTCGGTGTGCGGCTTTCCCCGGGCATCAAGCCTCCTGAAACGCGTGCGGTCGGCGCAGCAACGGCAGCACGTGGGTGGTGAGCACCGCTGGGGAGGGATCGGCGCCGAGCAGCGCCGTCGCCAGGTCGCGGGCCGTTTCGTCGCCGAGTGACCGGCCGGTCAGTGTAACGATCTTCTCGACGAGTTCGGCGGTGGTCAGTTCGTGACCGGGGTCGCCGCGGGCGTCGCGGCGCACGAACTGGACCGCACCGGAGGTCGTCCGGACCTCCACGCGCACCCCCCAGCTCGCCGGGTACTCCGCCGACAGGTCGTCCGCGCCTTCCACCCGCACCTGGCCCGCCAGGTCGAGAATCGCCTTGTCCCGCAACAGCTCCGGCTGGAACTCCCAGGGCGAGCAGCGTCCGCGCCGGACCGAGACGGCCAGCATGTACTGGGCGCTGGCCAACGCGTTCAGCGGCGAGCCGAACGGCGGCGGCCGATCCACCGCGCGAACCAGTTGTGCCGGGAGAGCGCACCGGATGCCGAGGACATCGGAACCGTCCACAGTGGCCAATGCGTCGACCGCGGCCTGCACGTGCTTGGCGCCCGCGTGCGCCTTCATGCTGGTCTGCGGCAGCAAGTAGCCATCCGGCGGGGTGCGCTGGCGCAGCAGGGGCGAGCGCGGATCGTCCAGGATGTCCAGTGGTCCCCGCCAGCCCGCCCGCACGGCCAGCACTGCGCTGATCGCCCGTTCGGCGGCGAGACCGCTGAGCAGGTACCGCCCGTTGGCATCGGCCGTGCTACCGGCGATCGCGCCACCCGCCTGCTGCGCGGCGAGCGCGATCGCGGACGCCGTCTTCGCCACCGGCTCGCCGAGCAGGATCGACGCCGCCGCCGCGCCACCGAGCGGCGCCACCAGCGCGGTCGGCCACCAGCCTTGCGCGATGAGGCGGTCCCCGCCCACCGCGAGCGCTGCGGCGAGCGCGACCTCGTACCCGGCGAGGTAGGCGTGCAGGTACTCCGCCCAGCTCACCTCCGGACGCATCTCCAGTGCCGCGAGCGTGGCTGGCAGCACCACGCAGCCGGGGCACAGCACGGCGGCGCGGTGGATCCCGGCCACCTCCCAGCCGTTGGCGTACACACCAGCGACGAAAGCGGTGCGTCGCGACCCGGGCTCCAGTTGCAGGCCGTCGGCGAGTCGTTCGACCGGTTCTCGCAGCGTGGTGCGACCGGCGAGCACCGCCGCGACGGTGTCCGCCAGGTGCGCCTGGGTTGCCTCGCGCACCCGTTCGGGAATGGGCTCCTGGGCGACCGCGTGCGCGCGGTCGGCGAGCTCAGCGACGAGCGACATCGGCCGACTTGCGCAGTTCCTCGGTGGCTTCCCGGTCCACCTCGCCGTCTTCCGACAGCACCACGCCGTAGCGGTCCCGTGCCGCCTCGCGGGAGACGAACCCGTCCAGGAAGTCCTCGACCACGTCCGCCACCGAACGTTCGAAGGGATCGCCCCAGCCACCGCCACCGGCGGTGCGGAAGGTGATCGACGAACCGGCCGCCAACCGCAATCCGGTGTGCTTCTTGACGTGCACCGGCTCGGCGTCCGGCTGGGCGACGATCGTGTCGTTGACCGCCCCGGGCTGGCCGCCGTGCAGTCCCCACGGCGGGCACGTGGTGCGCTCGTTGGCGACGTTGGTGAACACCACCTGCTGCGGCTGCGCTTCGATCTCCAGGCCGAGGCCGCCGCGGTGCCGACCGGCGCCACCGCTGTCGGCGCGCAACTCGTGCTTGGCGAAGACGAGCGGATAGCGCGCTTCCTGGATTTCGATGGGGATGTTGCGGACGTCGCCCTGGCACACCGACACGCACGCGCTGGGCCCGTCGCCGACCGGACGGCCACCCCAGCCCCCGCCGTTGATGTTCAGGCAGACGAACCGCGAACCGGTCCGCTCGTCGACGCCGTAGAAGGTGAAGCCGGACATGTCGCCCTTGTGCCCGGCGGGCACCTGGTCGGGCAGCGCCGGGGCAAGTGCCTTGATGATCGTGTCCACCACGGTCGGCAGCGAAATGCTCCACTGCCCGAGCGCGGCTGGCGGCTTCGCGTTGAGCAGCTTGCCTTCCGGCAGGATCACGTGCAGGTTCCGGAACGATCCCTCGTCCACCGGATGGGTCGGCAGGGTCAGCGCCTTGAACGCGACCCGCGCGGCCGCGACGCCACCCGACTTGCCCGAGTTGAGCGGGCCCTGGACCTGCTCGGCGATGTCGGAGAAGTCGATGGTCAACTCCTCCCCCGCCACCTCGACCCGGATGTCCAGCCGGATCGGGTCGTCCAACCGCTGACCGTCGTTGTCCATCCAGGAGGACGCGAAGTACTCACCGTCGGCCATCCGCGCCACCGCATCCCGCGACAGCCGCTCGGACTGGTTGCGCATCTCCTCGACGCAGCTGAGCACGGTGTCCAGGCCGTAGCGCTCGGCGAGTTCGGCGATCCGCCGCTCCCCGAGTCGGCAGGCCGCGATCGCCGCCCGCAGGTCGCCCAGCGACGACTCCGGCATCCGGATGTTGTCCTTGAGGATCTGCAGGACGTCGGCGTCCCACTTCCCGGCCTTCAGCACCTTGATCGAGCGCAGCTGCAACCCCTCGGAGTAGATGTCCGACGTGGCCGTGGAGCCGAAGCCGATGCGCGAACCACCGATGTCCACCCAGTGCGCGCGCACTGCCGGGAAGGCCACCACCTGGCCGTCCACGAAGATCGGCGTGTAGACGACCACGTTGTTGAGGTGCTGACCGGCGACGTACGGGTAGTTCATCACGATCGCGTCGCCGGGCTCGAACCCGTCGAGCCCGTAGCGGGCGATGCCGTCGGCCACCGAGACGCCGAGGTCGGCCAGGAAGATCGGCAGGCCGCCGAGGTTCTGCGCGATGAGTTCCCCGGCGGTGTCCACCAACCCAACGCAGTAGTCCTGGACCTCGAAGATCATCGGGTTGTACGCCGTGCGACGCAGGGCGGCGGCCATCTCGTCGGAATACGCCACCAGCGCGCACCGGACCACTTCGAGGGTGATGGGGTCGACTGGGGTTGGCACAGTGCCACTCATGCTGGGCTCCCTACTGCGATGACGAGGGAAAGGTCGGTGGCGACGGTGAGGACGTCCCCTTCGTAGAACACGACCGAGGAGGTGGCCTCCTGCACCACTGCCGGACCCTCGATCCGCTGTCCGGGCGCGAGGGTTTCCCGGTCGTAGACCGGACAGGGCACCGGGTCCGGGCCGCCGCCGTGCAGGACCACGGGCCGCGTCTCCACCGGCTGCGCCTCGCCGCTCGGGCGATCCGCGGCGGTCTCGACCGGAATCGAGGACAACGGCATGGAGATCACCGTGCGGATCCCGATGGCCTCCACGGTTTCCTCGGGGGCCTGGTGCCCGTAGAGCCGTTCGTGCATCGCGTCGAACTCCGCGCGCACCGCCGCGTGGGTCGCCGCCGACAGGCCCTCCTCGGGCACCGGCACCGCGATGGTGAACTCCTGGCCCCGGTAACGCAGTTCGAGGAAGTGCTGCACGATCGGCGATTGCGCGGGTGTGCCGACGTCGGCGCGCAGCCGCTCGGACGCCTCGGCGGCCAGGTCCTTGAGGGTCACCGCGTACTGCTCGACCGCGGCGGGCTCGAAGACGGCCAGCTGGGTGCGGGTCAGGTCGTGCCGGACCTGCGAGGACAGCATGCCCTTGGCGGAGAACTGGCCCGGCAGCACCGGGACGACCACCGTGCCGACGTTGAGTTCCCGGGCGATCGAGACCGCGTGCAGCGGCCCGGCGCCACCGGTCGCCACGAGCGCGAACTCCCTCGGGTCCTCGCCCTTCTCCACCGAAACGGCCCGGACCGCCAAGGACATCTGCGCGTCCGCGATGGTGACGATGCCCCGCGCCGCGGCGATCAGGTCGAGCCCGAGCGGCTTGGCGACGTGCTCCTGGATCGCGGCCTCCGCCGCCGCCCGGTCGAGGCTCATCTCGCCGCCGAGGAACCGGCTCGCGCCCAGCCGTCCGAGGATCAGGTTGGCGTCGGTGACGGTGGGCCGGTCCCCGCCCAGTCCGTAGCAGGCCGGTCCGGGCGCGGCGCCCGCGCTGCGCGGGCCGACCTTGAGCGCGCCCGCCGCGTCCACCCAGGCGATGCTGCCGCCGCCAGCGCCCACTTCGACGATGTTCACCACCGGCAGCGACATCGGATGCCCGGTGGCGTATCCCCCGATGAAGTAGCCGGCGCTGATGTCGACCTCGCCGTCCTTGACGAGGCTGGTCTTCGCGGTCGTACCGCCCATGTCGAACGGGATGAGCCGCGGCATGCCCAGCCCGTCGGCCAGCGCGGCGGCCCCGATGACGCCCGCGACCGGCCCGGATTCCATCATCCGCACCGGAGAGCGCCGGGCCGACTCGACGGACATGATGCCGCCGTTGGACTGCATGATCAGCAGCCGCCCCTGGAATCCGCGCTGCGCCAACCGATCGGTCAGCGAGTCGAGGTAGCGCGACACCACCGGTCCGACGTAGGCGTTGAGCACCGTCGTCGACGTCCGTTCGTACTCGCGGTACTCGCGCATGATCTGGTGCGACAGCGTCACGTACGCTTCCGGCCACATCCGTTCGATGAGCCGACCGAGTTCGAGTTCGTGGTCCGGGTTGGCGTAGGAGTGCAGCAGGCAGACGGCGATCGACTCCACCCCGGCCGCGCGCAACTCCCCGATCAGCGCAGCGGCCCCGTCGAGATCCAGCGGAGTGCGGACCGTACCGTCGGCCAGCACCCGCTCGCGCACCTCGCGACGCAACCGCCGTCGCACCAGCGGAACCGGCTTGCCGAAGAACAGGTGGTAGGGCTCCGAACGGTTGCCGCGACCGATCTCGTAGACGTCGCGGAACCCCTCCGTGGTGATCAGCGCCGTCTTGGCACCGACCCGCTGCAGCACGGTGTTGATCGCGATGGTGGATCCGTGCAGGAACAGCTCCGCGTCGGGCAGGTGCGCGCCGAGCTTGTCCAGCCCGTCCAGCACGCCCTGGGCGTGGTCGTGCGGTGTGGTCAGCGTTTTCGCCGTGCTGAACACGCCGTGTTCGTCCACCGCGGTCAAGTCGGTGAAGGTTCCGCCGATGTCGGCGGCGATCTGTTTCATCTTGCGCTCCATGTCAGTCGAGACTCGCACGCCAGGAGTCGGCCAGCCCTTCCAACCGGCGGGCGAGCACGTTGAGTCCGACACCGGCCACGATCACCACGAAGACCGACGCGAGCACATCGGTGGTGCCGAGGTGCCCGGCGAAATAGCTGATGTTGTAACCAATTCCGCCGTCACCGGCGAAGAACTCGCCGACCACCACGCCGACGAGCGCGCGGCCGACGCCGAGCCGCAGTCCGGCCATGATGGTCGGCACCGAGCCGGGCAGGATCACCTTGTGCAGCAGTGCCGCTTCGCTCGCGCCGAAGGACTTCGCCGCGCGCACGAGCTGCGGATCGACGTTGCGCACGCCCTGCATCGAGTTGATGATCACCGGCACCACGGACATCAGGAATGCGATCGCGACGACCGTCGGGCTGCCGAGGCCGAGCATCAGCACCAGCAGCGGGAACAGCGCGACGATCGGCGCCGAGTACAGCAGCCAGACGTACGGCTCGATCGCGTACTCCACGTACCGGTAGCGGCCCATGACCAGGCCGAGCACGACCCCCACCACGGCGGCCAGCACGAACCCGATCAGCAGCTCCAGCGCGCTGATACCGATGCTGCGCAACAGCAATCCAGACGTTCCTTGGCTGATCAGGGATTCCCAGATCAGCTGCGGCGACGAGGTCAGGAACGAGTTGATCAACCCCAGTGCGGCGGCCAGCTGCCAGACGACCGCGACCGCGACGAGGAACCCGCCGCCCAGCAGGACGGGGATGATCCGGCTCTGCCTGGTCATCAGGCCCCCTTCCAGGACGAGAACCTGCGTTCGGTGACGCGCAGCAACGTGGTCACGCAGTAGCCGAAGACCGCGACGAGCAGCGTCAGGAACAGCAGCGGGGCGATGACGAAACTCTGGCCGTAGCTGGAAATCTGCAGGCCGATGCCCTGGGTGCCGCCGTAGAGCTCGGCCACGATCACCGCGATCACCCCGCGCCCGGCGCCCAACCGCAGCCCGGCCATGATGGTGGGCATCGCGCTGGGGAACAGCACCTTGCGGAACACCGCGAAGTCGTTGGCGCAGAACGAACGCGCCGCCCGGACCAGGCGCGGGTCGGTCTCCCGGATACCGGCCATCGCGTTCACCGCGATCGTGATCGCCGCCTCGATGAACACCATGGCGATCTTGGCGGCGGGACCGATGCCCAGCGCCAGCACGATCAGCGGCAGCAGCGCCAACGACGGCGTGACGTAGAGCGCGACCAGGGCCGGTTCCAGGGTCTGCCGCAGCCGCAACCGCCAACCCATCAGCATGCCCAGCGGGACCCCGACGACGACCGCCAGCACGAATCCGGCGACGAATTCCAGCAGCGTGATCTGCGCGTTGCTCCACAGCTCGCCGGAAAGCGCCAGTTCCCACCCGGCCTGGGCGATCGCGGTGGGCGTGCTGGTGAACTTGGTGTCCACCAGCCCGGACTGACCGGCCAGCTGCCAGCCCACCAGCACGACGATCACGCTGGTGACGACGATCCGGGCCTGCACCGGAATTCTCGCGATCATCGCGCCACCGGGGTCTCTGCCGAGCTGCCGAAGAGCAGGTCCGCGAGGTGGGTGCGGTACCGCCCGAACGCCTCGCTGGCCCGCACCGCCGCGTCGCGCGGCCGGGGCAGGTCGATCTCCATCACCTCGATGACCCGGCTCGGGCTCTGGCCCATGACCAGCACCCGGTCCGCCAGGAAGATCGCCTCGTCGATGCCGTGCGTCACGAACAGCACCGTCTTGCGGTCCAGATCCCAGATCCGCAGCAGCTCGCCAGCCATCAACTCGCGGGTTTGCGCGTCGAGGGCGCCGAAGGGCTCGTCCATCAGCAGCACGGCCGGATCCATCGCCAGGGCGCGGGCGATGCCCACGCGCTGGCGCATGCCGCCGGAAAGCTCGTGCGGGTAGCTGTCCTCGCGCCCGGCGAGGCCGACCAGTTCGACGAACGTCCCCGCCGTCGCCAGCCGGTCGGCCTTGCCGACACCCGCGAGTTCCAGCCCGAAGGCGACGTTGTGCAGCACGGTGCGCCACGGCATCAGCGACGCGTCCTGGAACACCATGGCCCGGTCGGGTCCGGGCTTGGTGATCGGTTCGCCCTGGATGCGGATCGCGCCCCCGGCCACTGGCACGAGCCCGTCCGCGGCCATCAGCACGCTGGACTTCCCGCATCCGCTCGGGCCGACGATGGTGACGAACTCGCCCTCCTCGATGTCGGCGGCGAAGCCGTCCACGGCGGTGAAGGCGCCGGACTTCCCGGGGTAGGAGATCTGCACCTGGTCGAAGGAGATGTGCGCCATGGTCACCTTTCCGTCAGCTCGCCGCGGGCAGGAATCGGGGATCCAGCCACTGCGAGTCCGGGATGCGGGCCTTGAAGACCTTGGCGTGCAAGCCCATGTCCCAGAACGCGTCCATCGCCTGCGGGGACGGCAACCGGCCGTCGGGGTACAGCTGGTCGATCCACTCGGTCATGCTGGCCTTCGCGTCCTCCGGCGAGATCTTGACCGCGGTGGCCATCGCCTGCGCGGCGACATCGGGCTGGTCCTTGGTCATCTGCATCGCCGCGGAGAGCGTGTCGACGAACCGCTTGGCCCGGTCCGGATTGCCGTCCAGGAAGGACGACTTGCCCCAGACCACGTGCATCGGGTAGCTGTCCACCACGTCCTTGAGGTCCAGGATCTTGTTGTAGCCGGCCTTTTCGGCGTAGACCGTCTGCGGCTGGGTGAAGATGTTGGCCTGCAACTGGCCCGCCTGCATGGCCGCCAGCCGGGCGGCGGACGCGCCGCCCTGGATGATCTTGATGTCGGTGTCCGGGTTCAGCCCGGCCTTCGCCACCGCGTACCGGGTGAGCAGGTCGGTGGAGGAGCCGAGGGTGGTCACCCCCCACTTCTGCCCCTTGCCGTCGGCGACGCTGCGGATGTTGGGCGTGCCGTACCAGGCGAACGCGGTCATGTCGAAACCGCCGTAGAACACCTTGACGTCCTGGCCAGCCTCTTCTGCGGTCAGCGGCCCGGTCAGCGAACCGATCGCCACGTCGACGTCGCCGGAGAGCACGGCTTTGGCCAGTTCGGCGTCGCCTTTGAAGGTCACGGTGTTGACGGTGAGACCGCGTTCGGCCCACATGTTCCGCTCGTTGGCCAGGTAGACCGAGGCCAGCGTGGTGGCCTCGACCGGGAGCCCGAGCGTGATCGTGTTGCTGTTGTTCGCACTGCCCCCGGCACAGGCACTGGTGACCAGCGCGAGAAGTACGGCGATGAGAACCAGGAGACCGCGCGGCAACCGCGAAAACCGTCGAGAGGGCATAACAGACCTCGTCCTGTCCACAATGGAGTCCGAGGTGCTGACGACCGTGGGAGAAACCGGATGCACCTCGTCGTGCGTTGAGGATATTGCAGCATTCCGCGACGACCGTCAAGAACCTGATAAACCTCGCCTGGGAGAGCATCTGCACGCCTGCGTCCGGTTTGCCGCGGGATGCCAGGATCGGGACCGGCCGCGCGGCTACGTTCCCGCCGGTTCAGCGAAGCCCGGAATCTGGGTTTCACCAGCTCAGCGCGGCAGCCGCACGGAGTTTCCGGCCCCTGCGCGGAGTTTCGCCCATCTACCACTCGGTTGGCGCGGCCCGAACAGGTCTCCTTCGTGCGGAAAGCGACTACCGGGCGGCTTGGAACTCTGGTACGACAGCAAACGGCCGGGGAACCGGATTCGAGTTACCCGCAACGACCCAGCAGCGAAGTCCGGCAACCGCAACGTCGAAGGCGAGGGCATCGTGGATCTGACGCACCACTTGGCTGACCAGGTCGGGTCGGTCGGCAACGAACCGACGGCCCGCGAGTTGGTCCAGCGGGCCGCGGACCTGCGCCCCATGCTCCGCGCGCAGCAGGACGCCGCGGAGGCCAGGGGGCATTACGACGAAGACGTGCACCACGCCCTGATGGACGCCGACCTGTACCGAATCCTGACCCCGCGCCGATACGGCGGGCTCGAAATGGACCTGTCCGCCTACGCGCGGGTGGTCATCGAGATCTCCCGAGGCGACCCCTCCACCGGTTGGTGCTACAGCCTCGGCCACAACCACAACCTGACCACCGCGTCGCACTGGTCAGCCGAGGCACAGGACGAGGTGTTCAACAACCCGGCCGGGTACTTCCGGTCCTCGCACAGCGTCGCGGGCGCGGTCGAGGCCACGCCGGTCGACGGCGGATTCCGGGTGACCGGCGCATCGCCTTACCAGTCCGGTGTCCCCTACTCCACGTATGCCACCGTGAACGCCACCGTCAAGGACAGCGTCGGGCCGGACGGCCTGCCCGAGATCATCGCGGCGATCATCCCGCGCGGCGAGTTCCGGGTGCTCGACGACTGGAGCGGTGATGGCACGCTCGGTCTGCGCGGCAGCGGCTCGAACACCGTGGTCGCCGACGACGTGTTCGTGCCCGCGCACCGCACCTGCCTGTTCGACTGGGTGAACCACGACTACGAAAAGCCTTCGGAAGGCAACGAGCTGCACGGCAACCCGATGTACCTCGGGCCGGTCGCCGCGTTCTTCCACTTGGCCCTGGTCACGCCGATGGTGGGCGCGGCCAAGGCCGCCGTGGACGAGTACGAGGACATCATCAACACCCGGACGATGCTCTTCCCGCCGTTCGGCCTGCGCCGCGACGACCCGCACCACCAAGCCGACCTCGGCATGGCCATGACCATGACCGACGCGGCGGAGGCGATCGTGATCCGAGCCTGCGACCAGTACATGGAGTACTGCGCGGATCTGGTCGAACGGGGAATCACCTTCACCATGGAGAAGGACGTCCGCCTGTACGGGATCATCCAGCGAGCCGGTGAGCTGGCCAGCGAAGCGGTGGGCCTGCTCTACCGCTCCGCGGGCTCGTCCGCGGCCCGAGCCGGACACCCGATCCAACGCTACTTCCGCGACGTCTCGATGTACCGAGGACACATCTCGGCCCAGTACCAGTGGACGGCGATGAAGATCGCCCAAGTCCACTTCGGACTCCGCAAGAGCCCCTTCTAACGAGCCCACACTTCGTCACCCCAACCGGCGACGGGAACAGGTGAGGGGCACCCTTCACCAACTTACTTGGTAAAAGGTGCCCCTCACCCTTCACCCGAACGCGATCGTGAGTGCACAACCGGGCTGGAGGCCGGTTTCGCACTCACGACTGGACCTTGCCCGTCCACAGCGGACTCCGGATCTGGATCGAGCAAATCGTTGGACATTCCTGGGAGGATCGGTGGGATGTCCTCTCCGGTGACGACTTCGTCTCGGCCACGCGCTTCGACCGCGGTGGTCCTGGCGATGCTGGGGTTGTGGTTGTGCTGGGGCTCGTCGTTCCCGGCGATGCGGGTGATGGTGGCGACGCTGCCTCCGCTGCTGGCTTCCGGAACTGTCTTCGTGGTGGCCGGGATCGTGCTCGGCGCCGCCCGGCCCAGCGCGCTGCGCGGGCTGAGCCGTCGGCAACTCAGCACCGCCGCCGGGGTCGGCGTTTGTTTGCTGGGCGCGCAGGGCATGGTGGCCGTCGCCGAGCAGCACGTCTTCGCCAGCACCGCCGCTCTGCTGGTGGCGGTCGTCCCGCTGTGGGTCGTGGTGCTGCGGGTCGCCGTCGGTGATCGGCCAACTCGGGCTGGTGTCGCGCGGCTGCTGGTCGGCTTCGCCGGGGTGGTCGTGGTGCTGGTCGCCGGTTCAGGAGGCGGTGTCCGGTGGTCGGCGTGGGTGCTCGTGGTGGTTGGCGCCGCGATCAGTTGGGCGGGCGGGACGCTGTGGGCGTCGCGGTCGGGTTCGCTGCCGGGCGCGCGGGCCGCGACCGTCGTGCAACTGCTGGTCGGCGGCCTGGTTCTGCTCGCCATCGGCGTTTTCCGGGGCGAGCCGGGCGATTTCGCGCCTGCCGCAGTCGCCACCGGCTCCTGGCTCGCGCTCGGCTACTTGGTGTTGATCGATTCGTTGGCCGGTTTCGTGCTCTACAACTGGCTGCTGCGGGCTGCCCCGGTTGCCCTGGTCAGCACCTACGCCTATGCGGTCCCGGTCGTCGCCTACCTGATCGGAGTGTTCGCCCTCCGCGAGCCCTTCCACCCGGTGGTCCTAGCCGGTGCCGCGACGATCGTGGTCGCCGTAGCAGCCGAAGTCCGCGCTGGGCAGTGAGAGCGGACGCGCCGATTTCTCGCGAAATCGGCGCTCCTCGTGGGGGGATGGGTGACGATTTCGCGGGAAATCGCCACCCGCAGACTCTCCGGATTCGGTGAAGGTCGTGCACCGACGGCCGCGCGCAACACCTCCCGACGGCTTGCTCCGCGGCCCGCGCCGCACCGCGTTGCGCGCCAGCAGACCGGCGGTGATCATCACGGCCGGGTTCGACGTGTTCGTGCACGAGGTGATCGCCGCGATTCCCACGACGCCGTGGTGCAGTGCGTGCTCGGTGCCGTTCAGTTGCAGCGGGATGGTCGTGGCTGGGTCCGCATCGGGTGATGATTCGGCGAGTGCGGTGCGGAAATTCCGCGATGCGTCGCGCAGCGGAACTCGGTCCTGGGGCCGTCGTGGTCCGGCCAGCGACGGCTGCACGGTGCTCAGGTCGAATTCGACCGTTTCCGTGTAGTCGGCGACCGATTCCGGCTGGTGCCACAAGCCTTGCGCCTTCGCGTACGCCTCGATGAGCGCGACCTGGTCGGCTGCGCGTCCGGTGAACCGCAGGTAGCGGATCGTTTCCGCGTCGATCGGGAAGTAGGCGCGGGTCGAACCGAACTCCGGGCTCGTGGTCGGGCACCGAGAGCCCTCCGACACCCGCGCCGTAGAACTCGACGATCTTGCTCACGACCCCGTGCCCGCGCATCAGTTCGGTGATCGTGAGCACGAGGTCCGTCGCGGTAGCCCCGTCCGGCAGCGCGCCGGTGAGCCGGACGCCGACGACCGCGGGCAGCAGCATGTTGATGGACTCGCCGAGCATGGCCGCTTCGGCTTCGATTCCGCCTATCCCCCAGCCCAGCACGCCGATGCCGTTGACCATGGTGGTGTGCGAGTCGGTGCCGACGCAGATGTCGGGGTACGCCCAGCCCGCTTCGGCCACGACGACGCGCGCGAGCTTATCCAGGCTCACCTGGTGCATGATCCCCTTGCCGGGCGGCACCACCGCGAAGTCGCGCAACGCCGACCGACCCCAGCGCAGGGTGTAGCGGGTGCCGGGGCCGTGGTCGGGTAGAGGTCGAGGTCGAGGTCCCGATCCTTGGCGCCGATCAAAGTTGAGGGTCAGTTCGCCAAGCTCCCACGCATGGCTAGGCACGCGCGGAGCCTCGTAAGCAGTCAGCCTTTTCGCCTGGAGCTGTCGATTCCGCGACTGCTCATTCGTCTTAGTGGTTGAACGGCCCGGTCAGCGAGTTCGGGCCTGGAGCTCACCGGTAGTTCCTGGGTTTGAGTGGCCATCACGTGAGGAGTAGGAACATGAATTTTGTAGAGGCGGCCGAGGCTGCTGACGAGACGACGCTGCAGTCGCTGCTGGCCGCAGAACCCGGGCTGCGCGATGAACACGCGGACTTGGTGCCGCGGCTTGCCGAGTCGCGTAACTGGTCGGCGCTTCGACTGCTCGTGACCCTTGGTTTCGAGGTCAACGGCGTCACCTCCGACGGCGTCACACCCTTGCACCACGCGGCGGCGGCCGGCGAGTTGGCGACCGTGAGAGTTCTGGTCGAGCACGGTGCGGACCCAACCGCCCGCGAACCTCAGTTCGGGGCGCAGCCGGCTGGCTGGGCGCAATACTTCAAGAAGCGAGAGACGCAGGAGTATCTCGAATCCCTGGCCTGATGAAGGCGGCTGGCAGAGAGCAGGAGGAGATGGAATGAAGTACGTGATGCTGGTCTATCAGGGCGACGCCCAGGAGCGGCAGGCCTCGCTGCCGGAGGATGAACAGCAACAGGTGCACGACGACTACCAGGGCATCAGGCAGATGGCGGGCGTTACGTCGGTACCGCCGCTGGGTGTGCCGGCGAACGCGACCACCGTCCGCGTGGAAGGCGGCAAGACTCTGACGACCGACGGCCCGTTCGTAGGGATGAAAGAGGCTGTGGGCAGCTTGTTCATCCTGGAGGCCGAGGACCTCGACGCGGCCATCGAGGTGGCCGCTCGTGTTCCAGCGGCGCGGTACGGCGGCGCCGTGGAGATTCGTCCCTCGGAGGTGTATTGGTAATCGAGCTCGAGCGGGTCTTCCGAGAGGAATGGGGCCGCATCGTGGCGAGCGTGGTCGGGTTCGTCGGGGACTTCGACCTCGCAGAGGAAGCAGCACAGGAGGCCTTCGCGACAGCCGCCGACCGGTGGCAACGCGAGGGCGTCCCACGGAACCCGCGCGCCTGGCTGACGACGACGGCGCGCAACAGAGCGACCGACCGCATCCGTCGCGACCGGGTCCTGGCGGCCAAGCTTGGGGTGCTCATAAGCGAAGGGCGTCGGGACGTGCCAGAACCGCCACTGACTTTCCGGGACGAGCGTCTGGAACTCATCTTCACCTGCTGCCATCCGGCGCTTGCGGTAGAAGCGCAGGTGGCGCTCACCCTGCGCACCCTGGGCGGGCTCCGTACTGACGAGATCGCCCGCGCCTTCTTGGTGCCCGAATCAACGATGGCACAGCGACTGGTGCGCGCCAAACGCAAGATCAAAGCCGCGAGGATCCCGTTTCGGGTGCCACCAGATCACCTGCTCCGCGAACGTCTCGATGCCGTACTCGCGGTTGTCTACTTGATCTTCAACGAGGGCTACGGCGGGCGTGACGAGCTGGCCGCGGAGGCACTCTGGCTGGGACGGGCGCTGGCCGAACTGCTCCCGGACGACCCGGAGGTTCTCGGGCTGCGGGCAATGATGCTCTTGCACGACTCTCGCCGCGAGGCGCGGTTCAGCAATGGCGAACTCGTGCTGCTGGATGATCAGGACCGATCGCGGTGGGACCCCAAGCTGATCGCCGCAGGCCGCGCCGAGCTCGATCGGGCGCTCGCCCTGGGCGGGCGCGGGCCCTATGTCATCCAGGCTGCCATCGCCTCCTTGCATGCCGAGGTTCCATGCGACTGGGCGCAGATCGGAGCGCTGTACAGCAAGCTAGCGCGCCTGACCGGCTCCCCCGTCGTGGAGCTCAACCGCGCGATCGCAGTCGCGGAGACGGACGGCCCCGATGCGGGCCTTCACATCGTCGACCAACTCGGACTCGAGGACTTCCGCTACCTGCACTCGACCAGAGCCGAGCTCTTGCGACGACTGGGGCGCATCGACGAGGCGCGCGACGCCTACCGACGTGCCCGACTACTCACCGACGACGGCGCCGAGCGGCGCTTCATCGAACGTCGGCTAACGGAACTGGCAGGCATGACGGACTCGGAATAGCCGAACACCCCAAGTTGACGTGACGAACAAGTTGAAAACGACGTGCGAAGGTCGATGTTCCCAAGGTTCGCTACACCTCGACACCTTTTGGAAGTCGACCTTCGTCTGGTCGTCGCCCGGGTTCTGGATCAATTGTTCTGCACACTTGATCGCTTCGGTCAACCGAGGGGAAATCGTGACGTCGTCGTAGACGAAATCGCTGATGTTCAAATTGGCCTTTTTGAGGGTCGTATTGGCCCAGTTCTGGAGGTCGTACGCGACGTTGTTCCAGCTCTGCTGCGCCGCGTAATACGCCCCCGCACCGCCAGGCCACTGCGAGGGGTCGTTCAGCTGCGCAATCTTGTAGCTATAAACCTGGCCAGCAGTGGATGTCAGGGTGTGGAAGTTGTTCTTGTAGTTCTTGACGTCAACCTCTGGATCTTGGAGGGATTCCAGCATCACCACATGCAGGTTGTCGAGTGCCGTCGTCACTGGACGCTCCTCTCGGAGGAACATTCTCAAATTGAGAATCTCGCCATTGTGGGCGTTAAACACGCTAAGTGCCGCCGCCCGGAATTGCGACTATCGGCGAGTGGTCCACCGATGCGGTTGACAGGCTGTGGTGTGGAGATTTTGGAATATTCACCTCGTACTGGAGGTCTCGGTGCGGCGATATTCGACGTGTGACCGAAGCGAAGGGTTGGTGGCCGGGTGCTGGTCAGCGGACTTCGGTGGGGAGATCCACCACCAGCGTGGTGCCCTCGCCTGGCGGGCTGGTGATCGTGATCGTTCCGCCCAGCGCCTGGACCCGGTCGGTCAGCCCGACCAGTCCCGAGCCCTGCCCGGTCGTCGCACCACCGACGCCGTCGTCGCGGACCACCAGGTGCAGGCCGTCGTCCCGCGCCCACACCGCCACGTGGACCACCGATGCGCGGGCGTGCTTGGCTGCGTTGGTGAGCGCCTCGGAGACGACGTAGTACGCCGCCACCTCGACCTGTTCGAGCGGCCGCTCCGGGATGTCCGCGGTGAGCTCGACCGGCACCGCCGAGCGGCGGGCCAGCGCCCGGAGCGCAGGCGGTAGTCCGCCCTCGGACAGCATCGCCGGGTGGATACCACGGGACAGCTCCCGCAGGTCGTCGGTCGCACCCACCAGCTCGCTGGTGACACCGGCCAGCCGCTGCTTGAGCTCGGGTGTCGCGGCCGCCTCCGCAGCGCGCAGTTCCAGTGCCAGCGACACCAGCCGCTGTTGGACGCCGTCGTGCAAGTCGCGCTCGATGCGTCGCCGCGCCTGGTCCGCCGCGGCCACGATCCGGGCCCGCGAGGCGGCGAGCTCTTCCCGGCTGGACTGCAGCGAGCGCGCCATCGTGTTGAAACTGCGTTCCAGGACACCGATCTCGCCAACACCGCGCTCCGGCAGCCGCGCGCCGAGGTCGCCGCTGGCGAGCCGACCGGCCATCGCCGCGGCCCGGCGGACCGGCCCGACGATCACGCGGGCGAGGTAGGCCGCGAAAATGACGATGAGCAGGATCGATCCGGCGAGACCGGTGGCGGCCGCGGCGATGGCGCGGCGGCCAGCCGCGCCGGAGCGGCTCTGCCTCTCCACCTCCAGACCCTGTTCGACCGTCACCAGGCGGTCGAACTCAGCCCGGATCGCGTCGATGCGTCGCACTCCCTCGCCGTTGGCCGCTTGAGCTCGGGCGGCGGCCAGGTCTCGTCGCGCGGTCTCGACCAACGGGGTCGAGTAGTCCTGGATGTAGGCGTTGGCAGCCTGCTGGATCTGCCTGGCCAGGCCGAGCTGTCCGGGGCTGTCGGCCACCAAGCGTTGCAGCGTCTCGGCCTGCGCGGGAATGGCAGCCTGCCCGGATCGCCACAGCGCGAGGCTGTCGTCCTGCCCGGTGACGAGGAATCCGCGCTCGCCCGCCTCGACGTCCACGACCAGCCGCTCCAGCCGGTTGGCCGCGACGACCACCTCTTCGGACTGGCGGGTGCTGCGCTCCGACGCGCGCAGGTCGGCGACCGAGGCGAGCAGGACGGCGAAGGCAGCACCGATGACCAGCGCGAGCAGGCCGCTGGCGATGAGCATGCGGCGCGTCAGCCCGGCGCTGAGCTGGGGCTCGGACGGGTTGCGCGGTCTCCACGACATGCCCACAGCGTGGGACGCTTACCGGTGAGACGCTGGTCGAAGATGCTGGTCAAACCGATGGAGCCGTGGTGCGAGTAGTTCTGGCCGAGGACGACGTCCTGCTTCGCGAGGGCCTGGCCAGTCTGCTCGAACGGTCGGGTTTCGACGTCGTCGGGCAGGCTGGCGACAGCTCGGGGTTGCTCGCGCTGGTGCGCGACCTGGTTCCCGAGCTGGTGGTGGTCGACATCCGGATGCCCCCGACGCACACCACCGAGGGCCTGGACGCGGCACGGGTGATCCGCGCCGAGTTCCCCGAGACCGCCATCCTGGTGCTGTCCGCGCATGCGGAGGTGGAGCACGCGATGGAACTGCTGGCCACCGGGCAGCGGATCGGTTACCTGCTCAAGAACCGCATCACCAACGTCGACGAATTCGTCGACACGCTGGAGCGCATCGCCAAAGGGGGTTCGGTCGTGGACCCTGCGCTCGTGCGGGAACTGGTCACCGCACACCGGCGCGACGACCCGCTCGCCGCGCTCAGCGCGCGGGAGCGCGAGGTCTTGGCATTGATGGCCGAAGGGCGCTCCAACGCGGGCATCGCCCGCCGGTTGTGGCTCACGGAGGGAACGGTGGAGAAGCATGTGCGGCACGTGCTG
The DNA here is from genome assembly GCF_022678645.1 of Saccharopolyspora soli. Classification (GTDB taxonomy): domain Bacteria; phylum Actinomycetota; class Actinomycetes; order Mycobacteriales; family Pseudonocardiaceae; genus Saccharopolyspora; species Saccharopolyspora soli. The sequence goes on along the minus strand of NZ_JALBWV010000001.1, from coordinate 181,227 downwards.
GCCAAGCTGAATCTCGGGGAAACCGACGACGTGCACCGCCGGGTGCTGGCCGTGGTCACCTTCCTGGAAGCCCGCTGACCGGTCCCTCGTCGTCGTGGGCTCGCCGGAGCAGTTCGTGGATGGCGGCGGTGGACAGCTCGGTCTTGGACAGGAACCCGACCACCGGACTGGCCTCGATCAGCTCCGCGTAGTCCTGCTCGGCGTGGGTGGAGATCAGGATCAGCCGGGACGGCGCGAGGCCAGCTTCGCGGTGCAGTCGCCGGACCACGTCGAAGCCGCTCTGCTCACCGAGATCGATGTCCACCAGGGCGAAGTCCGGCCGCATTTCGGCCGCCCGCCACAACGCCTCCGCACCGGTGGCGGCCACCCCGACGACCGCGATGTCCCCGCCTTCCAGCAGCCCGCGAGCGGCAGCGGCGAAACGCGGACTGTCGTCGACGATCAGGCATCGGAACACAACGCCACCCTTCCAGCGCGACCCCCGAAGCGCATTCCTGCGAGTTCGGGTCGCGGCTGATCACATTCGGTCATTCGCGTCGTCTTCCGCGGGCGGACGCGGCGTGGCGGTCGCCCGCCGCCAGCGACCGTGCAGCGCCAGGACACCTATGAGCGCGTCCACCAGCAACAACACCCAGATCAGCGCCGTGTACAGGTGCAGTTGGCCCTGGGTCGCGGTTGACGCCGCGCCGAGTTCGATCAGCAGCCACTGCCGCGGCGTGCCGGTCAGCACCAGCGTCAGCCAGCCCGCGATACCCCGCGAGCCGTCCCACATGGCATGCAGCACAACCACCAGCGCGTACCAACCGAAGATCGCGCCGCCGAGCCTCAGTCGGCCACGCCGCGCGGCGGTCGCGAACAGCGCCGCGCCGAGGATCGCCGTCCACAGCCCGTGCCCGACCGGTGCCGCGATGCCGCGCAGCGCCTCGGTCTCGACCAGGTTCAGCAGCGACAGGCCGCCGCCAGAGGTGAACAGCGCGTTGAAGGCGTAGCCAGCGCTTTCGAACGCGGCGAAGCCGAACCCGACGGCGGCACCCAGCACCATCCCGTCCCGCATCGTGTAGCGGGGCAAGCGCCGCGCCAGCAACCACAGCGCCGCGAGCTTGACGGCCTCCTCGATCAGTCCGACGCCGAGGTAGGTCAGCCCGAAAGGACGGCCGAGGAAGGCGGACTCCAGGACGGAGGCCCCCAGCACACCGAGCACCCCGCCGGACACGAAGGCGGTGAAGACCCGCTGGCCGGTGACGACCTGATCGGAGTGCTCGAAGGCGTAGGCGACGAAGGTGACCGGGATCAGGAAGCTGCCCAGCAGGATGATGGTGGGGATCAGGGTGACGTTCCCGGTCGTGAACGTGACCAGCACCGAGCCCAACCACAGCACCAGTCCGCTGACGAAGATCCGCACCCACCCCGGTCTGGTCCGCGGCTTGCGCGGCTGGGTTTCGGTGGATTCGGCTTGGTCCGGGGCCGCGCCCGCTGCTGATGGCATCATGGTTGCTCTCTCCTCGGGCCCCGCTTGACGAACCCCCATTGCGAGCGTGGCGCCGCGCGAGCCGGATGTCGTCACCGCCAGCCGCCATTCGTCCTGGCGGCTGGCAGGTATTCGAGCTGCCTGCTGCTGGAACTCACGACCAGCGAGTGGCTGCCCCGGCTGCACGGCGTGTTCGAATCAGCGCGTCACGGTCAGCCGGAAAACGGAGAATTAAAGAACAAATCGCGGATTCCGGTCGATGCCCGAACTCAACAGCGGATCGAAGATCCCGTGATGGCCGCTCGCCTGCGGACAGTATGATCAAAGATCTGTTAGCGCTAACATGTAGTGTCGGTACTGCGAACGACTGAGGAGCTATTTCCTCGGCAGGACACGGCCCATGACCACTCCGGGCCAAATTGCGAGAGACCGCGAATGGCCAGTCAGCCGAATCTGCCCGACCGGGCCGGTAGGGCAGCGACCGTGACGGATGTCGCGCGGGCCGCTGGCGTTTCCCACCAGACGGTCTCGCGGGTGCTCAACGGTCACCCTTCGGTTCGCCCCGACACCCGCCGACGCGTCCAGGAAGCGATCGAGCGGTTGGGGTACCGGCGCAACAGCGCCGCCCGCGCCCTGGTGACCAAGCGCTCCCAGGCGCTGGGCGTGATCGGGTACGAGACCACGCTGTACGGGCCGATGCGAACCCTCAACGGCGTCGAGCGCGCGGCGCGCGAGGCCGGTTACTTCGTCGCCGTCGCGAACTCCGGGGTACCGACCCCGGCCAGCCTGCGCGAGGCGGTGTCTCGGCTGACCGATCAGGGCGTGGAGGGGATCGTCGTGATCGCCCCGGTCCTGGGGACGGTCGCCGCGCTCGACACGCTGCGCGACACGCTGCCCCTGGTCGTGGCCGAAGGAGGCGTCGCTCCGGGGCTGCCGGTCGTCAGCGTCGACCAGGAACTCGGCGCGCGGATGGCCACGCGGCACCTGCTGGACCAGGGCGTCGACACGGTGTGGCACGTGGCCGGACCGGCCAACTGGCTGGAGGCCGAGGCGCGGCTGGCCGGATGGCAGCAGGAACTCGTGCACGCCGGTGCACGGGTACCCGATCCGCCGCGCGGCGATTGGAGCCCCGCGAACGGCTACGAAATCGGCCGCAAACTGGCGAGACGGGGTGACGTGCAGGCGGTGTTCGTGGCCAACGACCAGATGGCGATCGGTCTGCTGCACGCCTTCGCGGAGGCGGGTATCGCGGTACCCGACGACGTCGTCGTGGCCGGTTTCGACGACGTCCCGGAAGCCGCGTACTACCCACCGCCGCTGACCACGGTCCGGCAGGACTTCGCCTCCGTGGGCCAGCGGAGCATCGAACTGCTCCTGGACCAGATCGGTGGCGACCGAAACTTTCAAAAGCGCGTGCAGGTGGCCCCGGAGCTCATCATCCGGCAGAGCTCGCAACGGCTCGCCGCCCGCCACCGTTCAGCCCACCGCTAGCCCGACCTCCGCTGCACGGAGCCCAGCTCGGAATCCCTTGCCGCAGAGGAACATCCGCGCTGCGCGCTGTTGCTCGGGTTGGCGCTGCTGATGGCGTTGATCTTCGACACCGTGGTGGTCCGGCTGCGCAGCGTGTTCCAGATGGTCGCGTTCCTGCCCTACGCCATTCCCGGCGTGATCGCCTCGATCATCTGGGCGTTCCTCTACCTGCCCGGCACCAGCCCGATCGTCAACCTGCTCGACCAAATCGGGCTGCCGTCGGACTAGTCGTGTACCTGGCGACGCTGCTGGACGAGCTCACCTTCAACCAGGTCTTGCTGGAGGCCGTCGCAGCGGCCGACGTCACCCAGCCGCACCCGAACGTGCCAAGCCACGTCGAATGCACCACCAGGCAGGGCGAGCAGGAGGAGTTCCTGTTCCTGCTCAACCACAGCGCCGACGAGGAAGCGACCATCCCGGTGTCGCCCGGCGGCACGGATCTGCTGTCCGGCGAGGAAGTGCGCGAGCAGGTCGTGCTCGCCCCGCTCGGTGCGGCGGTCATCCGGAGGTCCCGATGACCGCACGGCTCAGGGGCGCAGGGCGTCTGCGTTTCACCCGCCCTGGCAGGAAAGTGCGAAGAAAGCGCTCTGGACAACTACGGCATTTACCGGAACGGGACTCTCGGGTCCCTGACCGGATGCCAGCGCACATCGAGCGTTCGGCGTACGCGGAACACCAAAGCACTCCCGAAAAGAAGTTGATCGCATGACCGAGCACGAGCTCACCTACGAACCTCCCGCCCTGGTTGAGATCGGCGACGAACCGTGGCCCGCCGGTTACTACCGGCCGGTGATGCGGGTACCGGTCGCATGACCCGCAGCGACCTCGGATCATCGGTGTTGATCAGGTCCTGGATCAGCGGTTGTCCCGTGTCTGGGCGAGCGTGTCGCGCAGCGCGAAATAGGCGGGTTTGCGGACGAAGCCGTCCCACATGACCGTTGCCGCTCCTTCTTCGGGGAAAGTCACCGGGACCCAGGAGTACTTGTCCGTGCAGCCCCAGATGGTGAACGAGTCGCAGCCGTCGACGTTCAGGCAGGCGACCAGTGTTCGGCGGTAGTAGTCGGCCTGCTGCGCCAGCTGCGCATCGGTCGGCACGCCGTTGTCGGGCAGGATCATCCGCACGTCGAGCTCGGTGATGGCGGTGGCGAGGCCGAGTTCGTCGAACCTGCGGAGGTTTTCCTCCAGGTCGGCGGGGAAACCGTACTCGATGCTCAGGTGGGCCTGCGCGGAGAAGCCGTGCACCGGCACGCCTTGGGCCTGCAGGTCCTTGATGAGCGCGTAGTAGGCGTCGCTCTTGGCGTTGACGCCCTCGACGCCGAAATCGTTGAAGAACAGCTCCGCCTCGGGATCGGCTTCGTGGGCCCAGCGGAACGCGTCGGCGATGATGGTCGGTCCGAGCTCGCGGAGCCAGATGTTCTCCGCTGTCCGCAGGTTGCCGGAGTCGTCGAAGATCTCGTTGGCCACGTCCCACTGCTGGATGCGGCCCGCGTAGCGGCCCACCACGGTCATGATGTGCTCGCGCAGGATCTCGCGGAGCTCGTCGGCGGAGAAGTCGCCGTTGTCCAACCACTCGGGATTCTGGCTGTGCCACAGCAGGGTGTGCCCGCGCACCGCTTGGCCGTGCTGCTCGGCGAAGCTGACGATCGCGTCGGCCATGCCGAACTCGTAGCGGTCCCGCTCGGGGTGGAGGTACTCCCACTTCATCTGGTTCTCCGCCGAGACCGAGCTGAACTCGCTGGCGAGCACGTCCCGGTACGGCGCGTCCGAAGTGAACGGATCGGGATAGGGCTGTTCCGAGTGGTGGCCGCCGCCTGCGACGGCCGATCCGATGACGAACCCCTCGGGCGCCGCCGCGCGCAGCGTGTCGGGCGCGCCGCGATCGGTGGGTTGCGCAGCAGCGGCTTGGGCTACCAGCGGAACTGCGAGCGCTGCGACGAAAGTGGCGGTGACGAGGCGGTTCGGCATCATCGCGGACTCCGCTCCTGGGTACCGACGTCTCCCGGAAAGTTCCGGAAAGTTTCAGAAACTTCGCGCAACGGACATTAAGCCGTACCCGCACGAGGCGTCAAGATCTCGTGAGTGCACAGCCGGACTGGAGCCCGGTTACGCACTCGCGACCCCAATCGGGCCCGTCATCCTGTGGTGCAGAGTGTGGTCGCGGGGATTCACGGCTTGCGTCCGACGCCGCCGAGGACTATGTCGTCGATGTCGGCGAGGGGCTTGAGCCTCGGTCCGCTCGGCCACCAGTCCGCGATTCGGGTCAGTCCCGGTTCGAGCAGTTCCAGTCCGGTGAACAGCGACTCGATCTGGGCTCGGCTGCGGAACGTCGCCGAGCCCAGTCCGCCGTTGTTGAACAAGTCCTGGATGCGGCGTGCGGTTGCGCTGACGCCACTGCCGTCGGCCGGGTCGTACCAGTGGGTCAGGGCGACGTAGGAGCCGGATGGCAGCGCGTCGATGTAAGCCACCATGATCCCGTTCGGATCCTGCGAATCGGGCACGTGGTGGATGGTGCTGCACTGGATGAGCGCGAGGGGCCGGTTGAAGTCGAGGTGCCCGCGCACCATCGGATCGGCCAGCAGAGCAGCCGGATCCGTCAGATCGCCCGCGACGAAGCGAGTTCGATCGTTCTCCTCCAGCAACGCCCGCCCATGGGCTTGCACGACCGGGTCGTTGTCGACGTAGACGACCCGCGCTTCGGAGTTGACGCGCTGTGCCACCTGGTGGGTGTTCTCCGCGGTGGGCAGCCCGGAGCCGCAGTCGAGGAACTGGTCGATTCCGGCGGTGCCAGCGAGGAAGCGGACGACCCGGATCAGCCAGTCGCGGTGCTCGCGCGCGAACGCGGGCGCTTCCGGCGCGAATTCCAGCACCTGCCGGTACAGCGCGCGGTCGACCTCGTAGTTGTCCTTGCCGCCGACGAATGCGTCGTAGACCCGTGCAATGCTGGGAACAGACATGTCGATGACCGGAAGATCGGCCTCAGCTGCGGCGATGTCGCCATCCCGTGCATCATCCGTCACGGTGCGGAGCCTACCTGGCGGTGACGGCCACATTGACAGGCGACCGCAGCCGCAGGAGATCGGCGGTCCCCGTTCGAAACCGGCTGCGCGGCCGGGGCTGGTTTTACCGGCGGCGTAGCCACTTGCGGTCCGGGCAGGCCACTGCTGAAACAGTCCCTAGTCGTTCACGACCATGACCTTCACCGCTTGGTCCGCGTCCGTTTGCGCGTCGAAGGCGGCGCCCAGTTCGGCCAGCGGTTTGCGGTGCGTGATCAGGGGTTCCGTCTGGGCCTTTCCGGTTGCGAGCAGGTCGATGGCGTCGCGGAAGTCCTCCGGGGTGACCATCGCGCTTCCGCGCACCGTGAGCTCCTTGTGCACCAGCCGCGTGGGGTCCAACTGGGCGGGCTCCTCGTAGAGCGCCACGATCAGCACGGTTCCCCGTGGGCGGGCTATTTCGGCGGCATGAGCCACCAGGGCAGGCGCGCCGGTCACCTCGAAGACGGTGTCGATCTCCGGGTCACCGGGCACGTCGGCCACGTCGGCGAACACCGTGACGCCGAGCCGTTCGGCGATCGACCGGCGCAGCGGCGATCGGTCGACGCCGATCACCGGCGACGCTCCTTCGGCCATCAGGACCTGCGCCACTTGCAGTCCGATCGTGCCGAGGCCGAGCACCACCGCGGACTGGCCCGGACTCAGCGCCGCCTGCCGGACAGCGTGCACGGCGACGGCGAGCGGCTCGACCAGCGCACCTGCTTCGAAGGTCACGGCGTCCGGCAACTTGTGGACGTTGTAGCCGAGCACCGCGTCTGGAATCCGCAACTGCTCCGCGAAGGCACCCGGCAGCCCGAACGCAATGCTGCGCGTGTTCCACACCTCGCACAGGTGCCCGACCGACTCGCGGCAACGACGGCACGCTCCGCACGGCTGGATGGGCAGCCCGGTCACCCGGTCGCCGCGCGCAATACCCGCGACCTCCGCGCCGACCGACACGACCTCCCCAGCGAATTCGTGGCCCATGATCTGGCCGGGCTTGGTGAACAACCCCTGCGTGTAGGCGTGCAGGTCGGAGCCGCAGACCCCGCACGCCCGCACTTCCAGCACTACGTCGGCGGGTCCGGCCACCGGATCGGGCACCTGCTCGATCGGCATCCGCCCCGCACCGCGGAACACTCCGGCACGCACGTGACACTCCCTTCCGCAGACCCTCCGCGACGCTACCGCCACACTCCGCGAACGCGGTCGGAACCGCGTGAAGTGACAACAACTCGCGCGCGCGTAGCCAAGACGGCGGTTGAAAGCAGGGCACCTTTCGAGACAGGCTGACCGGACGATCGCACGGCAACAGGGAGGCGGGGCAATGGCGCCCTTGTCGAACGCGCCCGAACGCTGGTGCATCCAGCGAACGGCCGACCGCTTCGGCGTCGCCGACGAGTGGGCGGACATCCTGGCGTCGACTCACGTCGGCTTCGACGTCCGGTTCACCCATCGCACGCCCAAGAAGTTCCAGGGCACGGTCGTGCGCCGCAGGTTCGGCGAGCTGACGCTGGTGGACTGCGTGTGCACGCCGTTCTCCGGGCGCCACGACGTGCTGATGGGCGGCGTGGGCGAATCGGCGATCGGCTTCCAGACGGTCCGCCGGGGTGCGGAGCGGATCCGCTACGCCTCCGGCGAGCACGTGGTCACCTCCGGTGAGGCAATCCTGTGGGACGGTGCGCATCCGGTCGACGTCGAGGTCGTCGAGCCGTTCGTGAAACGCACGTTGATCTTCCCGAGGGACCGGGTGCTCGCGGTGTGCCCGCGGCTGGCCGACCTGCAGGCGCTGCCCTCGCTCGGCGAAAGTCCCAGCACACGCCTGCTCGTCCGATACCTGGACGCGCTCGCCGACGAATTGCCCGGTCTGGCCGCTGGTGCGGATTCGGCCGTCAGCACCGCCACCGACGTTGCGCTGGAGTTGCTGCGGGCCGCGGTCGAGCCGGGGCTACCCGGCAGCAAGGCCGCCGCTCGCGATGCGCTGCGCGCCGACATCCGCCGCTACATCCGGGTCCACCTGCAGGATCCCGGTCTCGGCCCCGAGTCCATCGCCAGGGCGCACGCGATTTCGCTGCGCTCGCTGCACAGCCTGTTCGAGGACACCGGCGAGTCGGTCGCGGCGTTCGTGCGCAAGTCCCGGTTGGCGCGCTGCCGCGCCGAGTTGGAGCAGCCCGGTGCCAGCACCGTCACGGAAATCGCGTTCCGCTGGGGTTTCTCCGATGCCGCCCACTTCTCGAACGTCTTCAAGCGCGAGTACGGCCAGAGCCCGCGGGAGGTGCGGCGGGCGGCCGCGACGCGCATGAATGGGCAAGTAATCCCGCACGCAGACTAAGGTCTTCCCGGCCCGGTGCGCTTAGCTTTCGAGCGTGATGCACGGCAAGGCAGGATTGGTCACCGGTGCGGCGAGCGGAATCGGCAGGGCCTGCGCGATCCGGCTCGCGGCCGAGGGTGCCGCGGTCGTCGTGGCCGATCTCGAATCGGCGCGCGAGGGCGGCGCGGAAACCGTCCGGACGATCGAGGACGCTGGCGGGCGGGCCGAGTTCTTCGCCTGCGACGTCGCCAGCGAGCAGGACAACGAAGCGCTCGTCGCGCACGTCGTCGAAAGGTTCGGTTCCCTCGACTTCGCCCACAACAACGCGGGGATCGGCGTGCACAAGCTGCTCGCCGACACCGAGGCCGCCGAGTTCGACCGGGTCATCGCGGTCAACCTGCGCGGCACCTTCCTCGGGATGAAGTACCAGATCCAGCAGATGTTGCGCGGTGGCGGCGGGTCGATCGTCAACACCTCGTCGAACGCGGGCCTGCGCGGCGTGCGACTGCTCAGCGCTTACACCGCCAGCAAGCACGGCATCGTCGGGTTGACCAAGAACGGCGCCATCGAGTACGCCGAGGAGGGGATCCGGGTCAACGCCGTGTGCCCTGGAGCGATCATGACGCCGCTGATGAGCGGCATCAGCCCGCAGCGGCAGGAGGAGATCCTGCGCCCGCAGGCGATGCGCCGTCCTGGTGATCCGGCCGAGGTCGCCGCCGCCGTCGCGTGGTTGTGCTCGGACGACTCGTCGTTCGTCACCGGCATCGCGATGCCGGTGGACGCCGGTTCCGTCGCGGGTTGGTGACGCGGTGTCCGAGATGCTCATGCCCCGGCTGTCGGAGTCGATGCGCGACGGGGTGATCGTCGGCTGGCTGCGGGAGTCCGGCGACCAGGTGCGCCCCGGCGACGACCTGGTCGAGATCGAGACCGACAAAGCGACGGTGACCTACCAGGCTGAGCTCGCCGGGCGGCTGGAAATCCTTGCCGGGGCGGGCGAAACCCGCGCGGTGGGCGCGCCCATCGCGCGGATCGAAGCGGCCACCGCGGACGTGCGGCTCAAGTCGTCTCCGCTGGCAAGACGACTCGCTCGGGACAAGAACATCGACCTCGCCGCCATCAACGGAACCGGCCCCGGTGGGCGGATCGTGCGCGCCGACGTCGAGGCGGCCACGCCATCCGCCAGTGCTGAGCAGGATGCCAGGGGTGCGGTGACGGTCGTCGAGCCGACCACCGGACAGCGGACGGTGGCCGCGCGGATGGTTGAGGCGAAGCGCACGATCCCCGAATTCACGGTCACCACCGAGATCGGCATGGACGCTTGCGCCGAGCTGCGGGACCGGATCGCGACGGTCACCGGCGAGGCACCGACCTACAACGCCATGGTCGTCAAGGCGGTCGCGCTCGCCTTGCGTGCACACCCGCGCGTCAATGCGGCATACCTCGACGACACCTTCCACCTATACGGACGGGTCAACGTCGGGATCGCGGTGGCAGCTGAGGACGCGCTGTTGGTGCCCACCGTGTTCGACGCGGACACCCGCACCCTGACCGACATCGACCGCGCCGCGCACACGCTCGCCCAGCGCGCCCGCACGGGTCTGCTCACACCCGCCGAACTCGACGGCGGCACGTTCACCGTGTCGAACCTCGGGATGTACGGGGTGAGCGAGTTCACCGCCGTGATCAACCCACCGCAAGCGGCGATCCTCGCTGTCGGCGCCGTCGAGGAACGCGCGTGCGCGCGCGACGGCGTGCTAGCGGTAGGCCGCGTGCTGCGCGCGACGCTCACGGCAGATCACCGCATCCTCAACGGCGCCGACGCGGCGGCATTCCTGGCGCGCGTGCGTGAACTGCTCACCGAACCGCTGGCCCTGCTGCTCGGGGGAAGGAGCGACCCATGACGGCTCGCATACTCGGCTCGTACTGGACCACAGCCGGTCCGGTCGAGGTCCACACCGGCCGCGAGTGGAGCCTGTTCGACTGGCCGCAGCGCTGCGCCGAAGCCGCGCGCACCGGGATGGCTGGCCTCGGCCTGTGGCACGCCGACCTCGCGCACCTGCTCGAACACCGCAGTCTCGCCGAGATCGGGCAGATCTTCCGCGACCACGGCCTCGACGTGTTGGAGATCGAGTTCCTCAACGACTGGTTCCTCGACCCCGGCACGCCCGGCAGGCAGGCTTCCGACGAGACGCGCAAGCTGCTCTTCGACGCCGCCGCGGAACTGGACGCGCACCACATCAAGGTCGGCAACATCCTCGGCACGCCGTGCGAGCGCGCCAAGCTCATCGACCGCTTCGGCGAGCTGTGCGCGGACGCCGCCACGCGGCACCGCGCGCCGATCGTCTACGAGCTGATGCCCTTCGACCTCAACGCACCGACCCTCGACACCGCACTGGAAGTCGTCGAGGGCGCCGGTGCCGAGAACAGCGGGCTGGCGGTGGACTTCTGGCACCTCGGCAAGCTCGGTCTGACACCGGAGGACCTGCGCGTCATACCGCCCCGCTATCTGTCCTATGTAGAACTCAGCGACGGGATGCGGGCCGACATGCCCGACCACGTCTCGGAGACCACGCGGTACCGGCGGCTGCCCGGCGAGGGCGAGTTCGACGTGCGGGGCTACGTGTCGGTGCTGCGCGAACTCGGCTACGACGGCCCGTGGGGCGTCGAGGTGCTCTCCGATGAACTGCGCGCGTTGCCCATCTCCGAAATGTTCGACCGGACGGTGCGCTCCGTCCACGATTCGATGCAGGAGGCCCCACGGTGAGCGGAGTCGACGACGACCGCCGGGTGTGGATGCTCAACCAGATGCTGCGCGTCAGGGAGTTCGAGGAGCGGGTGAAGCGGACCTTCACCGAGCACCCCGGTGTCATCCGCGGGCACACGCACCTCGCCGACGGCGCTGAGGCGTCCATCGTCGGCTCGTTGGCGGCGATCGGCGACGGCGACCAGCTGATGGCGACGTACCGCTGCCACGGGTACCCGATCGTGCTCGGCACCGACCCGCGCCTGATCATGGCGGAGATCTACGGCCGCAAGACCGGCCTGTGCCAGGGCTACGGCGGTTCGATGCACCTCGCGGATCCCAGCCGCGGATTCCTCGGCACCTCCGGCATCGTCGCGCAGAACATCCCGCAGGCCACCGGTGTCGCGTATGCCGCCCAGGTGCGCGGCGCGGGGCAGGTGGTGCTGTGCTTCTTCGGCGACGGCGCGTCGAAGCAGGGCGCTTTCCACGAATCGCTGAACATCGCGTCGCTTTGGAAGCTGCCGATCGTGTACGTGATGGAGAACAACAACTACAACGTCGTCACGCGCAGCGACCAGGAGGACGCCAACGCGGCCGCCGGTGAGCCGTTGTCGATCAAGGCCACCGCATACAGCATGCCCGGTGTGACCGTGGACGGCGGCGACCCCATCGCCGTGCACGACACCGTCGCCGAGGCCGTCGCGCGGGCGCGCGGGGGCGGGGGGCCGACGCTCGTGGAGTCCAAGGTGTACCGGCTGAGCGCGCACGGCAACATCATCGCGCCGCCCGGTGTGCCGCTGCACTTCCCCGAGCACGAGGCGGTCGTGGTGTTCGGCGCGGTCGAGGAGTACGAGGCCGCCAAACGCGGCGACCCGATCCCCCGGTTCCGGGGCGCCCTCGTCACCGGAGGTGTGCTCACCGCCGCCGAAGCCGACGACCTGGCGAACGTGGTGCGGGACGAGATGGCGGCGGCGGTCGAATTCGGGTTGGAGAGCCCGCTGCCGGAGCCCGAGGAAGCGCTCGCCTACGCCGAGGCTTCGTGAACCCGGCGGTCGCGCGGACCGAAACCGCCCAGTCCACCCACCGATCCAGTGATGGGTGAAGGGCACCTTCGACCGGGTATGTCGGTCAAAGGTGCCCTTCACTCGAAAACCGGGCTCTCAGGAGGAGAACGTGGCACGTGAGCTGCCTTACGTCGCAGCGATCGACGAGGCGATCCGGCAGGAGATGGCACGCGACGACAACGTGCTCTACTTCGGACAGAACATCGCGACCACCGAGAACGATCCGTACCTGACCGCGTTCGGCAGCGACCGGGTGCGGGTGACCCCGATCTCGGAGACCGCGGAGATCGGGATGGCGGTGGGCGCCGCGATGGCTGGCTACCGACCGGTCGTCGAGCTCTACATGGCCGAGTTCCTGCTCGTCGCCATGGACCAGGTCGTCAACGAAGCACCGCGGATGCACACCATGACCGGCGGCCAGGTGCGGGTGCCGCTGGTGCTCAAGGCGGGCTACGGCTTCACCGCGGGCTGGGCTGGCCAGCACACCGGGTCGATCTACGGGATGTTCCTCGGCGTGCCCGGCCTCAAGGTGGCCCTGCCGTCCACCCCCGCCGACGCCAAAGGACTGATGACCACGGCGATCCGCGACGACAACCCGGTGCTCTACTTGCAGCACTACCTGCTCATGCTGGACAACGGCGAGGTGCCCGAGGGCGACTACGCCGTGCCCTTCGGCGTGGCCGACGTCAAGCGCTCCGGCAGCGACGTCACGATCGTCGCGACCGGCTGGACCGTGCACCGCGCGCTCGCCGCAGCCGAGCGGCTGGCCGCCGACGGCATCAGCGCCGAGGTCATCGACCCGCGCACCATCGCACCGCTGGACACCGCGACGATCCTGGAATCCGTCGCGAAGACCGGCAGGCTGGTACTCGTCGACCAGGCCACCCGGCACGCCTCGGTGGCCGCCGTGATCGCCAGCGAGGTGTCCGAGCACGGTTTCGCCGACCTGCGAGCACCGATCAAGCACGTCACGGCATTGGACACGACGATCGCCTACAGCAAGCCGATGGAGGAGTACGTGCTGCCCGACGAGGACAAGATCGCGCTCGCCGTGCGGGCGGTGCTCGATCCCGCCGCGGACGCGAAGGCCACCACATGAGCGCGTTCGAAGGCAGTACGGCGCTGGCCGCGCTCCGCGTGATGTGCCGGATCCGTGCGTTCGAGGAACGCGTCGGGCAGCTCAAGCGCGCCGACGAGGTGCACGGCCTGATCCACCTCAGCGTCGGCCAGGAGGCGGTGGCCGCGACCGTGTGCGGGCAGTTGCGCAGCGACGATCCCGTCTACAGCGGACATCGGGCGCACGGGCACGCCATCGCCAAAGGCGCACCGCTGGACGGGATCATGGCCGAGCTGATGGGCCGCGCGGGCGGCCTGTGCCAGGGTCTCGGCGGATCGATGCACCTGGTGGACACCGAGCACGGCCTGCTCGGCGCGACCGGCGTGGTGGGCGGCAACATCCCGATGGCGGTCGGCAGCGCGCTCGCCAGCCAGCTGTCCGACCGCGATGCCGTGGCCGTGGTGTTCTTCGGAGACGGCGCCGCGCAGGCTGGCCACTTCGCGGAGTCGGTGAACCTGGCCGCGTTGTGGCGGCTGCCGGTGGTCTTCGTTTGCGAGAACAACGGTTTCGCCGAGTTCACACCCCGCTCGGCGCACACTGTGGTGGAGCGGGTAGCAGATGTGGTTGCCCCGTACGGATTCTCACGGGAGACGGTCGACGGCAACGATGCCGCGGCCGTGTGGGAGGCGTTCGGGCAGGTGCTCGCGCGAGCGCGGCACGGCGAAGGGCCCGCGCTGCTGGAATGCCTGACCCACCGGCTGCGCGGCCACTACGAGGGCGACCCGGACCGCTACCGGGAAGCGCTGTCGGCCGAGGACTGGCAGCGCAAGGACCCGATCCGGCGGTTGGCCGCGCAGGGCACCACGGCTGGCTGGTTCACCGACGACGACGTGACATCCGCCGAGCAAGACGCCGAACGGGCGGTGGCCGAAGCAGTGGAGTTCGCCAAGGCGAGCCCGGCGCCGTCCGCGGCGCGCGCGGCGTCGCTCGTCTACGCGTGAAGGAGCGCCGTGCCCGAAACGACCTACGCGAAGGCAATCAGCACCGCGCTCGCCGAGGCGATGCGCGCCGATCCCAGGGTGTTCGTGCTCGGCGAGGACGTCGCACAAGGCGGGCCGTACACCACGACCGCGGGCCTGGCCGACGAGTTCGGCACGAAGCGGCTGATCAACACACCGATCAGCGAGGCCGCGATCTGCGGTGTCGCGGTCGGGGCCGCCCAGTCCGGCCTGCGGCCGGTGCTGGAGATCATGTACATCGACTTCATCACCCTCGCCCTGGACCAACTGGTGAACCAGGCGGCCAAGGCGCATTTCATGTCCGGTGGCCAGCTGAGCGTGCCGATGGTGTTGCGCACCCAGGGCGGTGCCGGTTACCGGGGTGCCGCCCAGCATTCGCAGAGCCTGGAGAGCTGGCTGACGCACATACCCGGACTCAAGGTGGTGATGCCCAGCTGCGCGGAGGACGCCGCTGGGCTGCTCGCGAGCGCGATCCACGACGACAACCCGGTCGTGGTCATCGAGAACAAGACCTTGTACTTCCGCCGAGGGCCGGTGCCGGACCGCATCAAGCCGCTGCCGCTGGGCCAGGCCCGCGTGCTGCGAGAGGGCCGGGACGTCACGGTCGTCGCGCTGTCGCGACTCGTTCACGAGGCGCTAGACGCGGCGAAAAGCCTTGCAGCCGAAGGAGTCGAGGTCGAGGTGATCGATCCGCGCACGCTCGTGCCGCTGGATCTCGACGCGATCGTCGCCTCGGTGCGCCGCACGAACCGGCTTGTCGTCGCGCACGAGGCGGTCGAGCACGGGGGTTTCGGAGCTGAGATCGCGGCGGCCGTGCAGCACGCCGCCTTCGACTACCTCGACGCGCCGATCGAGCGGGTTGGCGCACCGTTCGCGCCAATCCCGCTCAGCCCCGAATTGGAGGACGCCTACGTGCCCGGTGCTGGGGAGATCGTCTCCGCCGTGCGCGCGTCGCTGGGCCGCTGATCTCGTTCCGGATCCCAGCGGATCAACAAGGACGTCAGGAACCCGGTGAGCGGGATGGCGGCCATCACGACGATCGCGGGTCCCGCCCCGAGTGCGTCAAGGACCAGCGGGAACACGAACGACCCGACGACGCCACCAGTGCTGCCCGCCATGTTGGTGACGCCCGAGCCGAGGGCGCGCAGGTTGCTCGGATACGCCGCTGCGGCCAGGCTGATCCCGCCAGGCGCTGGGCCACCGGAGTGCAGCAGCAGGAACAGCGCGGGCAGCGTGAACGCGAGCCACAGCGGGATGCCGTCGAAGAGGACGCCGAGCAGGATCAGCACGACGGCGGCGAGCGCGAATCCGACGAGCATGGTGCGCCGAATGGTGAACCGCTGGGCCAGCACGCCTGAAGCGAATCCGCCGACGATGCCGAACACGTTGAACAGCGTGGCACCGAGCGCGGCGGCGGTGAAGTCGTCGCCGAACAGCTGCAACGAGATCACCGGCAGGTACCAGCCGATGGCGAAGTATTCCAAACCCTGGCAGAAGAATGTGACGACGGCCAGCACCGTGCGCCGCCGGTACGGGCGACGCAGCAACTGGGAGATGTCGCCCAGCGACGACTCCCGCGGCCGCGCGGGTGCCGCCGTTGCCGAGCCCGCGACCACGTCGACGCCGTAGATCTCGCGCAGTGTTCGGGCGGCCTTGTCGAAGCGGCCCTTGCTCGCCAGCCAACGCGGGCTTTCGCTGAGCAGGAACACTTGCAGCACGCCGAGCACGGCAGCGATCAGCCCGGCCGACGCGAGCGACCAGCGCCAGATGCTCTGCCCGACGCCCGCCTGGTAGATGGCAACCGTGATCAGGAGGTTGCAGGTGGTGGCGACGTACCAGATGCCCTGCCAGCGGTTGAGCTTGCTCTGCTTGCGCGTCGGCAGGAACTCGGCGAGGTAGGCCATGACGACGGCGAAGTCGAACGCCCAAGCCACGCCAGCAAGACCTCGCCCGAGCAGCAGCAGCGCCAAGTCGGAGGAGGTCGAAGCGATGATCGCGGACAGCAGCGCGACGACCTTCGCGGCCACCAACATCGGCACCCGCCCCAGCCGGTCGGCGAGCAACCCCGCCACCGGCCCGAGCACCAGCGCCACGAGCATCGACGACCCGGCCAGCAAGCCAACTTCGCCAGCGGCGAGCCCAAGTTCGTCGGTCAGCGGTCCGAGCCCGGCGGACAGCGCGGCGTTGGCATAAGCCTCGAAGAAAACGCCGCCCAGACCGAGCACCCAAACCCAACGCATCCGCGAACCGGCGGGCCGATCCGCTTCGATGAAGTCGGCGACGTCCTGCTCACTGGCGATGGTGACTGCTGCCATACCGCTGACGCTAGAACCGAAAACCCACCCTTTCTTGCCGACGCCTGCACAATTCCTTGCACGTTCACGCGCTTACCGGCGGTTCCGGACTCACTGGCCGGGCAGCAGGGCCTGTTCGATGAGTTCGTGCAGGTCGTGGGCTGCTCTGAAGTCTGGCGTGATGCGCGAGCCTGCTCGGAGATCTTTTGCTAGCTGTCGGTACAAACGCGCTACGTTGGCCACTTCTGTTGGCAGTTCGCTCGCGTCGTCGGCCGGTACCGGCACCGGTGTCCACTGTGGTCTTTCTGGTCGAGATTCGGCGAGCGCTAGTTCGCCGATCTGCAGTTGCGCCGCCCAGGGGTTGGCTTCTGGCACTGAGGTGAGCGCGATGTTGCCTTCCGTGCCTGCGATCTGGATGCGCGTCCTCGGTGCGGCCGCTTCGCCGTCGTGCAGTTGGATGGACATGACCGCGCCGCTGTCGAGTTCGGCGTTGGCGAGGAAGTGGTCAGGGGCGGTGACGTTGATCGGTTCGCCGGTTTCGGCGATCCGGTGTTCGGGGCTTCGGATTGCTGTTCTCGCGGACAGCTCGCGGATCGGACCGAGCAGGTGCTGCACGAGGTCGATCGCGTGTCCACCGAGGACCTCGACCAGACCGGCACCGGTTCCGCGGTGGTAGGTGTAGGCCGTCCAGGCAGGAACGTCACGCGTGTTCCCCTTGCTGCGAGCGCTGTAAAGCGTGGCTGACTGCACCGTCCCGATGCGGCCGTCCGCGATCATCGCGCGGGCTTGGCGCACGGCGGGGGCGAAACGCGCCTGCAAGCCAACAGCCGCATGGACCCCAGCGGAGTTCGCGTTCGCGGTCAACGCGGCGGCTTCGGCGGCCGTCGTGCTCAGCGGCCATTCGCAGTACACGTGCTTGCCAGCCTCCAGCGCCGCAGTGACCAACTCGACGTGCGCGGGCACTTTCACGGTGACTACCACTAGATCGACGTCGGGGTGCGACGCGAGGCTGCGGGCATCAGTGAACGCGTGTCGTGCGTCGAACCGCGCACGCGCGGCTTCCGCGCTGTCCTGGCGGGTTGTCGCGACGGCAGTGAGTGCGAATTCGGGCGACGCGATGATCGCCGGGAGGTGCGCACGCGCGGCCCACCCCCGGTCCGGGTTGGCCCCCAGCACCCCGACGCGAATCGGCCTGGTCATCCGCACGCCTCCATAACCGGGTCAAGCTGTTCCATTTATCCGACCGTACCAGAACCGGAACATGGCGACCCGGTTAGCTACACTCCGACCATGCACTCCGCAGTGGATGCGCTGCTCGCGCAGGGCAAAACCCGCCCGCGAGCGGACGCGCAACGCAACGTCGAGCGGCTGATCACCGCAGCACGGCAAGCGCTCGACGAGCAGGGACTCGCCGTCACCACTCGTGACATCGCGCAACGTGCCGGAGTGGGCCTGGGGACGCTCTACCGGCGGGTTCCGTCAGTGGATGCGCTGCTCGCGGCGATCCTCACGGACACCATCGACGAGATGACCGAAAGTGCCCGGCGTGCGCTCGAAGCCTCCGACGCTTGGCGGGGTTTCGTCGAGTTCGCCGAGGTCTACGTGCGGTTGCGGACGTCGAGCTGTGGTTTGCACGACGCGCTGTCCGGCGCCGGAGCCCATCTCGATCTCAAGCCGCGGATCAACCAGCTACAGCGGGCCGTGCGCCAACTCGTCCAGCGGGCGCAGGACAAGCACGTGATCCGCGATGACCTCGACTGGCGGGACATCCCGTTCGTCCTCGCGACCGCGATACCCGCCGACCACACCATCGGGCTCGAACCAAAAACCGATCAAGGGCGCCGAAACCTGCGCATCATCCTCGACGGACTCCGCCCGCCCGCAGGGCCCAGCGACTCGTAAAGGGTGCGGGATTGGCGTGCGTGGTGCCGAGGCTTGTGAGCGGTGTTGGGTTGGAACCGGCGCTTTCACTCACGAGCACCTACCGTCCGAGCCGCTGCCGCGTCGTGAGTGGAAATGGTCGCCATGACGACCGTTACCACTCACGACCCCAAGGCGAGCTCCAACCCACGCACCTTCTTATTTATCTCCACATGTGCCCGACGTCATAGCAGGGCTCGTTTGACCTTCACATTAATGTGATGGTTCGAGCATTCATGCGAACCCACCGCCAAGATCCGCGTCGTGGAGGAAACATGAGTAGCCCCGTACCAACCCCAGCCCTCCTCAACCGCACCCCAGGGGACCGTGACGCAAACCAGCCACAAGAAACCACGAAACGCGAGATTCGCGTGGACGCAACCACCACTGAAAAACGCGGAGAGGCGGTACTGCCACTCTTCTCCTATTCCCCGATCGTCTCCCGACCGCCGCTGAGCTTTCCGGGCGGCGCCCGGTTGGCGTTCTACGTCGGTCTCAACATCGAGCGCTTCCGCCCGGACATCGCGATCGACCGGGCCGGTGGTCCGGTGCCCGACCCGCTGTCGCACGGGTGGCGCGAATACGGCAACCGGGTCGGCTTCTGGCGGTTGCTGGACCTCTTCGACGAAGTCGGCATCCGCGCCACAGGCATCGTCAACTCCGACGTGTGCACCGCGTACCCGGAGATCATCGAGGCTGGCGTGGCGCGCGACTGGGCATGGGTCGCGCACGGCAAGACCAACTCGATCATGGCGCACGACATGGATCCCGCGGCCGAGCCGCAGTTCCTGCAGGAGATGTTCGCAACGCTGGACGCCGCGCTCCCGGCCCGGCCACGGGGCTGGCTCGGGCCCGGCCTCACCGAAACCGCCGCGACACCGGAACTGCTCGCCGACGCCGGGATCAGCTACCTCCTCGACTGGTGCTGCGACGATCAACCGTTCCAGCTGAACGTCCCGGGCATGCTGTCGGTGCCGTATTCGTTGGACGTCAACGACTTCATGATGTTCGTGACGACGCCTGGGCTCTCCGGTCCCGACTACGAGCGGATCGTCCTCGACCAGTTCGAGCAACTGCTCGCGGACTCGGCCAGCACCGGCCGGGTCATGGCCCTGCCGCTGCACACCTTCATCGTCGGACAGCCGTACCGCTTCAAGTACCTGGCGCGCGTGCTCAAGACGATCGCTTCGACGCCGGAGGTTTGGCTGTGCACGAGCGACGACATCGCCGACCACTACACCGCGAGCATCGCCGAGGCGCAGCGCGGAAAGTCCTGAGCAACTGGCGTCCGCCCGTCACAAATCGGTAAGCAGGCAAACCCTGTCACCTGGCACGGGGCCGTTCTAGCGTCGCTGGCGTGTTGAGACGGTTGCGGGAGGGGCCGCGGTTCGGTGCGGCAGCGCACGACGAGCGGGCGACTGCGCGGATCGGGCTGTGGCTCGCTCTCACGTTCGGGTTGTGCTTCGTGACGGGTCTGATCAGCCACCTGATCCAGCATCCGCCGTCCTGGTTCGGCTGGCCGAGTCGGCCGGTGTGGCTCTACCGGGTCACCCAGGGCACGCACGTGATCTCCGGTATCGCGTCGATTCCGCTGCTGTTCGCGAAACTCTGGAGCGTCTACCCGAAGCTCTTCGAGAAGCCGCTGGTGCGTTCGCTGCCGCACGCGCTGGAGCGGGTGTCGATCCTGGTGCTGTCCGCCGCGGCCTTCTTCGAACTGACCACCGGCCTGCTCAACGTCGCGCAGAACTACCCGTGGAACTTCTACTTCCCGACCGTGCACTACGCGGTGGCCTGGATCGCGATCGGTTCGATCCTGGTGCACATCGCGGTGAAGCTGCCGATCATCAGCCGCGCGCTGGGCGAGCGCGTGGGCCGGGACGAACCAGCAGCTCAGGGCCTGTCCCGGCGTGGGTTCCTCGGCGCGACCGCGCTGGTCACCGGTGTCGCGGTGGTGGCGACCGCAGGAGCCACCGTGCCCGCCTTGCGCCGGGTGTCGGTGCTGTCGTGGCGGACGGACAACGGACCGCAGGGCGTGCCGGTGAACCGGACCGCAGCTGCCGCTGGTGTGCTGGCGGCCGCTTACGATCCGGCCTGGCGACTTGAAGTTGTCACCGGCTCCGGTACCAGCGAATTCTCGTTGTCGGAGCTCACGGCGTTGCCGCAGACCACGGCCGAGTTGCCGATCGCGTGCGTCGAGGGCTGGAGCCAGTCGGCGACCTGGACCGGGGTCGCACTGCCCGACCTGCTGCGGACGGCAGGTGCCCAGCCGGGGACCGACCTGCACGTGGTGTCGCTGGAGCTCAACGGGCTCTACCGGGCCAGCATCCTGCCCGGCGTGCACACCGCGGATCCGTTGACGTTGCTGGCGTTGCGGCTCAACGGCGAACCGCTCGACGCCGACCACGGCTACCCGTGCCGGATCATCGCGCCGAACCGGCCGGGCGTGCTGCAGACCAAATGGGTGCGCCGACTGGAGGCGGCATGAGGCCCGCGCGAGTGGTGTTGGCGCTGCCCGGACTGGCGGCCTTGGTGTGGGGCGGTGTCCTGTTCGGACAATTCGTGCTGTCGCAGGGGTCGAGCAGCATCGTCGCGTGGGCGTGGTTGCTGGGCGGGCCAGTGGTGCACGACGGGCTCGTGGCACCGGTCGTCGGGTTGGCCGGTCTCGTCATCACGCGCGTCGTGCCGCATTCGTGGCGCGGCCCGCTGCTGGTAGGTGCGGCACTGAGCGGTGTGCTCGGGTTGCTGTCGGTTCCGCTGCTGTGGCGCCGTTACGGCACTCCGCCGAGTCCCGGCTTGCACGACGGCGACACGTCAACCGGACTGCTCGTCGCGCTCGGCCTGATCTGGGTACTGGTGCTGCTGATCGGCTTGGCGAACACCTGGCGGCGGGCGCGGGCAGCCGCCCAGTAGTTACGGCCTTCCAGGACACCGGTTGCAGCTAGCCGGTAAGCCCATCTGGTTGCTAGCCGCGACGCGGAACGCACGCTCGACGAGCCAAGCTCGACAGCATCAATCGCAATCTCCAAGACGGGGGAACTGCAATGCGTACCACTTCACGAGCAATGGTCGGATTGGCCCTGGCCGCGCCGCTGGCGCTGGGCATCGGGGGCGTTGCTTCGGCCGCCACGACCGACCTGGCCGCCATGCCCGCGATGCAGGCCAACCATTCGGGCAGCCACGACGCCCACCACCACTCCCACGCCCGCCCGAGCAACGGCAGCGTGGACGGCGGTCCGCGAGGACACGGCTCCAACTACAGCGGCTCCCACGGCGACAGCGGAGTGAACGGAGCCGTCGGCGGGGACACCACCCACTAGCCGATCCCAGAAGTGCTTGTTCTGCGGGAAGAATTACGACGCGAAAGAGGTTCCCCGCGCGATGATCGCGCACGGGGAACCTTTTCGCGTCCACGCCAGGCGACGATGGCCACCGCCACCCGCACCAGTCACGGCCTCCGTGACGTAGGTCCGCGACCAACTGGCGTCTCCTGGGCCGACGCGCCACCGCCGAAGGTGTCGGTGCAGCGCATCAGGTCGTACCACGTCATCGGGACGTCGCCGCCCGAGCGTGTCCGAGCAACTCGTCGACCGACCACTGGTCGTAGGCGTGCGCGCCGTACTTGGCGGCGTGCACCCGGCCACCGGGAGCGATCAGGAAGTCCGCTGGCAAGCCAAGCCGACCGCCCGCCTGCGCGGCCGCGGGCGGCCGGTACTTGCCCATGAGCGTCAGTGCTGAGCCGCGCAGGATCGCGCCCCACGTCCGCGGATGCAGCAGAGCACGAAGGCTGGATTCGACGCCGAACTCGCGGTAGTAGCGCTTGCCCGGATCGCCGATGACCGCGAAGGGCAGGTCGTAGGAGCGCAGTTCGGCTGCGGGTGAGTGGAAGAACACCACCTCGCGGATCCCCGCCGCGGTGATCTCGTCGTGCCGTTGAACGATGGAGCGCAGGTGCACGTTGCAGATCGGGCAACCGGCGAACCGCCGGAACTGCAGGTGCACCAGGTGCTCGGAATCGGGAACTCGGATGCGCTCGCCGGTGACGGCTACCAACTCGCGCTCGCTGACCTCTCGCATCACGGACCCTCCATAAGCGTGCAGTGTACGCCTACGAAACTATGCGCGTATGCTGTACGCTGTCAAAGGTCATGCCACGACCTCGATCCCTGACGCCCACCCAGATCGCGACCGCAGCGCTGGCGGTCGTCGACCGCGACGGGCTCGGCGCTCTCTCGATGCGGACGGTTGCCCAGGAACTCGGCATGGGCACCATGTCGCTGTACCGCTACGTCACCGATCGCAGCGAAGTCGAGGAACTCGTGGTCGACCTGATCCTGCAAGCCGTGGACCTGAGCACACCGCGGGGTTCGGCCGGACGGCGCCTGAGCGTGCTCGCCGACCGAGTGCGGGTGGCGGTATCCGACCATCCGGCGGTCATGCCATTGCTGCTCGCCTACCGGCACCGTTCGCCTGGTTCGCGCCGCTGGGGCGAGACGGTGCTGACGGTACTGGCGGAAGCGGGACTCACCGGGAAGCAACGGGTGATCGCCTTCCGGGCCATCCTGGGATACGTCTTCGGCGCCCTGCAGGTCGAACACTTCAGCCCCTTGTCCGGACCGGGCACCACTGCCCTGGCCGCACTGCCGTCCGAAGAATTCCCATTCCTGTCGGAGACCGCCGTACAGGCCCAAGCCATCCCACCCGAGGAGGAGTTCCGGCGCGGCTTCGGCATCCTGCTGCGCGGTCTTGGCCTGTGATGGCCGATCACGCGCACGGCCGTTCCGCCGTCGCTCATGAAGGTTCCCCGCGTGCTCGCGCGCGGGGAACCTTCATGAGCGTCCGGGTCAGGCGACGACCTGGTTGGCGTGCAGCTTGGCGATGTCGGCCGCGTCGTAGCCGATGCTGGCGAGGACGTCGTCGGTGTGTTCGCCGAGCAGCGGCGCACCGGTGATGTCGGGCGTGAAGCTGGAGAACTTGATCGGGCTGCCCACCGTCAGGTAGGGGCCGCGGTCCTGCTGCTCGACCTCGACGACCGTGCCGCTCTTGCGCAGCGCGGGGTCCTCGGCGATCTCCTTCATGCTGAGCACCGGCGCGCAGGGCACCTCGAACTCGCGCAGGATGTCGACCGCCTCGTACTTCGTCTTGTCGGCCAACCACTTCTCGATCTCGGCGAAGATGTCGAAGAGGTGCGGTTGGCGCGCCGCCGTGGTGGCGTACTCCGGGTCGTCGGTCCACTCGGGCTTGCCGATGGCCTCGCAGGTGCGCGCCCAGTTCTGCTCCTGGATGGTGAAGTAGATGTAGGCGTTGGGATCGGTCTGCCAACCCTTGCACTTCAGCACCCAGCCGGGCTGCCCGCCGCCACCGGCGTTGCCGCCGCGCGGCACCGCGTCGCCGAACTCGCCGTTCGGGTACTGCGGGTACTCCTCCAGGTAGCCGACCCGCTCCAGGCGTTGCTGGTCGCGCAGCTTGACGCGGGTCAGGTTGAGCACGGCGTCCTGCATGGACACCGACACCTTCTGCCCCACACCGGTCGCATTGCGCTGGATGAGCGCGGTGAGCAGGCCGATCAGCAGGTGCATGCCGCTGTTGCTGTCGCCGAGCGCCGAGCCGCTGATGGTCGGCGGGCCGTCCCAGAAGCCCGTGGTGGACGCGGCGCCACCGGCGGCCTGCGCGACGTTCTCGTAGACCTTGAGGTCGGACCAGGGCGAGTCCTCGTTGAAGCCCTTGACCGAACCGAAGATCAGGCGGGGGTTGAGCTCGTGGAGGTGGTCCCAGCCGAGACCCATCCGGTCCAGGGCGCCCGGCGCGAAGTTCTCGACGAGGATGTCGGCCTCGCGGACCAGCTTCTCCATGACCTGCTTGCCCTCGGCGGACTTGGTGTTGATGGCCAGCGAGCGCTTGTTGCTGTTGAGCATGGTGAAGTAGAGGGCGTCCAGGTCCGGGACGTCGCGCAGCTGACGACGGGTCACGTCGCCGCCGTTGATGCGCTCGACCTTGATGACGTCGGCGCCGAACCAGGCGAGCAGCTGGGTGCACGCCGGACCGGCCTGGACCCCGGTGAAGTCGATCACCTTGATTCCGGTGAGTGGCTTTGCAGTCATGGTGCTTCCTTCTTTCGTTGTTCTCGGTGAGAGGGCGGTGTGCGGGGCTCACTGCTCCGGCGACGCGATGTTGCCGACGGTGATCCCCTTGGGGTTGAGGTGTGCGATGTGGCCGCTCTCGGTCCCGGCCGAGGGGTCGATCGCGCAGTCGATGAGTGCCGGGCCGCCCGCGGCCAACGCATCGGTCAGGGCGGCGGCGACATCGGCGGGTGTGGTCGCGCGGTACCCCTTGCCGCCGAACGCCTCGATCATCTGGTCGTGGCGCGCCTCGGGCATCAGGGTCGTCGGCGACGGGTCGGTCTCCAGCGGGTTGACGTCATCGCCGCGGTAGACGCCGCCGTTGTTCAGCACGACGGTGACCACGGGCAACTGGTAGCGGCAGATCGTCTCCAGCTCCATACCGCTGAATCCGAAGGCGCTGTCGCCCTCGACGGCCACCACCGGCGCACCTTTTTCGACGGCGGCGGCGATCGCGTAGCCCATGCCGATGCCCATTACGCCCCAGGTGCCGCTGTCGAGGCGGTGGCGCGGCACCTGCATGTCGATCACGTTGCGGGCGGTGTCCAGCGCGTTGGCACCCTCGTTGACGAGGTAGACCTCGGGGTGCTCGTGCAGCACGTCGCGCACCGCCTTCAGGGCGCCGATGAACTGCATCGGATGCGGATCGGCTTTGAGGCGCTCCGCCATCTTGGCGACGTTCCGCGCGGAGCGCGCCGCTAGCTCGTCCCGCCAGGCGGCGGGGGCCGCGATCTGGCCGGGTTTGGCCCGCTCGGCGAGAAGGTCGAACACCGACCCGATGTCGCCGACGAGCGGCGCGGCGATGGGCTGGTTGCTGTCCATCTCCTCGGGGGCGATGTCCACCTGGATGAACTTCGCGTCGGGGTTCCACTGCGGTGCCTGGCCGTGGTTGAGCAGCCAGTTCAGCCGGGCGCCGACGAGCATCACGACGTCGCTGCGGCGCAGCGCCAGCGAACGCGCGGTGGCCGCCGACTGCGGGTGGCCGTCGGGCAGCAGGCCCTTGGCCATCGACATCGGCACGTACGGAATGCCGGTGGACTCGACGAACTCACGGATCTGGTCGTCCGCCTGCGCGTATGCGGCGCCTTTGCCGAGCACCACCAGCGGCCGCTGCGCACCTGCCAGGAGCTCGATCGCGCGGTCCACCGCCTCGGGCGCGGGCAGCTGGCGCGGTGCCGGGTCGACAACCCGCCGCAGCGTGGCAGCGCCCGCTGCCGCGTCGACGACCTCGCCCAGTACCGCGGCCGGGATGTCGAGGTAGACCCCACCTGGACGCCCGGACACCGCGGTGCGGATCGCTCGCGCGATGCCGAGGCCGATGTCCTCGACCCGGCTCACCCGGTAGGCGGCTTTGGCGAACGGTTCGGCCGCGGCCAGCTGGTCGAGCTCCTCGTAGTCGCCCTGCTTGAGGTCCACCAGGTGCCGCTCGCTGGACCCGGAGATCTGGATCATCGGGAAGCAGTTCCGGGTGGCGTTGGCGAGCGCGACGAGTCCGTTGAGGAAGCCCGGTGCGGAAACGGTCAGGCACACGCCGGGTTTCTTGGTCAGGAATCCGGCCGCGGCTGCCGCGTGCCCCGCGTCGCTCTCGTGGCGGAACCCGAGGTAGCGAATGCCCGACGCCTGCGCGAGGCGGGCCAGATCGGTGATCGGGATGCCCACCACGCCGTAGATGGTCTGGATGTCGTTGAGCTTGAGCGCGTCGACGGCCAGGTGGTACCCGTCGGTGCGCGGGTTTTCGGCTGTCTGCAGCGTGGAAGTGGTCATGATCCCGAGGTCCTTGCCGTTCGGTTGATGCCTGCTACTTCCACCCTCCGCAGCGGGCGTTGCGGCGTCCAAGACCTGTCACCGAAGAGCTGGTAAGCGGTGGTTATCGAACCCGCAAGCCCTGGCGACCACCTTGATAGAGGTCTGCTATCGGGCGTTCACCAGCGCGTATTGGACGTGCGCGGCACTCCAGCGCAGGCTCGCGGACAACGGCTCCAACCAGGGAGGTGGTGGTCATGACCGTTCCGGCAGCCGCACACGACGCGAGCCGCTACCGGCCTCCGGCGATCACGGGTCTGCTCGACCTCCTGGACGGGCAGGTCCGCGATCGTCCCGACGCCAGCGCGCTCGTCGTCACCGGAGACCGCGTCCACCTGTCCTACGCCACCCTCGCGGCCCTGGCCGATGACGTGGCCGCCCGATTGGGCAACGCGGGGCTGCGTCCCGGAGACGCGGTCGGACTCGTCTGCGCCAACACCGCCGAGTTCGTCGTTGGGCTGCTGGGTGCGGCGCGGGCCGGGCTGGTGGTCGCTCCACTGGACCCCGCACTCCCCGAGTCGCAGATGTCCGCCCGGATCGAGGAATTGGGCGCGCAGGCCGTACTGGTCGGCCAACCCGTGGCGGAGGTTCGCGTTCCGATGTGGACCTTGCGCGTCGACTTCTCCCGCGCTGAAACCGCGACTTCCGAACTCGACGCCAGTCCGCACGCCGTGCGAAACGTCCGGGGTGCGGCGCACGAACTCTCCGACCGCGACGCCCTCGTCCTGTTCACCGCCGGGACTACCGACCAGGCGAAGATGGTTCCGCTCTCACACGCCAACGTGGCCGCCTCCGTGCGAGACATCTGCGCCACCTACGAGCTGGGACCCGGCGATGCGACGGTCGCGGCGATGCCGTTCTTCCACGGCCACGGGCTGTTCGCGTCGCTGCTGGCCTCCCTGGCCAGCGGGGGATGCGTGCTGCTTCCCGAACGGGGACGGTTCTCGGCGCACACGTTCTGGGACGACGTGCGCGCCGCAGCGGCAACGTGGTTCACCGCGGTCCCGACCATCCACGAAATCCTGCTGGAGCGATCGGCTCGGGAGTACCCAGGCCCGCAGGTCGCGCCGTTGAGGTTCGTGCGCAGTTGCAGCGCGCCCCTCAACGCGGCCACGGGACGGGCGCTGGAGCGCATGCTCGGCGTGCCGCTGCTGTCCGCTTACGGGATGACCGAATCCACGCACCAGGCGACCAGCGAGCCACTGCCGCACCGCGGCCCGCTGAAGCACGGGTCGGTCGGCCGGGCGACCGGCGTGGACCTCCGCGTCGTCGACCAGAACGGCCACTCGTGCCCCATCGGCACCGTGGGCGAGGTGTGGGTGCGCGGTGCCACCGTCGCCCGCGGCTACCTCACCGATCCGGCCGGGACGGCGCACAGCTTCGCCGACGGTTGGTTCCGCACTGGCGACCTGGGTTCGCTGGACGAGGACGGATACCTGTTCGTCACCGGGCGCATCAAGAACATCATCAACCGCGGGGGCGAGAAGATCTCGCCCGAGCACGTCGAGAACATCCTCGGCGGTTGTCCCGGCGTGACCGAAGCGGCCGTGTTCGCCATCCCCGACACGACCTACGGGCAACGGGTTGGCGCTGCCGTGGTTCTGGACGAGGGCGTCGATTCCGACCAAGTCCTGCGGTACTGCCGCGACCGGCTGGCCGCCTTCGAGGTGCCCGACCGGCTCGAAGTCGTCGCGGCGCTGCCGCACACCGCCAAGGGCGGGCTCGACCGGCTGGCGATCGAACAGAAGTACGCGCTCACCGCACGGGATGCTCGGTCGGCAGCGGTTGGTCGAAGAACTCCTCCAGGCGCAAACCCATGGCCGCCTTGACGAATGCCCGAGCCACGACCGAACCCGGTGTCGCCGCATTGATCGCCACCGAGACTTGCGCCCTGGCGACCGGCTCGACCAGGCGGACGACTCTCGTCCGGCCGATCACCGGCATCGCGCGCAACCACGCGTGCGGCACGATGCTCGCCCACTCGCCGTCGCCCACCAGCGCGTAGAGGGAAGCGACCGAATCCGTCTCCACCTGCGGGGTCACCTCGACCCCGCTGTCCGCGAACGCGCTGTCGATCACCTGTCGGATCCGCATGTCGGAGGTGAGCAGCGCGAGCGGCAACTGGGCCGCGTCGGCCCACCGCATGGTGTCGGTCTGGGGTGTGAGGTGGTCACCGGAGGCCAGCACCATGAACCGCTCCTCGTACAGCGGCACCACTTGCAGACCTTCCTGGTCGTGCGGCGCGAAGCGCGCGATGGCGGCGTCCAGTTCGAAATCGCGCAGTTGGCGGCGCAGCTCGGTCGTCGACGACCGGGAGCGGACCTGCACCTTGGCCAAGGGGTGCGCGGCGCAGAACGCGGCCACCGGAAGCGCCACGGTCGTTGACGCCGTGGGTTCCGCACCCAGCCGCAGCGTCCCGGTGATGCCCGACTGGACGGCGGCCACCTCGGCCTTGAACGCGTCCTGCTCGGCCAGGATCCGCTTTGCCCACACGACGAGCCGTTCGCCCTCCGGGGTCAGGCCCTCGTAGTTGTGCCCGCGGTTGATCAGCGTGACGTTGAGCTCCCGTTCAAGCTTGGCGATCGCCGCCGAGAGCGCGGGCTGCGACACGTAGCAGGCTTCCGCCGCCCGCGCGAAGTGCCGCTCCCTGGCTACTGCCACGAAGTACTCCAGCTGACGGAACAGCACGAGGCGACTCCTCTCCGCCTGGGCCGCACGCGGTCGCTCCCGCGACGCCTCCAATCATCGCACCCGTCAACCATTCGACAGCATTCGCTTTGGCGCGCTCAGTGAATTCGCGATCACTGGTGTCCACAAGCGTCGTGAGTGCGCAACCGGGCTCCAGCCCGGCTGAACACTCACGACCGCTTGCAGCGCCGGACGGCGCCGTCTAGCGAGCTGCTGGCTTCAGCGCGGCCGTGGCGAACGCGATCACCGCGATCGTCACGACCACGGGGATGATCGGGGCGTAAAGCGGTGCGAACAACAGCACTACTCCCCCGGCCACCGCACCGACGACCATGGCCGCCATGATTCGCGCGTACAGCCAGCGGTCCGCGGAATCGGACCGATTCGCGAGCTGGTTGACGAAGCTGACGATGGTGGCGGTTGCGGCCGTGGTGGAGATCTCCGGTACTCGCAGCGATCGAACGGCGTCCATCTGAATTCCCATCGCGACCGCGAGAATTCCGATCAGGACGTCGCCCACCACGGTGGACGGGTGACCGGCGATCGCCAGCCACAGGATGAGGAAAGCTGCCTCAGCAGCGGCCACGACGGCGAGCGCTATCGAGACTCGACGTGGCCACACTTCGACGGCCCCGTTTTTCAAGGGCATGACGAGCTTCGCCGAAAACAACACACCCGCTGCGAATCCGAGCATCGCGACGACCACTCGTCCGACGTCCGGTCCCAGCGAGCCGCCCGAGTCCAGCGAACTGACCGCGGCCAGCCCGAGGAACACCACATTTCCCGTCATGAACGCCGCGAAGACCTTGCCCAGCGCGAGGTAGCAAATCACGTCGACCGCACCAGTGGAGAACGACAGCCCCACCAGCAACCGGTTCCGCACGACCGAGGCCGTCCGCCTGGTGCGCGCGGGTTTTCGATCGGCCTCGGCGTCCTGGCAGACACCTGAGCCATGCAAGACATCCACTCAAATTCCCCCTTCAGCGAATTGGGTGATTTGAGTTCCGCGGAAGAAACTGGCCGACGCGAATCGGTAGGAGCACAGCTTATACCAGGACACGAATCACGACACCGAATGTGTGACCGCATCGACAGCTCGACGTGCCGATCACAGTGGATTCACAATCAGATAGTCCACCGTGGACGATTCTGGGGATCCGCCCCGCCGCTAGCCGGCCTTGGCTGGTGCCGCGGCGGTGTGCGGCACCGCTGTGGCGGAAGTCGGGCGTCGGGCGGGCAGGAAGGCCGCGATCGCGAGCGCGACGAGCGCCGCGCTGGCGCCGATCACCATGACCAGGCGGAAACCGTTCTGGCTGGGAAGCACGAGCGAGCCGAACGTGATTGTCAGCTGCGCCAGCACGACGCCCGAGACCGCGCTGGAGATCGAGGTGCCGATGGACCGCATCAGCGTGTTGAGGCTGTTGGCGGCGGCCGTTTCCGCAACCGGCACCGCCGCCATGATGAGCGCGGGCATGGCCCCGTAGGAAAGACCGATGCCAGCCCCGATCACGCTGGAGACCAGCACCAGCTGCCAGACCTCGGACATCAGCGCGGCGCCCAGGCCGTAGCCAGCGGCGACCACGAGCGCGCCGAGCATCAGCGTCACCTTGGGCCCCCTGGCTTTCGAGACGCGCGCGGACACCGGTGCCATCGCCATCATCACCAGGCCGGAAGGCCCCATCACCAACCCCACCGCCAGCATCGTCTGCCCCAGACCGTAGCCGGTGGCCTCGGGCAGTTGCAGCAATTGCGGAAGCACCAGGGACATCGCGAACATGGCGAACCCGAACACGGCGGACGCCACGTTGGTGAGCAGCACCTGGCGACGCGCGGTGGTGCGCAGGTCCACCAGCGGCTGCCGGGTGCGCAGTTCCCACCAGCCCCACAGGACGAGCACGACCGCCGACGCACCGAACAGCAGCTCGGTACGAGCGCTGGTCCAGCCCCAGTCGGCTCCCTTGGAGATCGCCAGCAACAGGCAGATCAGCCCCGCCGACAGTCCTGCCGCGCCCACCAAGTCGAAGCGCCCACCGGTGCGCACCTCGGATTCCGGCACGAGCGTCAGCACCAGCACGGCGACGAGCGCGCCGAGGCCCGCCGCCGTCCAGAACAGCACATGCCAGTCGGCGCGCTCGGCCAGGAAGGCGGCTGCGGGCAGGCCGAGTGCGCCGCCCACGCCCAGTGAAGCGCTCATCAACGCCGTCGCCGAACCGAGCCGTTCGGCCGGCAGTTCATCGCGCATGATGCTGATCCCCAGCGGGATGACACCGGCCGCCAGCCCTTGCAGAGCCCGTCCGACGACCATCGGCGCCAGCGTGCTGCTGAGCCCGCAGACGGCCGAACCAGCCACCAGCAGCCCCAGGCTGACCAGCAGCATGCGCCGCTTGCCGTACATGTCGCCGAGCCTGCCCACCACCGGCGTCGCGACGGCACCGGCCAGCAGCGTGGCGGTGATCGCCCACGTGGCGTCGGAGGCCGAAGCGCTCAACAGCGCGGGCAGCATGGGGACCAGCGGGATCACCAGGGTCTGCATCAACGAGACCACGATGCCGCCGAGGGCCAGCACCAACACGACGGTGTTCGTCCGCGGGGAGCGGGAAGCCCCGGCATCGTCGGGCTGGGCGAGGGCGTTCGGCATGGCAAGGGCCTCCGTCTGGGCAATCGATCCACACGACCGGTCCGAGATTAAATCAATTGATTGACTTAAACCAGCCGGATCGGTTAACTGGGTACGGACCGGAGCCGACGCGAAGGAGGACACCGTGGCGGGAAACGGTGACCGCGAGCAGGTGCTGAACTACCCGATTCCCAGCGAAGCGGCGCTGGAGCCACCGGAGCAGTGGGAGCGGCTGCGGCAGGAGTGTCCGGTCGCGCGGGTGACGTTGCCCAGCGGGGACGAGGCGTCGCTGGTCACCCGCTACGCGGATGTCAAGCAGGTGCTCTCCGACCCGCGGTTCACCCGGCAGCTCAACGCCGATGACGCGGCCCGGATCGCGGCCAACGAGTCGGGCGGGGTGTTCAACAGTTCGATGGGCGAGTCGATACCCCAAAGCGGCAGCGGGCACCAGCGCTGGCGGCGGATGATCGGCAAGTGGTTCACGGCCAAGAGGATGGCCGCGCTGCGGCCCGGCATCGAAGCGATGGCCGACCAGCTCATCGACGACATGGTGAAGCACGGCCATCCGGCGGATCTCAAGGCGGGCCTGGGTTTCCCGTTGCCGGTGTGGGTGATCTGCACCATGCTCGGCGTCCCGGACTCGGACCGGGACAAATTCGCCCACTGGTCCGACACGCTGCTCAACCTGACCCGGTACGCGCAGGCCGAGATCGACGCGGCGCAGGCCGAATTCGTCGAGTACATGGCCGCCCACGTGACCGCCAAGCGGGCGGCACCGGGTGAAGACCTGCTCAGCGAGCTGATCACCGGCACCGACGCCGAGGGTGGCCGGTTGTCCGACGCTGAACTGGTGGCCACCGGCCAGGGTCTGCTGGTCGCCGGGCACGAGACCACGGCGAACATGATCGGCAAGATGGTGGCCATGCTGCTGGCCGACCGCACGCGGTGGGAGCAGCTGGTGGCGGATCGGTCGCTGGTGCGCACTGCCGTTGAGGAGGCGCTGCGCTTCGACGCCAACCAGGGGTTCGGCATGCCACGCTACATCGGCGAGGACGCCGAGGTCGCTGGCACGCTGCTGCCCGGCGGCACCACCGTGGTGTGCAGCATGGCCGCGGCCAACCGCGACGTCACGGCGTTCGACGACGCCGACGAGATGGACCTCGGCCGCAGCCCGAACGCCCACCTGGCCTTCGGCGCCGGGGCGCACTCGTGCCTGGGACAGGCGCTGGCCCGCACCGAACTGCAGGTCGTGCTGGATGTGCTGCTGCGTCGACTTCCCACCCTGGCACTCGCCGTCGGCGTGGACGAGCTGCGCCGGGTCGAGGGACTGGCGGTCGGCGGGTTGCGCGAAGTTCCGGTGAGGTGGTGACCGTGGCCGGGAAGACCGTCCGGGCCGAACGCGTCAACGCGACGCGCGAACTGATCCTCACCGCGGCCGAGCGGTTGTTCGCCGAGCACGGTGTGTTCGCGGTGTCCAACCGCCAAGTCAGCGAGGCCGCGGGTCAGGGCAACAGCGCCGCCGTCGGCTACCACTTCGGCACCAAAGCCGATCTGGTGCGGGCGATCGCGCGCAAGCACACCGAGCAGATCGAGCGGGTGCGCGTGCGGATGGTGGCCGAGGTCGACGGCTCCACCGACGTGCGGGACTGGGTGGCCTGCCTGGTGCGCCCGAACACCGAGCACCTGGCCGCCCTGGGCTCCCCCACCTGGTTCGCCCGGTTCGGCGCCCAGGTCATGACCGATCCCGCGCTCCGGGCGATCATGATCGACGAAGCCATGACCTCACCGTCGCTGCGCCAGATCCTGGAAGGCTTCAACCGGTGCCTGCCCGAACTGCCGGTGGAAGTTCGCCTGGAACGCGGCGACATGGCCCGCCAGTTGATGGTGCACACGTGCGCCGAGCGCGAACGCGCGCTCGCCGAGGGCGCCCCGACACCCCGGTCCAGCTGGCACGACGCCGCGACCGGGCTGATCGACGCGATCGCGGGGTTGTGGCTGGCGCCGGTGACCCCGCGGGCCTGACGACGAAGGCGTTGCGGTCGCGGCACCGCAGGCAGAGGAGAACCGCTGATGAAGGTAAGCGTTGACGAGGACAAGTGCTGCGGCGCGGGCCAGTGCGTGCTGCTCGCCCCAGAGGTGTTCGACCAGCGCGAGGAAGACGGCATCGTGATCCTGCTCGATCCTGAGCCGCCCGAGCCGCTGCACACCACGGTCCGCGAAGCCGCGAGCATGTGCCCCGCCGCCGCGATCCAGTTGAGCGAGAAGGCATGACCGAACCAGCCAGCGTCCTGGTGGTTGGCGCCTCCGCAGCCGGACTGGCGACCCTGGAGTCCTTGCGGCGCAAGGGCTTCCGGGCAACGTTGACCTTGCTGGGCGACGAGCGGCACCTGCCCTACGATCGCCCGCCACTGTCCAAACAGGTGCTTTCCGGCTCGTGGGATCTCGACCGAGCACAGCTGCGACCGCAGACCCATCTGTCCACACTGGATGCCGAGATCGTCCTCGGTGACCCAGCAGTCGGTCTGGACGCCGCGACCCGCACCGTGCACACCGAATCCGGACGCGCCCTGCGCGCCGATGCTGTCGTCGTGGCCACGGGGCTGCGGCCGCGCATGCTTCCCGGCCAGGCCGAGTTGGCAGGTGTCCACGTGCTTCGCACGCTCGACGATGCCCTGGCACTGCGCGCAGATCTGCTGGCCGCATCGCGGGTCGTGGTGGTCGGAGACGGCGTACTCGGCGCCGAAGTCGCCGCCACCGCACGGGGATTGGGACTCGCGGTCACCCTGACCGGGCCCCAGCCAGCTCCGCTGGCGAGCCAGTTCGGCCCCTTGATCGCGGGACTGCTCGTTGAACTGCACGTCGAACACGGGGTCCACCTGCGGCTCGGTGCCCCGGTCAGCGGTCTGACCGGACGTCACGGGAGGGTGACCGGAGTTCGCCTGGACAACGGGGAGGTCCTGCCCGGCGACGTCGTCGTAGTGGCGCTCGGCGCCGATCCGGCAACGGACTGGCTGGCCGACAGCGGCCTTCAGGTCGACAACGGGCTGGTGTGCGATTCGCGCTGCCGGGCAGCGGAGGGGATCTACGCCGTCGGCGACGTGGCGCGCTGGCACCACGACCAGCTCGGCACCTCGCTGCGGCTGGAGAACCGGACCAACGCCACCGAGCAGGCCAACACCGTCGCGGCCAACATCCTCGGCGCGGACCAGCCCTACACCCCGGTGCCGTACTTCTGGACCGACCAGTTCGACGCCAAGATCCAGGCGTACGGGATGCCTGGCGCGGACGCCGAAGTATCCATTGTGGACGGCGGTGTGGCGGATCGACGCTTCGTCGTGCGCTACCGGCGGGCGGGCGCGGTCATCGGCGTGGTGGGCTGGAACATGCCGAAGCAGACCCGAATGCGGCGGCAGGAGGTCGTCGATGCGCTCGCCGACCTCGTAGCAGCCACCTGACCCAGTCGAAACTCGCCGTTCTGCAAGTGAAAGACGCGCGCACCCCGCGGCGCACGTCCTCCCGAAAGGAGAGGTACGCAATGCCCAGCACGTTGAGTCCAACCGGCGAGAACTCGTCCGAGATCCCGCAGTACCCGATGGTCAGGGCGACGGGGTGCCCGCTGGATCCACCTCCTGATCTGCAGGCCAAGCAGGAAGAAGGCCCGCTCACGAAGGTCCGGCTGTGGGACGGCAGCACGCCGTGGCTGGTGACCCGCTACGCCGACCAGCGGGCCCTGCTGGCCGACGCGCGGGTCAGCGCCGACATCACCCGCCCCGGCTATCCGAGCCCGGCTCCGATCGATCCCAACAGGTCGAGCATCGGCTTCATCCTGATGGACGATCCCGAACACGCGCGCCTGCGGCGGATGGTGACGGCACCGTTCTCCATCAAGCGGGTGGAGGGGCTGCGGCCCGCCGTGCAGAAGATCGTGGACGACCTGATCGACGGCATGCTGGCCGGGCCGAAACCGGTGGACCTGGTCGAGGCGTTCGCCCTGCCGGTGCCCTCGCTGGTGATCTGCCAACTGCTCGGCGTCCCCTACTCCGACCACGACTTCTTCCAGAGCAACAGCAAGATCATCATCAGGAGGGACGCGAAGCCCGAAGAGCGGACCGCCGCCTTCGGCGAGCTGTCGCGCTACCTGGACGACCTGATGGGCGAGAAGCTCCGCGACCCCGGTGACGACCTGCTGTCCGGGCTGACCGAGCGGGTCAAGGCCGGTGAGCTGTCCCGGCAGGAAGCGGCGGGAATGGGGGTGCTGCTGCTGATCGCGGGGCACGAGACCACCGCGAACATGATCGCGTTGGGCACGCTGGCCCTGCTGGAACACCCCGACCAGCTGGCCACGCTCCGCGACACCGACGATCCGAAGCTGATCTCCGGGGCGGTCGAGGAACTGCTGCGCTACCTGCACATCACGCACAACGGGCGGCGCCGGGTCGCGCTGGAGGACATCGAGATCGCCGGTCAGGTCGTCCGCGCTGGCGAAGGGCTGATCATGGCCAACGACATCGGCAACCGGGACCCCGATGCCTTCCCCGACCCCAACCGGCTGGACATCCACCGCGACGCCCGCCACCACGTGGCCTTCGGGTTCGGGGTGCACCAATGCCTCGGACAGCCGCTGGCCCGGATGGAGCTGCAGGTCGTCTACGGCACCCTCTACCGGCGCATCCCCACCCTGCGGCTGGCCGCCGACGTCGAGCAAATCCCGTTCAAGCACGACGGATCCGTCTACGGCGTCTACGAACTGCCCGTCACCTGGTGACCGGCCAAAACAACGACCAGGAGTTCCCATGAAGGTGACCGTCGACCAGGACAAGTGCGTGGCCTCCGGGCAGTGCGTCGTGGCTGCCGGGGAGGTGTTCGACCAGCGCGACGAGGACGGCATCGTGGTGCTGCTCAACGAAAACCCG
The DNA here is from genome assembly GCF_022678645.1 of Saccharopolyspora soli. Classification (GTDB taxonomy): domain Bacteria; phylum Actinomycetota; class Actinomycetes; order Mycobacteriales; family Pseudonocardiaceae; genus Saccharopolyspora; species Saccharopolyspora soli. The sequence goes on along the minus strand of NZ_JALBWV010000001.1, from coordinate 144,655 downwards.
TCCGCGGACCTGATCGCCGACGTCCAGCACGCCGCATCCGTCTGCCCAGCACTGGCCATCACGGTGGACGAATAGGAGGGTGCGCCGGTTGGTTTGCGTGGCGGTGCGGGTAGCGGAACCTCAGCGGTCTTCTCGACTCCGGGATCCCCGACTTACGTATGTCCACCGACTTATGCATGTCCAATACGCGGCGTCGGGGCTGTCCTCGCGGGGAGAACCCCAGAAGGGTGGGCACCGTGAACCCGCGGCGGTGCAAGCTGCGAGGTTGGGAAGAAGCGGCTCACGCCGCTTGCCTGACGACCACCTGCGGTCACCCCCAATCCGCGCGAGTTCTAACGGGATCACGGGGTGATCAGCGCAGCGAAGGCGGCGCCTATGTCGGGATCCGACGCGGCCACGTACACCTCGGATGGCGGGCCGACGTCGAGGTAGTTGTAGGTGGTGTACTCCAGCACTTCCGGACAGCTCGCGCCGCCGATCTCCACCCTGGTGTCGGCCACGAGCCGCCCGGTGCGCACCTCGTAGACGCGGACCGGAATCGCTGTCTTCCGGAACGTCACGTCGTCGTACCCGTCGAGCGCGAAGGTTGACTCGTACGGGCAGGTTTCGACCGGGGCTCCGTACTCGGTATCGCCAGCGCAGATCACCAGCACTGCATCGGCGGCGTCGGCCGCCTTCCAGTCGGCGGGGAGCCTGTTGGTGTACTCGTCGTTGCCGAACAGCATTGCGCGGTCCGGCCCGGCGACACCGTAGGGGGCGGCGCCGCTGTAGGGCGCCGGGTTGGCGCAATAGGCGGGTTGCTCACCCTCGGACGGAGGTTGCAGAAGGCCCCGCACGTTCGCCAACTCGATCGCCTGGGTGGCCCGCGTGACGCCCTCACCGGCCTTGGCGGCGAGCTCGTGGCCGGGGTACTGGTCGAGCAATTGCTGGTAGTGCGCACGTGCCTGCTGCCAGTCGTTGGCCGCCATGAGATCGTCGCCGCACCCGACGATCGCCGCGGGCGCGATCCGCTGGACGACGTCGACCGCCCGGTCCAGCACATCGGCGCTGGCTTGCCGCTGGCCGAGCCAGTCGATGATCGCATTGGTGTCGCAGGCGTCCTCGGCGGGCAGGCGGTCGAGGAAACCGTCCAGCGCGTTCTCGACCATCTTCTCGTGACCGGGCAGTTCAGCGAGCACTGTGGACAGACGGCTGAAACCGAGCTTCAGCGCCTCGATGTCGCCAGTGCGAGCGGTTTCGAGCTCACCCCTGGCCATCCCAAGCTGTTCGCACGCCTGGACCGTGTCGTCGCCACGGGCGGTCAGCGGCGCGTCGGCCAAGCGGTGGCCAACCCACATCCTGTCCAGGACCGCCAGTGCCTGCGAGCAGTCGCCGTTGCGGCGAGCCTCGGCAGCGACGCGCTCGATCCGCGCGGCGTCGAAGCGGAGGAGGCCGACGGACAGCAGCACGGGAAGCGTGATGGCGAGGGCGATCAATCGCTGCGTTGCCACCCCGCGCTGCCGGGTCAGCCGCCCACCTGCCAGGCACCAGCCGTGCACCACGACGGCCGCCCACCACAGGAGCACGACGACCTCGAACCACACCGACGGCACGACCCAGGCCAGCATGGCGACGAGCACGGCTGTGACCGATCCGGCGGCGATCGCGAGCCGCCGCCGACCCAGCATCAAGTACCCGGCGCCGAGCAGCGAGGCGTTCGCCAACGCGATGGCCAGCGGATCGCGGGGCTGGACCGCTGGCGCCGGTATGGGCCGCGTCCGCAGATCCATCGTCGTCCCCTCCTCGGGCAAACTGGCGGAGCCGTTTCCCATTGTCGGCACCGAAACCGGGAGGGGTCCCCGGAACGATCAACTCGCCCGGTCGAATCTCGTTGGAGCAGCAGGATGGCAGCCCTGGAACCAGTCACGCCTACACCCCAACGGCCGGTGCGCGGGCGGATGAGCACGCAATGGTGGCGGGACGTGACGTTCGTGCACTGGCCGGTCGAGCCATCGGTTGTTCGGCCGCTGATGCCCGGTGGCGTGCGGCCTGACGTGCTGGACGGGCAGACCTACGTCGGGCTCGTCGCTTTCCGCATGGACCGCGTCGGCGTCGCGGGAAGCCCAGGGCTGCCGTACCTGGGCCGCTTCGCGGAGACCAACGTGCGTCTGTACTCGGTGGACTCCTCCGGGCGCCGGGGCGTCGTTTTCCGATCCATGGACGCGAACCGGTTGCTCCCGGTGCTGGCGGCACGAGCCGGCATGGGCCTGCCCTACCTGTGGTCGCGCATGTCCGTCGTCTGCGACGGCGACCACTTCACCTACACTGCGCGCCGTCGGTGGCCCAGCGGAGGCGGCATCACCAGCAGCATGTCGGTGCGCGTCGGACCGCCGCTGCGCGACCCAACCGAGCTTGAGCACTTCCTCACCGCCCGGTGGGGACTGCATCGCGCACGCGGAGGCCGCACCAGCTATCTCCCCAACGCCCATCCGCGCTGGCGGTTGCACCGCGCCGAGCTCACCCACCTCGCCGATTCCTTCGTGTCGGCAGCCGGACTGCGCGTTACCGGGCCACCGGTCAGCGTGCTGTGGTCACCGGGCGTCCCGGCCCGCTTCGACTGGCCTCAGCACGCCGACTGATTCCGCCGCCGATCACTCGCCCAGTCCTGCGACCAAGTGCCGGGTTTCCGGCGCGGAACCCGATCTCCGCAGTTCAGCAGCGTGTCGACGGCGACCTGCATCGAAGGTGGTGTCCTGGTCTACCTTCGAGGGGCGCGCTGGCTTCGAGGCACAGCCTTCGATCCCCTGCGACCACGGGGCCGCGCGGCCATCCGCACCGACATCGTTGTGCAGGTTCCGGGCATTTCCGCGGTCAACGCCGCGGAACCCGCACAACACATCAGCCGAGGAGGAGCCGTGAAAACGACTGTCGTGGCCGGGAACCCGAAACCCGCGTCCCGCACCCTGGACGCGGGCCGGATGCTCGCCGAAGCGCTCATGTCGCGGCCGGTCGACAACGTGGTGGACGTCGTCGAGCTCGGACCCGGGCTGCTCGGATGGGGCGATGAAGCGGTGGCGGCGGCGGTTCGCACGGTGCAGGAATCCAACCTCGTCGTGTTCGCCAGCCCGACGTTCAAGGCGACCTACACCGGCATGCTCAAGCTGTTCCTGGACCAGTTCGCGGGCGGTACCGGGCTGCAAGGGGTGGTCGCGGTGCCGCTGATGCTCGGCGCTGGGCCCGCCCACGCGTTGGCTCCGGACGTACTGCTCAAACCGGTCCTCAGCGAGCTCGGTGCCACGTGCGCACTCCCCGGCCTCTACCTCATCGACGCCACCTACGCCGACGACCCGAAGCTGAGGGAATACGCCGACCGCTGGGCTCCCACCGCAGCCGCCCTGACAGGGCTCTGAGAACCCGCCAGCCACTGCGGCGCGCTACGAGTGGTGCGTCCCTCGCACCTCAACTCCGGAAATCCGAATGCCCAGCGGGAACAATTACTCGGCACGTGCGCTCGCGGCGGGCGTTGCTGGCTGGGTCCGCCACGAGCCGCCGCGCAGCAGCGAGAGGAGCAAAGCTACCAGGGCCGATGCCGCCAGCGTTGCCATCGCGACGACGAAACCCAGTCGCACCGCGGAAGCCCCTGCGGTCGCCGCGTACGAGGTGATTCCCGACGTTCCGAGCCAGGTGGTAACGATCAGCAACGTCACCACGGTTCCAGCCGCTTGCGCGCTGTTGTAGAGCATCGATCGGACGCCGTTGGCCACCGCGCGCTGGTTGCTGCTCACCCCGGCCATGATCGACGCCGTGTTCGGTGCGGTGAACAAGCCGATTCCGGCGCCGACGAAACCGAGCCAACACAGCAGCATTCCGACCGGCAGGTGCGCTGCCGCCATCTGGACCGCCAAGCCGACCAGACCGATCAGGACCAGCAGTGCGCCCAGGCTCGACAGCGAGCGTGCCGACCAGCGCATCGCCAGCCGCCCGCAGATCGGCGAGAACACCATCATCAGCAATGCCAGCGGCAGCACCACGATTCCCGCCACCGCAGCGCTGCGCTGTTCGACCATCTGCTGGTGCAGCCCGACGAGCACCACCACTCCGGCCCGGCAGAAGGAGTTGAAGAACGCGGCACCGTAAGCCTGGGCACGACCCGGCCTGCGGATCAGCTGGAGATCCAGCAGCGGCGCGGCTGTCCGGCGCTCGACCAGCACGAACAGCACCAACAGCAACGCGCCGAACACCATCGCGCCGAGCACCCGCGGATCGTCGGGCCCCCACACCCCGATCCGGTTGATGCCGTAGAGGACCGCGGCGAGCCCGAACGTCGAAAGCACCGCTCCCCCGACGTCGAAGCGCTCCCGCTTGCCCCGCGACCGCGGTCTGCGGGGCAGCAGCCGGGCGCCCAACACCACGGCCGCGACCCCGAACGGCACGTTGACCAGGAACAGCGCCCGCCAGTCGACGAACGTGATCATCAGTCCGCCGAGCGCCGGACCGATCGTGTTGGCCACCGCCGCCGCGGTGAGGTTGAGGCCCATCCCCTGCACCAGCCGCTCCGGCGGGAACACATCGGCCAGGATCGGGGTCGTGTTGGTGACCGTGGTGGCTGCCGCGATGCCTTGCAACACCCGCAGGACGATGAACACCGGGGCGTTCGGGGCGACCGCGCACAGCAGGCTGATCACGGTGAAACACGCGAGCCCGACGAGGTAGATGCTGCGCCTGCCGAGCAGGTCGGAGATCCGGCCGAAGACCAGGATGAACGCGGTGTTGCTGAGCATGAACGCCACCAGGAACCAGTCCGCGGTGGCTGCCGAGACCCCGAAGGACGCGGACATCGCGGGCAGCGCCACGTTCAGCGACGTGGCGTTCACCAGGACCAACATCAGTCCGAGCGTGGTAACGCCGAGGGCCTGCCGACAGCGTCGGCGCACCTCGCGATCGTCGAAGGATTGCCGGGAATCACCGTGCGTACTCGCGGTCTCTGCGGAGGTGGACACGCTGCGCGGACCTCTTTCGTTGTCGGCGATCGTTCGTGTCTCTAATTAACCTCTTTCATCCGGTTCGCCGCCAGTACTACGAGACGTACCGAACTCCGCGATTTGCCCGGCTCCTAGCCCGGTCCCCCAGGCCGGGGCGCATTCCACCCCCGGTTGTGGTGTCGAAACCCGCATCTGCCGGGTAGGACTTCATCAGCACGACCGCCGGTATCGCGGTGGGCACCATCAGTCGGAGTCGATCGTGGTGACCGACCGCAGCGACACCTTCGCACCGGCGAAGAACGTGTGATTGCACTCCCGCGGGTTCCCGTCTACGTCGACCATCAGCCGCTCCCGGAACAGCAGCGGCGAACCCGCTTCGACCCGCAACGCCCGACCGGTGCGCGCATCGCAGGTCAGGGATTCGACCGTGGTGTCGATCCGTCCCAGGGCACGTCCGTAGGTGCGGCGGAAGATGGCGAGCAGGCCGTCCGAGGCCGCGTCGGTGCCGAGTTGCCGGGCGCTGTTGCCCAGCGAGTAGTTGATGTAGATGCAGAAGGGCTCGCCGTCGCGCAGCGTCATCCATTCCGTCACCCACACCGTGGATTCGTTGGTGCGCAACCGGTTCCGCAACAGCGGGGTGATCGGGATGCGAGCCGTCTCGATCTCGATGTTCTGGTACTCGTGCGGATTGTCGACCGCAGCGCCGGTCGCGCTGCCGCGCTGCGCGGAGATGTCCTCCAGCGCCAGTTCGCGGATCATGCCGACCACCACGGTGCCGTAGCCGGGACGACGGGTGACCAGTCCCTCCTCGGCCAACAAGGACATCGCTTCGCGAGCGGCGTTGCGGCTGGTGGCGTAGTCGTCAACGAGTTGTCCTTCCACCAGCTGTCCCCGATGCGGCAGCAGGCCCAGCCTGATCCCCGATCGGATCAGACCGTGCAGCCGCAGCGAAGAACGCTGCCGAACGACGCCCGCCGACCGGGCGCGCTCACGCGCCTTCGCCATGTACTCGCGCTCGTCGATTGGTCCCGAGCTCACGACGCCGCCTCCGTTCGCGAGTCCGCCGCCAAATCGCCCGGCACGACACGGTATCGGCGGCGCAAGCCCCAGTTTCCGCCGCCACGTTGCCGCCGCCGACCACCGACGTAAATGCTCGATTTCGCACCCCCGCCCTCGGATTCACCCCTGCGGTGTGACGAGTGAAGGGCACGTTTGACCGGCACAGTCGGTCAAAGGTGCCCTTCACTTCGAATATATCGGGACTGCGAGGAGTCGTTGTCATGGTTGTGGCGACAGCACCTCGGGAACCTTGCGGTGCCAGTCGGTCAGCCGCTGGTAGGCGTCGGCGACCTTGAGCACTTCGCCTTCGGCGAACGGCTTGCCGATGATCTGCATCGACAACGGCAAGCCCGCGCCGCTGAACCCGCACGGCAACGCAGCCGCTGGCAATCCGATCAGGTTCCATGGTCCGGTGAAGTTCGCGCTGAACAGTTGCTTCTCCGGTGACATCTCGTCGATGCGTGGCGCCGGGGAAGGGCTGGATGGCGTGATCAGCACGTCGTATTCGCGCAACAGCTCGGCCACTGCTCGCCGGAAGAACGATCGGAACCGTTGCGCCTGCGGGTAGTCGCCCGCGTTGAGGAATGCGCCGCGCACCAGGGTCCGGCGGGTGTAGCGGCCGTAGTCGGTCCACCGGTTGACCAGGTTGTCGCGGTGGTAGGCGTATGCCTCCGCGATCAGCGTGATGTGGTTGGCGTCCTTGGCCTGTTTGGCATGGGGCACCACGATCTCGTCCACCTCGGCGCCCGCGCCCTTGAGCACCTCCACCGCGGCGAACACGCTGGTGCGGACCTCCTCGCTCACCTCGTCGGAGTCGTAGAAGTACGGGATCGGCATGCCGATCCGAAGACCTCGCACGTCGCCGGTCAGCATTTCGGCGTACTTCGGGACGTCGACCCGCGCCGCGCAGGGATCACCGGAGTCGTAGCCCGCCATCACCTCCAGCAGCACCGCGCAGTCGTGCGCGCTGCGCGCCATCGGTCCCACGCTGTCCAATGTGTAACCCAGCGGCGCGACGCCGTTCTTCGGTACCCGGCCGAAGGTCACCTTCAACCCGGTGTGCCCGTTGAACGCCGCCGGGCTGCGCACCGAGCCGCCGGTGTCGGTGCCCAGCCCGCCGAGCGCGAGCCCTGCCGCCACCGCGATCCCGGTGCCCGAACTCGACCCAGAGGCGCTGTGCTCCAGCTGCCACGGGTTGCGCGGAACCAGGAAACCCTTGTCCGGGTCGGGAAGTCCGATGGCGAACTCGCTCGTGGTGGACTTGCCGAGCACCACGGAGCCAGCCGCGCGCAACCGGGCGACCACCGGGGCGTCCGTCCCCTTGCCCCATTCCGGGTCGAGCACCCGCGAGTTGGCCGTGGTCGGCGCGTCGTGGGTGGCGATGATGTCCTTGACCGCCAGTGGAATTCCCTGCAACGGACCGCGATCCACCCCGGCCGCGAAGTCCTCGTCGGCCACCGCGGCGGCCTCCAGGGCCGTCTCGGGCGTGACGGCGACGAACGCGCCGAGGGTGTTGTTCAGCGCGGCGATCCGGTCCAGGAACCCGGACGTCAGCTGGGTTGCGGTCACCTCGCCAGCGCGCAGCGCGGCGGCGGCATCCTCGATCGTCAACGGCAGGTCCTGCGACATGGCTCCTCCGGATGTCCGTGCGGTGGTCATTCGACGACCGGATCGAACGACAATGCTGGCTCCTCGGTGTCGAGGTGCGGGAGGTAGAGGCCGTCGGCTTGGGCCCGCAGCACCGGGTAGCTGTCGGTGAACTTGTCGAACTCCTCGGCGGAGGCGGTGATACCGGCGGTGTCGAGCAGCACCGTCACCGTCGCCCTGATATCAGCAGCCACTTCACTCTCCTCGCGGGGTCGTGTGGACCGGGCTTGCGCCAGGTGAGCGACCACCCGCGCGAACCAAGCCACAACTTCCTCATTTCGCAGCGGGTTGACTCGACGGGTACAGGTGGCAGGCCACCAGGTGGCCGGGGGCGGCCTCGGCGAGCACCGGGGTGGTGGTCGCGCAAGTCGGCATCGCGAACGGGCAGCGGGTGCGGAACCGGCAGCCGCTGGGCGGATCCAGCGGGCTGGGCATCTCGCCGCTGGTCGGCTCCGGCGCCGTGGTCCGCTCGGTGACCTCCAGCGACGGGCTTGAGGCGAGCAGCACCTGGGTGTAGGGGTGCAGCGGTTGGTGGTAGAGGGCCTCGGCACCGCAAGTCTCCACGACCTGCCCGAGGTACATCACCGCCACGTGGTCGCTCATGTACTCGACCACGTTGAGGTCGTGGCTGATGAAGATGTAGGTCAGCTGGTAGCTCTCCTGCAGGTCCTGGAGCAGGTTCAGGATCTGCGCCTGGATCGATTTGTCCAATGCGGACACCGACTCGTCGAGCACGATAAGCTTCGGCCGCATCGCCAGCGCCCTGGCGATGTTGACGCGCTGGCGCTGGCCGCCGCTGAGCTGGTGCGGGTAGTAGGTGGCGTAGTTGCCGTGCAGGCCGACGTCCTCCAACGCCTGCGCCACCCGCTCGCGGACCTCCGCGTTGCCCACGCCCTGGACCTCCAGCGGGAATGCGATGGAGCCGCCGACCGAGGCGCGCGGGTTGAGCGCCGAGTACGGGTCCTGGAACACCATCTGCATCTGCTCGACCACCGCACGAGGCCGTTTCCCGGTGCGGGGCAACAACTTCCCGGCGAAGCGGATGTCCCCGGCATCGACCGGGTACAGGCCGAGCACCAGCCGGGCGAGGGTGGACTTCCCGCAGCCGGATTCGCCGACGATGCCGAGCGTGGAACTTGGCCGCACCACGAGGGACACCTCGTCCACCGCGTGCACGGTGGCCCGTTTCAGCCCGCGGCGGACGCCGAAGGTCTTGCTGACCTGGTCCACCTGGAGCAGCGGCTGCGCCGCAGTGTGCTGGGCGGCTGTCATGTGGTCTCCCCTGTTCTCGACGGTCAGCTGAGTCGGGTGTTCATGGCTTCGCGCAGCGCATCGCTGAAGGTGTTGAAGGCGACCGAAGTGACGAAGATGAAGATGCCCGGCAGGACGACGATCTCCGGCGCGAGGTAGATCGAGCCGCGCAGACCTTCGAGCATGTAGCCCCATTCCGGGGTCGGCGGCTGCGAGGCCAGACCGAGGAAGCTCAGGCTCGCCGCGATCACCATCGCCACCCCGACCAGACCGGAGGCGTAGACGATGATCTCGTTCAGCACGTTCGGCAGCAGTTGGGTGCGCACCAGCCTGAAGCGCCCGGCGCCGCTGAGCCGCGCCGCTTCCATGTACTCCTGCACCACGACCGCGCGGGTGGCCTGCTCGGCGACCCGCGCCACCGGCGGGATGAACACGATCGTGACCGCGACGATGGCGTTGCGCAGCCCCGGACCGAGTGCCGCGCTCACCGCGATGGCCAGCAGGATGGCGGGGAACGCGTAGATCATGTCCATCGCGCGCATCAGCACGGTGCCGACCACGCCCTGCGAGAAACCGGCCCAGGTGCCGATCAACGTGCCGATCAGCGTCGCCACCAGGGTGGGCGCGAAACCGGCCAGCAGGGACAGCCGCCCGCCGTGGAGCAGCCGGGCCACCATGTCGCGGCCCAACTCGTCGGTGCCGAGCGGATGGCCAGCGGACAACAGCGGTGCCAGCCGGTCCAGCGGCTCGCCCACCAACGGATCGTGCGGGGTCAGCAGCGGCGCGAACACCGCCGCGCCGACCAGCAGGACCAGCACGGCGAGCGAGCACAGGCCCACCCGGTTGCGCCGGAACCGCCGCCACGTCTCGGCCCAGTAGGTGCGCGCCTCGACGCCGACGTCCCCGGCGTACCAGGCCGCGCGCAACGCCTCGACGGTCTGAGGTGCGCTTGTCGTGGTCATCTACCGCTCCTAGGTTCCTGCGGGACACCCGCACCCAGTCGTCCTCGATGAGCCGGTGGGGAGTCTTGCCCATCAGTCCTGCACAAGGTCTTCCGAAGCACTTCCACGGCGCCTACCGGACTGCTCGGCGCAGGCGTGGATCGATCGCCGTCTGCAGGAGGTCGACGACGAGGTTCACGATCACGAAGGTGAGGGCGATGACGAGCGTCGCGCCCTGCACCACGACCAGGTCGCGGGTGCTCACCGCGTTGTAGACCAGCATTCCGATGCCCGGCCAGCTGAAGATCGTCTCGATCAGCACCGAGCCGCCGAGCAGGTAGCCGACCTGCAGTCCGGAGGTGGTCAGCACCGGCGAGATGGCGTTCTTCATCACGTGCCGGGCGATCCCGGCGCCGCCCAATCCCTTGGCCCGCAGCGTTTGCACGAAATCCGACGCCTCGGCCTCCACGATGCTGGACCTGGTGACCCTGGTGGTGATCGCCAGCGCGGTCAGGCTGCCCGCGATCAGCGGTAGCACGACGTGCGGGAAGAACGCGACGAAACCGACGTCCAAACCGGTCCCCGCGGCGGGGAACCACCGCAGCTTCGCCGCGAAGACCATCAGCATCACCACGGCGAGGAAGAACGACGGGATGCTCAACCCGGAGAGCGTGAAGACCGAGATGACCCGGTCGATCCAGGTGCCGCGCCGCCGTCCGGCGATGAAGCCGAGTGCCACCCCGCCCAGCAGTCCGGCCAGTGCCGAGCAGATGGCCAGCGCCGCGGTGTTGCCGACGGCCTGGGCGAGCAGATCGGCCACCGGGCGCTGCCGGTACGGCGAATACCCGAGGTCGCCGGAAAGCGCCCTGGTGAGCCAGTCCAGGTACCGCAGCGGCAGCGGCTCGTCCAGCCCCAACTGCTGCCGGACCTGCTCACGCGCGGCTGGCGTGGCGTTGTCGCCGAGGATCGCCGCGGCCGGATCTCCTGGCAGGACGTTGACCAGTAGGAACACCACCACCGTGACGCCCAGCAGCGTCGGGATCGCCAGCAGGGTGCGTCGGATCGCGGTACGAAGCATGCTCAGCCCACCCAGATCTTGGTGAAGTCGACCCACCACGACTTCGGCTGCACGAAACCGTGCACTCGCGGTGCCATCACCCGCAGGTTCAGGTCGTGCATCCAGAACAGGAAATCCGCGTTCCGCAGCGCGGCGTCCATCATCTGCCGCAGGTAGCGGTTCGACTCCTGCGGATCGAAGGAGGCCGACGCGGCGAGGTAGTTGCGGTCCACGTCGGGATTGCACATCCCGGCCGCGTTCGGTTTGTTCCCCGGCCGCTGGCACAGGAAGGTCAGCTGGTAGCCGTCCGGTTCCTGCCCGGCCGCGGGCGAGGCCCACAGGATGTCGATGTCCGACCACTCCGGTGCGTTCAGCCCGGTCAAGCCGATGGTCAGGATGGTGCTCCACTCCAGCGGCAGCAGTTCGACGTCGACGCCGATCGCTTTGAAGTCAGCCTGCAACTGCTGCATCATCGGGTCCGGGAACATGTTCCCGGACCCTCCGGTCGGATAACCCATGCGCAGCTTCAACTGTCCCGGCCGGTAACCGGCCTCCGCGAGCAGTCGCCTGGCCAGCTGCGGATCGTAGGTGTAGCCGGGGAACGCCGGGTCGTAGTCCGGGTGTCCGGGGTAGACGTACTGCTTGGCGGGGTAGCCGACGTTGTTGATCAGCGCGGCGGCGCCAGGCCGGTTCAACGCGTAGTTGAGCGCCTGCCGCAGCTTGAGGTTGTCCTTGAACGGCGGGCGGAACTGGTTGAACCGGGGCATGATCCCGTGCGGGTACTCCCCCATGAAGATCTGGTACCCCTGGCTCTTGAGCTGGTCGAGCGCGTCGGGGGACGGCACCTCGGCCCAGTCCACCCCGTCGGACTGCAACATCGCCACCCGGGACGCCGCGACCGGCTGCGGGTAGAGCACGATCTTGTCCAGCTTGGGCCGCCCGCCCCAGTAGCGTTCGTTCGCGGACAGCTCCATCACCTGGCCGTCGACGTAGTTCGTCATCACGAACGGCCCGGTGCCGGTGGCGTGCTGCGCGTAGTTGTTGTTGCCGTACTTCATCACCGCGGTCGGGCTCGGGAAGTAGACGTGCGTGAGGTCGTAGAGCAGCCAGGCGTACGGGGCTGTCGTGGTGATGGACACGGTGTAGTCGTCGATCTTCTGCCAGCTCTTGAAGAACAGCAGGTAAGTGGCCAGGCGACCGGCCGCGAGCGTGTCGTAGAACGGGTGCTCGGTGTCCGTTTCCCGGTCCAGCTGGAAGATCACCGCGTCGGCGTTGAACGGGGTGCCGTCGTGGAAGGTGACGTCCCGGCGCAGGTTGAAGGTCCAGGTGAGCTGGTCCGGGGAAAGCGTCCATGAGGTGGCCAGCGCGGGTTGCGGGCTGGGAATGGCATCCGACTGGTCGAGGTCGTACTTGGTCAGCCCGTCGTAGATGTTGTTGCCGACGAACCGGTACCCCTCGTAACCCTGGTCCGGAGGCGTGGTGGGGAACGGGATGTTGCTGGCCGACATCGCGATGCGCAGGGTGCCGCCCATGCCGTTCCGGCCGCCCGCCGGGGCGCCGCCGCTGACTCCCATGCACGCCGACGTCAGGGCGGCCACCGCGATCAGCGCGATGCTCTTCCGCAGCGAGGCCGCCCGCGACCGGCCGAGCCCGTCACGCGACATGGGGCGACTCCACCGGGCCGCTCGGGGTGCTGTGCAGGCACCGGCTCCACCGACCGGGGCCGACCGCCACCGGTTCCGGCAACTCCTGCCAGCAGGCCACGGTGGCGACGTCGCAGCGCGGCGCGAACGAGCAGCCGGGTGGCAGCCTCGCCAGACTCGGCGGTGCACCGGGAATGGCCCGCGGCCGGATCCGCTGTCCGGGCCGGACGTTCGCTTCGACCAAGCCCTGGGTGTAGGGGTGCGACGGCGCCCGCAACACGGTACCGATCGGTCCCGCTTCGACGATCCGCCCGGCGTACATGACGGCGACGTCGTCCGCGATGTCGGCGGCGACGGCGAGATCGTGCGTCACGATCATCATGTCCATGTCCTGCGCCTGTTGCAGTTCGCGGAACAACCGCAGGATGCGGGCCTGGACGGTGACGTCGAGCGCGGTGGTCGGTTCGTCGGCCAGCAGCACCTTGGGTGAACCAGCCACCGCCATGGCGATCACCACCCGCTGCCGCATGCCACCGCTGAGTTCGGAAGGGTAGGCGCTCAGCCGCTCGGCGGGCGACGGGATCTGCACCAGCTCCAGCAGTTCCAGCGCGCGCCGACGGGCTGTGCTCCTGCTGACTTCCGCGTGCGTGCGCACCGTTTCCACGAGTTGCTGCTCCACTGTGTACACGGGGTCGAGTGCGGTGAGCGGATCCTGGAAGACCATGGAGACGTCGCGTCCGCGCGTGGCGGCGCGTTCCTTCGGCGACAGCCGCAGCAGGTCTCGCCCGCCGAGCAGGACCTCGCCGGTGACGATGGCGGATTTCGGCTGGATGCCGAGGATCGAGCGCAGCATGGCGCTCTTGCCGCTACCGGACTCCCCGATGACGGCGAGCACCCGACCGCGGTCGAGCCGGAAGGAGACCTCGTTGACGGCGCGCAGCGTGCCGCTTTCGGTGCGGAAATCGGTGACGAGCCTGCGCACCTCAAGCGTGGCGGACGTCGTCTCGGTCGGCCGGGCGAGCGGGGGCGCCCCCGTCACGATGGTTTCGCTCATGTCCTGTCCCCTTTCTCCGTCCGCGACGTCCTGTCGGAAGACGTGCGCGGACCCGGCGAACCGCACCGTGGCGCGCTGTTCGCCTCGAACCCGCCAGCGCCCGTGCTAGACGGCGGTGATCTCCTGGTGTGGAAGGGATTGCTGGTAGGTGTGCGCGACCCGCAGCAGCAGCGGATCGCTGAAGAACCGGCCGACCAGTTGCATGCTCACCGGCAGCCCACCGGATTTCCCGCACGGCACGGCCAGGGCCGGGTGGCCGGTGTAGTTGAACGGTCTGGTGTTGCGGGTAGCGGGATTGGCGGCGGCGTTCAGGTCGAAGTCCACCGCGGCGAGGTGGTCCTCCGGTGCCTCGTACCGGGGCGCCTTCAACACGCAGGTCGGCATCACCAGCACGTCGACCTCGGCCAGTGCGGCGTCGTAGGCCCGGACGTAGGCCGCCCGAACGTTCTGCGCCTTCGCGTAGACCCTGCCGTGGTAGTTCCGCCGACTGAATTCGGCGAGCAGGTAGTTCAGCTTCGTGCGCGGGTGCAGCAGGTCGGCTTCGCGGGCCCACATCCTGTTGATCGCCGCGATCAACGAAGCCGGGTAGTAGGTCTTGGTGAACATGCCGAAGAATCCCGTGTCGAACAGCGCGCGCATGCCCTCAGCACCCAGCGCATTGGCGGCGGTGTGCACCGCGCGGTGCTCGGGAATCGACACCTTGGACACTTCCGCGCCAGCCCCGGCCAGCACGTCCACGGCGGCCATCACGGCGTCGCGCACATCCGGCTCGGCCTCGTCGAAACCCTCGCCCAGCACACCGATCCGGATCCCGGCGACGCCGTCCTCCAGGGTGCTGAGCACGTCCAGCCGCTCGGGAACCTCCCGGCCCTGGCGGGGATCCAGGCCGTCGTAACCCGCCACGGCCTGCAACGCGATCGCGGCGTCGGCGGCAGTGCGCGTCATCGGACCGGTGAAGTCGAGGCTCTGGTCGGAACCGAACCCGATCCCGAAGTGCGAGACCAGACCGAAGGTGGGCTTGAGCCCGACGGTGCCGGACCACGCCGCGGGAATCCGGATCGAGCCGCCCTGGTCTCCGCCGAAGGAGATGTCCACGTCCCCGGCCGCCACCGCCGCCGCCGAACCCGAGGACGATCCGCCGGTGACGTGCTCGGGGTTGTGCGGGTTCTTGGGGCGCCAGTAGTCCCCGATTCCGCCGCCGAAGCCGAAGCCACCGGCGAAACCGTTCATGGTGTGCTTTCCGATGATGGTGCCGCCCTCGGCGAGCGTGCGGGTGACCACGGTGGCGTCGAAGTCGGCGAGGAAGCCCTCCATCGCGAAGGAACCGAAGGTCAGCGGCAGACCGGCCACCGCGATGTGGTCCTTGAAGCCGACCGTCCTGCCCGCGAGCAACCCGTCATCGGCTCCCTTGATGGTGCACTTCCACAGCCAGGCCGCCAGCGGATCCTCGTTCTCGCTCGGCCGGTGACCGGGATCCCTCGCCGGGTGGGAGATCTCGGGCTTGCCCTCGTCGATCCTCGCCTGCACGAACTCGTCCAGCGCACTGAGGTGCTCGGCCAGGTGTTCCTGGTACCGCACGGCTTCCTGCCGTCCGAGCCGAATTCCCAGGGTGGCCGCGGCCGAGACCACCTCATCCAAATCGGGAACCGCGAACATCAGCCACTCCTCGTCAGTCGGCTCGCCGAACCCGGATACCGTGGCAGGTGGCCGTTACGGCCGCAGGTCACCGGCATCTTGACCGGGTTACGCCACCCGGCAGGCCCGACGACAAGCCGCTGACTAGGAGTTTTGCCGCGATCGCGGGCAGTTGCGCGCGTTGCCGACGGTACCGCCGTCGTTCGCGAACCGGCTGCGCCGCCGTACCGATCCCGCAAATGGGTCCTATGTGGACGCTGTTGCGACGCCAGTCAGGAGGAGCGGCCGAGCTCGTCGAGCCAGTGGATCAGCAGCGCGGTTTCCGGCTCGCCCAGTGGGCTGCGCTCGGTGCGCAGGAGCGCTAGGAGTTGCAGGGCCGCAGTGCTGACACCCGGCTCCTTGTTCGATCCGGAGTGCTCGGTGTCTACCAGCAGGCTGTCGTGCAGGGCATCCCGCACTCGGTCCGACAGGCCCGGATCGGTGTAGGTGTCGGGCTGGGTGACCAGGCTCAGCGCGACACCGATGTTGGCCGACATGATGGCCTGCGCCGCGATGTCCGGGGCGACGCGCAGCTTGCCGACCGCCGCGCAGCGCACCAGCACGTCCTGCAGCAACCGCATGGCCTCCTGCGCGGCGGCAGGCACCTGGGCGAAGCTGGGCGAGAACATCAGCCGGTACACGGCCGGGTGCGCGCGGGCGAACGCGATGTGGGTGTCCCACCCGTTCCGCAGGTCCACCACCGGGTCCTCGGAGGGCTCCGCGGCGCGCTTGGTGGCCAGGTAGCGGTCGAAACCGTAGTCGACCACCGCGCTGAGCAGCCCGTTCTTGTCGCCGAAGAGGCGGTACAGCACCGGGGCGCCAACCCCGACGGCTTCGCACACGGCACGGGTCGCGATGTCCCGGTCCGGGGACGCGTCCAACAGCTTCTCCGCGGCTTCGAGCATCTGAGTGCGCACATCCATGCACCTCATCGTAGCCGCGATAGCGCTTTGACGGATCTAGGTTACGTCTGCGCCGATCAGCCCCTGGTGATGTAGGACTCCAGGTGCTCCTGCTCCTGCTCAAGCTGGCTGATCCGGCTCTTGACCATGTCACCGATGCTCACGATGCCGACCATGCGGTCCGCGGCGACGACGGGGATGTGCCGGATGCGGCGCTCGGTCATCACCACCGTCAGCCGCTCGACCGAGTCTTCGGGGCCGCAGGTGACCACATCGGTGGTCATGATCCGCGTCAACGGCGCCTGCAGGATGTCGGGTCCGTGGTCGTTGAGACGACGGACGACGTCGCGTTCCGAGACGATGCCGAGGATCCCGCCGGAGGCATCCGTCACCACCATCGCGCCGATGTTGTGGTCGGCCATCTCGGCCACCAGCTCGGACACCGTGCTGGTGGCCGAGATGGTCGCCACCTCCGATCCCTTGTTCCGCAGGACGTCGGCGATCCGCATGGCCGCCACCTCCGATCTGGAGTCGCCTTGGCTCCCTCGCTGTCCCAACAGCGTAACGATTTGTCGGGTTTGGCAGAATCCCGCGTTAGCACGGACTTCGGGGCTCACGAGAATCGGTAAGCGTCCACCTCGGCGAGATACCGCGAGCGCTGTTCGGCGGTGAGGAACGATGCGTGGAACGAGTTCCGCGCCAGTGTTCTGATGTCCTCCTCGCCGAGGCCGAGCGCGTCGCGCACCGCGGTGAAGTTGTCCTCGACGTACCCGCCGAAGTAGGCGGGGTCGTCGGAGTTGATGGTCACCAGCAGACCTTCGGCGAGCATCGTGCGCAGCGGATGTTGTGCGAGGTCATCGACGACGCGCAGCCTGACGTTGGAAAGCGGGCACACCGTCAGCGGGATCTGCTCCCGGCGCAGCCGTGCCACCAGCGCA
Source organism: Saccharopolyspora soli (assembly GCF_022678645.1). Classification (GTDB taxonomy): domain Bacteria; phylum Actinomycetota; class Actinomycetes; order Mycobacteriales; family Pseudonocardiaceae; genus Saccharopolyspora; species Saccharopolyspora soli. The sequence goes on along the minus strand of NZ_JALBWV010000001.1, from coordinate 127,528 downwards.
CCGTCGTCGAGGCACCGGACGCCGTGGTCGATCCGCTCGACGTTGAGCTCGTCCAGCGCTGCCCGGATGTAGTCGGCAGGTCCTTCCTCGCCCGCGTGCGCCACGCACCTCAGCCCGAGATCCCGCGCCATGGCGAACGCATCGCGGAACTTCTCCGGTGGGTGGCCCAACTCGCTGGAGTCGAGACCGACGCCGCTGATGCGATCGAGGTGGGGCTCGGCTTCGCGCAGCGTCGCCACCGCCGCGTGCTGGGGCAAGTGCCGCAGGAAGCACAAGATCAGCTGGGTCGTCATACCGTGGCGCTCCGCAGCGGCCTGCAATGCGCGCGAGAGGCCGTTGATCACCCGGTCGATCGGGATACCGCGCTCGCTGTGGGCCTGCGGGTCGAAGAAGATCTCGGCGTGCCGAACGCCTTGCCGCGCCGCCCGTGCGAGGTACGCCGCCGCCAGGTCCTCGAAATCCTGCTCCGTGCGCAGGACCTGCATCATCTGGTAGTAGAGGTCGAGGAACGACTGGAGGCTGTCGAACGAGTACGCCTTCCGCAGTTCGATGATCGAGCGGAACGGCAGGCTGACGTCGTTGCGCTCGGCGAGGCGGAAGGCCAGCTCTGGTTCGAGGGTTCCCTCGATGTGCACGTGCAGCTCGGCCTTCGGGATGGGCATCCTGCGTCCCTTCGGGGTGCGGTTCGGCAGCGGAAAATCGCCTCGCTCGGGCATACCAGGCAGATCGCGGGACCGCAAAACAGCGAGCCCGTCGGATGTCCACACTGGAGCGGCGAGCCCCCGGAGGAAACTACCTGGCGCGCGGGGCCAGATATGCGGTGTCCGAGTCGGCGAGATCGAATTCGCCGCCACCGTCGTCGTCGCGGCCGGGGTCGGGTTGCCGCGATCTGGCGGCTCCCAGGGTGCCCGCCCAGCGCTGGTAGAGGTCGTGCTCGACGTCGCAGAGATCCAGCACCCGGCCCGCGAGGAAGTCCACCAGCTGGTCGATGTCGTTGGCTCCGGCGTAGAAACCCGGACTCGCGGGCATGATGATCGCGCCCTCCACGGCCAACGCCCGCAGGTTGTCCAATGTGGATAGACGCAACGGAGTTTCGCGCAGCACCAGGATGAGTCGGCGCCGCTCCTTGAGCGTCACGTCGGCGGCCCGCTGCAACAGGTTCTTGTTGGTGCCGGTAGCGATACCGGCGACCGACGCGGTGGTCGCCGGTACCACCACCATGCCCTTCGTCCGGTACGAGCCGCTGGCCGGGCCAGCCGCCATGTCACCCGCCGTCCAGTAGCGCACCCGCGACACGTCGCGCCCGATCCACGCCCCGACGTCGGCCTGCCAGTGCTTGTCCCGCACGGTATGTCCGGTCTCGTCCAGCAGCGTCAGCCGCGCGGCTTGGCTGAGCACCAGGTCGACGTCCTCACCGGCGTCGAGCAGGCCGCGCAGCACCGCTGCGGCGTAGGGCGTTCCGCTGGCCCCGGTGACGCCCACGACCCAGGGCCGTCGCGGCCCGTTGTCAGTGGTCATGCTGGACCTCCTCGTCCACGGGTCGACGTCCGCCCGTCCGCGCGGTGATCCGGTCCGCGCACTCGGCGACCAAGCTGCCGATGCGGGCGACGTTGTCGGCGTGCAGCTCGGTGAAGAACGCCAGCGAGCACACCACGCGGGCCACCTGGCCGCGGCGGTCGAACACCGGTGCGGCGACTCCGCTCTGCGCCATGTCGTATTGCTGCAGGCTCGTGCTGTAGCCGCGCTGCCGCGTCCGCGCGAGCCGATCGTGCAGCTCATCGCGGTCGACGATGGTGTGCGGGGTGAACTGTTTGACGCCCAGCCGGTCCACCAGGTCGTCGACGTTCTCGCGCGGCTGCCACGCGTGGAAGGCGTGCATCAGAGCTGGCGCCGAGAACGGGAAGTTCTCGCCGACGCTGACCGTGACCCGCACGCCGACCTGCCGCTCCGCCTTGGCGATGACGACATATCCGCCGGAACCGTCCGGATCCGCCAGGAACACGACGAATCCCAGCCGCCTGCTCAACTCGTCGATCTCGCGCTGGCCGATGGCGGCGGCCATGTCGTCGGTGACACCGGTGAGCGTCAGCAGCTTCGGTCCCAACGTCCAACCGGACCGCTCGCCGGTCGAGGTGACCCAGCCCGCGCGCTGCAGCGTCGCCAGGATGTTGTAGCAGGTGCTGCGGTTCATCCCCAGGTCATTGACCAGTTCCCGCGGCGCGACGGGCTGCGGCCAGTCGGTCGCGAGCCGCTCCAGGATGCGCACTGACGACGCCACCGCGGGAACATCACTGGCCACTCACGATCACTCCTCATCGGTTCGTCACTTCAACACGTCCGCCCAGCGTTCCAGCACCGCGTCGAGGTAAGCGGGATCCCCGGTGGACACGGCCGGAAAGCTGGCACGCCGCTCGAAGGGGCGGCACGCGTCGATCACGGCGCGGCTGTTGTAGGGCGGGGCACCCTCGACCAGCATCGGGTCGAGCTTACTGCCCCAGGTGCCGGGGACGACATCGATGTCACGCACCGGGTCGCAGCGGGTGCTCATGGCCCACACCACCTCGCCGAGATCGGTGGGGTCGATGTCGTCGTCGACCACCACCACGAACCGGTTCATGTAGGCCGCCGCGGGCAACTGGGCGGCGAGGTGCCCGACCTGCCGGGAATGCCCGGCGTACCGGTTGTCGATCGACACCGCGATGAACAGCCGACCACCACCGGCCTCGTGCGCCCAAGCACCGCGGATGCCAGCGACACCGGAGGAGTTCAGGGCGTCCTCGATCATCGCCGACTTCATGACCGTGCGCATGTAGGAGTAGTCGTGCGGGGGCTTGCCGGGCGGGGCGCCGAGCTGCACGGGATTGTCCCGGTGGTACAGGCGCGTGATCTCCACCGCCGGGGCTGGCCGCCGCCCGCCCGAGTAGTAGCCCGTCCACTCGCCGAACGGCCCCTCATCGCGGAGGTGGTCCGGGCGCAGCCAGCCTTCGATCGCGATTTCGCTGCCAGCGGGAATGGGCAGCCCGGTGTGCTCGCCGAGCAGCACGGGCACGGGTGCGCCGACGATCGCCCCGGCGTAGTCGAGTTCGGAGATCCCGCTCGGCACCTCGGTGCCGCCGGTGACCAGCAGCACGGGATCGTGGCCGAACGACACCACCACGGGCGCCCGGCCCTCCTTCTCGAACCAGCGCTGGATGTGTTGCGCGCCGTGCTTGCCCGGCACGGCGGCGATGGTGGTGGAGCGGCCCTCGTCCTGCACCTCCATGCGGTAGCAGCCGCCGTTGATGACGCCGGTGTCCGGATCGGAGGTCACCACGAAGCAGCCGGTCCCGACGAACCGGCCGCCGTCCTCGGAGTGCCACCGGGGCACCGGCAGCGCGAGCAGGTCGACGTCCGGTCCCTCGACCACGTTCGCCAGCAGCGGCGCATCGGTCACCACCTCGGTGCGGTGGTCGGCGGCGGCCGCGGCCCACTGGGACGGTTTGCCGCGCAGCGCCGCCTTCAGCCCGGCGTCGTCGAGGTCGTCGCCGAGGCGCAGGGTGTGCCCGAGGCGGCGGGCGGATCCGGTGCTGCCGGTGAGCACCCGGTGGCCGCTCGGGTAGTCGACGATGTCGTCGAACAGCAGCGCCAGCGGTTTCGGCCGCTGGTAGCTCAGTTCCGCGATGGCGCCCAACTCGACGTCCCAGTGGGCGCCCTTGACGTGCCGCAGTTCGCCGAAGCCCGCGACGGTGTCCAACCAGGTGCGCAGGCTGAGCAGGGGTTCGGACATGGGGCTACGCCTCCTTGCCGAGCAGGTGGCTGACGACCAGGTCCTTCGCGTCCGGTTTCTCCAGCACGCTGAAGTGCCGCGCCTCGGTGAACACCCGCAATTCGGCGTCCGGGATGCCGTCGGCCAGGGTACGCGCCATGTCCGGTGGGGTGGCGTAATCATGTTCGCCGACCACCACCAGCGTCGGGCAGGCGATCGAAGCGAGCAGCGCGGTGCCGTCGAAATCGCCCAGCGCCCGGCACGCCTGCGCGTGGGCGCGCGAGTCCGTCCGCACGAAGATCTCCACCACTCGCGCCACTTCCGCGGGATCGCTTGCCACGAACTCCGGGGAGAACCAGCGGTCGAGCTGGAACGTCGTCTGCTCCCGGCGCGGTTTCGCCAGGGCGACCTGCGCGCGCTGCTCCCACTGCTCGCGCCGGTCCGGGCCGTAGCAGGCGGTGGTGTCGGCGAGGACGAGGCTGCGCACCAACTCCGGGTGGGTGGCGGCCAGCGCGATCGCGACGCAGCCGCCCATCGACATCCCGGCGACCGCGGCCGGACCGGCGTCCAGCTCGGTGATCAGCCGCGCTGCGTCTTCAGCCAGGTCCTGCACCGAGAACGGCGTTTCGTCCCATGTGGAGTCACCGTGGCCGCGCGCATCCATGGCCAGCACCCGTGCGTGCGGCGCCATGCGGTCGATCAGCGGCCGCCACAGCTCGCCGCGCTGGGCCAGCGAGTGCAGCAGCAGCACCGGTTCGCCGGTGCCCTCGTCGAGCGCGGCGAGTTCTCCCCAGCTGGTCGTCAGTTTCATCGCGCAGCCCTCCGCTCCGCCGCCGTGGCGACTGCTTTTCGGATCTCCGGATACGTCCCGCACCGGCAGATGTTGCCCTCCAGGTGATCGGCGATCTCGGTCTCGGTCGGCTGCGGGTTCTCCGCCAGCAGTTCGCGGGACATCAACACGAATCCGGGGATGCAGTAACCGCATTGGGCGGCGCTGCAGTCCACGAACGCGGACACCACGTCGTCGTTCTCGTCGAGCCCGTCGGCGGTGGTGATGCTGGCGCCGTCGTAGCGCAGCGCCAGCGCCAGGCAGCTGGACACGCTCATGCCGCCGACCAGCACGGTGCACGCGCCGCACGCACCGACCCCGCAGCCCTCGCGGGCGCTGGTGCAGCCGATCTGCTCGCGCAGCACGTCGAGCAGCAGGGTTGAGTCGGTGACTTCGACCCGGTGGGTGGTGCCGTTGACGGTCAAGGTGATGGTGGTCATCGGGTGGCTTCCTCGCTCAGCGCGGTGACGATGCTCTCGGGAGTCAGCGGGAGCCGGGTCAGGCGGATGCCCAGGGCGTCCCGGATCGCGTTGCCGATCGCGGGGGCCACCGCCAGGATTCCGGTCTCCCCCACGCCCTTGGCCCCGAACGGGCCGTCGGCGTGCGGACTTTCGACGACGATCGGCGTTAGCTCATCGGGCAGGTCGCGGATCGAGGGCAGCTGGTAGTCCAGCAGCGTGCCGTTGACGAGCTGGCCCTGGGAGATCACCAGCTGGTCGAACAGCGCGTGGCCGATGCCCATGATCGCCGCGCCGGTGAGCTGCTGTTCCACCAGCGTGGGGTTGATGGCCCGGCCCACGTCCCCGGCCACCGCCAGGTGCTCGATGTGGACGCGGCCGGTGGCGGTGTCCACGGCGAGCCGGACGCCGACCGCACCGGCGAACCAGTGTTCGGTCACCTTCTCCGACCGGCCCGTCTCCTTGTCGTAGGGCGCCCAGGTCGAGGTGAAGTTCGCCTCGGTGGTCAGCGTGGCGCCCCGCGCGCCGAACCGGGTCCGGATCAGCTCGGAGATCGGCGCCGTGTGCCCGGTGCCGGTGTGCCGCACCCCGTCCGCGACGAGCTCCAGCTCGCTGGCGTCCTGACCGGACTGTTCGGCGGCGAGCTCGACCAGCCGGGTGCGCATGGCCTCGGCGACCCGGCGCACCGCGTTGCCGGTGTGGTAGGTGGAGCGGCTGCCCGCGGTGATCGTGTCGTACGGGGTCACGTCGGTGTCGGCCTTCACGACGTGCACGCGGTGGCTGTCCATCCGCAGCACGTCGGCGACGATCTGCGCCATGATCGTGTCGCTGCCCTGCCCCATGTCCACCGTGCTGATCAGCAGCGTCGCCGAGGCGTCCTGGTTGAGCTGGAGCGTCGCGTTGGCGATGGTCGGAGTCAGCACCGCCTTCACGCCGACGGCGACCCCGCGACCACGGCGGACGCGCCCCGCGCCGCGTTCCAGCGGGGTGTCCCAGCCGATGCGCTCGGCGACCGCGTCCAAGCAGCCGAGGAAGTCGGCGCTGTGCATCCGGGTGCCCGTCGAAGCGATGTCGCCCTCGCGGAGCAGGTGGCGGCGCCGGAACTGGTACGGGTCCTCGCCGAGTTCGTGCGCCAGCTCGTCGATCAGCGTCTCGTGCGACCACGTCACCTGCGGCACGCCGAAACCGCGGAAGGGTCCGGCCGAGGGCTTGTTGGTGTAGACGCAGCGGGACCGCACGCCCGCGTGCTGGATGCGGTACGGGCCCGGCGAGACCATGCCGGACTTGGCGGTGATCCGCGGGCCGACGTCGGCGTAGGCGCCGGTGTCGTACTCGACGTCGGCGATCGCCGACACCAGCTCGCCGTCCGGCCCGGCGGTGAGGCTGGACCGGACCCGAGCGCCGTGCCGCGTGGTGAGCAGGAACGATTCCTCCCGCGAGGCAGGGAGATGGACCTTGCGCCGGGTGTGCCACGCCAGCGCGGCTGCCAGCGGTTCGAGGCGGTCGTACATCTTGGCGCCGAAGCTGCCACCGAGCGGCCGGGTCATGATCCGCACCCGGCTCAGCGGCAGGTCCAGCAGGTCGGCCACGGTCTGGCGGACGTAGGAAGGCGTCTGGGTGGTGGTGAGCATCTCCAGGCGGTCGCCTTCGACCCACGCCGTGGTGGACGGCAGCTCGATCGGCACGTGGTGGGTCGGCGGCGCCCAGAACTCGCCGCTGACGGTGCGCGCGCCGCCAGCCGCGGCTTCCTCCGGTTCGCCGTGCCGCAGGATGTACTCGTAGTTGACGTTGGTGTCGCGGACACCGCTGAGGTGGCGCAGGTCGCCGAAGACCGCGGACGGGCGCAGTTCGTCGTGCACGAACGAGGTGCCGCGCAACGCGTCGTCCAGGTCGTACACGGGTTCCAGTTCGTCGTAGTCGACGAAGATCGCGTCCACGGCTTCACGGGCGGTCGCCAGATCCGCGGCCAGCACGGCTGCCACCGGCTCACCGACGAAGCGGACCTTGTCGTAGGCGAGGGCGGGTTGATCGGCGAACGCCGGACCGGTGAGCAGCCGGTCGCCGAACTGCTTGTGCAGGTCAGCGCCGGTGACCACCGCGTAGACGCCCTCCATCGCCAAGGCGTCCTCGATGTGCACCGCGCGGATGGTCGCGTGCGGCCAAGTGCTGCGGTGCACGGCCACGTGCGCGCACACGCCAGCGGGCTGGTCGCCAACGTGTCCGATGGTGCCGCGAACCCGCCCGGACATGTCGTAGCGCGCACGTCGGCCGCCGACCCATCCGGAGTCCAGCGGCGTCGGGAGGCCGGTGGTCGATGACGACGGGCTCTCAGGCATCGAGGTCCTTCCATGCGCCGCGGACGGCGTCTTCGACGGTGACGCGCGCGAGCCGCTCCTTGTACTCGACACCTCCGCGCACGTCGGGAATCGGTTCGACAGCTGGTGCGATCGCTTCGATCGCCGCGTCCACCACCTCCTGGTCGTTCAGACCGGTGGCATCGAAGGAGACGTAACGCGGCACCGGGGCCACCGCGCCCAGGCCGATGCGGACCTCGCGCTTGGCGCCGGAATCGACCACCAGCACGGCGGCTGACGCGCAGGGCCAGTCATTGGCGCTCAGGCTGCTGTTCTTGACGAACCGGCCCGCCGCGCGCGGCGGCACGGCCGGGATGCGGATTGCCGTGATCAGCTCGTCCAGTTCCAGCGCGGTGAGCTGGAAGTCCACGAAGAACTCGCGCACCGGGATCGAACGCGTGCCGCGCACCGAAGCGACGTCGACCGTCGCGTCCAGCACGAGCAGCGCGGTGGGCGGATCGAGGCGGTAATCGCCGTGCGCGATGTTGCCGCCGACGCTGGCGGTGTTGCGGACGCGGGGATTGGCCACGTTCCGGTAGGCGGACGCGGCCAGCGGCGCGAATTCGCGGACCTGGCGGTCGGTCTCCATCCGGCGCACGCTCACCATCGGCCCGGCGCGCAGCTCGGAGCCGTTCCGCCCGATCTCCCGCAGACCTGGGATCAGTGCCAGGTCCACGAAGTTGTCCGCGAAGAGGATCCCCTGCTTGAGCAGGATCTGGATGGCGGTGCCGCCGCCGTAGACCATCGGATCGTCCAGCTCGGCCAGCAACGCGCAGGCTTCGGCGAGCGTCTCGGGTCGGTGCAGGTGGGCCATCAGCGTCCTCGTCTCACGGCGGTGATCAGCGAGATGATCAAGGCCAGCGCCGCTATCGCGGCACTGGCGATCGCGAGTCTCCGCAGGTTCGCGTCGTCATCCGGCGCGCTCGGGACCACAGCGGGTTCCGGCGCGGCGGGCTTGGCCGCGATGGCTGGTGCAGGCGTCGTCTTCGGCTGCTTCGCGACCCCGATCGGCTCGCCGCTGGCGGCGGCGGTCAGCGACTTCGCGAACTCCAGCTCCACCTCGCGGCTGCGCCGCCGGATGATCGGCTCGCCCAGGCGGCCGAGCTTGCCCCACAGCGCCACGTCCATCTCGTAGCCGATGACGCTGCCCGCGCCGTCCGGGCGGACGGTGAGCCGTGCGTCGATCTTGATCGAGCTGCCGAGTCGGCGGTCCTCGCCCTTGAGCACGGCCGCGACTTCGCTGGGCTCGGTGAGCGACTGGATTTCGGCGGAGAACCCGGCCGAGAACCGCACGTGGGCGATCTCGTTCACCAGTCGCCCGCGGAAGGTCCGCTCGTCGATCCGCACCAGTTCCTCGCAGCCCGGTATGCAGGCGCGCATCGTGTCCGGGTCGAAGAACAGCGGGAAGACCTCCTCCGGTGACGCGGGAACGGAGAACTCGGAAGCAAGCTTCATATGGACCACCATTGGAGACAATAAATCCTGTATGCAGGACATTAGGAGAGCGAAATATGGGTGTCAAGGTGGCACACCTCGCCCATTTCTCCGCATTTTGTGCAGCAACGATGACCTGTTAACCCGGACGAAACGGGCCTTGACGCCCGTCCAGCCGGATCTCTACTATCCGCTCCCCAGGACAGTGAGTTTCATATACAGGTCCACTCTTCGGTGGGTCTACCCAGTGTCCGATCCCGCTGCCCGATCACGCCGCCCGATCACTGCCTCCACGACCACTGCCACGAGGAGTCGTTCATGACCATCCGCCGTCTCGCGGCCAGCGCCATCGCCGGGCTGCTCGCGATCACCCTGGTCGCCTGCACGGGCGCCACGAATTCCGGCTCGGCCGGGGACGGCGATCCCCGGACGCTGAAGATCGCGCACAATTCCAACGCGGCTGCCCTGCCCGTCCAGGTGGCGCTTCAGCAGGGCATCTTCGCCAAGCACAACCTGAAGGTGGAGTTCACCAAGGTCGAGAACATCGGCACGCTGCCGGGCGCGCTCGGACGCTCCTTCGACGTCGCGCTGTCGGTGCCGACGACCCTGATCACCGCGGCGCAGCAGGGCATCAAGGTCACGCAGGTCGCCGGGGCCACCGTCGACGTCACCGGCAACGAGACCGGCTTCCTGATCGGTTCCCGGAAAACCGGCGTCACCAACGTCAAGCAACTCGCGGGCAAGACGCTCGGCGTGCTGACCGAGACCGGAACGGTGCACGTGGCCACCAAGGCATGGCTCAAGCGCGAGGGCGTCGACCCGAACAGCGTGAAGATCGTCCAGGTGGACGGGCCCGCGCAGGCCGACCAGCTGGCATCCGGCCGGATCGACGCGGTCGAGACCGTGATGCCGTTCGCCACGAACGTGCTGCACAGCCCGGACGCGGTCAACCTCGGCGACCCCTACCTCAAGCTCGCCCCCGAACTGTCGGCGATCTTCTGGATCGCCCAGCAGGACTTCGCCCGCCAGCACCCGGACGTCATCGCTGACTTCCGGGCCGCGCTCGACGAGGCGCAGGGGGCCATCGCGGCCAACGACGCCCAGGCGCGCCAGGCGCTCAAGCAGTACACCGGCCTGCCGGACCGGGTGATCACCGAGGCGAAGCTGCCCACCTACACCAGCGAGGTCCGTCCCCAGGATCTCCAGGTCTGGCTGCAAGCCATGCGCGACGCCGACGGGTTCAACAGCGACGTCGACCTCAACAGCCTCGTGGCTGCGCAGCGGTGACGTGATGACCGACCGCAACGGCAACACCGCCTGGGCCGACCTGGTCCCGGCGGAGGAACAGCGGAGGCTGCGCGCCGCGGGGTTCGGCGACGCGGTGCCGATGGGGCTTCGACCTTGCCTGGTCGTCGTCGACGTCACGCTGTCGTTCCTGGGCCGCAGGCCCGGCGAGGACGGCGGACCGGACTACCCGACGGGCTGCGGTCCCGAAGGCTGGCGCCGGTTGCCCGCGATCCGCGATCTGCTCGGCACGGCACGGAATCTCGGCATTCCGCGCGTGCTCACCCGCGGCGCGCCCGACGACGCGGCGTTCGTCGGCGGGGCGATCAAGCTCAGCCGGGGACCGGAGACCGCGCGGCTGGTCCACGGTGCACCGTTCCCGCCGGAACTGGAGCCGCGCGACGACGAGTACGTGCTCGCCAAGGCCAAGGCGAGTGCCTTCTTCGGCACGCCACTGCTGACCTACCTCCACGCGCACCTGGTCGACACGCTGATCGTCACCGGCACGACCACCTCCGGCTGCGTGCGGGCCACGGTGGTGGACGGCGCCTCGCACGGCTACCGCGTGCTGGTCGTCGAGGACGCCTGCTTCGACCGGTCACCGTTCGCGCACGCCGCGAACCTCTTCGACATCCAGATGAAGTACGGGTCCGTTGTGGACTCCGCCTGGGTGAGCCGACAGCTGCGCGGTTGCGGCGACCAGGTGCCCGAGACCGAGCCGATGGGATTACCGACGTCATGACCACAGCAGCGAACGAGAGCCTGACCTGCCACGGTGTCGCGGTCACCCTGCCCGGGGTGTCCGGCCCGTTCGACATCCTGCACGGCCTCGACTTCTCGGTGGCCCGCGGCGAGTTCGTGTCGATCCTCGGCACGTCCGGCTCCGGCAAGACCACCCTGCTCCGCGTGCTCGGCGGACTGCTGCCCGCCTCGGCAGGCGCGGTCCACCACGAGGGCACGGCGGTGCACGGTCCGCCGGAGGGCGTGGTCACCGTGTTCCAGGATTACGCGCACTCGCTGCTGCCGTGGCGGTCCGTGCGCCGCAACGTCGCGTTGGGCATCGAGGCGACATTCGACCGCCCGCAGCGCGACGAACGGGTCGATGAGGCGCTGAGCATGGTCGGCCTCGCCGAGCGAGCCGACGAATACCCCTGGCGGCTCTCCGGCGGGATGCAGCAACGCGTGCAGATCGCCCGTGCGCTGGCCATGCGCCCGAAGGTCCTGCTGATGGACGAGCCCTTCGGAGCGCTCGACGCGATGACCAAAGCCTCCCTGCAGGACCAGCTGCAGAAGGTGCAGGAACTCACCGCGACGACCATCGTGTTCGTCACCCACGACGTCGAGGAGGCGGTCTACCTCAGCGACCGCGTTCTGGTGCTGGCGGGCAGTCCGGCGGCGATCGGCCTGTCCCTGGACGTTCCGCTGGACCGCCCCCGGCACCAGATCACCACCAAGGAGCGGGCGGACTACCTGGAGCTGCGGCACCGCGTCTACGAGGCGCTGGGCCACGACGTCGGCGTCCCGGCCCGCACCGGCGAGCGAGGTGGACATGACTGAGCGTCCCCAGGCCAACACTGCGAGCACCGGACGAGCGATGTGGCGGCGGATCAACTTCGTCGGCATCGCCGTGTTCGCGTTCGGGCTCGTGCTCTGGGAGGTGGCCGTGCGCACGAAGCTGCTCGACTTCTCCTACCTGCCGCCGCCGACGGACGTCGCGGTCGGGCTCGGTGAGCTGAGCAGCACCGGGGAACTGTGGACCGCGCTCAGCCACACGCTCGTCGCGGCGCTCAGCGGCTGGGCGCTGGCTGGTGTCGTGGGCGTCGCGGCGGGCGCTGTGCTCGGGCTGGTCCGCCCGGTCTGGCGCTACTCCATGGCCAGCCTGGAAGCCCTGCGCGCCCTGCCCATCGTGGCGTTCGTACCGGTGGCCGTGCTGCTGTTCGGCTTCTCGGTGCAGATGGAGATCCTGGTGAGCTTCTACGCGGCGGTGTGGCCGATCCTGCTCAACTCCGTCAGCGGCATGCGCACCGAGGCCCGCATGGTCGAGGTCGGCGTGGTCCTGCGGCTGTCGCGACCCGCTCAGCTGTGGAAGATCCGGCTGCCCGCCGCCACCGCGTCGATCGTCGTCGGCCTGCGGCTGGGGCTGTCGATCGCGCTGGTGCTCACGCTGGTCGCCGAGATGGTCGGCAACCCGGCCGGGCTGGGCGCCACGCTGGTCAGCAAGGCGCAGGCGCTGCAACCGGGCCAGATGTTCGCCGGTGTCTTCGTGATCGGTGTCGCGGGCATCGTGCTCAACGGACTCATGATGGGTGCGGCGAGGTTGCTCTTCCGCGGCCAGCTGGCCGCGTCCGGGGAGGTGTGATGACTCGCAGGACGAAGCAGGGCCGCGGCGGCACGCCGGTTCGAGGTCTGCTCCCGCTCGCAGCGCTGCTGGCGCTGTGGCAACTGGTGGGCGACCCGGACTCGCCGTACTTCCCGCCGCCCTCGGAGTGGGTGGCGGGAATCCAACCGCTGCTGACCGGCAACAAGCTCCTCGACGCGGTGGGCGCCACCTCGGCGACGTTCCTCGTCGGCCTCGCGCTGGCGACGTTGATCGGATCGGTGGTCGGCACGCTGATCGGGGCGAGCCGCCCGGTGGACCGCGCGCTCTCGCCGAGCCTGGAGTTCCTCCGGGCGCTGCCCGCGGCGTCCCTGGTCCCGGTGGCGGCGCTCATCCTCGGCTACACCACGCAGATGAAGCTCGTCGTCGTGGTGCTGCCCGCCACGTGGCCCATCCTGCTGGCGGTCCGGCAGGCCAGGCGGTCGCTGAGCCCGGTCCTGCTCGACGTGCCCAGGACGCTGGGCCTGTCCCGCTGGCACCGCGCCACGAAGATCCTGCTGCCAGCGCTGCTACCGGCAGTGCTGCTCGGGGTGCGGGTCGCCGCGCCGCTCGCGCTGATCATCACGCTGCTGGTGGAGATCGTGACGCGGGTCAACGGGCTGGGTGCCGCGCTGGGCGCGGCGCAGGCGAACTACCTTTCCGCACAGGTGTACGGGCTGCTCACGATCGCCGGGGTGCTCGGATTCGCCGTGAACTGGATCGTGACGCGCGGTGAGGTCGCGATCAGCACCCGCATGCGGGGCAACACCGGCCAGTAGGGCCGGAAAATCGCACGAATCAACGGAGATCGCGATGACGGAAACGGACACCCCGCCGCAGCGGTGGTACCAGACGCTGGACCGGACCCAGTGGCGCGCGCTGACCGCCGCCAACCTCGGCTGGCTGTTCGACGGGTTCGAGACCTACGCCCTCATCCTCACCGCGGGGTCGGCGTTGCGGCAGTTGGCCCCGGAGGCTGGCGGGCAGTCCGCTTTCCACATCGGACTCACCATCGCGCTCACCCTCCTGGGCTGGGGCGCCGGTGGCATCATCGGCGGGATCGTCGCGGACTACGTCGGCAGGCGCCGGATGTTGTTGACCTCGATCGTGCTGTACTCCCTGTTCACCGGGTTGTCGGCGTTCGCGTGGTCGTGGGAGTCCTTCCTGGTGCTGCGGCTGCTGACCGGCATCACGCTCGGTTCGGAGTGGGGCACCGGAACCGCGCTGGTCGCCGAGCTGTGGCCGACGCGCGCCAGGGCCAAAGCAGCCGGATTCATGCAGTGCGGGCTCGGCCTCGGCTTCTTCGTCGCCTCGGCGTGCTGGCACTTCATCGCGCCGCTGGGACCGGACGCGTGGCGGTACATGTTCCTGCTCGGGGTGCTGCCCGCGCTGTTCGCCCTGTGGCTGCGGCGCGGCGTTCCGGAGTCCGAGCGCTGGACGAAGGTCCGGAACCGACGCACCGAACTGCGCGGCCACGAGGAACTGTCCGACGCGGACCGCTCCTACACGCGGTTCACGCTGCGCCAGATCATGGTCGACCCGAAGTTGCGTCGACTGACCATCCTCGGCTCGATCATGTCGACGGTGACCACGCTGGCGTGGTGGGGAATCTCCACCTGGGTACCGGCTTACGTCGGGAGCGTCGCCGCGCGCGACGGCCACTCCGCGGAGAGCTTCGCCAGCACCGCGGGCATGGTCTACAACGTCGGCGCGATCGCGGGCTACATCAGCCTCGGTTTCCTGGCCGACCGCTTCGGGCGCAAGGCCACGGTGCTGCTGTACTTCGGGGCGTCGCTGGTGTTGACCCCGGTGCTGTTCCTGTGGACCCAGAACCTCGCCCTGATCCTCTTGCTCTGCGTGGTGAACGGCTTCTTCACCCTGGGCCAGTACACCTGGATGCCGGTGTGGCTGCCGGAGTTCTACCCGACGCACCTGCGCGCCACCGGCGCGGCGTTCGCATTCAACGCGGCGCGGTTCATCGCCTTCCTCGGACCGCTGACCGCTGGCACGATCATCGACCGCCTCGGCGGCTACGGCATCGCCGCCTCCACGCTCGGACTGGTCTACGTGGTGGGAATGCTCGTGGTGCCGTTCTGCCCCGAGACCCGCGGCCGCCAATTGCCGGAATCCTGACACGTTTCCAGCACCTGGCGAAATCTTTGTTCCGGGTGCTGCTAACTCGGTCTTCGGAACTGGACCCACCTGGCGATCGACGACGTCGGATCGGCTCAGGTACGCCAATTCGGGTACGGCACTCGACCTGTGGCACGGCTCGGCTACTATCTCGGGCGTAACCTTCTGCTTCTGAATCGCAGCAGTGGGTGAAGGCCAGTGCAGCAGGAGGTCTCGCGTGGCCCCGGAAAGCGCCACGGGAAGCGGCCCAACCGCTCGCCGTCTCGTGCTGGGCAGCCAACTGCGCAGGTTGCGCGAGGCGACCGGAATCTCCCGCGAGGAAGCCGGATACGCCATCCGCGGTTCCGGATCGAAGATCAGCCGACTCGAACTGGGCCGGGTCGGCTTCAAGGAACGCGATGTCGCCGACCTGCTGACGCTCTACGGGGTGGCCGACCCGGAGGAACGCGAAACCTTCCTGGACCTGGTGCGCCGATCCAACGAACCGGGCTGGTGGTACAGCTTCAACGACCTGCTGCCGTCGTGGTTCCAGGACTACGTCGGCCTGGAGGAATCAGCTTCCCGGATCCAGACCTACGAGATCCAGTTCGTCCCCGGCCTGCTGCAGACCGAGAAGTACGCCCGCGCGGTCGCCGCCCAGGGACGTCCGGAATCCTCGCCGGAGGAGATCGACCGGCGGGTGCGGTTGCGCATGCAGCGCCAGAAGCTCTTCAGCCAGGCGAAAGCGCCGCGGTTGTGGGCGGTGATCGACGAGTCGGTGCTGCGCCGACCGATCGGCGGCCGGGAAGTGCTCCGCGAGCAGATCGAGCACCTGCTCCAAGTGACCACGATGCCGATGGTGTCGCTGCAGATCCTGCCGTTCGAACTCGGCCGGTCCGGCGCGGAGGGGTCCTACACCCTCCTCCGCTTCGCCGAATCGGAAATCCCCGACATCGTCTACCTGGAACACCTCTGCGGCGCCCTGTACCTGGACAAGCCCGACGAGGTCGAGGTGTACAGCAAGGTCACCCACCGGCTCACGGTCGACGCCCACACCCCGAACCAGACCCGCAAGATGCTCGCCAGCGCGCTCAAGGACAACTGAGCAGGCGCTGGCACTGCACGGCGGACCGCGTTCCCGATGGTTGAGGGACCAACGGCCCCTTCGGGATGCATCGCGCACCTCGTCGCAGCACGCTTGTGCTGGCCGATCCGTTGCGGCATCGGCACCTCCAGCACGATGCGACGATCGAGGGAGTGATGATGGCCCGAGGCGCGATTTCGCAGCCGGTGCTCAGCCCGCTGACCACCGCGGCCATCTTCCTCGTGGTCACGGTCGACTCGGGCCGCGAGCCGATCGCCCGCGAACTGCTGGCCGACCTGTCGGGGTTGCAGCGCGCCGTTGGTTTCGGAGCCCCCGAGGGCAGGCTGAGCTGCGTTGCCGGAGTGGGATCGCAGGCGTGGGATCGTCTGTTCAGCGGGCCGCGCCCGGCCGAACTGCACCCGTTCCGGGAGCTGACCGGCCCGCGGCATCGCGCCGTGTCCACTCCGGGGGACCTGCTCTTCCACATCCGGGCGATGCGGCTGGACCTGTGCTTCGGGCTCGCCAGCCAGATCATGGCGCGCCTGCGCGGGGCAGTGACGGTGCGTGACGAGGTGCACGGGTTCAAGTACTTCGACATCCGCGACCTGCTCGGATTCATGGACGGCACGGAGAACCCGGTCGGACCAGTGGCCAGCGCCGCGGTCCTCGTCGGCGACGAGGACCCGGATTTCACCGGTGGGAGCTACGTCATCGTGCAGAAGTACCTGCACGACCTGGACGCCTGGAACGCGCTTTCGACCGAGGCGCAGGAGAACGTCATCGGCCGCACCAAGCTGACCAACATCGAGTTGGACGACGCCGTCAAACCAGCGGATTCGCACGTCGCCATGACCACGATCACCGATCCCGACGGCACCGAGCGGCAGATACTGCGGGACAACATGCCCTTCGGCAACGTCGGACGAGGTGAGTTCGGCACCTACTTCATCGGGTATGCGAGCACGCCGGAGGTGACCGAGCAGATGCTGCGAAACATGTTCCTGGGCAATCCTCCGGCACGCCACGACCGCATCCTGGACTTCTCCACCGCCGTGACCGGAACGCTGTTCTTCGCACCGACCGCCGATTTCCTCGACGACCTCCCCGATCAACCGAAGACCGAAACCGACGCGGCCGGGCCAGCCCAGCGCCCGCGGGTCCCGACCGGCGGAAGCCTCGGGATCGGTGACCTGCACGGGAGGACAGCACCATGAACAACCTGCACCGCGAACTGGCCCCCATCTCGGACGCCGCCTGGGTCGACCTGGAGAACGAGGCGCGACGCACGTTCACCAGCTACGCGGCCGCCCGCCGACTCGTCGAGGTGCCCGAGCCGGGCGGGCTCGAACTGTCCGCAGTGGGGACCGGCCACTTGGACGCCGTCGACTCGCCGTCCGCGGGCGTGCACGCCCGCACGCGCCGCAGCCAACCGATCGTCGAGTTGCGGGTGCCCTTCACCGTCGATCGCCAGCAGGTCGACGACGTCGAACGCGGGGCCAAGGACGCCGACTGGCAGCCGGTGAAGGACGCCGCCCGGCAGATCGCGTTCGCCGAGGACCGCGCGGTGTTCGAGGGGTACGCCGCCGCCGGTATCGCGGGCCTGCGCGCCAGCTCGTCGAATCCGGAGCTGACACTACCGGCGGACGTGGCCGACTACCCCCGCGTCATCGGCGACGCACTGGCCGCGCTCCGACGGGCCGGTGTGGGCGGTCCCTACGGGCTGGCGCTCAGTGCCGCGGCCTACACCGCCGTCAGCGAGGCCGCCGACGATGGCTATCCGATGTACGAACGCCTCGCCCAACTGCTGGGCGAAACGATCATCTCGGCGCCCGCCATCGACGGGGCCTTCCTGCTGTCCACCCGCGGCGGCGACTTCGAACTGGACCTCGGCCAAGACGTCTCGATCGGCTACCTGCGGCACGACGAGACGAGCGTGCAGCTGTACTTCGAGGAAACGCTGACGTTCTTCGCGCATACGGCCGAGGCCGTGGTGGCGCTGCGTGCGACACCTCAGCCGTGACGGCCTGGTCACGGCTGACATGTGCGGAAAGCCCGCCGACCCAACGCGGACGAGAGCCCTTCGCGCGACCGGTGCCGGTCCGCGATTTTTGCGTTGGTCAGCGGGCTTTTCAGGCCGTCGGGCAACAGACCCGCAATCGGCTGTCGACGTACCTCAGTCGGAATGCGCGGCGCTGACCGCGGTGTTCTGCGGAATCGGCGCACCGCGCGGCGGGATCGCGTCGGCCTCGCCCGGATCGACGGTTCCCAGCGAACCGTCCGCCGCACTCCTGGCGATCGCCAGCATGGACTGCAGTGCCGAGGTGATCTGCGCTTGCTCGTGTTCCGCGCCCATGTCGCTGAGTTCGATGAGCACGCTGCCGCTGCCGAGCAGTCCGTAGGCGTTGCGGGCGATTCCCTGGTAATCGTCGCCGGGATACTGCGACACGTTGGCGCCGCCTTCGTTCATCGACCGTTGCGCCACCACCGCGATCTGCTTGGCCAGCGCGACGTCGTCCGCCGTCACGTCCGGGTGCGTCGGCCACATCAGCGACGCGGTGATTTCGCGACCCTGGTCGTCGAGGTAGCGGCCCTGCATGTGGTAGTCCACCACGATCTGCGGCTGGAACTCCGCGTAGTGCCGCTGGATCAGACCGGATTCGGTGGCCGGGTTGTCCTCGGGCGCGACCGCCGGATCGTGGTAGCGGTTGATGTCGTAGCCCTTGCCCGCCTCGCCGTATTCCGGATCCGCGTCGGGAGCGTAGTTGTACCGCCAGTTCTGCTCGTGGCCGTCGGGATTGGCCCGCACCACGATGTCCACAGTGACCTGCGACCGCAGCCACCGCTGGTCGCTGCTCTGCCCGACACCGACTTCGCGCAGGAATTCCAGCGCCGCGGGCGTGCCGAGCGGCTCATCGCCGTGCTGCTGGGTGATGTAGAGGATGCGCAACGGCCCGCCCCCCACCCGCGCGCTCCACACCGGCCTGCCCTGGTTGGACTTGCCGATCGGGGAAACCTGGATCTCGCCCCGGCTCCGCCATTGGAGTTCCAGCAGTTCCCGAGCGAGCTCAGCGGTGCTGGGCCTTGGATCGACCCCGCCGCCGCGCTGGGCGGCCTGAGAAGGCACAACGAATCCCACCACCGCGAGAACGGCGACGAGAACGGACAACAGCGCAAAGCGCATAGACTTCGCCATGGGCCAGGAGTTTGCCTGCCCGTACGGCCGTACCACAAGATCCGTTCAGCGCAACGAACGATCCACGTCTCGGCGGTCGAGCACTACCGCGCGGTCGGTTTGGTGTTGGCTTCGATGGTTTTCCTGGCCCAGGACACCTCTACCTTGCCGGATGGTGTTCGGGGCAGCCTGGGTAGCAGCACTACGTCGCGGGGCACCTTGTACCCAGCCAGGTTGCGGCGGACCCAATTCTGGATCTCCTGTTCCGTCAGCTCTTCGTTCGCCGTCGCGACCACGGCCGCGACTCGTTCGCCCCAGGTCTCGTCCGCGACACCGACGACGACACCATCGGTCACGTCCGGGTGGGTCAGCAGCGCGTCCTCGACTTCCTGGGGGTAAACCTTCTCGCCGCCGGTGTTGATGACCCCCGATCCCCGGCCGAGGAAGCGGATGGCACCGTCGGCGGAGATCTCGGCGAAATCCCCTGGGATCGCGTAGCGAACCCCGCCGATGACGCGGAACGTGGCGGTCGTCTTGGCCGTGTCCTTGTAGTAGCCGAGCGGAATCGGGCCGCTGTAGGCCAGCACGCCCTTCTCCCCGCTGCCGGGCACGACCTCCCTGTCGTCGGCCCCGATGACCTTCGTGGCGGGCACCGGGAAGAAACGGGCTGGCAAGTCATCGACGGACGAGGTGATCGCGAAGGCGAAGGGGCCGCCCTCGCTTGAGGCGATCGCATCGCTGATCGTGACGTCGGCTCGTTCGTGCAGGGCGCGTTTGAGCTGGTCGCTGAACGCCGTGCCGGAGCTGAGGACCGACTTCAGCGAGCTGAGATCATGCGGCGTCCCGGCCCGTTCGGCGGCGACCAAGTCGTCGACCAGCGGCTGGCACACCGCGTTTCCCGCGACGATGATCCGCCCGACGCGCTGTTCGGCGACGGTCTCCCAGATATGCCGCGGGTTGAGCCTGCCGGGGCGCGCGGTGATGATACGGCCACCGACCAGCAGGGATGCCAGCGAGTTGAAGAACCCGGTGCCGTGCATCAGCGGGACGATCGGCATCGTCGCGGGAGCCTGGCCACGCTGGTGCGCCGCGACGGCGATCTCGACCGCCTCGTCAAGCGTCGAAGGCAGTGCGTCGACTCCGAGCGGCCGGTAGGTCGCGACGGCGATCGAGTGCAGCAGGTCGGCCTGCCGCCAGATCACGCCTTTCGGCTTCCCGGTGGTGCCGCCGGTGTACATGAAGATCTGGTCCGACCCCGGACGTTCCTCCGCCGGGCGCGCCTCGGTCGCCGCGAGCAGGTCCGCGAGCTCGACGACCTCGGGTCCCGGCCGGTCGGCGGGCGCGGCACCCACCCGGACCAACAGGCGCAAGGTCGACACGTGCTGCACGGCGTGGGTCACGTTCGCGGCGAGTTCGCCGCTGAAGACGAGCGCTGCCGCGTCGGCGTCGGTGAGCAGCGCGGACAGCTCGTCCTGGGTGTAGCGGTAGTTCGCATTGATGGGGACCGCGCCGATCTTCAGCGCGGCGAACACGGTTTCGAGGTACGCGGCCCCGTTGTACTGGTAGCACGCCACCTTGTCGCCGGGGCCGATGCCGGTGTCGGCCAGCGCCGCGGCCAGCCGTGCGGAGCGCTGCTCGAACTCCGCGTACGTGTAGTCCCGACCGGGCTCGGAGATGGCGACGGCGTCGGGCATCCGGCGGGCAACGGCTTCCCAGATGGTCCCGTAGGAGACGTCCACCGGATCAGCCCTCCTTCGCCGCGTCGAGGCCGAACAGGCGGATCGCGTTCTCCTTCAGGATCAGCGGGCGGACCTCGTCCTTGAGGTCGAGCTTGGCGAAATCCCTCAGCCACCGGTCCGGCGAGAGCGCGGGGAAGTCGGAGCCGAACAGCATCTTGTGCTTCAGCAGCGAATTCGCCTGCACGACGAGCTGCGGCGGGAAGTACTTCGGCGACCACCCGGACAGATCGATGTAGACCTGCGGCTTGTGCCCCGCCACGGCCAGCGCCTCGTCCTGCCACGGAACCGAGGGATGCGCGATGATGATCGGCATGTCGGGGAAGTCCACCGCGACATCGTCCAGGTGGATCGGGTTGGAGTACTTCAGCCGGATTCCCCCGCCGCCGCGCTGCCCGGCACCGACCGCCGTCTGCCCACTGTGAAATATGGTGGGCAGACCGGCCTCGGCGATCACCTCGTACAGCGGGTAGGCCGCCGGGTCGTTTGGGTAGAAAGCCTGGCTGCTGGGGTGGAACTTGAAGCCCCGGACCCCGTGGTCGGAGATGAGCCTGCGCGCCATCCGGACACCGGCGGCACCTCGCCCCGGATCAACGCTGGCGAACGGGATCAGGGTGTCCTGGTGCTCGGCGGCCTGTTCGGCGATCTCCTCGTTGGACACCCGCAGCCCATCGCCGGTCCGGGTGATCGAATCGACCGTGAACACCACGGCCGCCATTTGCCGCTCGCGGTAGAAGTCGGCCAACTCCGGCACGGTCAGCTCCGGAATCGAGCCGAACACCCCGGCCAAGGAGTCCGCCGAGGCACCCGTCCGCTCCTGCTCCGCGACCGAGGCGAGAACATGGGCGTGCACATCGATCGCGGTCAGGCGGCTGGTATCCATATCGGCGCTCCCCGTCGAGTCGGTCCGACAGCCGCGTTTCATGGTAGGAATCCGCGGAGTTCGAAGACACAGCTCAATGACTCAGCCAGCTCGGCAATCAGCCGCACAACAGCCGCGACAAATGACGTAGATCTCGCCCCTGAGCAGCGATGCCGCCGAACAGGGGTGTCCGTCGCGGCTTCGCGGTCCTCGTCGAGGACTGCGTCCGAAGTGGACGGTAGCGGCTACTTCCGCTCTTGCGGATGGGTGGCGAGCGCCTCGACGGTCACGTCCATCCACTTCCACATCGGCAGCGAGGTCAACGCGTCGTGCAGCGCGGCCGGGTCCTCCGCCTCGTAGAGCCCGACAGTGGCGTTGCGGCCCGGAACCCGCCAGAGCCGCTTGAGGATTCCCGCCTCGCGGAGTTGCTGCGCGCGTTCGCGTTCGCCCTTGCGGAGCTGTTCGCGGGTCTCGTCCGGTGTGTCGGCCGGGAGGAGGTTTTCGGTGCGGACCAGGAATTCCATCGTCTCTCCAGGTTCTCGGTTCGGCCGATGATCAGGGCCTGGGCGGACTGGCCGCGCTCACGATGCGCGCACTTCCAGCAGCAGCTCGGCCAACTCCTTGGCGGCGGTGACCATGGCCTCGTGACCGGTGGCGATGTGGTGCACCGGCCAGCCGCGAGCCGCGGCCCGCTCCGCGTGCGTCTGGAACACCCGCATCCAGTCGGTGCATTCGACGAAGGCCGCCGCGACGCCGTCCGCGGCCCCGGTCAGCCGCAGCGGTTCGGTGTAGGTGAGCCAGGGGTGCGGCGTCAGGCGGGGCGTCAGCCAGTCCACATCGGACTGCTCGGTGACCCCGAGCACCTGCAGGGAGCGCACCGGGATGAGCCAGCCGAACCCCGGCCCGGCCACCGACTCCCGGTAGTGCTCCGCCACCGTCTCGGGCTGGAGGTCGATCGCGGCGTCCCCGTCGTCGCCGACGAACGCGTCGAGGTAGACGCGCTTGGCCAGGCGTTGCGGGATCCGGTCCGCGACACCGCTGATGACCTGTCCGGCGTAGCTGTGGCCGACCAGCACGACGTCCCGCGCGTCGTACGCCTCGATGAGCGCTACGACGTCCTGGACGTGCGTGCTCAGCCCGACCGACGGGTTGAGCAGGTGTGCGCGATCGCTGAGGCCGGTCAGCGTCGGGGCGTGCACCTCGTGACCGGCAGCGCGCAGCAGAGGAGCCACCCGCTGCCAGACCCAACCGCCGTGCCAGGCTCCGTGCACCAGAACGAAAGTGCTCACGCGGCCACCGATCCCTTTCCCGCGTCGCCGAGGTCCTCGAACAGCGCCAGCCCCGCCGCCGTGTTGGAGGCGGGCACGTGGTAGGTGTCGTGGATCCGGGCGATTTTCTCGCTCATCGCCGCGCGCATGACCAGCCACATGATGAGCTCGATGCCTTCGGTGCCCGCCTCGCGGATGTAGTCCTCGCGGGTCAGCGCGGTCAGCTTCGCCGGATCGGACTCGATGGCTTCCAGGAACATCCGGTCGAACTCGGTGTTGATCAGACCAGCGCGTGCGCCAGCCAACTGGTGCGACATGCCGCCGGTGCCGAACACCGCGACCTTCAGGTCCTGCGGGAACGACCGGATCGCACGTCCCAGCGCCTCGCCCAGCGCGTAGCAGCGGGCAGCGGTCGGCTGGGGGTACTGGATGACGTTGACGAGCACCGGAACGACGGCGCACGGCCAGGCATCACCCGGCTCGGGGCAGTAGATCGACAGCGGCACGGTCAGTCCGTGGTCCACGTCGAGCTGGTGGAAGGTGGCGATGTCGAACGATTCGTCCATCAGCTCGCGGATCAGGTGCTCGCTCAGCTCCGGCGCACCGACGACCTGGGGCACCGGCCGACGGCCCCAGCCCTCGTCGGCCACGTCGTAGGACTCGGCCGTGCCGATCGCGAAGGTCGGCACCAGGTCCAGGTCGACGGCGTTGGCGTGGTCGTTGTACACGATCACGGCGACATCCGGCCGGTGCTCGGCCATCCAAGCCCGCGCTGGCGCGTAGCCGTCGAACAGCGGCTTCCAGTACTCGTCCTCGGTCTTGTGATTGTCCATCGCTGCCCCGATGGACGGCACGTGCGAGGTCGCCAGACCCCAGATCACCTCAGCCAAACTTCCGCCCTCCCGAGCGCATCGCCGCAGCGAACTCCTCGGCCGTCATCCCGGTGAACACACCACCGAGGTACTGCATCGACTTCTGGTCCATCATGGCGAGCTTGAACGTGTAGAAGATGGACGCGCCGAGGTCCAGCATGCCGGTCCAGTCGCGTTCGAGGATCGCCTTCTTCTGCTCGGCGGAAAGCCCGTACTCATCGCAGTAGGCGGCCTCGTCCGCGCTGAACCGCGCACGGTTCTCGGCGTGCTTGAACGACCCGCACATCCGGTTGAGCGCCAAGCCCCGCCGGTTCTGCGCCAGATCGAGAACGTAGTCGTCTTTCGCCTTTCCCATGTCCCCTCCCTCACGGAGTCCGGGATGTCGCTGTGAGCTCTCGCGGATCGGCGCGCGGGGTGCTGTTCAGCCGCTCGTC
Organism: Saccharopolyspora soli; assembly: GCF_022678645.1. Taxonomy (GTDB): domain Bacteria; phylum Actinomycetota; class Actinomycetes; order Mycobacteriales; family Pseudonocardiaceae; genus Saccharopolyspora; species Saccharopolyspora soli. The sequence goes on along the minus strand of NZ_JALBWV010000001.1, from coordinate 103,528 downwards.
CTTCCAATACCAGCGCCCGACCGGTTCGGGCCCGTCCCGGACCCGGTCGCACCAGCATTCGCCGTGCCGGTGCGCGCCCGCCTGCCGCACCAAGTGGCGGACGCGTTCGCCCACAACCGACGGCCGGGTGTTCCGGTGCTCGGTCCTCGCCGACCGTCGGGCGTTCGATCCGTCGAAATGGTAACCGCGGTAACCAGATTCGAGAACATCGTCGAGCTGACCCGGGAACAGCGAGCCGGGACAGTCGATCACGGCGCAGCTCCCCACCAGCTGGCCTCCTGGCGCCCGGCTTCATGGTCGCGGGCTGCCCTGATCGTCTGCGCGAGGAGGGTGGCGATGGTCATGGGCCCGACACCGCCGGGCACCGGGGTGATGAACGAGGCCCGCTCCGCCGCCGCCGCGTATTCGACGTCGCCGGTGTTGTCCGCGTAGCCAGCGTCGACCACCACGGCACCGGGCGTGATCCACTCGCCGCGGATCAGCTCCGGGCGACCGACCGCGGCGACGAGCACATCCGCTTCGGCGACGTAGTCGGCCAGCCCGGTGGTCCGGGAATGGCAGTAGGTGACCGTCGCGTCGCGGGCCAGCAGCAGCATGCCGACCGGCTTGCCGAGGATGGGGCTGCGCCCGACGACGACGGCGTGCTTGCCCGCCAGCGGAATGTCGTAGGCGTCCAGCAACGCCATGATCCCGCCAGGTGTCGCCGAGTGGAAACCGCCCTCGTCGAAGGCCATCGTCGCGAACGACGTGCGCGTGACCCCGTCGACGTCCTTGGCCGCGGCGATCGCCTCGAACGCCGCGCGTTCGTCGATCTGCTCGGGCACCGGGTGCTGGAGCAGGATCCCGTCCACGGCCGGATCGTCGGACAGTTCCCGGATCTGGCGCACAGCGCGCCGGTCGTGATGTCCGCGTCGAGTTCGATCCGGCGGGACTGCATCCCGACGTTCGCGCAGCGGTTCGCCTTCATGCGGACGTATGTTTGGGACGCGGGATCGTCGCCCACGAGCACCGTCGCCAGCACCGGTACGCGCCCGTGTTCGGCGACGAATTCCGCGACCTCTTTCTGCACGCGGTCAAGGATCGTCGCCGAAACAGCGCGTCCGTCCAATATTTGTGCGGTCACTCGTTCTCCTCAGAACACGACTGTGGTGGTGCCGTCCCTGATGACGCGGTCGTCACAATGCCACGCGACCGCTCGCGACAGGACCAGCCGCTCGACGTCCGCACCCTTGCGTTGCAGGTCGCGCACCGACTCCTGGTGAGACACGCGGATGACGTCCTGCTCGATGATCGGCCCCTCGTCGAGGTCTTCGGTGACGTAGTGCGCCGTCGCACCGACCAGTTTCACCCCGCGCTCCTTCGCCCGCTGGTAGGGACCAGCGCCCATGAAGGCCGGGAGGAACGAGTGGTGGATGTTGATCACCGGCACGTCCAGTTCGTCCAGGAAGTCCCCGGAGATGATCTGCATGTACCGCGCGAGCACCAGCAGGTCGACGTTGCCCTTGAGCAGGTTGAGCTGCTCCTTCTCGGCGCTGGCCTTGTCGTCCTTTGCCACCGGCACGTGGAAGAACGGGATGCCGAACTGCCGCACGTCATCGCCGAGATCGGGGTGGTTGGAGATGACCATCGGGACGTTCATGAGCAGCTCGCCGCGCCGCTGCCGCCAGAGCAGGTCGAGCAGGCAGTGGTCGGCCTTGGACACGAAGATGGCCACCCGCTTGCGCCGCTTGGCCTCGACCAGCCGGTAGGTCAGGCCCAGGTCGTCGGTCAGCCGCTGCTCCAGCGCCCGGTTCAATTCGCCGAGGTGCGCGGACAGACCCGCGAGGTGGAAGACCGTGCGCTGGAAGAACCGCCCGCTCGACGGGTCGCTGGAGGACTGGTCCAGCGCGACGATGTTCGCGCCCTGCTCGGCCAGGACCGACGACACCGTCGAGACGATTCCCGGTCGGTCCGCGCCCTGCACGATCAGACGGCCGTAGTCCTCGGCGGCGCTGTTCCCGATCATCGCCGATCACTCCCCTCGGCAGCTGAGGCGAGCAGTTCCTGCCGCCATGCCTCGGTCCTGCGGAGTTCGTTGAACGTGAAGATGTGCAACCCGCGGATGTTGTTGCGGACCTTGGGCAACGCGGTGCCCAGCCGCTTGGCCAGTTTCGTCGGGTGGTAGCCGCCCGGCAGCAGGAACCGCCACAGCAGGCTTTGCTGCTTCTGCAGGAAGCGCGCCGACTGGCCGAGCCCGAGCCCTGCCGAGATCCGCATCAACTTCTGCCGGTTCACCGGACCCGGAATCCCAACGTACACGGGCAGTTCGACGCCCGCAGCGGCGATGCGCGCGGCCCACGCGCTCGTCGTGGTGGCGTCGAAGCAGATCTGGGTCAGCACGCGGGTGGCCAACGGCGCCTTCTGCTTCAACGCGAGCTCGATGGCTTCCTGCGGGATCGCGCCGTGCCCTTCCGGATACCCGCCGATGCCCACCTCCTGGAACGGGTGGTGCGCCGCCTCCATCGCTTGCAGCAGCGAGTACGCGTCGGGGAACGCGCCCACGGGCTCGGGCGCATCACCGCCGATGACGAAGACGGACTTCACCCCGGACTCGCCGAGCCGGGCCACCACGTCCTGGACGTGTGCGGCGTCGATGAACAACCGGGCGGGCAGGTGCGGCGCGACGCAATAGCCCAGCCGCAGCAGGCGCTCGGTGAGATCCAGCGTGGTGTCCATCCCCTTGGCCTCGGTCACCGTGACGGTGAGCGGGACCGTGGTGGGCACGTGGGTGAGCACGTCCTGCTCGGTCTTCTTGAACGGCATCACCTCGTAGCTGATGTTGCGCACCAGTTCCGCCAGATCGGAGCGCCGACGCGAGCCGTCGGCGACCTCCTCGCGGGAGTTCGTCATTTCTCCTCGATCCCGGTAGGAATTGGCCAAAGTTCAGGACTTGCGGTAGGAGTCGCGGATTTCCCGGACATAAGGAGCGGGAGCGACGGTGGCCCGGACCTCGACCTGCCGGTGCCGCTCGACCGCTGGTTTGGTGGAGTTGGGCTGCTCGCCCCACACGACCGCGACTTCGGTGCCCGGCTCGGCGGCGGTCACGTCGACCGTCGCCAGCGAGACGAAGTCCTGCTCGTTGGCGAGGTAGCCGAGGTCCAGCGAGATGCCCACCGGCGCTCCGTCCCGCAGCACCTGGTCGGCTTGGAAGAACGCGTAGCGGGCCTTCGGCATTTCGATGAACTTGGCCGGAATGCCCGGTTCGCACAGCGACCGCATCGCGGCGGCGACGTCCTCGGCGTTCCAGACGAGGGTCACCTTGCGGTGGCGCGCGTTGGCGGCGATCCCTTCCAGCGCTTCCCGGCCCAGGAAGTCGTGGTCGAACTTGACCGCGCGCCCGTAGCCGATGTCGTACGGGGTGACGTAGTAGTCGGTGATGTCGGCGGAATCCACGCTGCCGCCCAATGATCCGAGCGCGTCCGCGGCGAGCCACTCGCGGTATCCGCGCATTTCGGGCCCGAAGATCGCCGGTACCGCGGTGGGAATCCACCCCGACTCCAGGTTGGCCGTCGAGTACGCCTTGGCGCCAGCGCGGACGAGGCCGAATTCCTCGCCCGCGGCCAGAATCGCCGACAGCACCGCCGCGCCCTCGGCCCACGGGCCGAACAGCTCGAAACCGGGCTGACCCGCCATGCCGTGGCGCAGTGCGCGGACGCGGTGCCCGGCGATGCCGAACTCGGTCATGTGGAAGAACCCCACGTCCGGCAACGGTGCGTCGATCAGCTTCTCGACCAGCGGTTTCGCGGTAGGTCCCTGCAACTCGCAGCGATAGTTCTTCGGGGGCCCCGACGGCCGGTCGTAGGAGTTCTCGTCGCGCTCGATCCGGACGTCGTAGTCGCCGGTTTCCGCGTTGTACTGCAACCAGTTGAGCACCGTCGGATGGCCGACGACGTCGAACAGCTCGTCGTCCAGGTGGAAGAGGATGGCGTCGCCGATGAAGTACCCGTCCTGGTTCGCCGCCACGTACTGCTTCGCCTTGCCGGGCGCGAAGTTCGCGAAGGAGTTGACCCCGAAATCGGTCAGCAGCCGCAGCGCGTCCTTGCCGTTGAGGTACAGGTCGGTCATGTGGTGCGACTGGTCGAACAGCGCGCACGAGGTGCGCCAGGCACGCTGCTCGGAGCGCCAGTTGGTGAACTCCGGGGCGACGGGGAACGTGTGCGGCCGAACGGTCGAGTTGCGCAGCAGCTCGAGCGGCGACCCGACGCGCCGGATCGCGGCCTCCAGGCTCTCAACACCCATGACGTCCCTCCTGCGGCCGAACCCGTGGTCCGGGTGCTCCGGATCGGCAACACCGCCGGTAGCCAGTAGAGCCGACCGAGCACCGCGTTTCCTCCGGCATCGAGGCCGAGTTGACCGCGACAAATGACCCGATCGCGCGGGCGACTCGCCGTAGGCCGGTGTCGCGCATCAGCGGCTCCTGCTGCCCGAATCGACTCGACGACCCTTTGCTCGCGATGCCCGCCATGTGCAGAATGCGGAGATCTTCTCGCGGGCACGCCGACGACTCGTGGGTGCCGGACGGCAGCCCCGCCACCGACCCGAGCCGGTCTTCCCGCGTTCTCACCCGAATCACGCTATTGACAGCGGTAAAGCCGCCAAAACAGGCTGATGTCGGCTCTCGCGGGGTCAATCCGCTGGCCTCGGGTGAGTCAAATGACGTAGCGCAGACCGGACTGCGGGACCTCACAACCCGTCTCCCGGCCTCCTACTGTCCTTCGTGAGTGCCGAAGACGACCCAAGGAGATACCGGAATGAGTTCGTTACTGGTGGTCAGCGCGCACGCCGGTGACTTCGTCTGGCGTGCGGCGGGCGCGATCGCCCTGGCCACCAGCCGTGGCCAACGGGCGAAGGTGCTGTGCCTGAGCTTCGGCGAACGCGGCGAGTCGGCCAAAGCCTGGCGCGAGGGCAAGTCGCTTGAGCAGATCAAGGCGATCCGGCGCGAGGAGGCCACGAACGCGGCGAACGCGCTGGGTGCGGAGATCGAGTTCTTCGACGCCGGGGACTACCCGCTGCGGGAGTCCGACGAGCTGATCGACCGGATCGTGCACGTGTACCGCGAGGTGAACCCGGCGGTCGTGCTCACCCATCCGCTGGTCGACCCCTACAACCAGGACCACCCCGCCGCGGCCCGGATGGCGCTGCAGGCCCGAGTGCTGGCGCAGGCCGTCGGCTACGACGCTCCCGGCGAGCCGCTGGGCGCCCCGCCGGTGTTCTTCTTCGAACCGCACCAGCCCGAACAGTGCGACTTCAAGCCGAACGTGCTGCTGGACATCACGTCCGTGTTCGACACCAAGCGCAAGGCGATGGAATGCCTGCCCGCGCAGCAGCACATGTGGGACTACTACACCGATCTCGCCAAGCGCCGCGGCGTGCAGGTCAAGCGCAACGCGGGCCCGAACCTCGGGATGCCGCACAACACGATGGGCGAGGCATACATGCGCCTCTACCCGCAAGTGACCGAGGAGCTCGCATGAGAACGGTCGTCGTCACCAACCCGCCCCGCGCCGCCATCGAAAAGGTGGACAAACTGGCGGAATACGGCGTAGCGACGGTGCACGAAGCGCTCGGCCGAACCGGGTACCTCGGTCCGGAGCTGCGTCCGGTGCACCTCGGCTCGCGCATCGGCGGCACCGCGGTGACCGTGCTGTGCTGGCCCGGCGACAACCTGATGATCCACGCCGCCGTCGAGCAGTGCCAGCCCGGTGACGTCCTCGTCGTCACCAGCACCTCCCCCAACACCGACGGCATGTTCGGCGAACTGTTCGCCACCGCGCTCCAAGTCCGCGGGGTGCGCGGCCTCGTCACCGAAACCGGCGTCCGCGACGTCGCCGACCTGCACGCCATGGGCTTCCCGGTGTGGACCGCGGCGGTCAGCGCCCAGGGCACTGTCAAGGCGACTGCTGGCGCGGTGAACGTACCGATCACGGTCAGCGGACAGCTGATCCGCCCCGGTGACGCGGTGCTCGCCGACGACGACGGCGTCATGGTCGTGCCACGGCAGGACGTCGACCGCGCACTCGACGCGGCACAGGCACGCGTCGACAAGGAAGAGGCGTCGCGGCAAGCGTTCCGCAACGGCGAACTCGGGCTCGACCGCTACGGCCTGCGCGCCAAGCTGGCGGAACTGGGCGTCGAGTACGTAACCGCCGAAGAGTACGGCCTCTGACCGCTTCCCGGAGAGCCGACCACAGTTCGCCCCCACGGCCTGCGCTGCTCGAAGCCCGGGGGAATCGACCTCGTACACGAACGGATAGCACATGAGCGCGAAGAACCTGCAGGAAGTCCTGGACCAGACCGGAAATACGGTCGAACTGCTCCGCAACTCGCAGCTCGGGGCCTACATCTACCCGGTGGTCCCGGCGGAGTTCACGAACTGGCGCCGCGAGGTGATCGCCTGGAACAAAACGGCGGTGCTGTTCGACCAGACGCACCACATGGTCAACCTGTTCATCTCCGGCCCGGACGCGCTGCGGTTGCTCTCCGACACCGGGATCAACAGCACGGCGAAGTTCCCGGTGGACACGGCGAAGCAGTTCGTCCCGGTCTCCCCCGAGGGAGGCGTCATCGGCGACGGCATCCTGTTCCGGCTCGCGGAGGAGGAGTTCGTCTTCGTCGGTCGTGCCCCGGTCGCCAACTGGCTGACCTACCAGGGCGGCAAGGGCTACCAGGTCGACATCCGCCAGGACCAGCGCTCGCCCTCGCGGCCCTACGGCAAGCCGGTCACGCGCGACCTGTGGCGCTTCCAGATCCAGGGACCGAACGCGTGGCCGGTCATCGAGAAGGTCAACGGCGGCCCGGTCGAGCAGGTGCGCTTCTTCCGGATGGGCCACCTGAACGTGGCAGGCGAGCGGGTCCGCACCCTGCGCCACGGCATGGCCGGGGCACCGGGTCTGGAGCTCTGGGGTCCCTACGAGAGCTACGACAAGGTGCGTGACGCCATCCTCGAAGCCGGGCGCGAGTTCGGCCTGGAGCCAGCGGGCGCGCGGGCGTACTCGTGCAACACCCTGGAGTCGGGCTGGATCCCGTCACCCCTTCCGGCGGTCTACACCAGCGAGGAGCTCCGCCCGTACCGCGAGTGGCTGGGCGCGGACAGCTACGAAGCGACGAACGCCCTGGCTGGCAGCTTCGTGTCCGACAAGATCGAGGACTACTACCTGAACCCGTGGGAGCTGGGCTACGGCTCGTTCGTCAAGTTCGACCACGACTTCGTGGGGCGCGACGCGCTCGCGGCGATCACGCCGGAGACCCAGCGCCGCAAGGTGACCCTCGCCTGGAACGCTGAGGACGTCACGAAGCTCCTGGCCTCGCCGTTCAACCTGAACGGCCCCGACTACCAGTTCTTCGACCTGCCCAACGCCAACTACGGATCGTCGAACTTCGACTCCGTCCTGGACGCCGACGGCAACCTGGTCGGGCTGTCCCTGTTCACCGGGTACAGCGCGAACGAGCGCACCGCGCTCTCGCTGGCGACGGTGAACCCCGACGTCCCGCTGGGCGCCGAGGTGACGGTGATGTGGGGAGAGCCCGGCGGAGGTTCCCGCAAGACAACCGTCCAGCCCCACGAACAGCTGGCAGTGCGCGCGGTGGTGAGCCCGGCACCGTACTCGGCGATGGCCCGCGAGACCTACCGCCCCGGATGGCGCACCGCCGCGGTTTGAGATTCTTTGAACTCATTTTGCGTAGCGGTGCAGGTAGCGGAACCTCAGAAGTCTTCTCGGTCCGGGATCCCCGACATCATGTATGTCCAATACACCACGTCGAGGCTGTCCTCCCGAGATAGCTCAGGGTGCGGGGTGTCCCCGCATGGCACCGCTGAGAACCCGCGGCGGTGCCGGATGCAAGGGTGGGCTAAGCGGCTGCGCCGCTTCAAAGACAAAAGTAAATACAGGAACCCAGCGTAACTTCGTGCACTGACTACCACGAAGACCAGCCCACCGCTGGTCAGGTGGCAGGGGCAGTTTCCTGCGACCCGACCAGCCAGTTGCCGAAGGCGAAACGCCGCGTGGTCAACCGATACCCAACCGAGATCTGGGAGGACACGACATGACCGACCGCACCCGGCCGCCGTTCCGCGCCGACCACGTCGGAAGCCTGTTGCGGCCACCGGAAATCGTCGCCGCCCGGCAGCAGCGCGCCAATGGCGAGATCAGCGCCGAACAGCTCCGCGCCGTCGAAGACGACGCCATCCGAGCTGCCGTGCGCAAGCAGGAGGAGATTGGGCTGCGCTCGGCGACCGACGGCGAGTTCCGCAGGACGACGTGGCACATGGACTTCATCCACCAACTCGGCGGCATCGGCACCACGGCGGGAACGCGCTCGGTGCGGTTCCAGAACGCGGGCGGCGACACCATCGAATGGACGCCGGACGCGCTGCGGGTGACCGAGCGAATCCACCTCGACCACACGATCTTCGGCGCGGACCACACCACGCTGCGCGGGATGGTCACCACCGCCGAGCCGAAGCAGACCATCCCCTCCCCCAGCATGGTGTTCTACCGGGGCGGCCGATCGGCCATCGACGAGACCATCTACCCGGAGCTCGACGACTTCCACACCGACCTCGCCGCCGCGTACGCCGCCGAACTGCGCGGCATGTACGACCTGGGCTGCCGCTACCTGCAACTGGACGACACCAGCCTGGCCTACCTCAACGACCCGAAGCAGCGGGCCATGTTGGCCGAACTGGGCGGCGACCCGGAAACCCAACACCTGGTGAACATCCGGCAGATCAACGCAGCCATCCGGGACCGCCCGGACGACCTGGCGGTCACGGTCCACCTGTGCCGCGGCAACTACCGCTCCTCGTGGGTCGCCGAAGGCGGCTACGACTACGTCGCCGAAGCGCTGTTCACCGAACTCGACGTGGACGGCTTCTTCCTGGAGTTCGACGACGAGCGTTCCGGGGGCTTCGAGCCACTGCGCTTCCTGCCACCCGGAAAACAGGTGGTGCTCGGGCTGATGACAACGAAGACGGGTGTCCTGGAGAGCAAGGACGACCTCAAGCACCGAATAGACCAAGCGGCGAAATTCGTCCCCCTCGACCAGCTGTGCATCTCCCCCCAATGCGGTTTCTCCTCCACAGTGGACGGAAACGAGATCACGGTCGATCAGCAGTGGGCCAAGCTCGCCCTCCTGGTCGAGGTGGCCGAAGAAGTCTGGACCTGACCGCCGCACGGGACCAGTGACGCATGACTCGGCTCCGCAGCGACATTTGTCGCTCGTACTGACGCTACGAGCTACGTACCGTTCCGCACTTGGGAACTCACCCAGTCAACGAAGACGGGAAGGGCCATGAGGACCAGAGCAGCCATCATCCGCGAGTCCGGCGAGCCCTGGGAGCTCGCGGATCTGGAGCTGGACGCGCCGCGCGAGGGTGAGGTGCGGATCAAGTTCGCAGCCTCCGGCATGTGCCACTCCGACGAGCACCTGCGAACCGGCGACAGCCGCTGCCGACTGCCGATCGTGGGCGGGCACGAGGGCGCCGGTGTCGTCGAGGACGTGGGGCCGGGCGTCACCCGCGTCGAGCGCGGCGACCACGTGGTCTGCTCCTTCATCCCGGCCTGCGGTACCTGCCGCTACTGCTCGACGGGCCGCCAGAACCTCTGCGACCAGGGCGCCCAGATGGCCACCGGGATGCTCTCCGACGGCACGTTCCGCTTCCACGACGACGCTGGCGAGGACCTCGGCGGGTTCTGCATGCTGGGCACGTTCTCGCGGCACGCGGTCGTTTCCCAAGCGTCCTGCGTGAAGATCGACGCCGACATCCCCTTCGAGGTCGCCGCGCTCGTCGGTTGCGGTGTCCCCACCGGATGGGGCTCGTCCGTCTACGCCGCCGGTGTCCGCACCGGCGACACTGTGGTCATCTTCGGTGCCGGCGGGGTGGGTTCGAACGCGGTGCAGGGCGCGCGGTACGCGGGTGCCCGCTACATCGTGGTGGTTGATCCCGTGTCGTTCAAACGGCAGAAGGCGCTCGACTTCGGCGCCACGCACGTCTTCGACAACGCCGCCGAGGCGCAGGAGGCGGTAGTCGAGCTGACCCGCGGACAGCTGGCGGACCACGCGATCTGCACCGTGGGTGTGCTGACCGCGGACGTCGTGTCGCAGGCCACCTCGATCGTCGGCAAGGGCGGTCAGGTCACCATCACCTCGGTGGGCCGCAGCACGGACACCCAGATCCAGCTCGCGGCCAACGGCTTGCTGGTCGGCTACCAGCGGCGGGTCCAAGGCCACGTGTTCGGGATGTGCAATCCGCTCTACGACATCCCGCGCCTGCTCGACCTGTACCGGATCGGCCGACTCAAGCTCGACGAGCTGATCACGCAGCGGTACGGCCTCGACGAGATCAACCAGGGTTACCAGGACCTGGACGACGGCAAGATCATCCGCGGGGTCATCGTCCACGAGGACTGACCGCAGGTCGCGCGGCACCTTCCGGCATCAGGCGAACCCGCGCTGCGGCGCGTGCTCCGGCAACTCTCGATCGAACTTCCCAACCGGTGTCGCAGCACCGTGCAAAGGCAACCCGAAGGAGGCTGGAAATGGCCGTCGGCAGCGTGGCAGAACACGATCGGGAGGATCGGCGAATCCGCACCCAGCGGCGCAGGATCCTGGTGTCCGGCACGATCGGCACCACCATCGAGTACTTCGACTTCCTGCTCTTCGGCCTGATCGCACCGGTGGTCTTCGAGGAGCTGTTCTATCCGAAGACCAACGCGCTGGTGGCCACGGTCGCGGTCCTGGGCACCTTCGCGGTCGGATACCTCGCCCGACCGCTGGGCGGCATCGTGTTCGGCCATTTCGGCGACCGCATCGGCCGCAAACCGGTCATGTTCATCACGCTGATCGTCATGGGCGCCTCGACCACGGCCATCGGCCTGTTGCCCACCTATGCCGCAATCGGCGTCGTCGCCCCGGTCCTGCTCGTGCTGCTGCGGTTCATCCAGGGCATCGCGCTCGGCGGTGAGACCGTGGGCGCGGTCATCCTGGCAACCGAGAGCGCGCCGGAGGGCAAGCGCGGCGGATACGCTGGCGTCATCCAGATCGGCGCGGCTGCGGGTTCGGTGCTGGCCTCGTTGGGTGCCGGTCTGGTGGCGGCGATGCCAGCCGACGACCGGATCTCCTGGGGATGGCGAATCCCGTTCCTGCTCAGCGCCGTGCTGGTCCTGGTCGGCGTGTACGTCCGCGCGAAGATCGAGGAATCGCCGGTGTTCAAGCAGGCAGCGGCGCAAACCCCGCGCAAACTGCCGCTGATCGCGGCGTTGCGCGAGGAGCCGAAGGCGTGCATCACCATCTTCCTCTGCGTGATCACCGAAACGAGCATGCTGCAGATCTTCACGGTCTACGTGCTGGTCTACGGAGCCCAGGAACTGCACATCGAGAACTCCGTGATGCTCATCGGCGTGCTCATCGGAAACGTCGTCGGCATCGTGGCGAACCCGCTGTTCGGCCGGATTTCGGATTTCGTCGGCCGCCGCATCATGATGGCGACCTCGTTGATCATCGGAGCGCTCTACGTGGCGTTCGTCTTCTTCCCGCTGCTGGCGACCAGGAACAACGCGCTAGTGATCCTGGCGATCGCGATCCCACCAGCGTTCATCCAAACGATGCTGTTCGCCACGGAAGGCAGCTTCTACGCCGAACTCTTCCGCAGCGCGACGAGAAGATTCTCCGGCCTGGGCGTAAGCCGCCAACTCGGAGGCGTGATCGGCGGCTTCTTCCCCCTGATAGCGGCATCCCTACTAGCGGCGACGGGAACGGTCTGGTCGGTGGTCGCCTACTACGCAGCCATCTCAGCGATCTCCCTAACAGCGGTCCTAACAGCCAGAGAAACCCACCGCGAAACCCTGGCCTGAGCAGACCAACGAACCCGGCAACGCGGAAAGCCCGAATCCGACGCGGAAAGAGCCCATTACCCAGCGGAAAGTCCTGAGCATTCAGCGGCAAACAGGCGGGGTCATGCTGCGGTACTGCGAGAAATCGGCTTCACATTGCGCGTGCAACAAGACATCATGGAAGCACGTGCCCACCCCCGCACGTGCCGGACACGAGGGAGCCGTCAACATGACCTTCTTCTCGGTTGACGCCGAACCGGGCGTCGAGTCGGAACTAATCGACCTCGAAATGGTCCCACTTTCAGAGCTGAGAACACTGAACCATGCGGCGCTGTACCGATCATTACGACACGTGGTGGAACGGGCAGCGGACATTGGGGTGACGGAATCGGGCACCAACGACGGCAAAGAGAGGGCCGATTGACTCCGCTGCTTCCCGCTGCGCTAGTTTCAGTCGGCGGACGTCCGGGCCAACCGTCGAGGAGCAGCCGTGCCCGTCGGCCGAGATAGTGTCCCGGAAGATGTCGCTCTCCACCGCCTGTCGTGGGCCGACTTCGATGACCTCGCTCGCGGTTCGGGTGGTGCCCGCACCGTTCGCCGGTTGCGTCGCGCGGAGCGCAGTCGGCGATTGCTCCTGCTGCGAGCACTGGTGGACGAGGTGGCCAAGGTTCCAGACCTGCGGGGACCGCTACCTTCCCCGGAATCGTCCTGGGAATTGCTGACGCGAGTCCAAGCGAAAGCGCCTAGAGTGCTTGATCTGATGCTCGCGCATCCCTACACGGGAAGTTGGGCCGGTTACACCACGCGCTTGTTCCACCACCAAACCACCGGGGTCTGTCCACTGTGGGTACACATCGGACATATACATGCGCTTGCCGCAGCGGCGGCGATCCGTGCCGGGCTTCGGTTCGAGACGTCGGTACCGGTGTGGCACGGCGGGGCGATTCTGCCGACCATCGGTCTAGCGCGTCTGCCCGCGCAGGCACGATTTTCGGTGGCCGACGTGCACGGCGAGAGCGGACGGCTGGAAATCCGCAGTGGGACGGCGTGTGTGCGCATACCGCCCGATCACTCCATGGACGCCCCAGGCTGGTGGGGTATTCGGCACATCTCGGTTCGAGCGCATGGCCAGGCGCTCGCGGTGCGCCTAGACGATATAGATCCCTACCGCGGGCTTTACGAGCCGGTGTTGCCGCAGCGGATCAGCACCACCGAGATGGACACGTGGCGAGGACTGCTCAAGGACGCCTGGCGCCTGATCGTCCAGCACCTCCCCGAAATCGCCGATGCCCTCAGCGCTGGTCTGAACTCACTGGTGCCACGCCCGGCGATTCCGTTCCGGGAGCCGAGTGCTTCCACCGGAGAAGCCTTCGGCAGCGCCATCGTCAGCCGACCAGCCGACGCAGTCGCGTTGGCCGCCATGCTCGTCCACGAGTTCCAGCACATCCGGCTGGGGGGCCTGCTCCACTTGACCAGGTTGCGGGAGGAGGATCCGCGGGAGCGGTTCTACGCGCCGTGGCGGGACGATCCGCGCCCAATGGCCGGAATGCTCCAAGGCACCTACGCGTTTTTCGGCGTCACCATGTTCTGGCGGGCGTTGGCGCACGCCGATCCGGGATTCTCAGATCGCCGTGCCGTATTCGAGTTCGCCTACTGGCGTGCTGTGACCTGGGGCGCACTCCAGGTTCTGCGGGACGATCCGGTTCTGACTCAGGCGGGGCGGCGGTTCGTCGACGGCATCGCCGAGCGGTTGGGCCCATGGCAGGACGAACCGATTCCCGCCGACCTGGCCGACATGGCCGCAGCCTTGGCCTCGGATCACTACGCCGGGTGGCGAATTCGGTATGTGCGACCGATCCCGGAAACCGTCGCGGCGGTGGCGGACGCTTGGCTGGCGGGGCGGCGACGCCTGGCCGGGATCCGCGTGGTCAGCGACCGGACGCCCACCCCCGTACCAGATGGTCCCTGGTCGCGGGCACGGACCGACCTGGTCCGCCTCGGCCTCGGCGAATCGGCGCCCAGCGCGCCAGCCGATTCCCACGGCCAACACATGCCGTCTGAAGTGTGGTCGACCGTTCCCGATGCGACGCCAGCGGATTTCGCTTACGCCAGCGGTCGCCTCACCGATGCCGTAGTCGGCTACCAGGCGGAACTGGCCGCGGACCCGGACCGCCCTGCCTCCTGGGTCGGGCTGGGCCTAGCCCTGTCCGGGTTGGGTGCGCGACCAGCCGCTCGGGCGTTGCTGACCTGTCCCGAACTGGTCCGCGCAGTGCACCGGAGAGTTCGAACTGGCGCGGCAAGCGTGACTGCGCCGGACGAGCTCGCCGACTGGATCGGACGTTTCCTCACCTGAGCCGGGCCAGCTGGCGAGATCACAGCGGCGGGGGATCGATGTCGCAATTGGCGCGAACGCCTCTAGCAGCACTTATCACGCCGGGGTGCGCTTCACCCAGCGCTCGGCGATAGCGGATCAGCACGTCGGCATGTTTGGACTCCGCCTCCTCGGTGCGGCCCAGGGCGCGGAGATCGAGAACGAGATTGTGGGTCGCCGCTAGGGTGGTGGGGTGCTCGATACCGAACACTCGTTCAGCACGTTCCGTTGCCTCCGTACCCAGCGTCAGGGCCGTCTCGACCTCCCCGAGCACGGCCACATCACTGGCTAGGTTGATCGCGGCCACCAAGGCGTGCGCTTGGTCCGGGCCGAACACCGCGCGGAACCGCTGGGCCGACCGTTCGTCGAGCTGCCGCGCGCTGTCGGCTTCGCCGAGCAACCGGAGCGTGACCGCAAGGTCAACGGCCGCGGACAGGGTGTGCGGGTGGTCCTCGCCGAGATTGCGGCGGAACTGATCGAAGATGTCTTCGCCGAGCGAACGAGCGGCCTGCAGCTCACCGGTTTGCCGGAGATCCATGGAGTGCGATACGGCGCAACTGAGGGTGCTCGGATGATCGGCACCGTAGCGGAAGCGGAACCGCTCCAATGCCTGACTGGACAGCTCCAATGCGCTCTGGTGCTCCCCGTTCTTGCGCGCCGCGATGGACAACTGGTGCTGTCGTAGCAGGGTCCTCACGTTGTCCTCGCCCAAGAGCTGCCGGGAGCGGTCGGCGAGGCGTTCCGCTTCGCCGTGGGCCCAGGCGTAGTCGCCCAGCTCAAGACGGTCCAGGATGAGCCCGGCGAACGTGGAGATGGCTTGCGAGCTGTCAAAGCCACGTACCTCGACCTGCCGCCGGTAGGTGTCTTCGTCCAACTCCCGTGCCCGCTGGAAGTCCCCGGCCAGCCGCAGGGTCACGGCCAGGTCGTGTGCGGCGGCGAGGGAAACCGGATCGTCGGCGCCGAACAGTCCCTTCGCCTTGCGGTAGGTTTGCTCATTCATGTCCCTGGCCGACAGGAATTCACCCTTGGCCTTCAAGTCAAACGCGACGGTGAGTTCCGCGTCCAGGGTTTCCTCGCTGTTCTCGCCGGAGGTCTGCTGGCGCAGGGCAAGCGTTCGCTGGTTGAGCTCCGCAGCTTCGGCGTATCGGCCCAGCTTGCACAGGTAGACACCCAGCTTGCCAGCCACGTGGAGCAACTGGGGGTCTGTCTCGTCCAACGTCGTCGACCATACGTCGAGGGCTCGCTGGCCCAGCGCCACGCACTCCTCGTGGTCACCCCAGAAGTACAGGTACTCCATCAAGTCGATGACCAACTGGCGCACCCAGGGGTCCTCGCATTCCAACACGTCCGACGCGTACGCATGCGGCAGGATGGCCTGGTATCGCGGCCATTGCGACGGGGTAACCGGGTCGTTCGGATTGAGGTTGGCCAGCAGCAGATGGGCACCGTGGCACATGTTCGCACGGCGCTGTGGTGGCATCCGGTCGCGGAGGACCAGTTGCACCAGCCGGTGCAACTGCAGGGTGTCATTTCGATGGTCGATCTTCGCCAGGCCATACCTGTTGATGTCGCGGATAGCCCGGCCCAGCCGGATCGGATCGCGCAACGCGGCATCCAGCTCCGGCGAGATCACCGTGCCACGGACGCCGGTGAACAAGCTGCGGGAGATCGGCTCCGGCGAGAAGAACGCGCACACCTGCAGGAGTTGGTGAGCGGCGGGGTTTCGAGACTCCAACTGGTCGAACGAGACGTTCCAAGCAGCTGCGAGCGGCACCTCGTAGTCGTTGGTTGCCGATGCGTCGAGGATCTCGGCGACCTTCTCGTCGAACACGCGCAAGTATTCGCTGACCGGCATGCCGGTCTCCGCTCGCCACGCGGCGGCCTGGGCTATGGCCAGCGGCAAGTCTCCCAACTTGTCGGCCAGCGCGTCGGCCTCCTCATCAGTGATCTCCGGGCCGCGGCTGTGCAACAACTCCTTGCTCTCCGCCCTCTCGAACAGTGTGACCTCCAAAGGGCGAGCTACTTCGGCCCAGTCGGGATTCCGGGATGTGATGAGGATTTCGCCCGGCCCGTTGGACGGGAAGAAGGGGCGTACCGCCTCCGGACTTTCGGCAGCGTCGAACACCAACAGCCATCTTCGAATGGGATGACCGCGCCGGAGCGCCTCCCGAACCGCGGGCACGGCCGTGTGGGCTTCGTAGCTTCCGGGCAGGCGCAGTGCCTGGGCCAGCTCGGTGAGCCCGGCGCGGATCTGGGAGGACTGCCCGGCCTGAACCCACCACAC
This sequence comes from Saccharopolyspora soli, assembly GCF_022678645.1. Lineage (GTDB taxonomy): Bacteria > Actinomycetota > Actinomycetes > Mycobacteriales > Pseudonocardiaceae > Saccharopolyspora > Saccharopolyspora soli. Next base: position 87,003 of record NZ_JALBWV010000001.1, on the reverse strand, counting down.
CAGGTCGTAGTCCTGCAGGTGGCGATATATGTACTCGACCGCGATCTGGGTCTTGCCGATGCCGCCCATGCCGTGCAGCGCCGCAGGCAGGATGGCGGTGGTGCCGCCAGCCGTCAATCGACCGTCCAACTCCGCAAGCGGATCTTCGCGGCCCGTGAAGATCGGATTGCGCGGCGGCACGTCGCCCCAGATCGGCGGGACGTCCTCCGGCCGCCGTTCACGGAGAATTCGGGCCGCCACAGTGGACGGTGGACTGGCCGGATCCTCCGCGTCGGTCGCACCCTCGCCCGTCTCAGTCGCCGACCGGACCCCCCAATCGTCCGGGGCCGGGATCGATGTTTGGGGGTCGTTCGTTGATTCGGTGCTCGAAAGTGACATTTTCTCACTCACCGTTTGGATGTTGCTGTCAAAAGCATCGGTCGATGAAGGGGCCGAATTTTCGACCGAAGGTGTATCTTCCGGTCGAGAGCTATGGTGGAGCAGCTCGTCCAACCTGCCCGCGCGAACGAGATAAGGCCCGGAAAGAGCGCGCATCAGTGCCCGCTCAATCTCCGTCTCTTGTGATAGACGAGGAATTGGCGTCGCATCAGGAGCGTCCAGGGCGTCGCGGAGCTGGCTGACGCCAGCGACGCGGTCGGCAAGAGCATCGGCGACGACACGCACGACGTGCGCAGTCTCCGAGCGGCGGGCGCCGCTGAGCAGGACTTCTCGGATCGGCTGGTCGAAATCGAAGCGAGCCGTTTCCCAACCTGCCACGTCGGTGGAGTTGTCCACGCGCAGCAAGCCGCTGGTGAACACCTCGGCCACGTGAGCAGGACCGGAATCCGGAACCAGTTCGGCCTGGATCAGCCGAGCGACCGGCACGCTGACCGGCACTGCGGCCAGCAACGTCGCGAGGCGGAACGCCGGCGGCGATGCCGAGCTGCGGAATTTCATGACGCGCCGCTGAGGGGACCCGATAACGTCGTCATCGTCACGGGCGGAAGTCTCGTCCTCGGCCGGTTCAGGCAAATGATCATGGGCGAATGTAACCACGGCGTCGGCGGATCGCGTCCGGTACCCCGCGACCAACTGCGCCCAGCGCGCCAGCCAGCGGGTTTCCAGCTCCAGGACCGGCACGGCGACCGCGTTGGCTGGCACCGGGTCGGGATCCAGCCAGGCGTCCGGTAGCTCGACCGTCCACTGTCGATTCGGTGCCACCGAGCGTGGCGCGGTCACTCTCGCACGCTGCGGGCGCAAGCCACCGCGACGCCAGAGCCGCTGCGGTAGCAGATGCGCGACCGCTACCGACATCGATGTGCCCCACTGAGCGAGCAATGGCGAGATCAGACCCTGCCGCCAGCACTCGCCGACGCCGTCGGTGAGGATGAGAACGACCCGCCGACCGGATGAATCGATCAGTTCCGCAGGGCTGCGGGTGGGCGTTTCCGTGGTAGCGCCGCGCAACAGCGGTGTTTCACGGGTGTCCAGCGAGCGTTGCTGGATCGAGCGGAACGCACCGAGCCGTTCCAGCGACGTGACGACAGCATTGATCGTCGAGCGCCACAGCGCCATAGACGGGTTGGTGTCCACGACCAGCGTCAAATCCAGCCAGCGCGTCATGTTCGGCTGGGTCATAGGCAACCACAGCCCATCTTCAACGGCCCGCTCGGCGGTCGCCTCCTCGTCCAGAAGCGCATCCTCCGGGTGCGGGGAACGAACCTGGCGTTTGAACGGCCGCAATGCGCGGGCGATGTTCGGCCCGGCGGCCCGTGGGCGGAACGCAGGTCGTGCGGTGTTGTCGAGCCGAACAGGGGCTCCGCCAACGGGTTCCGGCATCTCGGCCGACCGACTGGCCGTCGGCTCGACGTGGATGTCGTCGTCATGCTCTGCGGTGGTGTGCTGTTCAGAACTGTAGCCCGCGTCCTCGCGTTGGATGGACCGCTGTTCGGGTTCGGTCGATGCTCGGTCGTCTCGGCCCGATTCCGCCGTGTGGTCCGTACCCTCTGCGTATTGCGCAGCTGGGTGCGGTTTCTCCCCGTTGGGTTGCGCGCGGTCGCTGGTTCGCTGCCATCGCCAGGCGTACTGGGTGGCGGCGGTCAACCAGACGGCATCCGCCAGATCGGACCAGGCGAGATCATCGGTTCTGAGGCGCTGGGTGGCTGCGGAGCCGTCTGGCGTCCGTCCCGCCAACCGGGCGGGACCTGCCGACTCCGAGTCACCTTCGGCGCGCACGTCACGTTACCGAGGTCAGTTGCCGCCACAGTGCGTCCAACAACCGCGACCACGAATCGTCGTCGTGGTAGGCGCCCGAGGTCGCCAGGTACACCGCGTCGAGCAGCTTGTCGGCTGGCAGGCCACCTCCATCCGCCGCGCGGTCGAGGAATTCCTGGATCATTCGTTGCCGCTGCTCGTCGTCGGAATCGGCGAGGTGTGCGGCCACCATCGCGGCGAGTTGCTCGATGGTGGGCTCCTTGATCGTCAGCCGCAGGCAGCGGCGCAGGAACGCCTCCGGGAATTCCCGCTCCCCGTTGCTGGTGATCACGACCATCGGAAAGGCACGGCAGCTCACCCGGCCGTCGACGACAGTGGCCGTCGTACCTGGGTCGTCGGCCAGCACGGTCACCTCGGGCGATCGGTCCCGCATCCGCTCCAGCTCCGAGATGGTGAACTGGCCGTCCTCGAAGATGCTCAGCAGGTCGTTCGGCAGGTCCACCTCGCTCTTGTCCAGCTCGTCGATCAGCAGGACGCGAGGAAGCTCGGCGGGCAGGAACGCCGTCCCCAACGGTCCGAGTCGCAGGAACTCGCCAACTGGCGGTTCCGCGAGGGTCATCGCGCGATCCGCGCTCAGCGACGAGGTGTCCGCGTCCACGCCCCACCGCGCCAACGCCTGCCGCGTCGCGGCGGCCTGCGCGCGTCCTATGGCGTCGTAGGCGTACAGACCCGAATTCAACGTGGTGCGGCTCGTGATCGGCCACCTCAGCACCCGGCCCAGTCCCAATTCCCGGGCGATGCGGTACGCCAGGCTCGACTTCCCGGTGCCGGGCCGACCGGTGACCAGCAACGGGCGGCGCAAGTACAGCGCCGCGTTCACCATGTCCACCTCGTGCGGGTCGACATTGCGTTCCGACAGGTGCGACTCCGCACCGAGCCGACGCCGAGCTTCACCGTCGTCCGGCGGAGGCACATCGCGCACGGCGATCGGGCCGCCGCCGAAATCCCGCCAGGGCGGCGGAGCCGGGAGGACGTCGGTCAGCCGGATGTCGCGCAACGGGCGGCCAGTACCGCGGTAGATCCACCAACCAGGCGTGCCGAAACTCGGCGACTGCCGCTGTGCCGCGCCGCCGTCGGGGTGCTCGTCGATGCCCATTCGAGGCGTCCCTCTGCCTAGCCCGCGAGCTCGTCGGGGGTCAACAAACGCCCAGGATCATCCCACAGCACAACCATTTCCTGCACCGCCTTGACATCGAACGGAGTAGGCGAATCGAGGTGCGCATCCCGCCGGACGGTATGGGTTCGGGGCGGCAGATCACCCAAGCCGCCCTCTTTGGCCAACCATTCGACGATCTCCCGCAAGCTTTCCGAATCGTCGCGACGATGCCACAGCACTGCTGGCAAACCGGACCGCAGAGCGGACATCAACTGGTCACCGCTGCGGGGTTCTGGCTGCGGGGCTTCGGTGAGCACGATCGCCGCACACCGCTGTTCCCTCTCCAGCACGGCATCGATAGCGTGCGGGCTGTCCGGGCCAGCCGGACGGGCGAAGTGGACTTCCGCCTCCCACGGGTCTTCCCGCATCGTCTGCCAACGGCGTTTCCACACCCGGTGCCAGTAGTCGGACCTCATCCGTTCCAGCGAACGCACCACGACCGGGTAGTCCAGGCACAACGGGCGCGGTACTCCCGACTCGTGCTCCTTGCGCCACAGGTGGACGGGAAGGCTCAGCAGAGCTCGGGGCAGGACGACCTCTAAAGCCACGGTGCCCGCGTGGCCTCGCCACGCCCGCTCGGCGTCGAGCACCAACTCATCGACCCGCCGTTCGATCTCGTCGCCCCGGACCGTACGAATGTCGCCACGCGCGGGCGGCCATTCGTCGGGATCATCCTGCCGCCAATGCGAAACCACGAAACGGTCCGGATCGATCCCATCGTGCTGCACGACGATCATCAGATGCAGCCGGGCATCAGCCGTGATCGGCTCGGTGTTGGTTTCCCGAAGCTTCGCGAGTTCGGAGCTGAGCTGAAGACGCTGAGCCTGTGTGTCGTTCCATTCCCGAAGGCGAGCGCGCAGCGAGCTGTCGGGGACCTGCCGCGCCAGGAGTTCGACGAATGACAGCGCTGGCGGAAACCCATCGGCACCCGCGTTGAAATCAGCCAAATACGCCAGGACCTCCCATGCGCTCGCACCGGGCGGCGCGGGCGGCACGCCCGGTCCCGCAGCTCGGCGCAGCAGCGTCGGCAGCTGCGGGACCACGACCTCGCTCAACGATTCCCGCAACTGGCTCAGGTCGTCGTCTGGCAGGAGGTCGAGGACGCGGTGCGGTACGTCCCGTTCCACCGACACCGGTTCGGAAGTCGTCGTCTCACCCGTGGAGCCGGACAGCCGCAACCACGCGACGGTGCTGGTCTCCTTGACCACCACGGAAATCTGCCGGAACACATCGGGCTCGGCCGCCTGGTCGTGCTCGATCACGTTCCGGAAGAAATCCTCCGACGCGATCAGGGCCAGCGCGCTGCCCGTCCGCGCCAACGACTTCTTCGCGTCCCGCGCGTCGAGAATGCGGGCCGCGAAATTGATTGCCGGGCTGACCTTTCCATTGGGACTTTGCCGGACATCACCGGCGTGCAACGCGACCCTGAGCTGCATGACCGCCGCGTCGGAATGCACCGCGTTGTGTCGGCGCAGCCCGGCGAGCAGCCTGTTCCACAACTGATCGGCCAGCCTGATCCTGGGGATGTTCGGGGGCACCAGGATTATCTTCCCGTCGCCGCGATCCTCCACCTCGCACGAGTGCCATCCGACGTCCGCCTCGTCGAAGGCCCGCTCCAACAACTCCTCAAGACCGCGATGCACGGCGAGCTGACCGAGGAACTTCCGGCTCGCATCGCTGAAACTCGCGACATCGACCAGCACGATGCTCCGAAATTCCGCCTCTGAGTACTGCGGCATGAGACCCCCTCCCAACCCGCGATACCCGTGCGCCGTCTCCCCCCGTGACTCCGATCAGCGCTGGCAACAGCCCCGGCGCAACACATCGGCCTGCCACGCACTGTATCGCGGCAGTAGGCCCGCAGGTGATCCGTTTGATCTTCGATTTGGCAAAGCCAACGCCTCCGGCCGGTCCAATCGACATCCGCCGTCTGCTCGCCGACCGGCCGCGCGAAGGCGTGCGGAAAGCAGCGCGGACGCACCACTTTCCACCGGTCGAGTACTGCTGCCGCTGAGCATCGGCAGCTACGACGCCTCCTGCCATGCCGAGATCACCGCGATCACCGCGGCAGCCATCACCGCGGCCAGCGCCGCTTTGGCCATGCCGTCGGGTTGGATGTGCACCAGGACGATGATCAGCCCCCACAGCTGCACGACGGTGAACAACGCGTTCCACAGCAGCGTCGACGGGCTCCGCCGACGACGATGGCGTCCGGTGGTCTCCTCTTTCGGCATAGCGGGCATCGACGTCGTCCCTGGAGCATCCGAGCTGGTGTGCTGCGAACTACTTCTTGCCATGTCCGTCAACCTCCTCCTCGAAAGGCCATGACAGACATGTACGGCAAACCGCTGCCGCCTACTGCGTCACCTGACTCATTGGCCGAAAGCCGTTCGAGGATCAGGAAACGAGCCGTTTCAATTCCTCCAGGCGGAGGATTGTCACCCGCCTGCGGCCGGTCTTGATCAAACGCTGACGCCGCAACCCACCCAGCACGCGCACCACGGACTCCCGGGACGCCGCGACCAGACCGGCCATGCTCTTCTGCGTGAGCGGTATCGAGATCGTGACGCCGTCCCCGGCCGTCACGCCGTACCGCGACGCGAGCTCGATCAGCAGGGCCGCCACGCGTTGTTCGACCAACCGACCGCCGTGTTCCGCCCGTTGACGGCTGATCTCCCGCAATCGCTCCACGATCACCCGCAGAACCGTCCACGCGAGCCGAGATCTGGACTGGCACAGCGCGTTGAACCGTTCGACGGGAACCACGATGGCCTCGACGAGGTCGAGCGCCCGCATCGTCGCGGAGCGCGGTTTGCCGTCCAGCGCGGCGAACTCGCCCACGATGTCACCTGGTCCGCGAACCGCGAGCACGCCCTCGTAGCCGGTGGCGACGTCGGTGACGATCTCGATGCTGCCCAGCAGCAGGACGTAGACGTGCCGGGACGAATCCCCCTGCCTGCACAGGGATTCACCGGGCTCGAACCGGCGAACCGTCCCGGCCTGGCGCATCAGCACCCGCTCCGCCGGATCCAGCATCGCCCAGAACGTGCCGCGGTGAGTTTCGGCGTGGGTATCGCCCATACGCGCCCCTGTCGCGGGATGATCTCGGTATGCCAAGGATGCTCATCCCGCTGGCGCCGGACAACCGTCCGAACGCGGGCGATGGAACGCAGGTGGCGGCCCTCCGAATGGCGGCCTCCCTGGTCCTGCCGCCCGCTGGCTGTTGAGCCGCGTTCCCGTGCGGTGTGCGTGCGCAACTGGGCAGGGGTCGGTTGCGCACGCACCCGTGGTCAGACTTGGACGGCGCCTGGGCGGCCGTTTTCGATCACGAAGCGGGCTCGGTCGCGGATCGGGGCACCAGCGGTGTTCACGTAATCCACGATCCGGTAGTCCGCCGTCCACTCCGTCGGTGTGATGACGTTGCGGACGTAACCGCGGTTGCGGTTGATGAACTTGATGTGCGGGTTCTCCTGGAGTTGGACCAGATCGCCGGGGTTCTGGTCGATCCCGTTGCCACCCGAGGTGATGGAGGTGCCGACCAGCTCGCTGGCCACCGTCGCCGAGGCCGGGTCGTCGAAGTCGGCCTTCACGTCCGCGACGTAGTTGGCGTGCACGTCACCGGTGATCACCACCGGGTTGGACGCCTCGGCCAACCGGTCGCGCACCAGGTTGCGTTCCACCAGGTAGTTGTCCCAGGCGTCGTCGCTGAAGGAATCGGCGTCACCCGCGGTGAAGTCGCGCTGCGAGAAGAACACCTGTTGCGCCAGGACGTTCCAGCGCGCGGTCGGGCCAGCCAAGCCGCGCAGCAGCCATTCCCGCTGGTCGGTGCCCAGGATCGTGCGCGAGGGGTCCGCGCGCTGGTCGGCCGGGACCTGGTCGCTGCGGAACTGGCGGGTGTCCAGCAGGTGGACGTCCACCAGGTCGCCGAAGGTCAACCGGCGGTTGATGCGGATGTCCGGCCCCGTCGGACGCTGGGCGCGGCGCAGCGGCATGTGCTCGTAGTACGCCTGGAACGCTTGGGCGCGGCGCTCGCGGAAGACCGCCGGGTCCTGGTCGGGCTCGGTGTCGACCTGCGAGATGTCCCCGGCCCAGTTGTTCTCCACCTCGTGGTCGTCGAAGACGACCGCCCACGGGAACGCCGCGTGCGCGGCCTGCAGGTTCGGGTCGGACTTGTACTGGCCGAGCCGGGTGCGGTAGTCGGCGAGGGTGAAGATCTCCCGCGCGGGCACGTGCGGGCGCCCAATGCTGCCCGCGGCGTTGCCCTCGTAGATGTAGTCGCCGAGGAAGGCGACCAGGTCGAGGTCTTCCTCGGCCATGTGGGCGTAGGCGTTGTAGTAGCCGTCCGGGTAGTTCTGGCAGCTGGCGAAGGCGAACGCGAACCGGTCGAGGCGCGCTCCCGAACGCGGCGCGGTCTTCGTGCGGCCGACCGGGCTGAGCTCGGCACCGGCGCGGAAGCGGTAGAAGTACTCGGCACCGGGACGCAGCCCGGACACCTCGACGTGCACCGAGTGCGCCGATTCCGGCAGGGCGAGCTCGGCCCCGGCGGCCACGATGTCGCGGAACTTCTCGTCCGCCGCGACCTGCCACTGCACCGGCACGATCTGGTCGGGCATACCGCCGAGACCGTCTTCGGCGAGCGGGTTCGGGGCCAAGCGGGTCCACAACACCACACCGTCCGGCACGGGGTCGCCGGAAGCCACGCCGAGCGTGAACGGCGCGCGGACGGCCGCAACGCCCGCCCCAGCGGCGTTCGCGGCAGTGCCGAGGCCGGTGGTGCTCAGGGCGGCCGCGCCGATGGCGGCCGTACCGGCCAACAGGACCTGGCGGCGGGACGGGGTTGACTCGCGGGGACCGAGATTGTCTGACATGTGCCACCTTTTCAGCGGTGTGCCTCCACACGGAATGGAGAAAGGCGGACAAACCGTAGTTTCGCCAGATGGACGGCAGGCGAATCACCGTTGATCGGCCGATGTACCAACGGGATCGCCGCGGGGCACTGGTTGGCCCCGGAGCCTCGACTGACAATCTCGAAGTCTGTTCTTGGGGCGGCGGTGGGGCGATTTCGCGCGAAATCGCCAGCTCCACCACCCTCCGCTACCAGTTATGTCCTCCCCGCAGCGGTGGCACCTGGTGGATCGGTGCTGTTCCGACAACCAGGTCGAGCACCGGCTCCACTCGGCACAGCATCCCGTGGACGGTGCGGACCGGGTCCTGCGCCGGGCACTTGTCGGGCGGCGCTGGGCCATCATCCTGGGGCGGTTGAGCCGGATCGGGTGACGGCTCAGCGGCACCGGTGTGATCGGGAGAGCCATCGTTGGCAGCGGGTGGCGGGCCCGCGGCGAGTTCGTGCCGCGGATCAGCTGTCTCGGGGTGGTCGGGCATCGCATGTCCGCCCCGCTCGTACGCTCGGATCCATTCCGTCACGACGTACCCGTACTGCGTGGAATGGTTGTACCGCAGCAGGGCTGCGCGAAGTCCGTCCGCTGTGGACAGATCGGTGTTCCCGGCGCAGAGGTAGCGGCCCGCTGCCAAGGTCGAGTCGAAGACGTTCTGCGGATCCGCCCGGCCGTCTTCGGAGCCGTCAGCTGCCCACTTCGCCCAGGTCGACGGGATGAACTGCATGGGTCCGGCGGCGCGAGCCCAGCCGTCGTCGTCGCGGATCGCCGCCTTGTCGCCGGTCCCGTCCAGTTCCGGGCCGTAGATCGGTGCCCGCATGTCACCGCGGGCCGTCACGTTCCCGTTCCTCGCGTGGTTGGATTCGACCCGCCCGACCCCGGCGAGCACCGACCAGGTGAGTCGGCAGCCGGGATCGGTCGCGGAGACCGAGTCGGCGGCGCGCCGGTAGGCGGACAGGACCGTGGTTGGAATTCCGAATGCGGATGGCCGACTCGCGGTCTGCTGCGGCTCGGGAACGGAGTTCGCCTGGACCGGGAAGTCCGGCGGCAGCTCAAAGTACAGCGGGGCGCCGCGCTCGGCCGGAGCAAGCGCGGGTGGGGGCGGGCCGACGCCGCGCGCCGCGTCGCCGACATCGACCTCCCGGACCACGCCGTCCAGTCCGGCCAGCGCTAGCACCCCGACGAGCAGCACCGCGCGGTTCCTGAGGTTCTTCCAGCAATCGTGTTCGTCGGGCAGAAACACGCCAGGTACCTCCGTCTGAAGAATTCGTGCACCGGTCGCCTAGCGATTCGCGGTTCCAGCGCGTCGCCGCCGGACCGCGTTGATCACGCTGTCGAGGGCGACGAAAGCCACCAGGCTGATGCCTAGCACCGGCAGCACCCAGCTCAGCGCGACGACGGTCAGCAGGACGAGAACCAGGGCCGGGCGCGACAACTGGCGCCACACCGGGGGCGGCAGGGCGGCCCACTTCCCCCGGTACGGGTTGTGCACCCACCACATGCGGTAGCCGAGTCCGATCAGCACGAGGAGCCCGATCGCCAGCACCGCCAAGAGGAGTTGGTTGGCAAGTCCGAAGAGCGTGCCGGTGTGGAACTCCGCGCTCAACGTGGTCAGCTTCGCCGCGAAGGAGTAGTCCGCCCAGCCGATCCGCTCGGCCACCTGTGCGGTGTAGGGGTCGATCGCGATGCTGTCCCGCTGGATGGGCAGCCCCACCGAGCGTTCCGCGACGGTGAACACGCCGCCGTCCCCGTTGGGCGGGGTGACGATCACCTCGCCGCCGAGGCCCGCTGCCCTGGCCACGGCCAGCGCGTGGTCGATGCTGATCCGCACGGGGCTCGCCGACGCCGGAAACGTCGGCGACACCAGCAGAACCGGAGACGACCCCAGCGGAATCGAGGGCAGTTCTGGTGGGATCGAGGGCAGCAGCGGGGGAACCGTCGGCAGCAGTGACGGGCGCTCCGGCTCTCGCGAAGGAGTTTCCGGCGTCGTCGGCTCCGGTGGGGTCGTTCCGGGCACCGTCGTGGTTTCCGGCACCGACGGCGGCGTTTCCGGCGTGCTCGACGGCGGTTCCGGTTCCGCAGTGGAAGTTTCCGGCACTCCCGCTGCCGCCTCCGACGTCGACCGCGGGGTTTCCGGTAGCAGCGACGGCGTCACCGGAGGCGGGACTTCCGGCATCGCCGACGGACTCGTCGGCACCTGCACCGGCGCCGCGGTGAGCGTCGGCGCCCGGAGGTGCAGCGGGTTGGCCGCCTGGTCCGACCTACCTCCCGCGAACTGGGAAATGGCCAGGCCCGTGACGCCGAGGACGAGCAAGCCGACGGCCAACCACAGCCCGAGCGGTCCGTGGACGCCGCGCAGCCGCGCCCATCCTTCAGGGGCACCGCGCTGGGTGGGCACGAGCAGCTCGCGCCACGTCACGCGCTTCCGGCGACGTGGCTGGGCCAGCCAAACCACCAGGCCGCCGAGGATGATGAGCGGCAGCCAGCTCGCGGCCAACTCCGCGTAAAGCCGTCCCGGCTCCCCCAGGTGCAAGTTGCTGTGCAGCTGGCGCAGCCAGACATTGGCGGGCAGAAGGTTGCCGACCGTGGTCAGTTCGCCGTTGATGTAGTTCGTGTACGGGTCGACGAACACCGTCCTGCCCTCGGCACCGTCACCGACGCCCCGCAGGCCGGGGACCGACAGCACGACCTGGGTGGTACGGCCTGGCCCGGACGGCGTGATGACCGACCGCAGGGCACCTTCCGGATGCGCGGCCAGCGCCGCCCGCACCTGCTCCGACACCGGCCGCGGAGAGCCGTCGGGCTCGTTCGCGTACAACTGGGAGTGGTACAGGTCATCGTGGATCTGCGGGCTGAACGCGTAGACGAGTCCTGTCAGGCACAACACCGCCAGGAAAGGTGCGACCGCGATCCCGGCCAGGAAATGCACCCGACGAGCGAGCAGCCGGACGGCAGTAGCCGCGCTGGTCCGGGGCTGCTTCGCGTTGGCTTTGGCAACGGGCGGGCGGGTTTGCCGATCGGTACCGGGCGAGGACACGGCATCTCCTTGGGATGTCGAGCAGGCGGGCTGGGGCTGGGTACGACGTCAGGCGACGCCGACCACGCCGTAGAAGGTCTGCTGCTTCCCGTCGATCGACCGGGCCGTCAGCGCGAGCTCCCATTGGCCGCTGCTCGGCAGGCGCACCGAACCAGCCGAGTAACCCGCTGCCACCTTCCGGAGCGGAACCGGCACCGGCTTGTCGGACCGCGTCGGCGGGTTGAACACCGCGGTGATCGTCAGGTCGTCCTTGACCTCGCCCGCCAGGTCGAACGCCGAGACGTGCAGCGCCCTCTCCCCCGCCGCCGGGACGACGATCAGGTCCAACGAGCCCTGGCCGTCCCGTCCCCCGGTGTCGAACGCCAGCCGAGCAGGCGGTGCCTGTTGCCGGTCGGCGGCGGGTTCGGCCCGCGCGATGCGGCTGGGCTGCCCGACGCCGAGCGTCGTCGTCGCGGCCACGACCGCCGCGGCGATTCCCGCCTGGGCCAGCACCAGTCCGCGCAATCGGCTCGGCACTCCGGCGGGCAAACCACGCTTGGCGCGGCGTTTTTCCGCTGCGCCAACGGATTCCGGTTCGTACAGGTGTTGACCCAGACGCCAGTATCCGACCAACCCGGTCCAGGCGAGCACCAGGACGAGTGCGATTTTCGCGACCCACAGCCAGTCCGCTGGGGTGCCCAGCGCGGTGAATCCACCGACCTGCTGCCAGATCTGGTACGCGCCAGTGGCCACGAGCACACTCGCGCACACCAACGCGGTGCGTGCGAACCTAGTCCCGATGGCGGGGAGGTCGGCGACCACATCCTTGCGCCGCAGCACCGCGCCGAACATCACCAAGCCGCCAGCCAGCACCGCCGCAGCTGTGAGATGGATGGCGTCGACCACGACCGAAAGCGGCACCAACGGCCCCACCACGCTGTGGCTGGCAAAGCTCCACGTGGTCGCCAATGCCGCCGCGCAGCCCAGGACTGAACCACCGCCAAGCAAACGCGAGCGCACGGTCTGCGCGGGCGCGCTGGACATGAACTGCGCGAGGCCGATCCCGGCCAGGGCGAGCACGGCGAACCGGGCGAGCAACGTGGCGCCCATCTCGGACTGCAACGTGCCCACCATGAGTCCTAAGTGGAAGGTTTCGGTCAGCGGTGCGTTGGCCGCGTACGGCCCGTAGGTCACCGCGACCGCGAGCGTGGCCACGAAGAGCCCGACCCACGAGTACCCGACGAGTCGACGAGCAGCTGTGCTGTCGACAGCTCTCGGCCAGACCATCGCGACGAACGCCACCGTGCCGACGAGCAGCGCCAACGCGGCGAGCGCGCCGAACTGGGCCACCGCGAAGCCGATCGTCGCGACCGTGCTCGGCCCGGCGTCGAGTCGTGGAGCAGCTGGCACCGGGCTGCGGGATGCCAGGTCGAAGGTGAACGTTCCGCCAACCGAGCCGAGCTGGTTGGTCGGCACGCGCCACGCCACGTGGTACGTGCCAGCGTATTTCTGCTTCGGGATCGGCACCGAGATGGTGTCCGCGCGGCCGTCCGGGTGGGTGGGTCGACCCGGGTCGAACTCCCGGTCGTAGGGGTCGGTCATGCGTACCACGGCCAATCCGGCGGGAACCGGCCTGTCGAAGCTCAGCAGCAGGTCGTCCGGCCGAGCCGTCGCGCCGGCGCCGGGGGAAGTCGACCGCAGCACGGGAACATCGGTGGACACCGGCGCGGCCACCGCCAGCAGCGTCCCCCAGCAGGCCAGCACCAGCAGCACCCACGCGATCATCCCGCCGGTGATCGCCGACCCGCGGGTGCCGGTGCTCCCGGTTCGGGGGCGTTGTTCAACGAGCGTCATCGGTCAACCACCTCCACGGCGTTCGGCTGCTCGACGTCATCGGGTTCGCTCGTCGGCAGGGCTTTCGCTGCTGGCGCGGGTGTTGGGCGTCGGCGCCGGTACTCCCAGAACCCGACGAGGGCGATGATCGCCGCGCCGAGGCCGAGAGCACCGACCAGCAGGCCGCTGTTGGTGTCGTCCCCCACCTCCCTGGCCTGGGGTCGATCCGCTGGTCCTGGCGGCGGGGTGCCCAGGTCGGCGGCCACCGGCGGAGGCGGAGCGCCGGGCGCGGTTCCCGAGTCGATGACGATCACCGGAGCACCGGGGGTGGTCCGGCCGCCATCGCTGGTCCAGCGTTCGACGGCACCGTCGCCGAAGGTTTGCGTCGCCTCGAACACCATTCGGCCACCAGCCGGCAGCGGACCCATCGTGATGAGGAATGGTTCGAATTGGCGGGGTCCGACGGGGCCACCTGCCAGGACGATCGAACCGACGACCTCGTCGATCACCCGATCCCCCACCCTGACCGGCGGATCCAGCGGACGGGGTGTGATGGTGGCGGTCCATCCTCGGACCGGGACGACCTCGACGAACGCGATGGGCACGTCGTGGGGGAAAACGAGTTCCAGCCGGTTGCTCGTGGTATCCGACCGTTCGTTGGCCAGTCGGAAGGCGAAGGTCTCGGTACCGCCGCCCCGCACGGTGTCGGGCACGATGGAGACGCGGGCCGCGGCGGGTGGGGCCAGGGCCAGCGAGCCGAAGGTTGTCACCAGCACCGCCACGAGCAGCCCGGCCAAGCGGACGGGGAAGCAATTCGGACGATGAACCATGGGATCTCCCGGGATGTCGCAGCCTGGGACCGGGCGAGGAAAACCCCGGCCCCAGGCGCGATTTCACCTGCTGTCGTCAGATGGCTCGAAGCAGCTGAGTTGTTGCGGAATCAACTCAGCTGATCGGGTTCAGCTGCTGCGGAGTCAGCTTTTCCCGCCATCCAGCAGGAACCTGTTGCGACCAACCGTTGTAGACCAGCGGAATCGGCAACACACCCTGACCGCCCATCCCGGCTTGCCCGGTGAGGGTGTCCTCCATCTTGGTGTCCGCAGTGGGTTCGAGCAGCAACTGACCGGCGATGGTGGCATCCGAGATGTTGCCATCACCGTTGGGATCGACGTCGATCACCTGCGCCGCGTCGGAGAACTTGTTCGACACGTAGGCGTAGTAACCGCCGCCCTGCTTCGCACCGAAGTTGATGCCGTGGCAGCCAGCGTTGCACCCGAGTTCCTTGACCACCGTGTCGGTCTTCGGGTCGATGACCGAGACCGTGGCGCTGAAGGTGTTGGCAGCCAGCATTGCCTTGCCGTCCGGGCTCACCGGGAGCTGGATGGTGAGGCCACCCCACGGCTTGTCCCCGTCCCGCCCCGCGACCGGGTCGTAGTTCTCCCACAAGTCGATGCTCGCGTTGTGGACCTTCTTGCCGTCCTGCACGCAAGCGTCCTCCGCCAGCGAAACGCACGAAATGCTCGCACCGAGGAAGTCCGCCATGTAGAACTTCGACTGGTCCGGCGTCATCCCGGTGGCGATCGGCAGCTCGCCGGTCGGTTCCTTGCGGTACGTTCCGGTCGCGTTGTCGATCACGCTGGCGTCGTAGGGGTTGACGTTCGGTGTGACGGTGGTCTTCCCGTCCCCGCTGAGCCAGAACGCGTGCGGATGCTGCGGCGGCTCGTTGGAGGGGCCGACCGGGATCCGCCGGTCGATCTTCGTGGCACCCGGTGAGAGTTCCACGACGTCCGTCCCACCGTTGATGGCGACCTGCACCTGGTCGGTATCGGTGCGGGTCATCACGTGGGAGGGATCCGGGCCGACCTCGATCGTCCGCAGGTGTTCACCGGTGGCCCGATCGAAGACGGAAAGCTCATCGTCGAACCATTCCGTCTGGTACAGGTACTTGTAGTCCCGGTCCGTCCACATGTTGTGCGGGTTGTTCATGTTGATGCTCGAACCGGAGATCTTGCGGTCGATCGTCCAGTTCTCAACATTGATCTTCGTGGGCGCACCGACCTTGCTCTTGCCCGCGTACTCCTCCATCTGGGTATCTATCCAAACCTCCCCCACACCAGGGGTTTTCGGTGGAGTCAGCTGGGGCAACGCCCTGGGGTACTCGAACTTCTTGTCGTAGTACGCGTCCAGGTTGGGCACCAGCAACGGGTTCCCCTGCTCGTCGTACTGCAGGATCGGTGCTGGCGGGAACACCGGATTCCACTCGGTCGGCTGGCTGTTGCTGAAGTGCTGCCAGTTGTCCGGCACGGTGGCCGTGAAGAAGATCCGGACCAGCTGCTGGATGACGTCCGCGCTCGACGGCACGGCCATATCCCGCGAGTTGACCTGGAGCTTCTTGCCGAAGTCCAGGCCGATGGTCAGCGGGTCGTCGACCACGGTCGCACCGAGCATGTACGGGTGGATCGTGCACGCCCAGGCGTACAGGCCCGGCTCGGTCAGCTGCGTTGAATCCTCCCCGGCGAAGGCGCCCATCTGCTCGAAGAAAGGTGCCCCCTCCGGCCAGATCAACGAGGTGATGTCGTGCAGCGACTCGTTGTCCGGCTGGGCGATCGTGAAGTTCGCGGTGATGGCCGGGCCCTTCTCCGCGAACATCGCCAGATCGTTCAGCGCCCGCTGGAGGTCGAGACCGACCGGCAGGCTGTTCAGGTTGATCGGCGCGTCGACCGGGAGGTTCGCCACCTCCGCCTGGAACTGGTTCAGCAACCCCTGCGCCTGGGCGGCGTACGGCCGTGCCTCCGGTTCGGCGGCGGCCAGCGACTGCACCGCTGCCATGGTGCTGTCCAGGTTGAGCGCATCGGCCAGGCTGGCCCCGGTCTGGCCCAGTGTCGGCGCCGATTTCGCCGGGTCCGTCACCAGACCGGTGAGCGAGTCCACCAGGTTGACGTTCATCAGCCCGGCGGTCTGGGCTGTGCTCTGGCTGCCCAGGCCCAAGCCACCCCCGTCCGGCAAACTGGGGACGATCCCGCCGTCCAGGGCGGACGTGCCGACCCGTGGCAACTCGGCGACGGCGAGCGACTTGCCGCCGAAGAGTTCGAGCCCGGAATCGAACCAGTTGCCGTTGCTGTCGTTGAGGGTGAAGGTGATCGGCACCGGACCGATGCCGACCGGCAGGGCGGCCACCGGTGCCGCGGCGACCACCGTCGAGGCGGTGGCCACCGCGACGCCTACCGACACCACCGTTGTGGGGCGGAATCGTCGGCCCCCTGGGGGAGCGTTTGAGGACATGTGATTCCCTTCTGTATCCGTGCGATCTCCAGATCGCCAGCGGATGTTGCACGTCCGAAGGCGTCGCGCACCGGCGGGACCTCCCCCGAACCAGCCGTGGTTCCGACCCGCCTCGAAGTGCGCCGCACAACAACGCTGCCCCGAAACGGATTAATGCCGAACTCCACCGCCATCCCCGGCAAAACGCGGAGTTCCCACACCAGCGGTCGGCTACCAACGGCACCGTCCGAACAAGTCGAACGCAAAAATTAGAACATGATCACCGTCAAGGAACCAGATACCCGAGTAAACCGACCGTAAAACGCCGCTCACAGCGCAATTCACCCGACCAGTGAGGAACTGTGCAGATAACCGGTCCACACGCGTTTCAGCTAAATACTTCCCAGCCGCGTCGCGAAGAAACGGCGCAGAACGTTCGCGGTGTCGACCGGCGCCGCGGAATGGCTGGCCAAGAGACGGGAAGAGCGCGGGAAGCAGCCCCATCTGATTTGCGACGCGGGTATTTCCCAGCGGCGGCAGGTGTTTGCGATCCAGGCGTTGGCACCCGGCTTGGATGATTTTCGCCGAGTTCTCGACGGCGCACGTCCGACGGCCCTGCGCGATTAAATCCTCGCCCCTGAACGGGCGTCCCGCGAAGCGCCCCTTTTCGCCGCTAAGGCTTGGACCGCGACACCCACGTGCGGACCAGTTGCGCGCTGACCAGGGCGATCAACAGTGCCGCCAGCAGCGCCGCCAAAGGCGGGCGGTGCGCTTCCGGGGGCAACGGGTCCGCACGTCCCGCCGACAGATCGGCCTGGGAGTTCAGCACCTCGGTTTCCCCACCACCCGCGCCGGGCGCGCCCGGCTGGAGAACACCGACGACGCGGTTGTCGAGCCCGAAAGGCCATGTGCCGGTGAGTGGAACGCCGAAGCGCACGACATCGCGACTCGACGAATCCGACGACGACCCCGGCGCGTTCCAGTGCGCCTCGTTGGACGGTGGCGGCGCGGACGGCGGACCCGGTGGTGGTGACGCCGGGGGCTCGCCACCACTGGGAGCTCCCGGCTGGTCGCCGCGGACGACCATGCCGCACACCGTGCTCAGCGCCGAATGCGCGGCGGGGATCAGCGGATCGAGAACCGGTGCCACGACTGGGATTTCCCGCAGCCGCGCGATGGCCGCGTCGGCGATCTGGGTCCCGGACAACACCGCCTCGCCGACGGGAACGGCGCCAACGGGGATCGGCGGTGCGGCGTTCCACGCCTGGCGGAACGGTTCCCGCAGACCGTCGAGCGGATCCAGCAGGCCGAGGGCCCCGGCGATCGGATCGGCCACCGCACGGGGGTCCAGCAGGACCCCCTGGCCGGCCACGCCGTCCAAGACCGCCGTACAACTCGCGGCGGTCACCGGGTCGGTGGCAGCTGCGGCGCTGGCGGGCTCAGCGCTGAAGCAGGCGAGGGTCGCCGCTCCGACTGCGAGGTAACGCCGGGTTCGCATGCGGTTCGCCTCCTGGTGCGAGCTGGGACGAATTCTCGGCTTTCTCTCAGGTGTGCGGTGGCCCGATGTGGAACTCTCGGGCGAGGAGAAACACGGCTTGCTGGCATGGTGGCACTCTCGACGGCTTCTTCCCAGTGGCTCGGAAATCGTTGCCGCAACCGGGTTTCGTCCGTGTTTCCGATCGGGGAAAGCATCTTCTGAACTGGTCTCCGGCGATTTCCGGTACGAGCGGACCGGATTGGCTTCGATCGACCGATCCGACGACTGTCGCGCAAATAGGTTACGGCCGCGCCATGCCGCGACATCGGCCGACCGCGCAACCTGGTGGAACATGTTTGCCCCTCCGGAAATCCCGACTCGACGCACCGTGACGACCAGTTCCAGGAAGATCTGCCAACACATTTAACAGCCGCGTGACACGAATGAGGCGAGTCCGCGGCGATCGAATACGGCGGGTCGTGTCGGTTCATTTGCCACCGAACACGATGAACCGCAGAAGGCGCGGAAAGTGCGCCTGACCGCGAGCTCAGTGCGTCGCCAAGTCCAGGACTACGTCGGGCTCGACAGCCCGCCAGTGCCCGAGCAGTTGTGATTGTTCAGCCGGCCACATCCGCACTACCACGGTTATGTCGCTCGCGAGTTGCACGCGCAGCCGTTTGCGGAAATCGGCCAGCCGCTCGCCGTCGAAAGGGCTTTCACCCAGCCGGAAGAACAGCACACCGCGATTCGTGACCGCCACCAGTGCGTGCAATCGATCGGGACCCACCAACGGACGCGGGCACGTCCACGCCGTCCACAGCACTTCGCGGCCGCCCAGGCCCCGTCGCGACCCGTCGTGCCCCGGTGCGAGTTGGTCGGATCTGCCGAGCAGTTCCCATCGGGACAGGTACTGGTCGATCGTCGCCGGGCTGAGCGTGATCGCGAACCGCGCGCGGATCAGATCGGCGACCGCCCGCCGGGTCCACAACAGGTGCGGCAGGCCCAACTCGTCCGGTGAACCGCGCACAGCGGTCGTGACCAGCCACTCCTGCTGTGCCGTGGACAGCGCCAACTGTTCCCCGCGGCGGCGGCCACGACGCCGCGGGCGAAACGCCTGTTCGCCCTTCTCCTGGTAGGCGCGGACCCAGGTCCCGACGGTCTTCCGCGAAACGCCGAACGTGCGCGCGACGTGCGATTGCGAAACGCCGGACTCGACGGCGGCGACGACCTGGCGGCGAAGCCGCTCCAGCGCCTCCACCGGCAGGCTGCGCGCACCAACCTTGATCACGCTCGGGTGCTGGTCCATCCCACATCCAGTCTCCCTGGGGTCAACGCGCACCGATCGGAATTCGCACGACGGTCTGGTCGATTTCGGAGGTCCGCACGGTGACGGCGATTTCCCACTCCCCCGGCATCGTGATCGGCACGTTCGGCGAGATGGCGTGGGTGCCGCCGATGACCTGGAGGTCGACGGGCAGCGGTCCGACGGAACGCGTCGGCAGCCGGAGTTCGGCACGCAGTTCGGGAACTTGCTTCGGTCGCCCGTTCGCGTCGAACACCGCGAGGTGCACCTCGTTCCTGCCCACCACACCGGGTGTCACCAGCACCGCCAGCTTGCCCACGCCCTGTTCGCCGCCACCGGCGTCGAACGGCAGCATGCCGCTGACCGGCCCGACGCGTGTCGGGGTCTCCGCCGCCGCACGCATCCTGGCGAGTTCGGCGGTGGCGGGTTCCGCGCTGACCAGGGACACGGTCACTCCGAGCACCGCCGCGGCGAGTGCGAGCTCCACCGCGATCAACCGGCGGAACCTGCTGACTTCGCGAGCTCCGGGCCTGCTGCGGGCTCGCCGCTTCTCCTTGCGGGTCCGCGGTTTGTCGGCGACCGCGACGGCATCGAACCCGTAGTGCCGACGTACCCAGTTGCGGGCCAACGCTCCCGAACCCACGAGCAGGACGACCACGCCGAGCTTCACCGCGAGCACCGCGCCGTAAGTCGTGCCGAACAGGGCGGACGGCGTGCCGACTTCGCGCCATGCCTGGTAGGTGCCTGTCACCACCAGGACGCCGACGCAGACCAGCGCGGTTCGGGAGAACCGGGGGATCGCGATCCGCATTCCCACCACGTCGCGCGAACGCAGCAAGACGCCGAGCAGCACCGGCAGCCCGCCGAGCCAAACCGCCATCGCGAGCAGGTGCGCCGCGTCGACCGGCAATGCCAGCACGACCTGGGCACCGCTCGCGTTGTGGCTGGCCAGGCTCCAGGTCACGACCAGCACAACAGCACCGACGAGCACCAATCCGGTCCGCAAGCGCTGGTCTCGGGCCTCGTGCTGGGCGAACGGCGCGCGGCGCAGCGCGTGCACGAGTGCGGCGGCGACCAATCCCAGCAGACCCAGTCGCACGGCGAGCACCACGCCCATCCGACTGCCCAGGGTCGAACCGAGCAAGGCCGGATCGGCGAGGTCGCCGATGGATCCGCCTGCGGCGTACGGCCCGTACGCGACGAACGCGCCCAGGGTGCCCGCGAACAGGATTCCCCAGGCATTCCACAGCAATCGGCGCACCCCGGCCACCACCTCGCCGCCCGGCCAGCACGCCGCGACGAAGAAGGCCGTACCCACCAGCAGTGCGAGCCCGACGTACGCGAGCCAGCGGGCGACGCCGTACAGCGCCGATACCGCGCCGCCGGCACCGCCGGTCTCCGGTCCCGCGCTGGACGCGACGCCGCCCGTGACCTGGCCGACGCTGAAGGCGAACGCGCCCGGCACCGGATGAGCGTCGGTGGACACCACCCGGAAAGCGACCGTGTACGTGCCCGCAGCCAGCTCGGTCGGCAAGGTCGCGGCCACGACGTCGAGGCGTTCCGGCGGATGCGTTGGTCGGCCGATGCCCGCGACCTCTGCGCCGCCTGGGCCGATGAGCCGGATCTCGGCCAGGCCGATGTCGACGGGTTCGTTGAACTGGAGTGTGACCTCGCGCGGCGCGGTGGTGAGCACCTCGAAGTTCCCCGGCGTGGTGCCCAACAGCACGGCGTGTGCCGAGGCGGTGCCGGGATTGGTGACCAAGAGGATCAGGAGCACGCCGAGAACGCCGAGCAGTCTTCGCAGCACCACGGCAGTCCCTACACCCGCGCCATCTCCTTCTGCTCGGCCGTGGCCGCTCGCGCTTGCGCAGGCTTGCGCCTGCCAAGAGCCGCCCAGCCGAGCCCGGTCAGTCCGGCGAGGAGCCCGGCGCCGCCGAGCAGTCGGGCTGGGGTGTCCGAAGTGGACTCGGCGGCGGCGGGCGGCTGTGGTTGTACCACCGACAAGGACGGTGCCGGGTATTCCGGCTCGGGCTGCCCCGCTGCCTCGGTGTCGATCCACCTGACGATCGCGCCGTCGGAATAGCTTTGCAGCGACCTGAAGACGAGCGGGCCCGCCTCGTGCGGCAACGAGTCGATGCTCACCGGAAATTCCTGGAACGTGTCCGGGGCGATCTGGCCGCCCTCCCAGACGATGGAGGTCACCGCCTCGCTGAGGGTTCCGTGCTCGGTGCTGATCGGGTTGCTGAGCTGTTGCTTGTGGACGGTGATGGTCCAGCCGGGGACGGCGCGCGGCGTGGCGGATGTCAATGGCCGATCCGCCGGGAAGTTCACCTCGATTCGCACCGTGGACGCGTCATCGCGTTCGTTCGGCACGCGGAAGGACACGGTGGACCGCTCACCTGCCACCACGGTATCCGGAGTGACCGAGACGTGCGCCGAGGCGGTGGGTGACAGGAAGAGCACGCCCAGAACGCCGATTCCGACGGCGGTGGCGAGCTTGCGGGAACTGGGCAGAGCGGAGGGGGACAGGTGCTGCAAATGCGGTGCGAGCATGCTGTTCCTTTCTGCGTTCATCGCCGAACAACGACCGGTTCGCTCCGGTCGATCGGAGGTGGCGGAACCTCGTTCGGCGGCTGCCCGCGACGGCGGAAGTCGCGGTCCCGCCATTACGTCGGGTATCCGTGTCGACCAGATGGCTGGCATATAACCGCCGCATCACGAGGTATTAATTCGACCTGCCTTCACCGTTTCCTCGGTGGTGAATTCCGCATATTCTCCGGGCGCTTCCACAATTGCGGGCACGCATATACCGGACACCGAGGAACACTCGCCGAACGCCGCACTTCGCCAGAAAACAGCTGATCAGAGCACTACGACAACCGCCCTAGGCGCCGCAGAGGTGTTACACATTTGCCCGTCCGCCATTTCTGGGACACCTGCATGCGTTCCAGCACGACCGCGTGTCCTGTTGTTCCGCGGAACGTCCGCGAACTGCGCGAACACCGCCGCTACCCGATGTTTCCGGCAGGTTAAAGCGTGTTCAAAAATAGGCCGCTCGGCGCGGAACTCCGCTGGTCAGAAGCACCGCGTTGTGCCACGATTGCGCTGCCGAACAAAGCAACCGCTGCCATATCGGCACGCTCACCGATCGAGCGGACGGCGAGCAGCGGAAAGCCGGTGAACGGCATTCAATCCCGAGAAACCAGGATGATCCTGGGCGCGCTGATCATGATCTGCGCACCGGCGTGAGTTCTCGCTGAGGAGGCGTTGATGACTGCGGGTGTCCTGTCCAGGACCGAGGTGGAGCTAGAGGTCCTGCTCGACCGGAAAGAACTTGTCGCCGACGACGTGGTGCGGCTGACCCTGCGCCACCCGGAGGGGAAGCAGTTGCCCGAATGGGAACCGGGTGCGCACCTGGATCTCGTGCTGCGCGAGGACTTGGTGCGCCAGTACTCGCTGTGCGGTGACCCGGCCGACCGTTCGGTGCTCCAGGTGGCGGTGCTGCGCGAGCCCGCTGGCCGCGGCGGTTCCGAGCACGTGCACGACCAACTGGCCGACGGCGACATGGTGCGGATCCGCGGTCCCCGCAACCACTTCCGGCTCGTCGATGCGCAGCGGTACCTGTTCATCGCGGGCGGAATCGGGATCACCCCCATCGCACCGATGGTCGCGCAGGTCCAGGCGCGGGGCGCGGACTGGCGGCTCGTGTACGGCGGTCGGACGCGCACCTCGATGGCGTTCCGCACCGAACTGACCGAGCAATACGGCGACCGGGTGAGCGTGTGGCCGCAGGACGAGGCCGGACTGCTGGACCTGGACGGGCTGCTCGGGCGACCGCAGGAAGCCACCGCGGTCTACTGCTGCGGTCCGGAACCGCTGCTGACCGCGGTCGAGGAGCGCTGTGCGCGGTGGCCGCTCGGCAGCCTGCACGTTGAGCGGTTCTCCCCGAAGACGAGCGCCGACACGCGGAAGAGCCTTCCGTTCGACGTCGAACTCGCGCGCTCGGGGATCACCGTGACGGTTCCGGAGGACAGGTCGATCCTCGAAGTCGTCGAGCAGGCGGGCGTTCCGGCGTTGTCCTCCTGCCGGGGTGGCATCTGCGGCACCTGCGAAACGCCGGTGCTCTACGGCGTTCCCGACCACCGCGACTCCCTGCTCACGGACGAGGAACGAGCCGCGAACGACACGATGATGATCTGCGTGTCTCGATCGTGCAGCGCCCGGTTGGTGCTGGACCTCTAGGAGGAGGACCGGCTCCAACCGTCCACAGCGGACATTTGGGCGTTCCCGTCGCCCCGGTCGAACCGCAGCGGTCAGCGTTCCACCGGAGTGCGCGCTTTCGTTCTCACAGGTTCCCATGGCGCTTTTCATAGGTTCCCCACAGGTATTCGGCTGCCCCCCGGCTACAGTTGGGGGCGGCCCTGTAATGCGGACGGGGTCACCATTGGGGTCCAGCGGGCGGGCGGAACGCCCGCTGGATCCCGCGACACCCGCGCCCGGCAGTGAGCCGACAGCCGCGGCGACCGAATTCTCGGGTCGCGCTCAGCAGGATTTTGATCTTCCGGTGGAGCGACATGGTGGCACGAGCGCGGCACATCCGCCAACACCGCCGACCAGCAATTGGCGCCGCGCGGCAATATTCGTTCACCGCGGAGAAACACAGCGCCAGGACAACGATTTTCGCAGCTCGCGGGCTCGCGGAGGTTAACCGCGCGCCGAAGCCGCGACGGCATTCTGACGATCCCGTCAGATATCGAGATAATGATCGGTGACGCAAATAGGTGACATGTGGCCGGCGGTGGGCACCGCACCTCCCTCGGGCCGCTGAACAGCGCCTTCACCATTCTTGAGCGGGTCGGGTCGAGCGCGGCCGCCGACACCTCTATTCGTTTCGGCCAGTTCGGGAGCGCCGCGCGAAAATGGGCCCAGCACCGCAAGCGGAAACACGCGGTGAATCTCTTGTGATGCACAGTTAACCATCGGGTCGCGCGGTCGAAACGGGTGGCATCCGTAATGTCCGTGCCGCGGTGTTTCCGCCATCGCGGCGGATGGTTCGCCCTCGACAAAAGAAGAAGGGAACGCGATGCGCGCACCGCATTTGCAGCGCACGTTCAACTCCGGAAGGCTCAGGCGACGCCGATCCCCGTTCGCGCCCGCGCCAGGGGCCGCCACGGCATCCGAGCCGGTGGTGTCCACTGTGCTCAGTTCGAGGAAGAACGCGCCCGCGGATTCCAGCGGCGGGCCAACCGGTGGTCCGTTCGTTCGAACAGACGCGAAGCGGGCGTTGTTCCCGGCGCACCAGCTACCGCGGTGGTCTGCACACCAAAGGTGATCAATCATTCACTCACGGATGCCTGGTGTTGACCGGACATCCGGCAGACTTCAGGGCTTGAGCATGATGACCGCACGTGACGCTCGCAATCTTTCCCCGGAAGCGCTGGAGGAGCTGCGCAGGCGGGCCGTGGCCGCAGTCGAATCGGGATCCTCCCGAACGGAGGTGGCGCGCCTGCTCGGGGTGTCCCGCAAGACGGTCGGTGCGTGGCTGCGGGCCTACCGGCGAACGGGCGAGGAGTCCTTCCGCCCGAAGGTCCGCGGTCGGCGACCGGGTGAGCAGCTCGCGCTGTCCCCGGCGCAACAGGCGTGGACCGTCAAGACGATCGCCGCAGGCACCCCCGACGAGCACGACCTGCCCCACGCGTTGTGGACCCGGCAAGCCGTGGCCGAACTGGTGAACCGCGAGTACCGAATCCTGCTCAGTCCGGCGACCGTTGGCCAGTACTTGGCGCGCTGGGGGTTGATCGACGAGCCCTACCTGAGGGAGATGATGCGCGCTCGGGTGACGGCCGTGGTACCGCGCCAGCGGGCTGTGGCGGCCGTGGACGAGGCGTGGATACCGGAGGCCGAGGTGCTCTGGGTGGCCTGGACGCTACCGCACGCCGCGCCCGAGCGGACCGGGGCCACTCGGAAGAAGAACCTCCTGACCGGATTCCGGAACTACTTCGGCGACGTCAACGTGCTGCAGGCGATCTCCAATCGCGGCGCGGTGTTCTTCCAGGCTCGGGTCGGGCCGTTCGATTCGGCGCACACCGAGGGGTTCCTGGTCCGGTTGATGGATCAGTTCGGACGCCCGCTGAACGTGATCATCTGCCGGTGGCCCGCGGAGCACCACGGGATCCTGCGGGCTTGGCCGCGGCGGCATTCGCGTCGGATCTCGCTGCGCTTCACCCTCAACTAGTCCCCCGTCGGAGATTCTCCGCGCGTGCCGACGAAACCCGGATCGTCCACTTTGAGCGGACCAGCGCAGCACCAGCGAGCCGCTACGTGACCACTGGATCCACCGGACGATCGGCGGAGCACCGCTCGTGGGTGCTGTTCCCGTTTCCGGGGCAACCACTCGTCGTCGCCGCTGCGGGTGGGCGCCTACGCGCGGCGTTGCTGCGCAGGTGACCACCAGGCGTCCTCCGGTCTTCTTGGCAATGGCGTTCGACCAACGAAAAGTTTTGCCGCACAACGGATTCTGACCACCAAAGCGGACACCGAGTGCCAAATCGTCCGAAACCAGGTCACGTTCGGGTGCTCCGCTCGCAAGCTAAGCTTGGAGGCGATGGGTGCACGGAAGGTTTGCCATGCCTGAGCTTGCGCGTCTTCTCGACGCCGACACGCCCGCAGTACGTCGAGCCTGGATCAGCGAGACCCTGGTCAGCACCTTCGCCGAGTTGATGGACCGGGATCCAGCGGCATTCCGGACGAAATTCCGGAAGATGGCCGCGGATCCGTTCGCCTTCTACCGGGGCAGCGCCTGCCTGTTCTACGCCGATGTGGTGCGCCTGGCAGATCCATGGGCGGACGAGCGCACGAGTCGGGTGTGGATCCAGGGCGACCTGCACGCGCAGAACTTCGGCACGTACATGGACGGGTCCGGAGTGCTGGTCTTCGACGTCAACGACTTCGACGAGGCGTATCTCGGACATTTCACGTGGGATCTGCAGCGCTTCGCGGCGAGCGTGGCGCTGCTGGGGTGGAGCAAGGCCCTGCCCGACGACGACATCATCGCGTTCGTGGAACACGCTGCCACGTCCTATCTGGACCAGGTGCGGATCTTCTCCGAAGCCGACGGCGACTCGCAGTACTCGCTGCGGCTGGCGACCACCGAGGGCACGATCCACGAGTTGCTGCAGCAGACGCGGTTGAGCAGCAGGACCGCGATGTTGGACAGGATGACCGAAGCCGAGGGTTACGACCGCCGTTTCCGAGCAGGCAGCGGGGTTCGCCGACTCGGTGCGGCGGAGCGGGAGAAGGTCGAGGCCGCTTTCCAGCGCTACCTGGCCACGATTCCACCGGAGAACCGGATGCGGGATGTCGCCTACACGATCAAGGACGTAGTCGGCAGCAGCGGGTTCGGCATCGGCAGCGCTGGCCTACCCGCCTACAACATCCTCATCGAGGGGCCGACCGAAGCGCTGGAGAACGACACCGTCCTGTCCATGAAGCAGGGCAACGTGGCCGCGCCGTCGCGGGTGGTGACCGACGAGCACATCCGCGACTACTTCCTCCACCACGGCCATCGCACCGCGGTGTCCCAGCGCGCGTTGCAGGCGCACGCGGACCCGCTGCTGGGCTACACCGAGATCGACGGTGTCGGCTACGTCGTCGACGAACTGTCGCCGTACGAGTCGGATCTGGACTGGCAGGACCTGACCGAGCCCGAAGAGATCCTCCCGGTGCTGGACTTCCTCGGCAGGGCGATGGCCAAGGTGCACTGCGTCTCGGATGCCCAGTCGGACAACCGCTTGGTGCGGTTCCAGACCGAGGACGCGATCACGACAGTCGTCGGCGGGCGCGAGGCGGAGTTCACCGCCTGGCTGGCCGACTTCGCGCTCCGCTACGCCGACGTGGTGCGCGACGACCACCGCTTGTTCGTGGACGCGTTCCGCAACGGCGAGATCGGCGGCGTCAAAGCCACCGCCAGCAGCGGCTGACCACGGGCGGTCAGCCGGTTTCCAGTCGTTCGTCCGGCCTGACGTCGTCGGTTCGCGCGGGCGGCACAGCGCATGAGTCGCGCACCAGGAGCCGGGTTGGCAGGCGGACGTGCGGCTCGGCGAGCTCGCGTCCGGCGAGCATCTCCACCAGCATTTCGATCGCCCGCTGGCCCATCAGCTGGATCGGCTGGTCGATCGTGGTCAGGGCGGGCTGCGTCATGCGGCTTTCCGGAACGTTGTCGAAACCGACGATCGACAGGTCGGCGGGCACCCGCATGCCCAGCGTCAGCGCGACGTCCATGATGGCGATAGCCGACAGGTCGTTCGCCGCGAAGATCGCCGTCGGCCGCTCCGGCAGCAACAGCAATCGTCGGGCGGCGTCCCGGGTGGTCTCCTCGTCGTACCCGGCGACGCCGATCAGATCCGGGTCAGCGTCGATGCCCGCCGCTTCCAGCGCGCTGCGGTACCCCTCCTCGCGCCGTCGCGCGGACTCCAGGTCGCGTGGCGGCCGACCGAGGAAGCCGATCCGCCGGTGGCCCAGACCGATCAGGTGCTCGGTGGCCAGTTGGGCGCCGTGGAAGTTGTCCGAATCCACCGCCGGAACACCCTGTCCGCCGACGCGCGGATCGACGGCCACCACTGGCGCACTGGACTCCGGCGTGAGCACGGTGGGCGTCACCATCACCGCCCCGTCGATCAGCGTCCCGGACAGCCGGGACAGGTAGCGGCGTTCCCAGCCCACCTGGTCGGCGCCTTCCCGGCCAGCCGAGTAGACGACCAACTCGTAGCCGGTCCCCCGGATGGCGCGGGCGGCACCCTTGAGCAGTTCGGCGCTGAACGGCTCGATGTCCCACACCAGGATTCCGATCACGTTCGTGCGGTGGTTGCGCAGGCTGCGAGCCACCAGGCTCGACTCGTAGCCGAGCTCGGCGATCACCGCACGCACCCGCTCGACGGTGCTGGCCGCCACGCCGTGGCGATCGTTGAGCACCTTGGAAACGGTCGCCACCGACACGGCTGCCTGCGCGGCGACGTCGCGGATGGTCACACGGCTGTTGCTCACACCTGAATGCTACTAGGTATAGAACGTTATCGATAACGTTGTCGATAACGATTGACACCGCATCCGCGGGCACTGCACGATGTCCGCGAATCGAGGCGAGCCGGGTCCTGTCCGCAGCGCCCGGCCGACGGACGACGTTGACGCCCTGCGTGCCCATGCGGGTTCGCACGACGCTGTCGTCGCCCGCGCAGGACCTCGCTTCGCCAGCTAGAGGCAAGGCACCGATGCCAGTCGCCTGGGCTCCGGGGCCGCGCTACTACGACGTCCTCGGGCACGCCGCCGTGACCGGGGCAGAGAGGCGGGCAGCATGAAGGCGTCGCGAAGGACACTGCTGGCGGCCGGTTTCGCCGTGCTCCTGACAGGAGCCGCCGCCTGTGGCACGTCAGGACCGCAGGCGGGCAACAACGCGGGCGGCGGCGATGGCACCGCCTCCGTCTGGATCCTCAACGGTGTCACGCAGCAGGCTTTCCGGAACTCCTTCGATGCCTGGAACAACAGCCACCCGGACCGCCGGTTCGGCATCCAGGCATTCGCGAACGACCCGTACAAGCAGAAGATCCGCACCGCGGTCGGTGCGGGTGACGCACCCACGCTGGTCTACGGTTGGGGCGGCGGCGTACTGAAGTCCTATGTAGACGCTCGTTCCGTCGACGACCTCACCGACCTCGCCGCCGACCCCGCGCTCAAGGACCGCTTCCTGCCCTCGATCGCCGCGGCCGGGCAGGTCAACGGCCGCACCTACGCACTGCCGAACAACGGTGTGAAGCCGGTGATGGTCTACTACAACAAGGATCTCTTCGCCCGCATCGGCGCCCAGCCGCCGAAGACCTGGGGCGAGCTGATGGCCCTGGTGCCGAGGTTCCAGGCCGCGGGGATCGCTCCGTTCACCGTCGGCGGCCAGGCCAAGTGGCCGCTGCTGCCGTGGTTGGCGTACCTGGTCGACCGCATCGGCGGGCCCGAGGTGCTGAACAACGTGGTCGCCAACAAGCCGGGGGCCTGGTCCGACCCGGCGGTGCTGGAAGCGACCCGGAAGATCCAACAGTTGGTCAACGCAGGCGGTTTCGTCAAGGGCTTCTCCTCGATCTCCGCCGACAGCGGTGCCGACGTCGCCCTGCTCTACACCGGCAAGGCTGCGATGAGCCTGGGCCTGCCCGCGACCTACCAGACGATCCAGACCGCCGACCCCGACTTCATCACCGCCGGGAAGCTCGGCTACGTCCCGTTCCCCGCCGTCGAGGGCGGCAAGGGCGATCCGGCCAACGTGGTCGGCAACCCGACCAACTTCTGGTCGATCGCCGCCAGCGCGACCGAGCAGGAGAAGCAGGTGGCCCGCGACTACATCAAGAGCAACCTGCTCAACGACCAGTACGCGGCCGATCTGCTCGCCGTCGGCAACGTGCCGCCGGTGGCCGGGATCGAGGACGAGATCGCCAAGTCCAGCGACCCGCAGTACTTCGGCACCGTCTACGAACTGGCCGCGAAGGCGCCGAACTTCCAGCTCTCGTTGGACCAAGCGCTCAGTCCCGCGCAGGGCGATGCGCTGCTGACGAACCTCCAGCAGATCTTCCTCGGGCAGATCAGCCCCGAGGAGTTCGCGGCCAACATGAACGCCACGATCAAGAGCTGAAGGCGGATTCGACGTGTCAGTCCTCACCTCCGGCAGGGCCGCGGTCCGCCGCACGAACGCCAGCGCGAACGGCCTGCTGGCCGTGCCAGCTCTCGCGTTCTTCGTCGTGTTCGCCCTCGTTCCGCTGGCTGGCGCCGTGGTGCTGAGCTTCGTGCGCTGGGACGGGCTGGGCGAGGTCGGCTGGGAGGGTCTGGGCAACTGGACCAGCGTCCTCAGCGATCCGGTGACCGGCGGCGCGCTGCTGCTCACGCTGAAGATCATGATCGCCTCGTGGCTGGTGCAGACCCCGATCAGCCTGCTGCTCGGGGTCTTCACGGCCGGAACGCAGCGCTACCGCGCGGTGCTCGCGGTGCTCTACTTCCTGCCGCTGCTGCTCTCCTCGGCCGCCGTGGCGATCGCCTTCAAGGCCGTCCTCGACCCGAACTTCGGGCTGGGTGCCGCACCGGGCCTTGGCATGTTGTCGCAGGACTGGCTGGGTGATCCGGATCTGGTGCTGTACGTGGTCGTCTTCGTGATCGCCTGGCAGTTCGTGCCGTTCCACACCCTGCTGTACCAGGCCGCGGTGCGGCAGATCCCGGACTCGCTCTACGAGGCGGCGACCATCGACGGCGCCGGGCGGCTCAAGCAGTTCCGCTACATCACGCTGCCGCAGCTGCGGTACACCATCGTCACGTCCTCCACGCTCATGGTCACCGGTTCGCTGACCTACTTCGACGTGGTCTTCGTGCTCACCGGCGGCGGACCGGGCAACGCGACCCGGATGCTGCCGCTGGACATGTACCTCACCGGGTTCACCGCCAACGACATGGGGGCCGCCAGCGTGCTGGCAGTCATCCTGGTCGTGATCGGGCTCGGTCTGGCGTTCGTGCTGACCAGGTTCTCCGGCTTCGCCCGGATGAGCAGCGAGCAGGAAGGGCTCTGATGGCCGTCCCGACCACCGCCGTCGCACCCGGACGTTCGTCCGCGCGCTCGGCCGCCGCGCGGCGCAGGCGCGTCGTGCGCCAACCCCCGAACGTGCTGGCCGGTCTCGGCGGATTCATCTGGCTGGCCGTCATCATCCTGCCGATCTACTACGTGGTGATCTCCAGCCTGCGCACCGAAAGCGGCTTCTTCGCCAGCAACCCGCTGGCTCCGCCGACCAGCATCTCGTTCGACAACTACGCGCTGGTGCTGCACAGCGGCTTCGGCCGCTACTTCCTCAACAGCGTCATCGTCACGCTGGCCTCGGTGGTCACGACGGTCACGATCTCGCTGATGGCGGCCTACGCCGTGGTGCGCGGGGAAGGCAGGTTCGTCCGCTCCGCGTTCTCGGTGTTCCTGCTGGGCCTGGCGATCCCGGTGCACGCCACGATCATCCCGCTGTACTACATGATCACGCGTGCGCACCTGTACGACAGCCTGCTGGCACTGGTGCTGCCGTCGATCGGCTTCGCGGTGCCGATCACCGTGCTGATCCTGGCGAACTTCATCCGCGACATCCCGAAGGAACTGTTCGAGTCGATGCGCCTGGACGGCGCCACCGACCGGCACATGCTGTGGAGCCTGGTGGTTCCGCTGACCCGACCCGCGCTGGTGACGGTCGGCATCTACGACGCCCTGCACGTGTGGAACGGCTTCCTGTT
Organism: Saccharopolyspora soli; assembly: GCF_022678645.1. Lineage (GTDB taxonomy): Bacteria > Actinomycetota > Actinomycetes > Mycobacteriales > Pseudonocardiaceae > Saccharopolyspora > Saccharopolyspora soli. Next base: position 55,518 of record NZ_JALBWV010000001.1, on the reverse strand, counting down.
CCCGCTGATCCTCACGCAGAGCGCGGAGCAACGGGTGCTGCCGATGGCGCTGTGGACGTTCCAGGGCGAGTTCACCGTGAACGTCCCCGCAGTGCTGGCGGCGGTGGTGCTCTCCACCCTCCCGATGCTGGCCGCGTATGTGCTGGGCCGCCGCTACCTGGTACGCGGCCTGACAGCCGGTTTCAGCAAATGATGCCTTGATCCATTGAAACTCCGTTGCGCAGCGGTGCGGGTGGCGGAACCTCAGCCGCTGCATAGCAAGAGCGAAGACGAACTGTGGAAGCCCCACGGCCCAGCGCCGTGTGGAATCTCCCCGAGGAGATCGGAAGATCATGCACGACAAGTCAGCGATGGTCCGCGTCGAGGGCGACCACCTCGCCACCGCAGCCGGTGATCCGGTGCGGCTGCGCGGGGTGGGGCTCGGCGGGTGGATGAACATGGAGAACTTCATCACCGGCTATCCGGCCACCGAGGAGTTGCAGCGCAAGGCCCTTCGGCGGGTCCTCGGCGAGGAGGTCTACCACGCGTTCTTCGACCGCTTCCTCGACGTGTTCTTCGCCGACGAGGACGCGCGGTTCCTCGCGGAGATCGGCATGAACTGCGTCCGGGTGCCGTTCCACTACCGGCATTTCGAGGACGACGACCGGCCGATGGAACTCAAGGAGGAGGGTTTCCGGCTGCTGGACAAGGCGGTCGAGACCTGCGCCCGCAACGGCCTGTACACGGTGCTCGACCTGCACGCGGCACCCGGCTTCCACAACCAGCGCTGGCACAGCGACAATCCCACCCACCGGTCGTTCTTCTGGCAGCACCGCCACTTCCAAGACCGCGTGGTGCACTTGTGGGAGGCGTTGGCCGACCGGTACCGGGACAACCCGTGGGTGGCCGGGTACAACCCGCTCAACGAGCCCGCCGATTCCGACGGCGCGACGATCGGTCCGTTCTACCAGCGCCTGCACAACGCCATCCGCGCGGTTGACCCGGACCACGTCATATACCTCGACGGCAACCGGCACGCCACCGAGTTCGACCTGTTCCGGGAGCCGTGGCCCAACACGGTCTACACGGTGCACGACTACGCACTGGCCGGTTTCGCGGACAGCGGTGACTATCCGGGGATTTCCCGAGGCCAGTACGTCGACCGGGCGTACCTGGAATCCCGGTTCCTGCAGCGCTCCGAGTACATGCGCCGCACCGGAACGCCGATCTGGGTCGGCGAGTTCGGCCCGATGTACAGCGGTGTCCCGGACCGCGACGACGCCCGCTACCGGGTGCTCGCCGACCAGCTCGACATCTACGACGAGCACGGTGCGGGCTGGAGCCTGTGGACCTACAAGGACATCGGGTTGCAGGGCATCGCGCACGTCGCGGCGGATTCCGCCTACCTGCGGCGGATCGCGCCCGTGCTGGACAAGAAGACCCGGCTCGGCGTCGACGTCTGGGGCGGGTTGGACACCGGCGTACGGCACATCCTCGACCCGATCGAGCGCACTTTCGCCAAGGAGTTCCCGGACTTCGATCCGCTGCCGTTCGGGCAGCAGCAGTGGATCCACGTGCTGGTGCGGCACATCCTGCTCGCCGAGCCGATGGTCGACGACTTCGCCCGCTGCTTCGAAGGGATCGACGAGGATCAGGCCCGCGCGCTGGCCGACTGCTTCCGGTTCGACCGCTGCGCGCAGCGGTCCTGCCTGGTGGACGTGCTGAAGGAGCACCTGTGAAGATCAACAGCATCGAGACCCTGGTCCGCGGACAACTGGCGATCGTCCGGATCCGCACCGACGACGGAGTCGAAGGCATCGGGCAGACCGCACCGTACGAAGCCGGGACCAGCGCCCACGTGCTGCATTCCATGGTGGCGCCGCTCTTCCTGGGCAAGGACCCCTGGGACGTGGAGGCGCTGGTCGACGAGTGCCTGCGGGTGCACTACAAGTTCCCCAGCAGCTTCCTGCACCGAGCACTGTCCGGTGTGGACACCGCTTTGTGGGACATCCTCGGCAAGGTGACCGGTCGGCCGGTGTCCAAGCTGCTCGGCGGGCACGCGAGAACCTCGGTGCCGGTTTACGCCTCCAGCATGCGGCGCGACATCACGCCGGAAGCCGAGGGCGAGCGCCTGCAACAGGCCATCGCGGAGCAGGGGTTCCGCGCGGTGAAGATCCGCGTGGGCGACGCGATGGGCCGGGACGTCGATGCGGCTCCCGGTCGGACCGAGCGGATCATCAAGCACACCAGGCAAGTCCTCGGCGACGGGGTGGACCTGTCAGCCGACGCCAACGGCGGTTTCTCGGTGGGCCGCGCGATCCGGGTCGGCAGGCTGCTGGAGGACCACGGCTACTTCCACTTCGAGGAGCCGTGTCCGTTCCCGGAGATCGAGCTCACCGCCGAGGTGGCGGCGGCGCTGGACATTCCGGTCTCCGGCGGGGAACAGGACATCTCGCTGCCGCAGTTCCACCGGATGATCAGCGGCCGCGCGGTCGACATCGTGCAACCAGACGTGGGTTACATCGGCGGTGTGTCGCGGGCGCGCAAGGTCGCAGTCCTGGCCGAGGCGGCGGGCATCCCGTGCACCCCGCACTGCGCGAACGACTCACTGCTCCAGGTGTTCACGCTGCACCTCGCCGCGGCCATGCCAGCGTGCACGCAGTACCAGGAGTGGAGCATCGAGAAAACGCCCTGGACGCAGGGCGTCTACGAACCGATGCTGCGCGTGGTCGACGGTGCCCTGGAAGTCCCCACCGCACCGGGGTGGGGTGTCGAATTGGACCCGGCGTTCGTTCGCGAGTCGCAGCGCACGACGTCGACGCTCTGAGCGTAGGGGCGCGCGCCCCTACGCGCTCACTTCGGCGTGGTTCCGCGACCGGGCCTCGTTCGAGAGGCTCACGGCCAGACCCGACAGCTCCGCGACCGTCTCTTGTAGACGAGGCGCCAGCTGTTCCATGCGGGCATCGGTCAGTTGCAGGCTCGGCCCAGCGATGCTCACCACGCCCATGGCCTCCGCGCTGTCGGGATCGATGAGCGGCGCGGCCATCGCCGAGATCCCCTCCTCGACGCTGTCGTGGACGCGCGCCCAGCCCGCCGCGCGCGTCTCGTCCAGCCGTGCCTGAACCTCCACCAACGTCTTTGGTGCGTTGTGGCCGATGGGGTGGCGGTCGTCGCGTTCCTGCCGCGCCACCAGCCGGAGCGCCTGCTCGTCGGTGAGTTGGGAGAGCCAGGCCAGACCGCTCGCCGACGACGCGAGCGGGATCTCCGAGCCGTGATCGGGATCGGGCTCGTACCGCAGGCCAGCCCGAGCACCCTGCGCCTTGGCGACCCACAGCAGCTGCTCCCCGTCGACGAGGCCCAGCCGCACGAGCTGTCCCGACTCGTTCGCGAGCCTGACGAGGACCGGGACGGCGAGTTCGAAAATGGTGCTGCTGGCGAGGTGCCGGAGTCCGAGGCTGACGATGCGCAGTGTCAAGCAGTAGTTCCCAGACGGTTGCAGCTGCTGCACGAAGCCTTCGTGGATGAGGCTCACGAGGATCCGGTGGGCCGCGCTCTTCGGCAGGTCGACGGACTCGGCGATGCGCGTCAGCGGCACGCCTTCGGTCGCGCCGATCAGGCACTGCAGTACGGCCAAACCCCGCGACAAAGCTCCTGTTGCCATGCCTCCCGCTCTCCGTCGTGCCAGCGCCCGGCCAGCCTACGGATCGACCGCATGACTGTGAGCACCCGCGTCCCGGACGTACGTTGACACGATATCAGAACAGTGTTCCACTCTTGAAGGTCGTTCCAGAGAAACCTGGGCGACGACGGACGTGGCGCGGCGAGGAGGAAGGAACCGGGATGCCCGCAGCACGTGTCTCGGTGGTCTCGGCGCGCAGTCGGCACCGCCCCAGATCTTCCGCGTGGACGCGGAAACCCCGAGTTCTTCGCCGGATCACGGCGTCGGCCCCGCCCCCGTGATCCGCCCCGAGCCCTCATCGCATCCCCATGAATGACAACGAGGTCGTCATGTCCACACGACACCAGAGGCGGGCGCCCCGCACACTGCGCCATTTCACGCGGGCACCGGCTCCGGCCATGCACGCCTCGAAGTGCGCCCGCTCCCCTGCCCGCCGAAGCTGATGGACCGGCAACGGCTGGCCAGCGCCGTTGCGGCGCGGCCGACGACCAGCGAGAAAGGAAGCCACATGGCACATGAGATTCCCCGGCAGGGACTGCTCTACGAGGACCTGTCCGTCGGACTCTCGTTCCGGAGTCCGGGGCGGACCATCACCGACGCGGACGTGATCGGGTTCGCCGGGCTCACCGGAGATTTCTCCGAGGTGCACACCAGCGACGTCTACGCCGAGGCGAGCCAGTTCGGTCGGCGGATAGCGCACGGAATGCTGGGACTCGCCTACGCGCACGGCCTGATGTGGCCGCGCACCGAGCTGCTTCGCCGGACGGCGGTGGCGTTCCTCGGCATCAAGGACTGGCGGTTCGTCGCGCCGATCTTCCTCGGCGACACGATCTTCGTGAACTACTCCGTCGCCGAGATGCGCGACAGCAGGTCGAACCCCGATCAGGCCATCGTCACCTTCGACGTCGAGGTGGTGGACCAGGACGGCCGCGTGTGCCAGCGGGGCCAGAAGGTCGAACTGCTCTCCAAGGTGCCGCTCGGCGGGGTCGACGCGAGCGAGCAGGCGGCCGACCGATGACCCGATTCATCGGCAAGCGCGCGCTGGTGACCGGTGTTGGTCGCGGTATCGGACGCGCCATCGTCGAGCGGCTCGCTGCGGAGCGCGCGGACGTCGTCGTCGCGGACATCGACGCGACGCAGGCCGAAGCTGTGGCAGCGGCGGCGCGCGACAGCGGCGGCACCGCCGAGTCGCTCCCGCTCGACATCGCCGATGCCGCGATGGTCGAGCGCGCCGCGCAACGACTCGGGCAGCTGGACATCGTCGTCGCGAACGCGGGGATCCAGACCTTCGCCCCGGTGACCGAGCTGAGCACGGCCGACTGGGACCGCGTGCTGGACGTCAACGCGCGAGGCGCGCTGCTCACGCTGCAACTCGCGGCGCGATGCCTCGGTCCAGGGGGATCGATCGTCACGATCGCGTCGATCCAGGGGCTCCTGCCGAACGCGCTCTCGGCGAACTACGCAGCGTCGAAAGCGGCCGTGCTCAGCCTGACGAAGTCGTTCGCCGCCGAGTTGGCACCGCGCCGGATTCGGGTGAACGCCGTAGCGCCGGGCCGGATCGACACCGAGCTGTCCGACTACGCCAGCGCCGAAGTCGGGAAGCTCACCGGGCAGAACGCCGCGGCGACGATCGAGCGCCGGATCGCGACCAACCCGCTCGGCCGGACTGGGCGACCCGACGAGATCGCCGCGGTCGTGGCATTCCTCGCCTCGGCGGACGCGTCGTACATCACCGGCGAGTGCATCAACGTCTGCGGTGGGGATGTGATGCTGTGACAGCCAGTGCGCCGCGCGGCAGCCGGAACGGACACCGCGCCGAGGAAACCGAGATACCGCTCGATCCCGCGCCGTCCGGGCGGGCCCGACGGCGCTCCCTCCAACTCCCGCCCGAGGCAGCCGCCGCGCTCGTCCCGAGCGGAGCCACAGGCGGCGGCTCATTGCTCCAGGTGCCCGAAACACTGCTCACCGCACTCGAAAACCGTTGGACGCGGACCAAATCGCCGGACGGGTCGACGGTCGTGCGCGTGATGGACCTGGGCGACCGCAACGCGATCTCGTGGCAGAAAGGCCGAGGTAGAAATGACTGACGCGTTCGAGGGCATCCGCATCCTCGACTTCACGCAACTGGAACAGGGGCCGTCGGCCACCCAGGTGCTCGCCGACTTCGGCGCCGAAGTCATCAAGGTGGAACGCATCGACGTCGGCGAGATCGGGCGGTTCCAGCCGCCGTTCCTCGCGAACGGGTTCAGCCCGCACTGGTCGGCGACCAACCGCAACAAGAAGAGCATCAGCGTCGACGTCAAGTCCGACCAGGGCCGAGAACTCATCTACGAGCTGGCCAAGGACGCCGACATCGTCGCCAGCAACTTCCGGCCCGGTGTCATGGACCGGCTGGGGCTCGGCTGGGACCAGCTCTCGGCGATCAACCCGCGGATCATCGTGGCCTACGCCTCCGGGTACGGGCTTTCCGGTCCGTACGTGCACCGCCGCGGCCAAGACCTCGCGGCGCAGGCGATCAGCGGTCTGATGGCCCTGACCGGCAGCGCGGAGACCGGCCCGGTGCCCACCGGCACATTCATGATCGACTACCTCGCCTCCATGCAGTTCGCCCAGGGCATGATGATCGCCCTCGCCGCGCGGGAGCGGACCGGCCGAGGACAGGTCGTCGACTCGAACCTGATGAACGCGGCGATCACCAGCCACCTCCAGGAAGGCACCACCTACCTCAACACCGGACAGCGGTACCCGCGCCCGACCGCGGGCATCGCCCACCCACTCAACACCGCGCTGTACGGCTACTACGAGACCGCCGACGGGCTGTGGTTCGCGCTAATCGGCGAGTACTACGTGGACGACCACTGGAAGCGCGCGGCGCGCGCCTGCGGGCTCGACCAGCAGCACGTGGACGACCCGCGCTTCCAGACGCTCGACGGATTGCGGGAGCACGCCGAGGAAACGCACCGCTTGCTCGCCGACGCCATCCGGAAGTTCCCGCGCGCGGAGATCATGGCGCGCTTCGAAGCCGAAGACGTCCTCGTCGCGCCCGTGCACGACTACGACGCGGTCTTCGACGATCCGCAGGTGCGGCACAACGGCCTCGTGATCGAAGCGGAGGTCGCCGGTGTCGGTCCGGTCAAGTGGGTCGGCATGCCGGTGGCGTTGTCCGACACCCCAGCACGCCTACGACTGGTGCCGCCCAAGGTGGGCGAGCACAACGAGGACGTCCTGGCCTCCGCCGGAGTCAGCCCCGAGCGGATCGCCGAGCTGAAGGCCAGCCGCGCCATCGGTTCGGAACTGGACGCCGAACGCGCGGGCGACCGACCCGCGTGGTCCTGACCCATCCCCGAGGAGATCAACCGTGACAGCCCGCACCGCGATCGACCTCCTACTGCCCACCGTGGACGGTGGTACCGCCCGCCACGTGATGCACGAGCCCGTCGACTACCCCCGCCACCCGGCGCCCTTCACGTCGCGCACCGTGCTGGCCGCAGCGCACGTGGTCGCCGATGTCCGCGGCGACTACACGCCCGGCGTCGCGCCGCCGGTGGACTGGGAGGCGACGATCGCGTTCCGGCGGCACCTGTTCAGCTACGGCATCGGGATCGCCGAAGGAATGGACACTTCGGAACGCGGGCCCGGCGGTCTGGATTGGCCGCAGGCCCAGGAACTCATCAGGCTCGGCGTGGCCGCCGCCCGCGAGGCAGGAGCCGCCGTCGTCGCGGGGGCCGGGACCGAGCAGCTCACCTCCCCGCGTCCCGAGCTCGCGGAAATCGTGGACGCCTACATCGAGCAGCTCGAATTCGTCCAAGCGCAGGGAAGTGCGGCGGTGCTCCGAGCGAGCCACGCACTCGTCTCGGCCGCCCGGTCCGAGGACGACTACCTGTCGGTCTACCGGGAAGTGCTCGCGAAGGCGGACCGACCGGCCATCGTGCACTGGCTGGGCCCGGTCTTCGACCCGACGCTCACCGGCTACTGGGGACACTCGGACCCGGTCGAGGCGATGGACGTCGTCGTGCGGATGGCGCGGGAGAACGCCGAACACCTCGACGGCATCAAGTTCAGCCTGCTCGACGACGAGTTGGAAAAGGAGTTCCGCCGTCGACTGCCGAGCTCGGTCAAGGTGTTCACCGGTGACGACTACGGCTACACGGACCTGCTGCTCGGCGACGGCGTGCACCACAGCCACGGCCTGCTCGGCGTGCTCGACCCGATCGCGCCCATCGCCGCCGCGGGCTTCGCCGCACTCGACGCCGGTGACGAGCAGGGGTTCGCGGCCGCGATGAACCGATCGATCCCGATGGCGGTCAAGATGTTCGAGGCACCGGCTGACCGCTACAAGGTGGGCTGCGTGTTCGTCGCGTGGCTCTCCGGCCACCAGGACCACTTCCGGATGGTCACCGGACGCGAAGGCATGCGGTCGCTGCAACACCTCAGCGACCTGTTCGTGCGCACCGACGAACTCGGCCTGTTCCCCGATCCCGACCTCGCCGCACACCGCATGCGCCTGCTCCTGACGGCTGGAGGAATCGATTGAACGCCAACAGGTTCGCGACCGAGTGAGCGATCACGCGGAACCAGCACCGGACACTGTGGACGGACCCGGCCCACCAGCCAGCACCGACGACATTGGAGCGGAAACATGACAACGGCAACGAAGCCGCAGCCGGACGGAGGAGTCGCATGAGCCTCCGCGACATCGAGTCGGCACCCGCCCGGACCGCCAGCGGGGTGCGGCGGGTAGCCCTCGCCGGGGGGATCGGCACGCTCATCGAGTACTACGACTACGCCCTCTACGGATACGTGTCGACGATCATCGCGCCGTTGTTCTTCCCCGGACAGGACCCGGTGGCGTCGCTGCTGTCCGTGCTCGCCGTGTTCGCCCTCTCCTACATCATCCGACCGGTCGGCGGGATCGTCTTCGGCTGGATCGGCGACCAGTTCGGGCGGCGACGGGCCCTGCTCATCACCGTCGTCGGCATCGGCCTGGCCAACACGGCGGTTGGCTTGCTGCCGACGTACGCGGTGGCCGGGGTGCTGGCGCCGCTGCTGCTCGTCGTCGTCCGCATCGCGCAGGGCTTCTTCGCGGGCGGCGAGGTCGGTGGTGCCGCGACCGTCATCGCGGAGGCGGCGCCTGGCGATCGGAAGGCGCGCTACGGCGCCTTCGTGCCGATGGGAACGAACGCTGGCTTCGCGGTGGCGTCGGCCGCTGTCGGTGTCATGTCCGGTCTGCTGGCGACGCAGCAACTGGAGAGCTGGGGATGGCGCATCCCGTTCCTCATCGGGTTGCCGCTCACCGTCATCTGCTACCTGGCCCGCCGCATGATCCCGGACACCAATCCGCACCTCGGGCAATCCGGCAAGCACGGCTTCCCGCTGGTGTCCGCGCTGCGGTCCTACCCGGCTGCCCTGCTGAAGGCCACCGCACTGGGCATCGGCGTCCAAGGCGCGGCGTACATCGGCTCGACGTTCATCGGCATCTACCTGGTGACCGACCTCAACTACCCCAGGTCGTGGGTGTACTGGCTGACCGCGGCGGTCACCATCATCGCAGTGCTGCTGATGCCGCTCACCGGTGCGCTGGCGGATCGCATCGGCTCGCTCAACGTCGCGCTCATCGGGCTCGCCGGATACGCACTCATCACCTATCCGGGCCTGGTGCTGATGGACTTCGGCAATTTCGCGCTCGCCGCCATCGGCTACCTCGCGATCGTGGTCAACATGTCCTTCCTGCAGGTCGCCTCCTTCACGGTCACGCCGCAACTCTTCGACGACGAGGTCCGCTACACCGGCACCGCGCTGGCGACCAACGTCTCCGTGGTCATCGCCGGGGGAACCGCCCCCTACGTCGGGACGTGGCTGGTGCGCGAAACGCACGACCTCCGGTCGCCCTACTACTTCGTCGCAACGACATGCCTCATCGGGCTGATCGCGGTCGCGACCATGTGGAAGCGACGCACGCCCGTGTCCCGGACGGCGCAGCGGTGACGTCCCCGGTTTTCCGCGCAGGTGAGCCATTCCCGGCCACGGCACGGAAAACCGGATGCGGTCGCACGCCCCGATCGTCCAAACTGGGAGCCGTAGCAGGGGACGGTCGGCGAAGGGAGGTGCGATGGGTGATGGTGCCGCGGTCATCGATGCGGATCTAGCTCGTCGGCTGGTGGACAGCCAGTTCCCGCAGTGGGCGGAACTTCCCGTCACCGCCGTAGAGGTCCCCGGCCACGACAACCGGACGTTCCGCTTGGGCGACGAACTGTCCATTCGGCTGCCCAGCGGCGACTGGTACGCCTTGGCGGTGGAAAAGGAGCAGCGCTGGCTTCCCGCGCTGGCTCCCCAACTCCCACTGCCCATTCCGGCTCCGGTCGCCAAGGGCGTGCCCGAACATGGCTACCCGTACTCATGGTCGGTGTACCGCTGGCTCGACGGCCGCGCCGCGACTGGAGCGCGCATCCGCGACCTGGCGGCGTTCGCGACCAGGCTCGCGGAATTCCTGGTGGCGCTGGGGAGGATCGACCCCACCGATGGCCCGGAGCCCGGCCCGCACAACTTCTTCCGGGGCGGCCCGCTTTCCACCTATGCGGACGAAACACTGCGTTCGGTCGCCGAGTTGGGCAGCGAGATCCCTCGCGACGCTGTCCTCGCGGTTTGGGAGGACGCCGTCTCGACTGCTCGGCAGGGCGAGCCCGTCTGGTTCCACGGCGATGTCGCCGTGGGAAACCTGCTCGTGCGGAACGGAATGCTGGCCGCAGTGATCGACTTCGGCGGAACCGGGATCGGCGATCCGGCCTGCGACGTCGTCATCGCGTGGACGCTGCTGTCCGGGCGAAGCCGGGATGCCTTCCGCCGTGCTCTCGCCATCGACCCGGCCACCTGGGCGCGCGGTCGGGGCTGGGCGTTGTGGAAGGCGCTGATCACCCTCGTCGCGCACCTCGACCAGGACTCCCCGGAAGCCGAGGAGCCCCGACGCATCATCAAGCACATCCTCGCCGACTACGCCCAGGACGCTTGACCGACGGACCAGACCGGCTCCCCGGTTGATCCATCCACGGAGGACAAAACCCCGGCAGGTCCCGGATGAATCCGGGAGCGCCGGGGCACCCAGCAGTCGATTTTCCCGTCACTGCATGGTGTTCGCCACGTCCACCGCGCCGAGTCGCTGCTGCGCGGCGGGCGCCAGCTTGGTGCTGACCGCAGCGGGATCGGTCGGTCGACGCCGGTGCCAGTCCGTGACCGCCTGGTAGGCGGCCCCGACCGACAGCAACCGGTCCTCGGCGAACGGCGAGCCGCCCAGGACGGCGCCGATCGGCAGGCCATCCGAGGTGAATCCGATCGGCACCGCCAGTTCCGGCAGGCCGAGGATGTCGAACGGCACGGGGCCGGTCTGCACCACGACATCGCACCGCGCGAACAGATCCGTCAGCACCCGGTCGAGCAGCAGGAGCTTGGCGCGCTGGCCGATCAGGAACTCGTCGGCGCCCAGCAGGGCGCCCTGCAACCAGCCGAGCACCGACACCCCGAACTTGCGCAGGTCGTCGGTCAACTGCGGCAGGAACGGCTCGCTGCGTTCGGGCAACCGGATGTTGTTGAAGGCGTTGCCGGTCAGCAGGTCCCATTCATCCGGCAGCGAGACGTCGACGACGGTGGCGCCCGGAATGTTCCCGAGCGTGTCGAGGAACGCCGCTCTGGCCTGCGCGGTTGCCGGGTCCCCCGAGATGTAGCCGGGGATCACGCCGATCCGGGTCGGCCAGCGCAGCTGGACCTTGCCGCCGTTGGTGACCGGCGTTGCCGCGCTGATCAGGTCGGGAACCTGCGGCAGGCCCTGGGTGCGCGGGTCCTGCGGGTCGGGCCCGGCCATGGCGGACAGCATGATCGCGGCGTCGAGCGCGTCCCTGGCCAGCGGGCCGGGGTGATCGCGGGTGTAGCTCAGCGGAACGATGCCGTGCAGCGACACGCGGCCCATGGTCGGCTTGAGGCCGGTGAGGTTCTGCGCGTTCGACGGTGCGGTGATCGATCCGCCGGTCTGGGTTCCAGTGCCGGAAGTCGCCATGCGTCCGGCAACGGCGGTCGCGGTTCCCGTGGACGAGCCACCCGGATCGACTTCGGGCCGGTTCGGCGCCCACGCGTTGACCGTGGTGACCCGGCCGTCCGGGGTGGTCGCACGCGTCGTCGCCAGTGGCCCCATCTGCGTCTTGCCGAGCACGATCGCGCCAGCCGCCTTCAACCGCGCCACGGGCGTGGCGTCGTAGGGCGGTACGAAGTCCGCGAACAGGAACGAATTCGCCGTGGTGCGCGTCCCGGCGGTGAAGTAGTTGTCCTTGAGGGCCAACGGGATTCCGTGCAACGGGCCACGTGGACGCTGCTGCCCGGCCGCACGGGCCTCGGCCAACGCCTGGGCCTCGCGAACGAGGTTGAACGCCTGGTAAGTGCCGTCGTGGGCGTGAATCCTGCCGAGGTAGGCCTCCACCAGCTGTTCTGGCCGTAATCGTCCGCGCCTGATCAGGGTCGCGGCCTCGGCGATGGTCAGCTCCGTGGGATCGGCCAGCGCCTCCGCGCGCGGCTCGACGTCGGCGGGTTGGGCCGGAGAACTCGCGGCAGGCACAGCCTCGGCGATGGCGGGCAACGCCACGGCTCCGGTGACGCCGAGTGCGGCGGTGCGGACTAGAAAACCGCGCCGGTCCACCCGCCGGTCGAGCGGTTCGGTCATGATCGGGTCCAAGCGGTCGCGATGGACGGGTAGAGCTGCGGCGGCGCAACCTGCTGCGCCAGCGCGGAATCGCCACCGAATCGGTAGGCGGCCAGCGGCAGGACGGTGGTGCGCATGAAGGAACGCAGGCTTTCCAACGCGGTGTCCCGGCCAGGTGCACCGGTCTCGGGGTCGGCGGCAGTGCCCGGTGGGAGCTGGTCGAGATCGATGCCGAGCAGCGCCAAGCGCGCTCGGATGAGGGTGTCGAGTTCGTCGTCGGTAGGCGCGGGCGCCATCGGGAAAACCTCCTCCATTCGGGGAAAGCCAGCCTTCGTCGCAAAGATTTCGATCATGATCGCGAAATGTTGCGACGAGGTAAAGCCGTGCGCGCGCAACAACCTCTCGACCTAAGTTGGCGGTGTGTCGTTCCTGAGCTGGCCTCCTGCGGCGCGGTTGGCCGCGACCGCGTTCCAGTCGCTCGCTCACCTGGCCAAGACGGGCGGACAAGTCCGCTTCCCCGAGATTCCCGGCCGGACCCGTTCGGTGCGCATCCCGACCGGCCACGGGCCCGTCCCCGCCACGGTGTACCTGCCGCCGGACGGGACCGAGAGCCCACCGGCAGCGCACGTGAACTTCCACGGCGGCGGGTTCGTCATCCGCAATCCCGAGCAGGACGATCCGCTGTGCCGCTACCTCGCGGCGCGCGCGGGCGTGGCGGTGATCAACGTGGACTACCCCGTCGCGCCGCAGCATCCTTTCCCCATGCCACCCAAAGCTTGCTACGAGGTCGTCCGCTGGATCTGCGAGCACGGCACCGACCTCGGCGTGGACAGGTGCCGAGTCAGCGTCGGCGGTCAGAGCGCGGGCGGGGCGCTGGCCGCCGCTGTCGCGCGCCAGGCACGTGACCTCGGCGGGCCCGACATCTCCTTGCAGGTCCTGCATTATCCGCCGCTGGATCTCGCGACCTCGGGCAAGGACAAGCTACGCGCTCGTACCCGGTCGGAGCGCCCGTTCCTCAAGCCGTGGATGGCCGAGATCTTCGACAACGCCTACACACCGGAGAAGGCCCAGCGGACCGATCCGCTGGTCTCCCCCGCGCTCGGCGAGAACGACCGAGACCTGACCGGCGTCGCGCCAGCGCTGGTCATCACCGCCGAACTGGATCTGCTGCGCGACGAGGGGGTCCGCTACGCCGAGTCGTTGCGCCGCGACGGAGTCCTGCGGGAGCACCGCGACATCCGGGGAGCGGATCACGGGTACGACCTTCTCGGGGGCGCTGACGAGCTAGTGCGGGAGATGTACGACCTGATCGCGAGCCACGTCATCGCCGCCAGCGCCAAGTCGAGCGACCCCTGACGACACCGCGATGCAGGGAACTAAGGGATCAGGGCTTGCGCGCGAGGCCACCGAGGGAAGCGGTTTTGGCCGGTGAATCGACGACGGGTCCCTCCGGACGCCATTGCGGGCCGGGTACCACTCCGGGTTCGATGATCTCCAGGCCGGAGAAGAGCTCGTTGACCTGCTCCGGGTTGGAGAGCCGGTAGGGCGTCCCGCCGTTTTCGCCGATGCGCCGCTCGGCCTCGACCAGTGCGGGGTCGGCGTCGGTGCCGGTGTACAGCGCGAGGTAGCTCCCGGCGGCCAGCCCGGACATCAGGCGCCGCACTATCGAAACCGCCTCCGCGTGTTCATCGATGTGTCCCACGATCCCGAACAGGATCAGCGCTACCGGGCGGGAGAGGTCGAGGGTGCGCTCGGCGTTCTCCAGGATCGACTGCGGTTCGCGCACGTCCGCGTGCAGGTAGTCGGTCGCGCCCTCGCGGGCGCCGACCAGCAACGCACGGGCGTGGGTGAGCACCAGCGGGTCGTTGTCCACGTAGACGATGCGGCTCTCCGGCGCGTACTTCTGCGCGATCTCGTGGGTGTTCTCGGCGGTGGGCAGCCCAGTGCCGACGTCGAGGAACTGGCGGACACCCGCCTCGCACACCAGGAACCGCACTGCGCGGCTGAGCATCTCCCGGCTGGTGCGCGCGATGTCGACGATGCCGGGGTAGGCTTCGCGCGCGGTCTCGCCCGCCCGCCGGTCGGCCTCGTAGTTGTCCTTGCCGCCGAGCCAGAAGTCCCACATCCGCGCCGAGTGCGGCACGCTGCTGTCAATCAACGGGACGTCACGCTGTTCCTCCGCAGCGTCGGCACCGTCCGCCATCTCATCCACGCCCCTCGCCGTGTTGACCGCCACGCGATGCTAGCGCACCGCCGCGCTCAAACGGGCATCTGGTTCAGACCACGCCATCACGACCGCGCGGCACGGTCCGACGGCGAAACCGCGCCGAACTCCACAGTGGACGAACTGTGCGGTGCCGAAATGTGCTCACGTCGCGGCTCTGTGCAGGAGCACACCGGCGACCGGATTCGCCGCGAAGGGGCGCACGCAGGAACGCAGCGCGGCCAGGGCGGCGTCAGCAGGCCGCGAGGAAAGGTACGGGTAGTCGTCGAGGAATTGGTGCCACGTGTCGCAGGCGCGTTCGAGTTGGCCGTCCGCGAGCTGGAGTTCGGCCAGCCGGGCCAGGGTGATCGCGCGGGAGCGGCGTTCGCAGTTCGGCCGATGTCGAACCGACGTCCTGAGCGCGGCGATGGCCGCTGGCCGGTCTCCGGAGAGCACCCGAACGGCGCTTCCTGAAGACGACGCGAGGCGTCGATCACCCCTCGAGCAAACTTTCAGTCATTGGATTATTCTATTGACTGGAAGTTCGATCGAGGATGTGGGTGAGGCGTGCAGGAGTCCCGGCGGGAGCGCAAGAAGCTGCTGACCAAGCGCAGGATCGCCGACGCGGCGATCGCGCTTTTCCTCCAGCAGGGTTACGACCAGACGACGGTGGCGCAGATCGCCGCAGAGGCCGATGTCGACCCCAAGACGTTCTTCAACTACTTCGGCAGCAAGGACGAAGTGGTGTTCGACGACCAGCGGTACGACGACTTCCTGGCGGCTATCCGGGATCGCCGGTCGGACGAGGGTCCTGGACAGGCGCTGGCCCGACTCGTCGATGAGTACGACGCGCGTGTCGTGCCCACTCGGTCGTCGCACGGTCCCGCCGAACAGGCGGCCCTTTCCCGGTTGATCCTGACCACCCCCGCCCTGCAGGCCAGGCTGCAGTCCGTGCTGCACGAACTCCAGCGCAAGATCGCCGATGCGCTGGTGGCCGAATTTCCCGACCTGGACGAGGTGACCGCAGCCGCGATGACCGGATCTCTCCTCGGCGCGATGTATCAGGCCGCCCTGGTGAGCATCGAGCGCGGCCAATCCCGGCAGCAGGTATGGCAGTCGATTCAGCGGGCACGCGACGTCGCCTTGCACGGCCTGCTGTCCGTGCCGCAGGCCGCTCAGCGAAAGGAGCGATCATGACCGAGTCCGTGCGAGAGCTGGCACGCGACGCGCGGCGAGCCCAGCGGGAGGGCCCAGCCGGGATTGCGCGGCGACAGCGTACGAGGCTGGCCGAAGCCGTGGCGCATGCCCGTGCCAACTCACCGTTCTACCGCGACCTCTACCAGGACCTCCCCGACCGGGTCGATGATCCGACGCTGCTCCCGGTGACGGACAAGAAGATCCTGATGTCCCATTTCGACGACTGGCTCACCGACCGCGCCGTGACGCGGGAGAAGGTCGACGAATTCCTAGCCGATCCCGGCCTCGTCGGACATCGGTTCCAGGACCAGTACCTGGTCGCCACGACGTCGGGCACCACCGGTGTCCGCGGTGTGTTCCTCAGCGACGATCGGTACGCGACCGTGCACCTCGCCCTCGGATCACGCGCGAACAGCGGGATGGGGCACCGCGGCAACCTGCGGGTTCTGACGCACGCTGGGCGTACCGCCGTCGTCGCGGCGACTGGTGGCCACTTCTACTCCACCGCTTCGACGGCACGATTCCGCCTCGACCATCCGTGGCTCGGCCGGATATTGCAGGTCTTCTCGATCAACCAACCGCTGCCGGACCTCGTCGCCGAGCTCAACGACTACAACCCCGCCAGCATCGCCGGTTTCCTGAGCCTGCTCACGACGCTGGCAGGCGAGCAGGAGGCTGGCCGACTGCGCATTCGACCGGCGGTGGTTCTCCCCGGGGGTGAGACGGTCACCGACGAAGCCCGCCAGCGGATCGCCACCGCCTTCGACGCCGTGGTGCGACCCGCGTACATGGCCACCGAATGCGCGCTGCTCGCCTTCAGCTGCGCACACGGCTGGTACCACGTCAACGCCGACTGGGCTGTGGTCGAGCCGGTTGATGCCGACTACCGCCCGGTGCCGCCCGGCCAGCCGTCGCACACCGTGCTGATCAGCAACCTGGCCAACCGGGTCCAGCCGATCCTGCGGTACGACCTCGGCGACGGCATGCTCTTCCGCCCCGATCCGTGTCCGTGCGGCAGCCCGCTGCCCGCGATCCGGGTGCAGGGCCGGGCGGCCGACCTGGTCACCCTCCCCGCCGCGAACGGCGAAACCATCAGCCTGTCGCCGATGCTGTTCGGCACGCTGCTCGACCGGGTGCCCGGCGTCGAGCGGTACCAACTGGTCCAGACGGCACCGGACAAGCTCCGGGTCCGGCTGCAGCCGAAGACCAGCGCTGACAGCGATCAGGTCTGGCGGACCGTGCAGGAGGAACTGACTCGGCTGCTGGCCGAGCACCGGGTCGGTGGTGTCTCGTTCGAACGAGGCGACGAGGCGCCTGAACAAGCGAGCAGCGGCAAGGTCCGCCGGATCATTCCCCTGGCAAAGCCCTGACCACGAACTCAAGGTCGGTCCACTTGGGACGGAGGTACGGACCGCGCGCAACAGGTTGGCCGGGTGGTTGTGGCATGATCGGCCGATGGCTTTTTCTGCGTCTGGCCTGGTCGCGACTCCGGTGCTGGACATCGCGTACGAATCCGCGGGCGAAACCGATGCCACGCCGGTGATCCTCCTGCACGGATTCCCGTACGACGTAAGGGCGTTCGACGAAGTCGCCCCGATCCTCGCCACCGCTGGCGCGTTCGTCCTCGCGCCTTACCTGCGCGGCTTCGGCCCCACGCGGTTTCGCGACGATGCCACGATCCGCTCGGGGCAGCAGGCCGCGCTCGCCGAGGACCTACTCGACTTCATGGATGCGCTGGACATCGAAACCGCGGTCCTCGCGGGCTACGACTGGGGAGGCCGGGCGGCATGCATCGCGGCCGCACTGTGGCCTGGGCGGGTTCGCGGTCTGGTCACCGTCGACGGCTACAACATCCAGAACCTCGCCTACGCCGGTGAGCCCGTGGCACCGGAATGGGAGCGCACGTACTGGTACCAGTACTACTTCCACTCCGAGCGCGGGCGACGCGGACTGGACCGCAACCGCGACGAGCTGTGCGAACTGCTGTGGCGCACGTGGTCGCCGAAGTGGGCGGGTGCCACCGCGAACTTCCCGGCGAGCGCTCCGAGTCTGCACAACCCCGATTTCGTCGACGTCGTGATCCACTCCTACCGGCACCGCTACGGGCTCGTTGCTGGCGACCCCCGGTACCAGCAGCTGGAGGACCGCGTCGCACAGCAGCCGCCCATCACCGTTCCCACCGTGGTAATCGAATCCGGCGCGGACGGCGTGGGTGGTCCGAGCGCCGCCGAAGACCGCGATTGCTTCACCGGGCCGTACGATCACCGGTTCCTGCCGGGTGTGGGGCACAACGTCCCGCAGGAGGCTCCGGAAGATTTCGCGAACGCTGTCGCGAGCCTGCTGCGCTGAGAGTTCGGACAACCCTCGCGATCGTCGCAGCGGCGGGGGTCGCTTCGACGGGCGGAGCTCGCGGGTGTTCATCGAATGAACGTGGCGCGGATGTCTCGGTCTGCCGCGATCGCGATGGTGCTCGACCCGGTGCGGGCTGGCCGGGGGTGGCGGGTGCTGCAACTGGACGCGTTGCTGGGCATCACGATCACCGGCGTGGTGTTCGCGTTCGTGCTTGCCAAGCTCGTCCACCTCACCGGTGTCGCCTACCTGGTGACCGTCGGATTCCACTACATATCCCGGTGGATGATGCTGATCGGCTGGCTGCTGTTCGGTCCCCGCCCGCGCATCCGGTGGTCCACAGTGGCCTGGGCGTTCGGCTGGCCGGTGCTGTGGATCGCCTACACCTTCGTGCACGGAGCGCTCGTCGCCTGGTACCCGTACCCGTTCCTCAACCCGGACCGGCTCGGCTTCTCCACCGCGCTGACCAACACCCTGCTGGTGCTCGTCGCCGCTGGCGTGCTGATGCTGATCCGCAAGGCAGTCGACACATGGCTGCCCGTCCTGCCGCTACGCCGCAGCGCCCGCAGCGGCCGAGCCCCCGTCGAAAGGATCTAGCGCTGTGCGTGGTCCAGCCCGGCCACCAGGCATCCAGGTCCTCATCGGTCAGCACAAAATCGACAACCTTCCAGCGGCAAAGATCACCAAGCGCGGCTGGAGCATTACAAGCTTCGCCGCTTCTCCGGGGGCGCACCGGCTGCTCTCGCGGTGGTTGCCCACTTGTGGTTCCGGGGATCGCGGATTGCGATGAAGGCACTGCAACGCGTGGTCTTGGTGGGCGATCATGGTCGCCATGAAGTCGGAAGGGTACGGCCGTCTGGCGCTGTTTTTCCTGTTGATGATCGTGGCGGGGGCGATTGCATCGCAAAAGCCACCGGAGGCATGGTCCCCTTTCTGGCAGTTGTCGGTGGGAGCGCTGGTTGCCATCGCTGCGGGTGCGGCCGGTTCGTTCGTCAGCGAGGTGATCAACGCACGCCGCCGGATCGCCGAGGCGAAGCGGACACCGCGGGACGCGCTCGAAGCCAGCGGCGAACCGTCCGCGGTTGACCACCAGAGTCCGGCAGCGCTGTTGCGGCCGGAACGTGCCGTGGTCGCGTTCACCGGGCGTGCCGAGGAGCTGGCGTGGTTGCAAACGTGGTGCACAAACGAGGCCGCGTGCTCGGTGTCGTTGGTGACCGGGCCTGGCGGCGTGGGCAAGACGCGGCTGGCGCTGGCGCTGGCCGATGCGTTGCGGCGTCAGAAGTGGATCGTCCAGCCGCGGATCCGACCGGGCGGCGAGGTCAGCGCGGTGCAGGCGGCCGCCCTGGCGAAAGAGCGAGTGCTGCTGATCGTCGACTACGCCGAGACCCGCTCGGACCTGTCGGCGATGCTGACCGAAGTGGCCGCACAGGAAGCCGCAGGCCGCACGGGTGGGTTGCGGGTGTTGCTGCTGGCCCGGCACGTCGGTGAGTGGTGGACCGCGCTGGATACCACCTCGGATGCGACCAGGGCCTTGACCGCTCGAACCCTGACGCGGGAGTTGTCTCCGCCCCTGGATGCCCAGCACGACAACCTCCGCATCTTCCAGGAAGCACTGCCCTGCTACGCCAAGGCGAGAGGACGCCCCACACCCGAGGCAGAACTTCCGAACTCATCCGAACAACTGCCAGTGCTGGTGCTGCACGCCGCCGCGCTAGTGGCGGTTCTCGACGACGAACAAGGCACCCATGGCGGGCGGGCGGCCGCTGATCTGGGCGTGCTCGATCGACTTCTGGGCCACGAGAGCCGGCTCTGGGCCGATACCGCCCAACGGTCCGGCGTGGGCGTGTCCCTGCCCGTGCTGGAACAGGTGATCGCCGTGCTCGCACTCCTGCCGGACTCGAAGTCCGGCAACGAGTCCGCGCTCCGACACATCATCCGACGAGTTCCCGACCTGGCAGACGCCAACGAGGAGAAGATCGGAGCGCTAGCGCGGTGGTCGCGGCAACTTTACCCCGCAGCAAACGGCACCGCGGAGGTATTGCGGCCCGATCTGCTCGCTGAGCGGCACGCCGCCAACCAACTCGCGAAACACGAACTGCTTCGGCAGACGTGCTTCACCGGCTTGTCGCAACCGCAAGCGATTCGAGCGTTGACCGTACTAACCCGCGCCTGCGCCCACCACGACCAGGCGGAGGGCCTGCTCGACGAAATCGTGCGAGCAAACTTGCCGGAATTAGCCGACGCGATGATCATCGCCACCGCACAAACCGGCACAATACTCGGCGACCACCTCGCGAACGCATTGACCGACGCTCCCATCCAGGATGACACCCTCCGCCAGATCGCAGCGAAGATCCCCTACCCCACGGTCGCCCTGGCCCCTGCCGCGCTAGCTGTCACAAAGCGGATACACGACGCACTACCACCCGACACCGATCCCGCGGAAACCGCACACTGGAGCAACCACCTCGCCCTCGCCTTCGCCCAACTCGGCCGAAAAGCGGAAGCCTTGGATGCCAACGCCAAAGCTGTCGCGGCATTCAGGGCTTTGGCGGAAGCTCAACCTGAAACCCACCTCCCCAACCTCGCCGCATCGGCGCTGAACCAGTCCACCTACTTGTGGGGGTTGGGGCGGCTGGAGGAAGCGTTCGAGGTCAGCAGGGGAGCCGTCACGGCCTACGTGTATCTGGCCCGAACCCAGCCCGACATCTTCTTTCCCGACCTCGCCGAGGCGTTTGCCAACCAGTCCGTTTTCTTGTCCGGGTTGGGGCGACTGGAGGACGCGTTGGAGCAGGTCGCCAGAGCTGTTCGCATCTGGCGGACGCTGGCCGAAGCCCAACCCGACACCTACCTCCCCGGCCTTGCGCGGGCATTGACCAACCAGTCCGCACGCTTGTCCGAATTGGGCCGGCACGAGGAAGCGTTCGAGGCCGCCACCGAAGCCGTCACGACCTATCGAGCCCTGGCCGAAGCCCAACCCGACACCTACCTCCCCGAACTCGCCGCGTCGTTGGGCAACCAATCCGTTTACTCGGGATCGGGGCGGCTGGAGGAGGCGTTGGATGCCGCCACCGAAGCCGTCACGACCTACCGGACGCTGGCCGAAGCCCAACCCGACACCTACCTCCCCGGCCTTGCGCGGGCATTGACCAACCAATCCGGACGCTTGTCCGAATTGGGCCGGCACGAGGAAGCGTTGCAGGTTATCAGCGAGTCCGTTCGCATCTGGCGGGCTTTGGACGAAGCCCAGCCCGACACCTTCCTCCCCAACCTCGCTCGGGCATTGACCAACCAGTCCGCACGCTTGTCGGATCTGGGACTGCGGAAGAAAGCGCTTGAGATCATCGAAGAAGCAATCACGATCTGGCGCATTCTGGCTACTCAACGGCCTGCGGTTCATCAACACCAACTCGACCACGCAGTAGCCATTCGCACGCACCTGAACGGATCGAGCTAGGAGCTCCCCGGGGCCCGCACCCGCCGGAAGCCCGGCTTCATTCCGGGGTGCCACAGGCTCTCAGCCCCCGAGATCATTGGCCTGTGCTCGGAATCCCAGCGAAAGCCGCTCCTCGGGGCGGCTTTCGCCAATCCCGATCAGAACGCCAACTGCGGATGCGCCAAGGCTGTTCGGAATTCGGGTGCGACGCGTGTGCCCGTGGTGTTTCCGTTGAGGTCGGTGAGCGGGTAACTCCCGCAACCGGCTGGGGAAGGTTTCCGGCCGCTGCGGGGGTCAGGGGTTGGGGAGGGTTTCGATTGGGGTTGGTTTGCCGAGGTAGTAGCCCTGGGCTTTGTCGCAGCCTATTCGGCGGAGGAGGTCTAGTTGTTGTTGGGTTTCGACTCCTTCGGCCACCACGTTGACGCCTATCGCATGGGCCATGTCGACGATGCTGGTGACTATGACTTCGAGCTCCTCGCTTTCGACGAGATCCGTGACGAACGACCGGTCGATCTTGAGGATGTCCAGCGGCAGGCGTCGAAGCTGCGCCAGCGATGAGTTTCCTGTCCCGAAGTCGTCGATCGCCAGGTACACCCCGAGCTCCCGCAGCTCCTCCAGCACGCGCGCAGCGGCCGCGGGGTCTTGCATGATCGCGTTTTCGGTCACTTCAAGGCACAGTGCTCGGGCGGGCAGACCAGCCGCCGCGAGCGCCTGCTGCACGATCGACTGCAAACGCGGATCTTCGAGTTGGCGTGGTGAGAGGTTCGCGTTGAGGTGCAGGTCGGAATCTCGCCGCTCGCGTTCGGCGGCGAGCTGCCGGGTCGCGGTGCGCAGCATGTGCGCGCCGATGGTGTTGATCAGATCGCTTTGCTCGGCGAGCGAGATGAACTCCCCCGGCGAAACCGTCCCGTGCGCCGGGTGCGTCCAGCGCAGCAAACCCTCCACTGCCACCATGCGATCGGTGCGCAGATCGACGACCGGCTGGTAGGCCACCCAGAGCTGGTCCCGTTGCACGGCATGGCGGAGGTCCTGCTCCAGAACCATGTGGCGCTGAACGCGTTCGCGGAGTTCGACGCCGAAGAACGCGTAGCGCCCGCCGCCTCGCGTCTTGGCCCGGTACATCGCCACGTCGGCGTCGCGCAGGAGTTCTTGGCCGGAGCGGGTGTCGCCCGGTCTGGATACCACCACTCCGATGCTGCCGTTGACGTGCAACTGCCTGCCCTGCACGTGGATCGGCTCGGTGAGCGCGCCGAGCAGGCGTTCGCTGAACTCGCCGAGTGCGTCGTGGTCTCCCTCGCCGTGGGCGACGACTACGAATTCGTCACCGCCGAGTCGGCCGACCAGGTCCTCGGTCCGCGTCGCGCGCAACAGGCGCCGCCCGATCGTGCGCAGCACGTCATCACCGGCGCCGTGGCCGAGGGAATCGTTGATGAGCTTGAAGTTGTCGAGGTCGAGGAACAGCACGGCCATCGGGTGCGCGCGCGACTGCTCGAGGTGCCGCAGGACCAGCGTGCGGTTGGCCAATCCGGTCAGCGGATCGTGGGTCGCCTCGTACTCCAGGCGCTCCCGTGCGGCCCGGCTCTCGGTGATGTCGGTGAACGAGGTGACGACCATGTGCGGCGGGCGATCCTGCGGATTCAGGGCGCGGGAGTTGATCGCCAGCCACACCCTGCGCCCGTCCGGCCGCTGGATGCGGAGCACCCGCGAATTCTCCGGCACGCCGGTCCGCTGCGTCGACATCGCGATGTAGTCGTCCTCCCGCAGCGGATTACCGGCTTCGTCGAACACCGGCCAGGACATCGGCGAGGAGCCGACGATCTCGGTGCTGGTCTTGCCGAGGATGCGTTCGGCGGCGGGGTTGGCCGACTCGATCCGGCCCGTCGGGCCCACCACGACGACGCCTTCCTCCAGCGCGGCGACGACGGTGGCGAAATCTTGCTCGGCCCGTCGCCGCGCGGTCTCGTCCGCGCACACCAGGACGTAACCGGACTCCATTTCCGCGGCCGAGATCCGGATCACGAGCGCGGCGCCGTCGCTGCGCCGGTGCAGGGCCTCGGTGACGCCGCCGTCAGCGAGCAGCGCTTCGGGCTGCAACGGCACGCCCACCAACTCCGCGACATGCCGACCCAGCGCCCGATCCGCGGGCACGCCGTACACGTCTTCGGCGGCGGGGTTCCAGCTGGTGACCACACCCTCCCGGTCCGTCGCGATGATCGCGTTGTTGACGTGCTGCAACAGGGCCGCCTGGTAGCGCAACGTGGCCTCGGCCGCTTTCTGAACGGAGATATCTCGTCCGATGACTTGCTGCGCCGGGCGGCCCTCCCACGTCGTGCGCACCGAAACCAACTCCACCGGCACCGGGGTGCCGTCAACGCGCAGCAGTTCGGCCTGGGCCCGCGGAGTGGCCGCGCCTTGGGTCGTCAGCGCCCTGATCCGCTCGCGCATCCGCTGGACCGAGTCCAGCGTCACGAAGTCGGTGACCCGCCGCCCGAGCAGCTGGGCGCTGGACCCGACACCGAGGATGGAGCCCATCGCCGCGTTGGCATACCTGATGATTTCGTCCTGGTGGACGCAGATCGCATCGGGGCTGAGCTCGACTAGCAGGCGGTACCGGTCGGCGAGATCGGTCAACGCCTGCCGGTCCCGATGCAGGCCGGTCATGTCGCGGACCAGCCCGATCAGGCTGCCGGTGCGTCGGTCGCCGAGCGGTCGGGCGTGGAAGTGCAGGATCCTCGTTCCGCCGTCCGCGGCGCCGATCGGCTGTTCGAGATCGAAGTCCCGCCACACCGCGGTCTCCTCGGCGACCACCAACCAGGGTTCGACGAGTTCCCGGAGTCGGGATCGGATCTTGCCCTCGTCAGCACCCGGCATGCCCAGGATCAAATCCATGCCGGTCATCCAGGTGATCTCATCGGTGGCGAAATCGATCGTCCAGCCGACCGCGCCGTATGCGGACAACGCGAGATCCAGGAACTCGCGGCTGGCAGCGGCGCCGCCAGGGAATTCGCCGTCCGGATCAACCGCCATGGTCCATCCAATGAAAAGACTTCCCGCACCCGATCAACGCGCGAACTGACCCGTCCGAGCCGTAGCGCTGCGCCACCACCCCAGTCGATTTCCCCTTTGTGCTGGTCATCAACCCCTCGCAAGGCACAACGAGCCAGCAAAAGCTAGCCGTGGATCATCGACGGGCGCACCGCGAAATCCGATCTTCACCCGTTCGTGTTAAGAAAAGAGAACACGAACACACTTGGTAGCGACATTCCGATTTGTTCTTCACTCTAACGAGGGTTTTCGAAGCATTTCCGTGACGGCAGGTAATTCGATCTTGGGTTTTTGATCAAGCCGAGCACGGCGATTCGGACCCTTGCCCGCCACAGCGCGGTGGTGAATCGAAAGATCGCGATCCGAGGAAGGTGAGCATGCTCGCGCAGCACTGCGGAATCAGCGGCATCGGCGCGGTGACCGGCTACGGCTGGGGCCGTGCGGCCCTGTGGGACGGCTTGGCCACCAGCAAGGTAGCCGCCCGCCTGATCGATGGGCACGGTCCCGACCGGGACCAGGCGGCGTGGGTGGCAGCCGTGCCCGAGGGCGGTGACGAGCTCGATGGGCCGAGCCGCTTCGCCAGAGCCATGCGAGCCGCGGCGCGCGAAGCCATCACCGACGCCCAACACCGCGGCTGGCAGCCCGGACAGCGCGTGGGCCTGCTGCACGCCGCCGTGCTCGGGGATGTCGACCTTTGGCGCGACTTCTACGCAAAGCGAGGCGCGGACGTGTCGAAGCGCGACTACCTCGCGCTGATGCCCTCGACCCCGGTGTCGACGTTCATGCAGGAGTTCGACTTCCACGGACCGGCGATGAGCGTCTCCGCGACCTGCGCCTCCGGCAACGCGGGCTTGCTGACCGCGAAGGCATGGCTGGATGCCGGAGTCGTGGACGACGTGGTGTTCGTGGCCACCGACCTGTCCTCCACGCCCGAGATCGTGCTGCACTTCGAACGGCTCGGGGTCGCGATCACCGACGTCGAGCCGCGACGAGCCTGCATGCCGTTCCAGGAGGGCAGCCGGGGCTTCATCATGGGCGAGGCGTCGGTCGGCATGGTGCTGTCGAAGCGGTCGCCCAATCCGTACCTCCACGTGCTCGGTGGCGCGATGTCGCACGACGGCCACCACGTCTCCTCGATCGACCCGAGCCGCGCCCAGATCACCCGGTGCTTCGCCGAGGCACTGGCCAACTCCGGGGTGGACGCGTCGCAGGTGCGCTACCTCAACGCCCACGGGCCGGGCACCGCGCAATGCGACCGCGCCGAGGCGGCCGTGTTCGACGAACTGCTGCCCGCCGACGCCGAACTCTTCTCGGTCAAACCACTGGTGGGCCACTGCATGGCCGCGGCCTCGGCGGTGGAAATCACCGCGACCGCACTGGGATACGACCGCGGGCTCATCCCCGCACCACCGCTGTTCGGCCCAGGACACCCACGACTGCTGGCCGGACCAACCACTCCGGCCGACGGGCTAACCCTGAAGTCCTCGCTCGGCCTGGGCGGCCACAACTCCGCAGTGGTCCTCGCACCGCCTGCCTGAACCGG
This sequence comes from Saccharopolyspora soli, assembly GCF_022678645.1. Taxonomy (GTDB): domain Bacteria; phylum Actinomycetota; class Actinomycetes; order Mycobacteriales; family Pseudonocardiaceae; genus Saccharopolyspora; species Saccharopolyspora soli. The sequence goes on along the minus strand of NZ_JALBWV010000001.1, from coordinate 29,407 downwards.
CACCGACAGCACGGCAGATCCTCCTTCGTGGGCGCCCTTGCGACCTTTCGACACATTCGTGACCGCGCGTGCCGGGACCGTTACGATGCCCAGGTCGTTTCAACGTCAAGGGAGTCCCGATGTCCTCTGATCACCTGAGTTGGGCACGTGATCGCGAGGCTGGTACCGGCCCCTCGGCGGAGCTGGACAGCGGCGTGCCGACCGCGGCCCGCGTCTACGACGTGATGCTCAACGGCAAGGACAACTACGCCGCGGACCGGGCGGTGGCCGAAGCGAGCCTGGCGGTCATGCCGGAACTGAAGGAGATCGCGCTGCACAACCGGGCGATCCTGCACCGCGTGGTGCGCTACCTCGCCGCCGAGGCGGGCATCACCCAGTTCCTGGATCTCGGGTCGGGGTTGCCGACGGCGAAGAACACGCACGAAGTCGCGCAGGAGGCCAACTCCCAGGCCCGCGTCGTGTACGTCGACATCGATCCGATCGTGCTCGCGCACGGCCGCGCGATCCTGGCCAACGACGCCAACACGCGGGTGGTCACCGCCGATATCCGCCGACCGCGCGAGGTGCTGGACCACCCGGACACGCGCAGCCTGATCGATTTCGACGAGCCGGTGTGCGTGATGCTGTGCGGCATCCTGCACCACCTCCTCGACGAGGAGGACCCGGACGGCATCGTCGACGTCTTGCGCGAGGCGGTCGTGCCGGGTTCGTTCTTCTTCATCACCAACTTCACGAGGCTCGGTGATGCGCAGGAGTCGGTCGAGCTGGAACGGGTGCTGCTGTCCCAGCTGGGCACCGGACGAGTCCGCACCCCCGAAGAACTCGCCCGGTTCTTCGGCGGGCTGGAGCTGCTCACCCCGGGCATCGTCCCGCTGCCGCTGTGGCGTCCGGACACGCCCGTCACCGATGCCACGTCCATCGCGGCCCGTTTCATGACCGGCGGCGCGGGCCGGAAACCCTAGGCGCACGAGGCGGATTCGCGAGCGTCGCGGATCATGCGTCGCTCAACCAGACGTCCGCGAGTCGCTTGCCCTGGTAGATCGGGCTCGGCCAGAGATCCCGCACCCGATCGCTGGCGATCGCGTAGTCGAACTTCTGGATCGGGTAGATGGCCTGGCAGATCTCCGTTTCCATGCGCACCTGCATCTGCCGGTAGATATCGGCGCGCGCTTGCTCGTCGAGCTCGGTGCGCGACCGTTCCAGCAGCTCGTTGAGAACTGGATCGTTGACCAGGGCGTAGTTCTCGATCGAGTCGGGTTCGAAGTCCCGCCACACCTGATCGGGCAGGTGCACGCCGCGAAGTGCCTTGGCCATCGCGAAGTCGTGGTTGCGGCGCCGTTCGATACCCGCGCCCGGATCGACGATCTCGATCTCCATCCGCACCCCGATCTCGGCGAGGTCGGCCTGCATCCACTGCGCCTCGCGGACGTCCTCGTCATCGACGCGCTGCACCAGCAGTTTCGTGGCGAACCCGGTCGGCAAGCCCGCCTGCGCCAGCAGCGCCTTCGCGCCCTGGGGATCGAGCGGCCGAATCTTGCGGACTTCGTCGCGGGTCAGTGCCGCGGTGCTGGTGTCCGGGCGCAGCATCGACGTCAGGTTGAAGTGGCCCCGGATGTTCTCGCCCATCCCGACCCAGTCGATCGCCTGCACCACCGCGCGCCGCACCCGCAGGTCGTCGAACGGTTCGACCGCGGGGTTGAGGTAGATGCTGATCGGGGCACCTGGGGCCTCGATGACGGTGAACCCGCCCCTGGATTCGAGCTGTTCGGCCACGTTCACGTCGCTGGTGGTCCCGACGTCGATACGCCCGCTGCGCAGCGCCGCCGTGACGGCCGCGGTGTCGGTCAGGATCGGGCGGCGGATCTCCGCCAGGTAGGGCCGTCCCGGGACGAAGTAGTCCGGGTTGCGCCGGAACACCCACTCGACGTCGGGCGTGTGGCGATCCAGGATGAACGGCCCGGTCCCGATCGCCTGGGTCGCCAGGTCGAACCGGCCTTCAACGCCTTCGCGGGGCAGGATCATGTTGAAGTGGTAGGCCAAGTAGTCCAGCAGCGGACTGTAGGGGCGGCTGAGCGTGAAGACGACGGTGTGGTCGTCCGGCGCGACGATGCTCGTGACCGGTTCGATCATCCACTGGTGCACGGTCGTGGCCTTCTTCAGCGCTTCGAAGGTGGCCACCACGTCGTCGGCGGTGAACGGGCGCCCGTTCACCGGCGGGATGTTCTGCCAGCGCACATCGCGGCGCAGGTGGAACGTGCAGGTCAACCCGTCCGGCGAGATCTCCCAGGACTCGGCCAGATCCGGCACGACTTCCAACTCCCTCGCGCCGGGTCCGGTCTTGAAGTCCACCAGCTTGCTGTAGACCGTGCCCGAGATCAGTCCCATCGCCGTCGGATCACTGGTGTTCAACGGGTTGAGCCCGTTGGTGATCTCACCGGGCGACTGGAGCACCAGCGTGCCACCCGGTCGCGGCGGACCGACCGGGCCCGCTGTGCGTCCACGACCGCAGGCGCTGAGGGACAACGGCGTAGCGAGCGCCGCGACCAGCAGCGTGCGGCGCTTCACGCCGACTCCCCATGCGCCGCGCGGTTGTCGCTGCAAGCGCCTCGTCGCTGCTTTGAGATCTTCACGATGCTCCTGTCTCCCGGCGGTTTTCGCGGCTGGGTGCGTGGCCGGACCCATCGGCCCGCTCGTTGGGGGATTCGGCTTGTTCGGCGGCGCGGGCCAGGCTCGGGACGAGCTTGGCCATCAGGCGTCGCCCCCACCAGCGCCGAGCCTCCCGATCGACGGCCGACCGTTGCAGGCGCGGATCGAGATGGTCACGCAGGGCGTCACCGAGCAGGTTGAAGCTGAACACCGCGAGCGACAGCACAACCGCGGGGACGAGGATCATCCAGGGGGCGCGCTCGACGTAGCGCACGCCTTCGGAAAGCATCAGGCCCCACGACGGCGTTGGCGGCGGCGCTCCGATACCGAGGAAGCTCAGCGCCGACTCCGCGATGAGCACCCCGGCGAAGAGCAGACTGCCCAGGGTGAACACCGAGGCGAGCAGGTTGGGCAGCACGTGCCGCACCAGTATGCGAGGCGTGCCCGCTCCGGTGGCACGCGCGGCCTCGACGTAGCGCTCCTCGCGGATGCGCAGCGTCTCGCCCCGTGCGATCCGGTTGAACGACGGCGTGATCACCACCGTCAGGGCGATGATCGTGTTCCGCATCGACGGACCCAGGATCACCGCGATGAACAGCAGCAGCACGATGCTGGGGATCGCCTGCACGGCGTCCATCACGCGCTGCACCACCAGGTCCACGGCACGGCCGAAGTAGCCGGAAACCACGCCGATCGCGGTGCCCAGCACCAGGCTGATACCCGTGGTCGCCACCCCGATGATCAACGATGTGCGGGCGCCGTGGATCGTGCGGCTCAACACATCGCGCCCCAGATCGTCGGTGCCGAGCGGGAACGCTCCCGAGGGCGGATCCAGGATGCTCCGGCGGAACTGCTCCAGCGGATCGTGCGGGGCCACCCAGGGCGCCGCCACCGCGACCAGCACGAAAACGCTGACGAGCAGCAACGCGGCAGCGCCCAGGGGCTGGGCGCGCACGAACCCCCACAGCGCCTTCTGCACCCCCGCGTCCGTGGTCCGCTGTTCGCTCACGACAACGCCCTCCCCGTGCGGATGCGCGGATCGACCAGTGCGTAGAGCAGGTCGATCAGGATGATCGTGATGACGAACAAACCGGCGTAGAAGATCGTGCAGGCCACGACCACCGGGTAATCTCGATCGAGCACCGCTTGGTAGATCAGCTGCCCGGTACCCGGGATCGCGAACATCTGCTCGATGATCACCGTTCCGCCCAGCACGGTGGCCAGCTCCAATCCGAGCAACGTCAGCACCGCGATCGTGGAATTCCGCAGCGCGTGCTTGAGCACCACGGTCCGCTGCCGCACGCCCTTCGCCCGCACCGCGCGGATGTAGTCCGATCCCAACGACTCCAACATCGACGAGCGCGTCATCCGCGCCACCGCGGCCATTCCTCCGGTGCCCAACGCGAAAACCGGGATGGCCACCTGTTGCGCCCACGACGCGAAGTCCTCGCCCGGTCCGGTGTAGACGATCGGTGGGGACCACGCGAACCACAGCGCCAGCATCGTCAGCAACAACAACGCGACCACGAAGTTCGGCACCGACAGGAACGCCACCGCGAACAACCGGACCGCACCGTCCATCGCCGAACCGCGGGTGACCGCGGCGATCACGCCGAACGCGATCCCGAGCAACGAGCCGACCGCCATGGCCATCAGCCCCAGCTGCACGGTCACCGGAACGCGGTCCAGGAACAACCCCACCACCGGCTCCCCACCGTAGAACGAGGTGCCCAGATTCCCGTGCAAGGCGTCGCGGAGCCAGTCCCACAACTGCACCCAGACCGGGGCGTCCAGCCCGAACTCCGCGCGCAGCGCTTCGGCCTCTTCCTTGCTCACCCCGGTGTCCTGGAGTTGCAGGCTCACCGCGTCGCCCGGCACCAGCCGCATGATCACGAACACCAGCACCGTGACCAGGACCATGACCACCGCGCCGTAGCCCAACCTGCGCAACGTGTAGGCGATCACCGGAAACCCACCTCCTGCGGCGCGTCGAACAAGTGGCAGGCCACTGCGCGGTCGGCCGAAATCCGCTGCATGACAGGAACTTCCTGCTGGCAGCGCGGCATCGCTTGTGGACAGCGGGGGTGGAACGGACATCCCGGCGGCGGGTTGCTCGGGCTGGCGGGCTCGCCACGGGGCACCGCGCGGTGCCCGCGATCGCCGATGCTTTCCGGCGCGAACTCCGCGACGGCCGAGACCAGCATCGCGGTGTAGGGATGGCGCGGGTCGGCGAACAACTCGTCGCCATCGCCCCGTTCCACGATCTTCCCCAGGTACATCACGCAGACCTCGTCGGACATGTACCGGACGACGTTGAGATCGTGCGCGATGAACAAGTAGGACAGGCCGAGCTCGGCCTGGAGTTGTTTGAGCAGGTTCAACACCTGGGCCTGCACCGAGACGTCCAGCGCCGAGACCGCCTCGTCGCACACGATCAGGTCCGGGTCGGTGGCCAGCGCCCGCGCGAGGCCGATCCGCTGCGCCTGTCCACCGGAGAACTGGTGGGAAAACTTGTGCAGGTCACCGGCGCCGAGCCCGACCCTCTCCAGCAGGTCCACCACCCGATCCACGCGCCGCTTCCCGGTTGCCAGCCGATGCACCGCAAGCGGCTCCCCCACCGCGTCGAGCACCCGCATCCGGGGATTCAAGGAACCGAACGGATCCTGGAACACGATCTGCATCCGCCGCCGCAACGCCCGCAACTGGGCCCGCGACGCACGCAGCAGATCGACGCCGTCGAAGCTCAACTCACCCGAGGTCGGATCGAGCAGGCGCAAGGCCAGCCGGGCGATCGTCGACTTCCCCGAACCGGACTCCCCCACCAGGCCCACGGTCCGGCGGCGCGGGATCGTCAACGAGACGCCGTTGACCGCCTGCACCACGCTGCGACGCGAGCGGAACTGCTTCACCAAACCGCGCGCCTCGAACAGCGGGACCGACTCTGCTGCGGAAACGCCGTCACCCGACACCATGCACCTCCCCTGCGGTCGGCGCGTTCTCGTGCAGCCAGCACCGACTCGCCGTTGCCGATCCGAGCTCGAAAAGCGGCGGCTCCGCCACCGAGCATCTGTCGTGCACCGACGGGCAACGAGGGTGGAACCGGCACCCAGCGGGCATCTCCGCCAGCGCTGGCACGCTGCCCGCGATCGCCGACATCGGACGATCCCGCGGGGTCGCCGGTGTCGGGATCGCATCGATCAACGCCCGGGTGTACGGGTTGCGCGGCGAGCGCAGCACCTCGGTCACCGGTCCGTGCTCGACAACCCGCCCGGCGTACATCACCACCACCCGGTCGGCCATCTCGGCCACCACCGCCATGTCATGGGTGATGAACAGCAACGCCGTGCCGTGCTCGCGCTGCATCCTCCGCAGCAGGTCCAGGATCTGCGCTTCGACAGTCACATCGAGGGCAGTGGTCGGCTCGTCGGCGATGAGCAGCGCTGGCTCGCACGCCAACGCGATGGCCACCATGACCCGCTGCTGCTGACCGCCGGACAACTCGTGCGGGTAGGACCGCACCCGCCGCTCCGGGTCCGGCAACCCGACCTCCCGCAACATTTCCACCGCGCGGGCGCGGGCAGCCCGACGGGGCATCGCCTGATGCACCCGCAACGCCTCGATCACCTGATCCCCGATGGTGAACAGCGGATCCAGCGAGCTCGTCGGATTCTGGAAGATCATGGCGATCTCAGGGCCGCGCAGGAGGCGCAGCCGCTCACGATCGGCCCCCACGAGTTCCTCGCCCCGCAGCCGCACCGACCCCGCGGAGATGCGGCCCGAACCGAGCAACCCGAGCACGGCGAGGGAGGACACGCTCTTGCCAGAACCGGACTCGCCCACGACAGCGACCGTCTCGCCTGCCGACACCGCGAACGACACACCGGCGACTGCGTGCACCGGGCCGTCCGGAGTCGGAAAACGGACGTGCAGATCACTGACATCGAGCAGCGGAGGTGACGGCATCGTCGGCGCTCCTTCATCACCTGTGACATCGGAGATGCGCATGCAGCGGTGGCCGCCGAACCGGTAGACGGCGACCTCGAACCGGAAACCCGTCGGGTGTGACCCGAACCACGAAAACTATGACCCCGGCAAATCCGACCCGCTACAACCCTTTCGCGCGACGAAAGTTTCGTCGACGGGTCCAACCCGAGTGGACTCCGCTGCGGCAGTCCACCACATCGGACCCGACGAGCCGGACCACCAAGGGTGCAACGTCCGTGCGGTCGAGATGGCCGCTCGAAATTTCACCGGTGCGTCGAGGCCTGTCGGACGTGGTCTCCGACGCCAGTACCCGGTCGGCAGTTGAGTTCAGCCCGCCGCGGCCTGTCCGCAGTGGTCGCCGGTCTCATGTCGATTGTGGATCGGCTGGGTGTTGTAGGTGCTGAATCTGAGGTATACACCCAGGTCGGCTGGGCGGCTCGGAGCTATCGTCCGATAGCTGAGCAGCTCTTGTAGTCCGGAGATCGTTTCCAGCGGTGCTGGTGCTGTTGAGCGGATCAACTCTTGGTACCGCAGCGGATCGATGCCTTCGGCGCGCATCAGACCGATGATCCGCTCGTGGGCGATGGCGTCGGATCCGGCGTTGTCCGGTAGGCGCAGGTAGAGGTTGGCTTCGTCGGGGCCCGGACTGCCCGCGCGGAACGCCAGGCACGTCAACGGCTCGTTGTCGATCATGCCGTCCCACCCCGTGCCGTACACGGCGCGCCATGCTCGTTGCGCTCGTAGGGTGCTGTGGCGGTGGGCCAGCGCAGCGACAGCGTCTATTTCGGACCTTCGCATCGGGTGGTGGCGAAAGTAGATCTTGACCCTCGACTGTGCGTCCCGCCGCAAGTCGAGGCCGACGAAATCAATTTCGTGGCCGCGTTGGACGAATTCGGGCAAGCGTTGGCGGACGGACAGCCAGGCATTGATCAAATTCAAACGGCGCATGGCCTCGGTCACGACCTCCGCGGTGCGGTCCACGCCGTGTGCTTGCGGGTTGAGGTAGACCTTGTAGCTCGGCGGGTGCGGCGGCCGCCAGGCCAGGGAGTGCCACACCGTAGGCCGGTTCGGCTGCGGGGCGTCGGACAGGAAAAGATCTTCGACCGCGCGGAATCGGTCCAGCGAGACGCCGCGGGTACCGGCGAGGCGGCGCGTTAACGCGAGTCCCGCTTTCTGACGACTGCGCGGCGTCGGTTCGGTTCCGAGCGATTCGAACAGCACGCGCAGCTCCGCCCGGCCGTTGCGCCAGCTCACCGACAGTTCGGCGGGAAAGCCGTCAGCGGCGACGAACGACGGCGGTACGCATGCTGAACCGATCAGCTGGTCCCCCCACGGGGACAGCACGGCGCGGAGTTCCGCAACGGATTTGTCGATATCAGACCGGGAGAATCCCAACTGATGGGACATTTCTCTCCAGTGTGCGGTGAGGAATTCTGCGTAGGACAGCGTGGATGCGTTGTAGATTCCCCATCTTTTTGTTCCCGAGGGCACATCAAGAGGACTGGACACTTCCCCGACCTCCACATTGGGACTTATGCTGGATCAAGTCGGCCCAGATACATCATTAAATATCACGTCCAATTGAAGCAACCTTGACTGATCGTGACAGCAGAGGTGGGCCTCATGGGAAATTCGGGGGAATACCAGGGAACTCAGGACACCGAGAAGAATCCCGACGGTGATGTTTGCGTTGTTGGGACCGGATTTTCCGGACTCGCCGTAGCACGCGCACTGCGGCACCGCAATGTTCCGTTCGCATGCTTTGATCGAGGCGCCGACGTCGGTGGCGTGTGGCGCTTCACCGACGACGGCACGTCAGGACGTTCCCCCGCGTACCGGTCCCTGCACCTGAACACCTCGGGCGCGGTGACCTCGTTCAGCGGGTTTCCGATGTCCGATTCGTACCCTCCGTATCCGAGGCACGATCAAGTCGCCGCTTACCTCCGGGAATTCGCCGACCACCACGGACTCACGCGACACATCGCGTACCGCACCGAGGTGGTGGCGATCCGCGATTGCCGGGACGGCACGTGGGAAGTGACCACTCGCGACCGCACCGGTGCGCAGCACCGTCGCCGCTACGGCCACGTGGTGGTCGCATCCGGGTACCAGTGGGAGCCGAAGTTCCCGGAACCAATGATCACCGGCAGTGATTCGTTCCGCGGTGAGATCATCCATTCGGCCGACTACGTCGAACCCGCTCGGTACGCGGGAAAGCACGTTCTCGTACTGGGTTTCGGGAACTCGGCGTGTGATATCGCGGTGGAACTGTCCAGAGTGGCCGAACGGACGACACTCTCGTTCCGACGGGGTGCGCACGTGGTGCCCAAGCAGCTGATGGGCATGCCGATCGACGAGATCGCCGCGAGCCGCTGGTGGTCCTGGCTGCCCTTCCCCGCGCAGCGGAAGCTCATCGAGGTGCTGCTGCGGATCGTCCGAGGACCGATCACCTCGTACGGGATCCCGGAGCCCGATCATCGCGTGTTGGAGGCGCCGGTCACGATCTCGGACGAGCTCCTGAGCCGCATCAGGCACGGCGCCATCGCAGTGCGGCCGATGATCGACCACTTCGATTCCTCGGAGGTGCACTTCGTGGACGGCAGCAGCGAAGCGGTCGACGCCGTCATCTACTGCACGGGATACCGCGTGTCGTTTCCGTTCGTCCCGCAGGACGCGGTGTTCTCCTCCGGCGGTCGGGTCGCGTTGTACCACCGCGTGATTCCGCCGTACCATCCCGGATTGTACTTCGCCGGGCTCATCCGGCCGGTGGGTGCGATCACCCACCTCGTCGAGCAGCAAGCCGATTGGATCGCTGAGCTGGTCGCGGGCGAGGCCGTCCTACCGCCCACCGGCGACATGGTGTCCGAGATCGACGCCCACCTCGACCGGACCGCTAAGCGGTACGGAATCGCACCGATCGATTCCATCAACGTCGACGTGCCGACCTACCTGCGCGCGATCCGGCGCGAGCGCAAAGTAGGACGACACCGTCGACGCCCACACCCAACCAGCGGCACCCGGCCGAAGAAGCCAGTTGCGGCCTGAGCGCCCGTCTTCGAACCGGTAAACACCGGGCAGTTTTAGGGCAAAACTGACCACATCCCCAGCATGTCGGGGCGCCGGGGCGCGGAGTGGCACCGGGGGCCTGGCTCCGAACTCGTTTTTCGCGGCGGTGCGGGTGGCCAGAACCTCGCGAACCTGCGGCGTATCGGGTTGGTCACTCGACGCCCGCGGCGACCCCCGTGCGGCGTACGCGCTCGATCGCGTGCTCCAGGATGTTGACTAGGACTTCCTTGCTGCTGGCGCGATCACGCGCGTCGAACAGCAGGATCGGGATATCGTCGTCGAGGTCGAGCGCTTCGGCCACTTTCTCGGGGGTGTGCCGACGGGCGCCGTCGAACTCGTTGACGGCGACGATGAACGGGATCTGCCGGTCCTCGAAGTAGTCCAGGATCGCGAAGCTGTGGTCCAGCCTGCGCGTGTCGACGATCACCACGGCCCCCAGCGCACCGTGGCAGACCGAGTCCCACATGAACCAGAAGCGCTCCTGGCCGGGCGTGCCGAACAGGTACAGCCGCATGGCCCCGCTGTTCAGGCTCACCCGGCCGAAATCCAGCGCGACGGTCGTCGTCTTCTTCGCGTCCAGACCCTCCAGGTCATCGACCTCGACGCTGGCGGCGGTCAGGATCTCCTCGGTCTGCATGGGCGGGACTTCCGACAGGCTCCCGATCGCCGTCGTCTTGCCCACCCCGAACCCGCCGCCGAAGACGATCTTCGCCGATCTCGGCATCTCGGGGACGGCCCCGGCCTGCGCTTCAGAGACCACGGACACCGTCGAGCACCTCCTGCAGAAAGTCCAGAGCCTTCGGCGCACCGGCCTGTTCGCCGGTGCCGACCGTGAGGGTTCCCCGATGAGTGAGGTCGCCGATCAGCACTCGCGCCATCAGGATCGGGATGTCCAGCGCGGACGCGACTTCCGCGATCGACAGCGGCTGCTCGCAAAGCTCGATCACGGCCAGGTCCTGAGCCGACAGACCAGGTTGGCTGCTCGCGCCCGGCTTTGCGACCACCTGCGTGGACACGTCCAGATCCATCCCGATGGACTGGGTCCGACCGCCAGTCCGCATGTAAGGCCGCACCAGCGGCCCCGCCGCTTCGTCAAACCATTCTTTGTCCATCATGCGTGCTCTCTGGATTGCTCGTCGGTCTTCCCTCGCGGTGGCGTGCTGAGGCGTTCACCAACTCGCTCGACCAGCGAAGCCATCTGCTGCCCGATCATCTCGACATCCACCCCGTCGCCAGCGAGGACGGCCAACCGCGTGCCATAACCGACCTCGGCGAGGAACAGGAAGGCGTAGTCCATCTCGATGATGGTCTGCCGAACCGATCCTCCGTCGAAGCTCGACCCGGTCTTCGTGGCCAGCGCTTGCATCGAGGCGGCCATCGCCGCCAGCTCTTCGGCCTTCTCCTCCGGCAGGCGTTCGGACTTCGCGACGCACAGTCCGTCGGCCGAGAGCAGGACGCTGTCACGAACGCCCACGACGTTCCGGCCGAATTCGTCCAGCAGCCAGCTCACATCTTTGCTGCTCATGTCATCCTTCATGATTCGGGGATTCCGGTCGGTCGCCTTGCCCCCTGCGTGCGCCGCGGTAGAACGCATAGGCACGCGTCGACGGCTGTGGTGGCCGCTGGTCGTTGTCGACCTCGGGGTCCGGCGATGCCGTCCGTCCTCTCAGGTTCTTGCCCCGCCTGCGCCTCGGCAGCTCGGCATCGACGTCTGCGCTCGGCGCATCCGCTTCGCCGACCGCGCTTTCCGATGCGGGTGTCGCCGGGCGAGCGCTGGCGCTGCGCTGCCTGCTCGTGGCGGCTTCGTGCGGCGCCGGATCCGCGACCGCGCGCCGTCGGGTCCCGTGGGGCGCTGCGGCTTTCCAATCGGAGCCTGCCAGGACGATGTCCTGCGGGAGCTGCACGGTCGCGACCACACCGCCCTTCTCGGCCGCGCGAAGCGTCACGGCGGTTCCCCGGCGGCGTGCGAGCCGGGCTATCACGAACAGCCCGAGGCGCGCATTTCCCTGCATGGTGAACGCGGTGAAGTCCGGCGGGTCGACCAGCATGGCGTTGGCCGTCGCAAGACCTTCCTCGCTCATGCCCAGGCCACCGTCCTCGATCTCCACGACCACACCGTTGCCGGTGCCGTGGGTGCGGATCCACACCTGCTCGTGGGGCGGGGAGAACGTCGTTGCGTTGTCGATGAGTTCGGCCAACACGTGGATGGTGTCCGTGACCGCCGCCCCCTTCACCGCCACGTGGGGCACCGGGCCGATGTGGATTCGGGGGTAGTCCTCGACCTCGCCGGCCGCGGAGTAGAGGATGTCGACCAGGGATACCGGGTTGCGGTACTGCCGTCCCGGCTTGCGGTCGGCCAGGATGCTCATGTTCTCGGCGTGCCGCTGCTGCTGGGTGGTGAGGTTGTCGATGAGCAGCAGTTTGGCGAACCGGTCCGGGTCCTTCTCCTCGCGTTCCACGCCGTCGATGGCCTCCAGCGCGCGCCTGGTGAGCGCCTGGTGTCGGCCTGCGATACCGGCGAACACCTTCTTGATCCCCTCGCGGGCTTGGCTTTCCTGCACGGCCGCTTGCACAGCCGCGTTCTGCGCGACGTTGAACGCGTCGGCCACCTGACCGATCTCGTCGGGACCGAAGTCCAGTTGCGGAAGCTCGGATTCGACATTCACGCGTTCGCCGCGCTCCAACCTGGACATGATCTCGGGCAGCCGCTCGTGCGCGAGCCGCAGCACCGCGTCCTTGAGGTCCGCGAGGCGGGTGACCAGTGCGCGGTCGACCAGTTTCCGCGAGCTGCGCAACGCGAAACCGATGCCGATGAGCACTGCCAGCAGCGCTACCAAGCTGCCCACCACGACCGCGGTGAACCGCGCGTTGCCGTTCGCCATGCCCAGCGCGGCGCCGTGTTCGGCCTGCGCCTTCGCCAGGTCGATCAACTGGCTGGCGATCCGGTCGGCGCTGGACCGCCAGTCCTGTTCGGAGATCGGGAAGCTGCCGCGGCTCAGCGCGCCGCGCATGAGGAGGGAGTTCTCGAAATCCGTTACGCGCTGCCAGTCGCTGGTGCCGATCACCTGGCCGTACCGGTTCTGGACATCGGCGGAGGCGAACGGCATGACCGTGGACAGCCTGCCGTGGTACGTGCCGACGAGGTGGACGAAATCCAGGTACTCGTCCTGGGACAGCTGCCCGGACACCAGGGCACCATCACCGAGCGATGCCACGCGGGACATCTGGTCCGCGGCTCGGAAGATCTCCGTTGCTGTGATTCCGGCTTGACCGGCCTCGGCGTCGGGCACGATCCGCGCCTGCGTGTCGAAGAGGGCCGCTCCCGCGTCGAGCAACGAGTTGTAGTACCGGTAGATCTCGTCCTTGGCGGTCGGCCCCAACCGCGCCTGAGCGCGTTCCTGCGGCAGGTCGTCCAACAGTCCGAGGAGTATACCCACCTGGGCTTTCACCTCGAGGGGCGTCGACTCCGACGCCGACAGCGAACTGAGCTTCTCAGTCAGGGCCGCGACAGCCTGGTCGGTCTCGCCGCGCTGCTTGTCGAGTGCCGCCACATCCGCCCCGCTGCCCATGACGGTGCGCATGGTGAGCTGGCGTTCCTTCTGGATCGCCACGAGGCTCTGGACAGCCGGAATCGAAGCGTCCTGCACCTCGACCGCGACCTCGCGGACGTAGAATCCGTCGGAGATCTCATATGACGAGAACACCAGCCACATCAGCAGCAGGATCACGCTGGGTGCGACGACCAGGCGCGTGAGACGAGATCGGATTGTCCGGTAGTCGGTCTCGGTCGTTGACTTCACAATGCTCCATTTCCCAGCACGCGTACCGAGCTGGCCACGGCAGATCCAACCGCTGCATCCGAAACGCGCGATGTCCGCTCGCCGAGTTCCAGGGATCTCGTCATGCCCTGCCCCGCGACCACGACGCACCGTCGCGACTGGACTCCTTCGAGTGCAGTGATTCTGCGTCTCATGGCCTCTTACGTGTCACAACGTGATCGAAGTTCCAAGCAGTGGCCTGAGCGTAGCACCGGATGATCATGGCCTTACCCCATGCGGGTGTCAGATCGATAACCGGCGGTTGCAGCTCGCCGCGACCGCTCAGGAGACCTGGTGCAGCACCAATTCATCCGGGTCCGGTCGGCTGGCCCTCTGAACGCCGCGGTGGCAGCGCCGCGATCTCGGGACAGCCATAGACGGCGTGTCCAGCTCAAACCCCGGCCCGCCACCCGCAGTCCGGTCCGCGCGGCGGCCCGCGACCAAGCGCATGCTTGGCGCCGCGGACGCGGACGGGCACAATGTCCCGGCAGGATTGGAACTCCTCACGGTGCCAAGGATGTCGGACTTCGCGCAACGTTCCGGTGCAGCGCTCGTCGCCGGGGACCGGTGAGATCGGCGCCGCGATCGTCCGGCTGCTGGCCGAACGCGGCAGCGAGGTCGCCGTCACGTGCCGCTCGAACGAGCGCAAGGCCGCCGAACTGACCGGCGAGGTCGAAAGGCATTGCGCTGCCGCAGGTTGCGGCTCGATCTCAGCGACGAGGCAGCGACGTCGGCCGTGATCGACCAGGTGCACGAGAGGTTCGGCGGTATCCACACCGTGGTTTACGCGGCGGGGCCGCATGTTCCGATGGTGCACCTGAGCAGGGGTCACCCCGACCCGGTACCGCGCCCAACTCGAAGCCGACGCCGTCGCTTCCTTCAACCTGGCGCATTTCGCGCTGTGCTCGACGTCGACTGCGGGTACAGCGCATGAAGCGGAATCAGCGCGCGGCCGTATCGGCCGTTGTCGGTGTCTGGGCGTCGATTTCGTCGCGGAGATCAGCGGGGTACGGATGGCCGAGCGCGGTGTACAGCTGCGCCGCACGCGCGAAGTGCGGTGCCGCGGCGGTCTCGTCGCGCTGGCTCAGCAGCACGAAGCCGACCGCTGTGCGCAGTCCAGCCTGGTGGTACAGATCGCTCATCTCCTCTGCGATGTGCAATCCCCGGTCGAGCAGCGCCAGCGCCTCGTTCGGCAGGCCGACCCAGTGCATCATCTTCCCCGCTGCCAGCAGCGTCGCGGTGTAGCCCAGGGAATCTGGCCGCTGTTCGGCGAGTTCCAGGGCCCGCACCGTCGCGTCGAGCGCGTCCGCCGGTTTTCCCATGGCACGCAGCACATGGGCCATGACATTCAGCGCGTACACGTGCAACCGGGTGTTGCCGAGCGCATCCCCCAGTTCGGACGCCGCCGCCAGCGCGGCACGTGCCTCGGGTAATCGCCCGACCGCGAATCGAGCCTGGCCGAGGATGATCAGCGTGATGCACTCGTTGGACGTCCCGCGCCGCGCCGCGCGCAGCGCGTTCTCGCAGTGCCGGATGGCTTTCTCCGCCAGCCCGAGCCTGGTCAGAACACTGGCTATGCTGGCGTGGAAGGACGCCTGCGCTTCGCTGTTGCCCAACTCCCGGGCTGCCGCCAGCCCGATCCGGGAGACGTTGAACTGGTTGGCGATGTCGCCGCTGAAGTAGTAGAAGGATTCCAGGCATCGGGCCAACCGCCACGTGCGCTCGAACTGGTTCTGCGCTACGGCGAGTTCGAGGGTCCGGTGCAGGTTGCCTTCCTCCGTGGTGAACCAGTCCACCGCGTTCTTCGTCTCGCCCAGCTCGGGAAGTTCGGCCGGAACGTGCTCCGGGGTCTCCGGTCGCCAACCGATATCGGCCACCTGCCACCGGCTGGCTTCCCCGGCGCTGAGGTAGTAATCGAGCAGTCGAGCACAGGTGTTCTCGCGTTCTTCGGCGGGCTCGTCGACGGCCAACGCGGCGGTGTAGAGGCGGATCAAGTCGTGCCGCCCATAGCGGCCCGGTCCGGTCTCGTGCAGCAGATGCATGGAGGTCAGCCATTCGAGGTGCTGGCGGACCGCGCGCACCGTCGTGCCCGCGAGCGCGGCGGCGGCGTGGCTGTCGAGATCGTTGCCCGGATGGTGGCCGAGCAGCCGGAACAACCTCGCCGCCTCGGCGGGCAGGTGCCGGTAGCTCATGCCGAGCGCGGCTCTGATGCCCCCTCCGGCGCTGACCGGCGAGAAGACGTCGAGTCGACGCCGCTCGTCGGAAAGTTCGCCGAGCACCGCCCTGATCGTCCACTGTGGATGCGTGGCCAGCCGTCCGGCGGCGATGCGCAGCGCGAGCGGCAGCCGGTCGCACAGCTCGACCAGTTCAGCGGCGGCGGCTGGCTCGGCTTCGACCCGGCTGTCCCCGGCCACCTGCCGAAGCGTGGTCACCGCATCCGCTCGGGACAAGCGGCCCACCAGCACGCGGACGGCGCCCTCGGTGACGACCAGTTCGTCCAGCCGGTCGCGGCTGGCCACCAGCACGGCGCTGCTCGACATGCCCGGCAGCAGCGGGCGTACCTGCGCGGCGTTGCGCGCGTTGTCGAGCACGACCAGCATTCGCCGGTTGGCCAACATCGAGCGGTACAGGGCGGCCCGCTCGTCCACATCGACCGGGACCCGCACGTCGGGCACGCCCAGCGCGCGGAGGAAACCGGTCAGCGCGGTGCCCGGCTCGACCGGCTCCGTCTCGTCGAAGCCCCGCAGGTTGACGAACAGGTTCCCGTCGGGGAACTCCGGGGCCACTTGGTGCGCCCAGCGAAGCGCGAGCGCGGTCTTGCCGACCCCGGCCGGTCCCACCAGCACGCGGATCGCGTCGGCACCGTGCTGCTTCGTGCTGAGCAGGGCGAGTTCGGCGTCGCGCCCCACGAAACCCCGGTGCTCCCTGGGAAGTTGCGCCGGGGCCGACTGCGGCACGGGCACCTCCTGGTCTTCGGTGCCCGCCAGCACCAGCTGGTACGCCTGTTGCAGACCCGCGCTCGGATCGACCCCGAGCTCCTCGGCCAGCAGTTCCCTGGTGCGGTGGTAGAGGCTCAGCGCCTCGGCTTGCCGTCGACCTCGGTGCAGCGCGAACACCAGCAGTTCCACCAGCGGTTCGCGCAGCGGGTGGCGATCGACCACATCCCGCAGCAGGCTGATCGCCTCGGTGATCCTGCCGAGCCGGTGCAGCCGTTCGCCGAGCTGCTGCACGGCGGCGATCTCGGACTCCTCCATCCGGGCCGCGACCTGGGCCCGCAGACCGTCCGCCGGTAAGTCGGCGAGCACCGGGCCCCGGCGCAATTCCAGCGCCGTGCGCAGCAGTTCGACCGCTTCGACGTCCGGTGCGCCTCGCGCGTCGGCGATCAGGTCGTCGAACCTGGTCATGTCCACCAGCCCGCGGTCGGCGAGCAACTGGTAGCCGGGCGCGCGGGTGGCCAGCTCCACGCCCCGACCGAGCCCCTTGCGCAGCTGGGCGATATGTCCCTGCAACGCGGATTTCGCGCTGGGGGGCGGCTTTCCGCCCCAAGCGACATCCATCAGGCGGTCTCCGGAGACCACCTGGTTCAGGTTCAGGGCGAGCGTGGCGAGCACGATCCGCCGCTTCACCGCGCCCAGGTCGACGATTCGACCGTCGGCGCTGATCAGCTCCACCGGCCCCATCAACCGAATCCGCATCAGTTGCTCCCCCGCAACAGGCCAGTCGATTGCGATGATCCTAATGAGCACGTTCGTCCGGCTGTCATCACACCCATGTTCGATGCCCTCCCACATTGGTGGAACGTTGGCCGGACGTTGGCGGTTCGAGCGATCGTGGCGGGCGTGACACGCATCTCCGGGGGAAATCCGTGAGCGAAATACCGGCCGAGCAGGCCACGGCACCGACCCGTCGACTGGTGGCGGCTCCGATGGCCAGCCAAGCGACCACGACGCGCGCGGCGCTGGCCCGATCCGCCGAAGAAGTCGGCACCCTTCGCCAGAACGTGGAGTCCGGCAAGCTGAAACTCGACCCGGCCGCCGGAGAAGCGATCCTGGCGATGCTGACCGAGCAGCGGGACCAGGTCGACGCGTGGTTGGCGCGGGCGAACAACCTGGCCCGCCGCGCGCCGCTGGGCCAGAACCCGGTCGCGGACGCGATGGCGGTGAAGTTCGTCAGCCGCACGGCCAATCAGGACGGCTCGTTCAGCGACGTGCTCACGCGGTACCGCCAGATCCTGGAAGAAGCGCACGATGCCATCGGTGATGCCATGCGCCGCTACCGGGAACTGGACGAGCAGGCCGCCGATTCGTTCCGGAAGGTCGCCCCAGATCTGCCGCTCGGACCGTGAGCCGATGAGCTCGCACCGACGAAATCCAAAATGGACATAATCGACATTCCGCGCTGAACCGGTCAGCGCGGACCGACTGCGGTGCGCGCCCGGCGGTTTCGGGTCCGCGGATCTCGCGGTCAACGGAAGGAACGAAAGCATGGCGGACGCCTCGCCAGCACGACCTGTCGTCGCGACTCAGCCCGCCTCGGTCAACGACGACCGCGCGTTGCAGGAGTCGCAGAACTGGGCTTCCCGCAGCCACCGGGAGCTCTACGAATCGGTGCACCTCGACAACGATCCCGGTCGAGTCGGCGAACTGGCCCAGGAGTGGGTGCAGATGAGCCGGGAGATCTGCGACTCCTCCCAGCAGATGGCCCAGCGCTTGCAGGCCACCGAGAGCGGCTGGCAGGGCGAAGCCGCCGACTCCGCCCGCGCCGCTATTCGCCAGCTCTCCGACTGGAGCTGGACCGCGGGTGAGGCGGCGGGCACTTTCGGCGGCAAGCTCGCCGAGCAGGGCCGGGTCATGGAGGTCGCGAAGACGAGCATGCCCGAACCGGTGGACACCACCGATCTGAACTCCAGGCTGGCGCACGCTTATGTCGCCGGGGACTTGGCCGCTTTCGGCAGCTTGGCCGTGGACGCGAAGGCCAAGAACGACCAGGCCAACTCCGCCCACGCGCAGGCCGTCGCCGTGATGGCGCAGATGGAAACCGATTCCCAGGCGGTGGATGGCAGCACGCCTCCGTTCGTTCCACCGCCCGACCCGATCCGGGGCGAGGAAGCGACCATGCAGGCCGCCGGGTTGCGGCGCGCGGTCCGGGCCGAGGACGCCTCCGTGCCCGCGGGAGCCGGAGCCAGCGTCCCCGGTGCGCCGGGAACGGCAGGCGGCACAGGTCAGCCGGGCGTTACCGGTGCGGCCGCGGCAGGCGGACCGGCTGGCGCTGGAGCACCGCCCCTGCCCGCATTCGAAGGCACTGGCGGTTCGGCGGCGCCTTTCTCCGGTGGACAGGCTCCCGCCGCCAGCGGAGCACAGGGCGTTGGAGCCCCTCCCCTACAGCCGTTCCAGGGCGGCACGAACCCGACACCGTTCCACGGCGGTAGCAACACGAACGCGACGCCGTTCCAGGGCGGCACGAGCCTGCCCCCGTTCCAAGGTGGCAGCAGCAATACCGGCCCGACGGCGTTCAAGCCCGGCAGCGGTGGATCGTACGACTACCGCAGCGGTCCGAGCAGCACTACATCGCAGAGCTTCAGCCCTCCGCCGTCGACCGTCGGGGGCAGCGATGACATCGTCCGGAATGGACGCCCGCTCACGACCGACGGAAGCGGTGTTTTCGGCGCCAATCCCGTCACGCCGCCCGGTCCGGGCGGCAAGGGGCGCTCCGGTTGGAGCGGTACGGTCCCGCTGATGCCGGGCGGTGGTGGTGCCGGTGGCGGTTTCGGCGGCGCTGGTGGAACTGGTAGCGAGCTCAGCGCCGGTGGGCGTTCGTCGGCTGGTGCCGTGCCAGGGCGCGTCCCCGGCGAGGGCGCCGTCATGGGGCGTGGCGCCGGTGCGGCCGGGCAGTCCATGATGGGCGGTCCGATGGGGCCGATGGCCAATCGCGGCCGCGAGGGCGAGGAGGACCAGTCCCGCTCCGCCAAGTACGTCGAGAGCGAGCAGCTCTTCGACGTACCCGGCGTCGCCGACGCGCCGCCGCCGGTCATCGGCGCGGGCAAGCCGAAGAAGCAGCAGGACAACACCGGGCAGGAGCGATGACGCGCAAGCCCGACTTCACCCTGTCCGCCACCGAGTTCGACCTCCTCTACAGCGGGCTCGGCGGCGGCCAGGTGCCTTTCCCGTTGGACGTGCCGAGCGTCGGCGCGACGGTCGAGGAACGTGCCCGGCTCACCGAAGAGATGTACCGGAACCTGGCCAACCGCGGCCTCGCGGTCGGCAACCGGCTGGACGCCGACTTGGCGGACTTGCTCCGCCTGCTGGTCGAGCCCGAGATCTCCGTCGACGCGGTCGGTTACCTCGAACGCCCGCTGCGTGCGCTGGCAGCCTCCAGTCGGCGCGCAGCCGTGCTCGCCGAGATGGTGGGAGACCAGCTGCTGTTGACCGGGATCCGCCCGACCGCGCTGGCTAGCTCCATCATCGACGTCCTACCGGAGAACGAGCCCGGCCCCGCGCGCGCCATGTCCATCCCGCAACAGCCGTTGGCGCGCGTGCTGGACCAAGACGACGACTTCAACGACGACCCGTTCGGCGGCGACATCGACGACGAAACAGCGCTGATCCGCGCGGGTTTGCCCGCCAAGGACGCAGCCGCGCTGCTGGAGTTCGCGGGTACTCGGGTGGCTGGCGGGCAGTTCGGGGTTTCCCGGGGTTCGCACCGGGCGTCGACCCTGGTCACCTGGTTCGACACCCCGCAAGGCCGGTACCTGATGGTCAGCGAGGATTCCTGGTTGAGCGTCGCGCCCGCCGGTCAACAGCGCATCGCGGACCGCGTCGCCGCAGTCCTGTCCACAGTGGAAGATTACGCCCACCGCTGAGCCGAGGCGGAAAAGCTCGTTCACGAGAAGGGATCGGACCATGTCCTACGAAGTCGCGGCGGAAGACCTGACCGCGCACGCCAGCCATCTGGACGGCCTGGTGGACCGGGTGAACACCGCGATTTCGGCGGCGCAGACCGTCAGCATGTCCGACGACGCCTACGGGCTGCTGTGCTCCTTCCTGCCACCGATCATCAACCCGATGGAGCAGGACGGCATGGACGCGCTGAAAGCCGCCGAGGAGGGCCTCAGCACGACGGCGGACAACGTTCGAACCACCGCCAAGGAGTACCAGGACACGGACGAGGCCAATTCCGAGCTGTTCAGCGGATTCCTCGACGAGGGCGCGGCAACACCGGCAACACCGGTGCTGCACCGGAGAACGGCCCAACTGCCCGCCCAGTGACGTCCGCGTCGCGGATTCCGGCATAGCGATGGAGGTTTGAGATGCTCGGCGACAGCCAGAGCGGATTGGTGCGAGACCCCGACGAGGCCCAGCGGCGGATCGAGCAGTGGGCGCAGGGATTCGCGGAGAAGGCCCAGCGGTACCAGGCCGTGCAGCAGCAGACCGAGCAGCTCCGGCTCACCGCCACCAGTCCGGACGGCCGGGTGAAGGTGACGGTGCGGGCCGATGGCAGCGTGTCGGACCTGGAGTTCACCGAGAAGATCCGCTCGATGCCGTTGCAGGAGCTGTCCGCGCAGATCCTGAGCACCATGCAGCAGGCCCAGGCCAACATCGCCACCCGAGTCGGCGACGTGCTCGCCGAGCAGTTGGGCGACGAGGACCTGCAGACCAGGTCGGTGGTCCTGGACAACCTGCGCGAGCGGTTCCCGGAGCCCCCGGAGGAATCGGAACCGGAACCGGGTTCCGGGAAGTGGGACTTCGCGGCCGACGACGAGACACCGGAACAGCCCACACCGCCAGCGCCGACACCGCCACCGGCCGCGCCACCGACGGCTCCGGGACCGCAGCAACGGCGCCGTCCCGGCGGCGACGGCTTCGACGATGACGACTTCCCCGACGACTTCGACCCGTTGCGGGACTGACCTGCTCTAGCACCCGGCCCGCGGGCCGGGTGCACGTACTAGGAGGACTACCAGCGGTGCACGTCGACGGGCAGAAGGCGGTGGGATCGTGACGAATCCCTTGGTTGCCGAGCGCAAGGATTCCACCCAGTCCTTCACCGGGGTGCCGATCCTGGAATCGGCCGACGAGACGAAGAAGGCCATCGAGAGCGGCGACTGGGCCGCCGGGGTCATGGGCGCGGCCGGTACCGCGCTGGACGCCCTCGGGATGGCCATGGATCCGTTCGGATCGATCATCGCCGCTGGCGTCGGCTGGTTGATGGAGCACGTCGGCCCGCTGTCCGACGCGTTGGACACGTTGACCGGGGACGCCGATCAGATCAAGGCCCACTCCGAGACCTGGAAGAACATCAGCGCCGAGCTGGGCGCGGTCAACGAGGAAATGGCCAACCTGGTCAACAGCGACACCTCGGCTTGGGTCGGCGAGGCCGCGGACGCGTACCGCACTCGCAGCGAGGACACCGGAAAGCTCATCGCCGCCGCGCAGAGCGCCGCTGACGGTGCCGCGAACGGGATCGCCACGGCGGGCGAGGTCGTGGCAGCGGTGCGGACCCTGGTCCGGGACATCATCGCCGAACTGGTCGGCCACCTGGTCAGCTGGGCGTTGCAGGTGCTGGCCACGTTGGGCATCGCGATGGCCTGGGTGCTGCCGCAGGTGATCGCCGAGATCGCCAAGGTCGCCGCGAAGATCGCCGACATCACCACGAAGCTGGTCAAGGCGATGAAGGCCCTGATGCCGCTGGTGAAGAAGCTCGGCGACTCCTTCAGCGACACCAGCAAGGCCCTGAAGAACATCAAGGCCGATGGTTCCTCCGCCCCGCCGCCCAAGGACATCCGCCCGCCAGGGAAGAACGACCCCGACGGCACCCCGGCGCCGACCAACCCGGCATCGACCACGCCGTCGAGCGCTGGCCCCGGCAGCGGAGCACCCGACGCGCCGCCACCGAGCCGAGGCCCGCAAGGCGACGGCAACGGCCCGATCGGCGACGCACCGCCCGCGCAAACGTCCAGCGCCGGTACCCGCGGCACGCCCGACGGCCCCACCAACGCCCCGAACAACAAGCCGGACTCGCCCAGGGACCGCGCGATCCCGAGCGAGGACCTGTGCACCGGCGGCACCGAACCGGTGGACCTCGCCACCGGGCACGTGGTGATGACCGAGACGGATCTGCAGATCTTGGGACCGCTGAGCCTGGTGCTGGAACGCATGCACATCTCGTCGTACCGGGCGGGCCGGTGGTTCGGGCCGTCGTGGACCTCGACCCTGGACCAGCGCCTGGAGGTCGACGACGAGCACGTCTGCTACTTCTCCCCGGACGGGATGATCCTGGTCTACCCGCTGCCGTCGGACGACGCGCAGGTGCTTCCGGTCGAAGGTCCGCGGTGGCCGCTGCGCGTGCGGGACGGCGGCTACAGCCTGGAGAACCCGCAGCGGAACGAGGTTCTGCACTTCGGCCGGTTGGGCGAGCGCGACCGGGTGCTGCCGTTGCTGGCGGTCGAGGATGACGGTGGTCGCCGGATCGACATCGAGCACCACCGGTTCGGCCCGCCCAAGGCGATCCGGCATTCCGACGGGTACCGGGTGGAAATCGACAGCGCTCGGGAGCGGGTCACGGCGATCCGGGTGGTTGACCCGGAGCAGAACCTCGACGTGCTGGTGATGCGGTACGGCTACGACGACCGAGGCCGCTTGGCGGAGGTGACCAACTCCTCGGGCAAGGCGCTGCTGTTCCAGTACGACGATGCGGGCAGGCTGGCGGAGTGGCAGGACCGCAACGGGTTCTGGTTCCGCTACATCTACGACGAGCACGGCCGCTGCGTGCGCACGGTGGGCGACAAGGGCTTCTTCGACTCCGCGTTCACCTACGACCGCGAGCGGCGGATCACCAGGTACACCGATTCCTTGGGCGGCGTCAAGGAATTCGAGTTCAACGACGCCAAACAGGTCGTGCGGGAGTCCGATGCGCTCGGCAACACGACGCTGTCGACGTGGGACCGCTACGACAGGTTGCTCTTCCGCACCGATCCCCTGGGACGGACCACCTACTACCAGTACGACAGCTTGGGCAGGCCGAGGTGGATCACGCGACCGGACGACAGCGTGGTTCGGCTCCGCCTCAACGAAGACAACACCGTCGCCTCGATAACGGTGGACGATGGTGAACGCACTTGGACGCGGAGCTACGACGAGGAGTTGGACGCCTTCAGCGGGAAGGTCGGCGTAGCAGCGGAACTCCGCCTCGACAGCCTCCGCTCCGGACGCGCCCAGACCGCCGAGCCGGAGACCACCGAGCCCGACCGGCGACTGCTCGACCTGTTCGGACGCCCTCGGCAGGCGAGCACACCGTACGGCGGGCAGATCCAGCTCGGCTGGACCGTGGACGGTCATCGTGCCTGGCACGTCGACTCGCTGGGCAACCGGGTGCAGTGGCGCTACGACCCGGAGGGCAACCAGATCGCGCAGGTCGACGAGACGGGTGGCGTGACCGCCACCGAGTACGGCCCGTTCGAGATCGAGCTGGCCAGCGTCGACGAGACCGGGGCACGCACCACGCGCACCTACGACACCGAGCGGCGGCTGACCTCCGTCACGAATCCGCAGGGCCAGACCTGGCGTTACGTCTACGACCTCGCGGGCCGGGTGATCGAGGAACACGACTTCGACGGACGGGTGCTGCGCTACGGCTACGACGCCGCGGGACAGCTCGTGCGCTCGGTCAACGGCGCGGGCGAGGAGACCGAATACGTCTACGACTCGCTCGGCAACCTGGTCGAATGGCGTGCTCCTTCGGGGGTCACCAAGTACACCTACTCCCCCGTCGGACACCTGATCCGGGCCACCAACGACGATGCCGTCCTGGAATTCGAGCGGGACGACCAGGGGCGGATCACCGCGGAGACCAGCAACGGCCGGACCGTCACGTTCCGCTACGACAACGAGAACGGCGCGATCCGGCGGCAAACGCCGTCCGGGGTGGCCAGTGCTTGGAACTACGACGCGGCGGGCAGGGCGACTGGGCTGTCCTTCGCCGGGCATTCGTCGACCTTCGGCTACGACGCCGCCGGTCGGCAGATCAACCGCTCGGTGGACGACGGGGTGACCCTGGTCCAGACGTACGACGGCGAGCAGCGGCTCAACTCGCAGGAGGTTGCGGCGCGTTCGGGACAGCCCGTGCTGCGGCGGCGGTTCCACTACCGCCCCGACGGCGAACTGATCGCTACCGATGACGGGTTCTCCGGGAGCATCCGCTACCAGATCGACCCGTCCGGCCGGGTGGTCGAAGTCATCACGCCGGACCGGCGGGAAAGCTACCGGTACGACGGGTTGGGCAACATCGTCGCTTCGAACGGGCTGGGCGATGCCGAGACCGGTCCGCGGCGCTACGCGGGCAACAGCCTGATCGCCGCGGGGGCCGTCAACTTCCAGTACGACGCGCAGGGCAGGCTGGCGCTCCGCACCGATCACACCGGCCGGAATTGGCGCTATGCGTGGGATTCCTACGATCGGCTGGTCGCGGTGACCACCCCGGAGGGCGTCGTCTGGCGGTACCGGTACGACCCGGTCGGCCGACGGATCGCCAAGCAGCGGCTGGTGCCCAACTCGTCCGCGGTGGCGGAGCAGGTCGACTTCGTCTGGGACGGCGGGACGCTGATCGAGCAGGTGCACACCGACTCGACCGGCCGCCGAGCGGTGACGACCTGGGCGCACCACCCGGACGACGACGCGCCAGTCGCCCAGCTCGAACGCGGCGCGGATGGGCGGGAACGCTTCCACGCGGTCATCACCGACCAGGTGGGCACGCCGACCGACCTGATCGATCCCAGCGGGATGCTCACCTGGCATCGCCGCACCAGCCTGTGGGGCAAGGAGCTACCCGCACAGCCCAGCGCGGCCAGCACGCCGCTGCGGTTCCCCGGCCAGTACGCCGACCTCGAAACCGGGCTGAACTACAACGTCTACCGCTACTACGACCCGGCGACCGGCCGCTACCTCAGCCAGGATCCGCTGGGACTCGCCCCGGCCCCGAACCCCGTCGCCTACGTGAGCAACCCGCACAGCGCCGCGGACCCGCTTGGGCTGGTGAAGAACAAACCCGGCCGCAAGCACAACGCTTCGAACGACGCCCCGGCGACCGGAAAAGGTGGGAACAACGCGGCGAACCTGGGCGGCAGCAACACGAACAAGCCGGAAGGATCCAAGGCCGACCAGAAGCCCGTGGGGACCTACGACATCGACGGGAAGAAGTACAACGTCGAGGTCGAAGCCCACCAGAACAAGCACCAGAAGACGTTCCTCCCCGGCCTGGACACCAAGAACGTCGGCCAAGGCACGCAGTTCCCGTCGCATTTCGGTGATCAGGTGCACCAGGACTACTTCGGCAAGAACGCCGCGCAGATCGCGGATCTGAAACGGCAGGAGGCGTTGGAGAACTACAAGAGCGGGGGCACGGACGCGGCGCGCTTGGAAGCGAAGCAGAACCAGGAGAAGGTCTGGCAGGACTACCAGCGCGGGGACGCCAGCTACGACGACGTCAGGAAGGCCAACGAAAAGTTGGACGCTGCGAAGAACGCCGACGTCGCCGCGCAGAACCAGCTCGACAACATCCGGCACGACGGTTTCCTGACCTCCGATGGGAAGATCTACGGCGGTGCCGATCCCAAGAACAGCATCGACGGTGTCCGTTACCAGGTGACGGGGAACTTCAGCGGCGGTTCCAACGATGTGAGCTACCACTGCTACCCGGCAACCAAGACGAGCGCCGAATGGGAGAAGAGCTACGGCAAGACCGACACGTTCAAGAATTTCTAGCGGGAGCGCGGGTCGGTGCCGAGGGGCGCGCTGGGGTCACCCGGCGCGTTACGGGTTCTGCGGCGTCGGTTCAACCAGTCGGCGCACTGCCAGGACTAGCGCAGCGCGGTGCTCTTCCAGTCTTTCCTTTGACTGAGGATCGCCATCGGCGGCGCTGCGCATGCCGGGGGGCGCGCTGAGCCAGCTCTCGGTCATCCGCAGGACGAGAGCGAAGAGGTCGACGGCGGGGATGTCGCTGGTGAGCTTTCCTGCCCGCTGCGCCGCCGCAACGCTGTCGACTCGCGCCCGGTAACTTTCGCGTTCGGCGGCCGTCGGCTCAGCACGCTCGAACGTGCGCCAAGCCGCCAGCCTGCGCGCCTTGGGATTGGCGAGCATGTAGTCGAACCTGGCAGCCGCGAAGCCCACGAGGTCGCCGTCGATGAGAGGAACAGCCTGGACCAGTGAGCCGATCTGCCGCTCAAGAACAGCACTGAACAGCCCGTCCTTGTCGCCGAAGTAGGCGTAGATCATCCGCTTGTTCGTGTGCGCGCCGTCTGCGATCCGATCGATCCGAGCTCCGGCGTACCCGTGCTCGGCGAACTCCTCACCTGCCGACGCGAGCAGTAACTCCTTGGTCGCCTCGGGGTTTCGCGGTCGATACACCTTCGAGTCGGGCGTCGCTGGCATGGCGTCGAGAATAACACAAGTATACTAAACGGTTACTTGAATCGAGACGAAGTAACTTGATTGTTACTTGGTCGACGCGATGGCACGGCTTCGCTCTCGCATAGGGCCCGGTGGCTACGTCGGCGCATCACCCGAGTTTCCGTGACGCCGTCATGAGGTGCCGTTTCAGGTGCCGCTCCACTCGATCTTCAGGTTGCGGCCCTGCATGCGCCCAGCTTCTGCGGCGGGCTTGCGGGTGGATGGATCCGCCGGGTTGTTCCCGATTGCGGCCGTCGACACCGCGTCTGGAGTGACGAGTGCGACTCGGGCACCGCTGACGCACAGGTCCTCGATCGCTTCGTCCAGCGTTTTCTCGACCGGGAAAAGCTCCGTGTTCCCAAGAGGGGCAACCACGAGAACTTTCGATGCGCCGACAGCGCAGTCTGCGCTCGTATTCGACCGGACGGCGCCGTCCACGTACCGACTTCCGTTGATCGTGACAGGCGGCCACATCCCAGGCACAGCACAGCTCGCGGCGACAGCCTCGACCAACCCGACACCCGTCCCCTTTTCGAAGACCCGAGGCTCGCCGCTATTGGCATTCACCGCAACTATTTTCAACTCTGGCCCAAGTGATGGCCATGCGTGCGATGGCAGACGCGATTCGACAACCGCACGCCTTTCTTTCTCGGCCACGGTTTCCGCATCCAGGGCGAACCTGCCCAGCGAGCGGCGCCTCTCCAGTGGATGCATATCAACTTCTCCGAGCACCGCGGCGATGTCCGTTGCAAAGGTCTTCAGATTCACCCGAGCAGCGATCTCCACAGCCTGCAGGTCCGGCTCGGTCTGCCTGGCGAAGAGCGCGTGCAGATCCAATCCACTGCCCAACTGTGCAGCTACCGTTGCCCCTGCCGAGGTCCCGATTATTTCATCGAACCCCGTTACATCCAAGCCCGCATCGGCCATTCCCGCAAGTAACCCGGTCGTCCAGGCAATACCGGCAATTCCTCCGCCTCCGAGCACCAACGTCCCAGTCATGAAGCACCCTTTCCGCAAACCAATCAGTCGACATACCAGCACCTCCGGCGCCAATAGTGGTTATCCCGCCCGCGTGTGGTCGGGACGTGGTCGCCAGGTCATGGCCGTCAGACGTGATGCTCCTCGTCACTCGAACAGATAACTACTACGTTACTGACACTGATAGATCAAGTCAAAGATCAGTTACTTCGTTTGGTAGCCTTGCGCCATGTCCGGGCCAACGAGCAACGTCGAACCACGTGAACCGGAGCCGACCGAGGGTGTCGAGCGGCACGCGGGGTGGCTGGAGCTGTTCTACGACTTGCTCTTCGTCGTGCTCGTGGCACAACTCGCGCACCCGCTGGTGGACCATCCGACATGGCAATCCGGACTCGGACTGCTCGTGCTCTTCCTGCCCGCGTGGTGGGTCTGGGTCGGCTCGACGCTCTACACCAACCTGACCGGCGAGATCGGCGCCGAGCGGCGGATCGACGTCCTGGTCCAGATGGCGATCCTGCTGGTGATGGCCGGGGCGGCGACACCGGCGGCGCACGGTCACCCGGCCGTGTTCGCGGGCGCGTACGCGGCTTCACGACTCGCGGTGCTGGCGTTCAGGTTGGCGGTGCGCGGGAAATGGCCCGCGGGCGGTGCCAACTGGCCGCTGCTGTTGTCAGCCGCGTTGTGGGCGGGCTCGATCGCCTTGGCACCGCCCGCGACGTACCTGCTGTGGCTCGCCGCGCTTGCGGTGGAGATCGCCCCTTGGCTCCTGGGCACCCGCAGCGGTTCCCCGCTGCGTCGGCGTCTCGTGTCGGGCGGAGTGGAGATCAGCCACCTCGTCGAGCGGTTCGGATTGTTCATGATCATCGTGCTCGGCGAGTCGATCGCGCAGATCGTCGCCGCGATCGCAGACGCGGACGCCGCACCGCCCGCGGTGATCACCGGCCTCGCGGCGTTCGCGGTCGTCGCCATGCTCTGGTGGCTGTACTTCGACTTCGGCTCAGCAGTGGCAGAGCGGACGATGAGCGCGCGCCGCGAGGACGCGTTCCGGCTCACCCGCTCGATCTTCCTGATCGGACACTTCCTGCCCGTGGTGTCACTCGTCGCGTTCGCGGCCGGACTGGGCGGCTTGGTCGCCGCGGCGACGAGCGGTCAGCACGCGGGTGGCGCACTGAGGCTTTGCGTGGCCGCGCTGGCGATCTACATGCTGAACAACGGTTTCATCGGCCTGCGGGTCATGCGCTACGCGCCTGGACGCGTGTTTCCCTGGCTGCTGCCCAACCTTGTGCTGTTCCTGGTCCTGGCTTGGCTGGCCGACCGACTCGTGCCCGCGGTTGCGTTGATCTTGATCGCCAGCTTCCTGACGATCGAGACGTTGCCCGCGATCAAGCATCGAAGAACCCCAACCTAAATAACTGTTCTTTGACTTGTGCCGCCTCCACTAGTAACCTCCTAGTTACTAGTCTGAGTGTTGAGGAG